>NZ_JBFACK010000023.1:0-153400 GCF_040640795.1 Streptomyces sp. NPDC021622
CGCGGGGTCTGCTCCGCAGACACGACGCGCCGCCGCTACGCGGCGGAAGATCCGGAGCGCTCCGCGCTCCGCCGGCCCTCCGGGCCGGGTCTCGAATCGCTCCGCGATTCGGCCTGCCGGAATTCGCTCCGCGAATTCCGGGTGAAATCCGCTCCGCGGCTTTCACTAAGAGCGGCAGCTAGCGGCGGAAGTCGCGGTCTGCTGGTGAACATCTGTCAATTCTGGTTTCTCTAAGAGAATTGACAGATGTTCAGTTCTATGCCGCGAATCCGACGGCGGATACGTATTCGTATTGTCCCCATTGGGAGCCGAGGTCCACGATGACATCCACCCATGCATCGTCCAGCGCGCTGGTGTCCGCTGCGGCCCAGGCCCGGACGATGGCATCCCACTGGCGGATGTTGAGACTGCGGTACTCCAGCACCCGTTGGAACCGCCGATCGACCTGGGACTGGTTGAACGGATGGATCTCCACCCGGGTCCCTCCCCCACTGTTCAGCCGGCGCAGCAGGTAGCGGGCCACGTTCTGTCGGCGCACTGTGCGGTAGGCGGTTTCGATCTGCTGAAGGCTGGCGCGGGAGGGCTGTTGACGGCCGGTCAGCCAAGCCTTGATGGTGCGGTCGGTGACGGTCAGTCCGGCTTCGCGTGCCGCGGTGCGTGCGTGGTCGGATTTGGTCAGATAGTGCAGACGAGCCGTCAGGCCACGCTTTGCGGTGATCGGGGTGGCGATGAAACCGGCGAGCTGGTCGAGTTGGCGGGCGACGGCTTCGCTGCCCTTGATGCCCTGGGCCCCGTAATGACCGAAATCATGTGTCCTCTCCGGCATTGCAGGGCTCTCATTCCTCGATGATCTGTTTCCTCCATAATACCGGAACTCCCTTGTTCTCGCGGTGTTTTGGGCTTCTGTCGCAGCCTTGATCGCGGGGTGTGCTTTCGGGATTGGTGGGGTTCTTCGCAGGCCGGGTGTGAGAGGTGTTGTCCAGGGTTCTTGTCTCTGTCGGCGTGGAAGGGGGGCGGCGGGGGCGTTTGCTGTAGCAGAATGAAAGTGTGTGAGTTGGTTTCAGAGTGTGGGTGCTCTCCGGGGCTCCGTGTTGGTGAGGCGGGAGGCAGGGGCCGGTGCAGCCGTTGATGCCGCATCAGAGGAATGGTTGTGAGGCGGTCGTCCGGGCGCTGGAAGCGCCGGCCGGTGGCGGCGAGGGTGGGCTGCGGGCGCAGGTGCGGATGGCGTGTGGGACGGGCAAGACGCGGCTTGCGGCGGAGGTGGCCAACCGGGTGGCCGCTGGCGGGCGTGTGCTGGTGGTGGAGCCGACGCTGGAGTTGGTGAAGCAGAGCCTGCTCGCGTTCCGCCGTGACGGTGGCCGGCGGGGTGCCATGGCCGTGGTGTGTTCCCTCGGTGCGGGGGATCCGGTTCTCGCCTCGTGCGGTGTGCCGTCGACGACGAGTCCGGCTCAACTGGCGTGGTGGTGGCGTCAGTTGGAGCGGCAGGGGCATCGGGCGTGGACGGTGTTCACCACGTATGCCTCTGTGCCCGCTATTGCTGAGGCCCACGCTCTGGTGGTGCCGGGTATCCCGGCGCTGCCTGTGTGGGACCTGCTCATCACCGATGAGGCGCACCGTAGTGCGGGGACTACCACGTGGGCGTTGGTGAACGAGCAGGGTGCGGTGCCGGCTCGGCGGAGGCTCGCGCTCACTGCAACCCCGCGGATCTGGAGCACCCTGCCACACCGGACTGTCGGCGGCGCCGGGGTGGCCTGGGTTGCTGGTTCGGAGAGCGCTGGCGGGAAGCGCATCGGGTACGACGGTGGCGGGGAGGTTTTGGGCGGGGGCTTCGAGCATGGGAGCGAGAGCGGGGCGCGGCGGGATGCTGGCGATGCCTGGGTGCGGGTGCCGGCCGGGGGCGGTGAGCGACCGCTGGCCTCGATGGATAACCCGGCCTGGTTCGGGCCCGTGGCCTTCGAACTCACCTTGCAGCAGGCCCAGGCCGATGGTCTGGTTGCGCGGTTTCAGATCGTGGTGGCTGAGGTCGACGACCCTGTTCTGCAGGAAGCTGTTGTGGTCGAGGGGCGGGCTGGTGAGAGGGCGCGGGGGTTGTATCTCGCCGCTCAGCAGACCGCGTTGTTGAAGGCCGCTTGCCAGTACGGGTTGAAGCGGGTTTTGGCGTACGCGAACCGGGTCGAGGATGCCGAGGCCTTTGCCGTCACGCTGTCTGAGCAGGCCAGGCGGCTGCGGGAGGCGGGCGTGGCTGTACCGGGTCGCGTGGGAGCTGCAGCGTTGTCCGCCGGGAACACTGCCGACGAGAGGTACACCGTCCTGCACGAACAACTGGGGCAGGGGCGGGGCGCGGACGGGTGGGCAGTCGATCTGAGCGTGGTGACGTCCGTGCGCTTGCTCGGGGAAGGGGTTGATGTCCCGGTCGTCGATTCGGTCGCCTTCATCGACCCCCGAGCCGGGGCCATTGACCTGGTCCAGTGCGTCGGACGTGCTCTGCGCATCCCTGCTGAGCAGCGGGCCCAGGCGCAGCAGGCCGAGCGCGGTGGGTGTTCGGGCTCGTCGGCGGGGCTGGCGGAGAAGGTCGCCACAATCGTGGTTCCTGTCGTGCATCTTGAGCCGGGTAGCCGGGCGGATCTGTATGGTCCCGCCTGGGACCCTCTCCTGGCTCTATTGCGTGCGTTGCGTTCTCACAGCGAGACGCTGATCGACCAAATCGCTACCCCGCGCGTCCCCCATCGGCAGGGGGCGGGTGTGAGGGAGGGGGGCGAGGGTGCAGGGACCGGGGGTGGCGGCCGGGGTGGGGTACTTCGGTTTGTGCTGGCCGAGCGGGCGCCCGAAGAGATCGCCCGATGGGTGCAGCTACGCGTGCGCGAGGGGCTGGGGGACGACCAGGCGCGTGCCCTTGACGTCGCCCGTCGGTACCGGGGCCGTACGGGGCATCTGAAGGTCCCGCGCGGCCACTGTGAAGGCGGTGTCCTGCTTGGGGTGCAGGTCGGGGCCTGGCGCAAGGCGTATCGGGCCGGCGGGCTCGATCCGTATGTTGCCGAGCAGTTGGAAGAGCTCGGCATTGAGTGGGCGCCCCGCGAAGACGCCTGGCAGGAGGTGTGGCGGGCCATTGAGGTGTATGCCGTCCGGCACCGTCATCTCCTGCCTCGTCGCGACGAGACCGTCGAGGTTGGTGGGGTGGTGCATGGGATCGGCAGGATCATGACTGACTGCCGACGAGACTCCTTCCGTCAGCGGTGGCCTGGGCGCGTCGGCGGTCTTGATGCGCTTGGGGTGCCGTGGCGCACGGCCGGGCCGTGGAACGCCGGGTGGCAACGTCATCTCTCGTTGATTGACCTCTACTTGGGTGACGGCGGCCATGCCGGCGAACTCCTGGCAGGCACACGCCGCTACGGCGGCGAAGACCTCGGGAAATGGGTCGCGGGACAGCTCGCCCGGTGGATGTCGCTGCGGCCCGAGCAGCAGGACGAGCTCCGTCGGCGTGGTATCGGCTTCACCTCGACCGGGGCGGGCGCAGGTATCGAGGTAGCCGGCACCGCGCAGAACACGCTCCAAGGCCTCGGCGCTGGAAGTGGGAACGCCAGTAAGGGGCAGTCGCGAGTGGCGGGGCGCAGACGCAGCCGGGGTGAACGCTTCCAGCTGCTCGTCGAGGCTGCTCGGCGTCACCTCGACCATGTCGGGCCGCTCGTCGACGAGTATGGCCGCCACATCGTCGACCCCACGCACACGGTGACCATCGACGGTATCGAGATCCGGCTCCGCCAGCGTCTGCACACCGCCCGCCAACGCCGCACCGGCCTCGACACCGGGCAGCTGGGGCAACTCGCCGAACTCGGCCTCAACTGGGCTCGCGAAGAACATCTGGAACGCAGTGGCGAGAGCGCCACGTAGGACTCGGGCGTGATGTCTGCCCTAGGTCAGGCCGCCTCATGCCGGTGCGGCTGTTGGCGGAGCCTGTGTGGTGTTCCCTCACTGGCTTCGCTGCTGGTTGCTGTGGCGGCAAGGCCGAAGATGTCGTCCAAGCGGTGCGCTCCTCTGGTGTTCACCAGGTAGTAGGAGCCGGGATGGGCTCGGTGGGCATGGCAGTTGTAGTAGGCGACTTCGGCTGTGTGGTGCGCCGCCGGTGCCGCGCCGCACCCGTGAATGCGCCCGCGCCCAAGCCCAACCGTGCCAGCCACGAACGGCTCAGCGGCCGGGGCGGCTCCCGGCTCGTGCTGGATCACTGCCTGGAGACTCTGTTGCGCAAGCCCGGGGCCTTTCCGGGCTCGACGCCACTGGAACAGGCCCGCTCTGCGGCCCGGTTCGACTCTGACACGCCGGACAGGACTCTGGCAGCGCTGCGTTCATTCCCGTTCTGGAGAAGATCTGGGACCGCGACTTGATCGGACGCCCACGCTCTCACCCCGAGGGGGTCGCCGACGACAAGTCCTACGCCTCCCATGGCAACCGCGCCGACGGCAGGACGCGGCCGGCAGCCGGGGGGTGCTCAGCCGATGGCGAACTGGACTCCGGCGCCGCCGATGAGCCAGGTGGGGGTGTGGCCCAGGCTGCACCAGGCCTTGGCTGCGTAGACACCCTGAACCGCCGAACCGCCGGGCAGCGATCTTCACAACCGGTACCCCAGGCACTGCTCAGAGCTATTCGAGAGTGGCCCGGAGTCACCTCACCGGCGTTCACCCTTCATTTCCGGGCCCTTGAATGTCCTTCCCGCTCGGATCACGGTGCGGACGTCGAGCAGTCTCTCCAGCTCCTGCAGGGGATTGCCGGGCACTGCGATGAGGTCGGCGTCGTAGCCGACGGCGATCCTCCCCTTGCGTTCGGCCAGCCCACACGCCTGTGCGGCGAGGGAGGTAACCGAAGCCAGAGCCTCGGTGCTGGTGAGGCCGAGGGAGCCGAAGTGGATGACGCCGTACGGGAGCACGCCGTGGGGCTTGCGGGGGCCGGCTCCGGCATCAGAACAGCAGACCAGCCGCGCTCCCTCGCGATGCATCCGCGCGAAATTCTCGGCGCGCTGCGCCACGCGCTCGGCCATGTGCGGTGCGACCATCGCGCCTGTCGGCAGCCAGGCTTCGGTGGCGCCGATGAAGATGCCTGCCTCCACCGCGGCTGCGACGATCTTCCAGTCAGGCTCGACACCGTCCTCGGTGAAGAACGAGGCGTGCTCGAGGCCGTCGACGCCGGCCGCGACGGCATCGGCCATGCCCTGTCGGCCGTGCGCATGCGCGGTGACTGGCTTGCCGTGTGCATGGGCGGCCCGGGTCACCGCGGCCAGTTCGTCACGTGAGTACTGCGACTGGTGCGGTCCCCATCCGGGAGTGGTCACACCGCCGGTTGCCATGACCTTGACCACGTCGACGTCGCGGGCGATGCGCTCCTCGACTGCGGCTTCCAGGGCGGCGATGCCGTCGGCTTCACCGCCAAGGAACCAGCAATGTCCGCGAGTTCGTGTGATGGGCGGCCCGGCGGCGACGATCTCCGGGCCCGTCTCCGTTCCTGCCGCGTAGCGGTCCCGGAGCGATGCAGCGAGAAAGTGACGGTCGCCGAGGTCTCGCACGGTCGTGACGCCCGCCTCCAGTTGCTGCCCGGCGTGGGCGCGCATACGTGACAGGGTGGCCTGGTCGTCCTCGTCCGCCATCGCCTGCTTCGACCGGTCGTCGGGGTCGAAGGCGAGGTGTACGTGGGAGTCGATGAGCCCGGGCAGCAGCGTGGCATCACCGAGATCCACAACGGGCAGATCCGCGGAGGGGACCGCCCCTGTCATATCGACACCGGCGATGCGTGAATCCTCAATGAGCACCAGCGGGCGCCCCGCTCGCAACGCATGTCCGTCGAACAGCCGCGCAGCGCGGACCGCCCAGGTTCTCTGGCCCTGTATGTATTGTTGTGCGCCGCTGGAAACCACCCGGATGTGCCCCTTCATAACTAAGTAGCCGCTAACTGAAGCGACCGTTTACCGATGCTGCGACCACCGGTGAATGTGCGAAGGCTCGCGCGATCCGTGACAGCCAAACAGTCTCGCTGGCCAGATCGTCGCCACCATAGAGTTCGGAGGAAACGGGATGGTCGCTGCTGGTGCTTGAATTGATTGGAACGGAGCTTCCGTCCAGTTTGGCCTTGAGCGCCACCTTCAGCTGGGCTGCTTCAACCACGGCCCGTAGCTCATTGCCAACTAATCCGGCTTCTCTGCCCAGTTCGGCTGCCCGCACGGCGGTCTCAGGATTCATGTAGGGGCGCAGTGCGATCTGTCCGTCGCGGATCTCGATGGCCCGGCGGTACAAGCGATAGTTCAGATTGGGCAGGGTCGAAGTTGGGGGATGCAGAACGATCTCGGGTAGTTCTTGATGCATCGCGAGCCATAAAGGTGCAAGGCTGCGGTAGGCGCGGTAATTGTTCCACCAGGTATACAGGGCCGAAAGGCGAGGGCCCCAGGAAGGCATGGTGAGGCCACCGACTATGAGTGGTATGCCGATTCCTGCACCTAGCACGGTCAGCACTTCCCACTCCAGTGGGCGGAGGTCGAATTGTACGCTGGCGATGGCCGAGGCTCGGTTTACAAAGTTGATCGAATAGATCAGTGCACCCGCAGCGGTGAGGCGTAAGCCGCGGCGCAGCCATGGTTCCCCCGCGACTTTGGCGTATCTCCAGCACAGGCGAGCGATCTCGAAAAGTGCTATCAGCAAGGCTCCTACGTAGAGGAGCGAGTATGCGGCTACCACGGGCCGGTGAATGTTCTGCAGAAGATAGTGCGTTGAGCGCCCTGACGCCTCGGAAGAGGCCACGATCCACAGCGACAGCATGGCTAGCATCATGATCACGGCGATGGAAATTCGCCACTGGGCTTTCGGCCATGCCCGTTCGGGTTCGTGTGCCCAGAACAGGAGCACGAGGAGTACTGCGGTGCTGAAGACCACGCCGCCGAGGAGGTGTATGGCCAGTGCTGCTATGTCAGATATGCCTGACTGCCGGTCGACGGCCCGAGCTATTTCGGGGGTTGCGAGCGCGAAGGCCGTGCCCTTTAAGGCGAAAGCGGCCAATAGTGCGAGCAGCGCTGGATCGCGCCGCCCCGGTTTCAGGCCGCGGCATTTGTAGAAGAACGCCGCCCAGCATAAGGCGGCGAGCAGAGGGAAGACGATGCTCTTGGCTCCGGTCACAGCAGCTCCAAAGGCAGGTAGGTTGGAACCGGGTTGCCTTCATGATGCTCTGGTCGGGGAGTTCTTCAGTGAGCGCTCAATCCGTGCGGCGGTCCCGACGGTCCCGGGGGGTACTGTCCAGGTGCGTTCGGGCGGGCAGCGATCGGCTCGCCCAAGGATCAGCGAGGCCGTGATCTCGGCCTCTTCCTCCTGTACATCGGAGTAGGTGGTACGGCGGAATATGTCGCGCAGCAGCTCTGGACCGAGGCCTGGGAACAGCTGGTTCATGGTGGCCTCGTCGAGTTCGCCAGTGCCGCGATGGCAGCAAATCATGTGTGCCAGTTCGTGGGCGATGATGTGCTCCTGGTGAAGTTTGCTGGTGTTGGCCTCGTAAACGATGTAGTCGGCATTGTTGGCGGCTATCCACAGTCCGCAGGGATCGGGCGCCTGCATTGCCGCGGGGATGAGATGGATCGGGCGCCCTCGTTGCCGACCGAGGTGTTCGCACAGCATCCGGATGTCAGGCGTCTCTGGAAGCTCCAGGCTCGCCAGTCTTTTCCGGCAGCTCTCCAGCAGCTGTGCCGACCTTTTACGCTGTGCCTGGTGAACATGTCTGGAGGATTTAGCCATGGTCTACCGCCACTCGCTCCCTTACTGAATTCATGATGGAAGATCGTCGGGGCGCATATGGGATGCGTTATCGGATTCGTGGGTGGCGCTCATGACGGTGTACCAGCAAGCGCTGCACCCTTCTGATGGTCTCGTCGGCTTCTGGTGTAGGACGGTTCAGCTCTGCCGGAGCCCGTTCGGCACCCTGGAGAATCAGTGAGGCGATCATTTCTGCCTCTTTTTCTTCCGGGGTGCTGTAGTGGGTGCGCTGCAGAATTCTTTCGACCATGTTCGGGTTCAGGGTTGGCATGAGCAGGCGTGACGTCTCGTCGGTCATAACTGCCGCAGTGGTGTGGCCGCACAGAAGATGGCCGAGCTCATGGACGATGATGTGTTCCTGGTGGAATGGACTGGCCTGTTTCTCATAGAAGATGTAGTAATTGGTGGCCGTGGACACCCACAGCCCGCAAGGGCTGCCTGCGGGCATCGCGAGAGCCTTCAATTGGATTGGGCGGCCCTGCTGTTGCGCGATGTTTTGGCACAGAGCATGCACGTCGAACGGGCTCGGTATATCCAGGCTGCGGATGAGAGCCTTGCACCGGCGGTGCAAGCCATACAGGCTCACGCATCCTCCCCATTTCTCTCATCGGGCGCCGTGCCGCCAGATGAGGGTGATCGCTTCCTGTCTTGTGTTTCCCTGTTTGTGAGACAGCGATCTGGCGCGTCCTGGGGCAGCCCCTCCAGTTCGCGGACTCGCTCGATCACTTCGCTGATCGAGTGCAAACTCTTGGATGACAGGCCGGCTGCTCGTAATGCGACGCTCTGCACGCCTGTGTCCTTGAGTGCGACGAGCAGCCCCAGGTCTGCGCTGACGTCCGCTGCCACCTGCTCATCGAAGAAATACGCCGCAGGCACTCCGAAAAAGTCCGCTATCCCCTGCAAATGCCGCATTGTAGGGTTGTCCCGCTGGCCTTTGCGTAGCAGCCAGACATAGCTGCTGGAGATCGATACTCCGCTTGCCGTGATGGCCTGGGCTACTTCCTCTGTGCTGTACGGCCCGCGTCCGGGTGGGACGACTGTCCGGAACAAGTGCTCGAGCTTGCTGGCCAGCGTGTGCCCCGCCGGACCGTGTTCGCTGTCCATAGCCGTCTCCGTTCTGGCCTGTGAGCTGCGCTCCGGTGCGACGGGCAACCGCGGTGACGCTTGCATCAGTTGACGGCGCGCATACGCCGGCAGTGGTGTCCGTCACCGCCAGTCACTCAACTAGCGTAAGGGAAACCGCCTTTGAGTTCCATCATGAGTCGAAGAACGTGAGTGCAGGGTCACCTCTGCCCCGGCGCCGGGCTGGTGGCGGGGCGGCTTCTTCATCGCCGAAGGCCACGTCGGCCGTCTCCCGTGAACAGTGTGTCCTTGAGGAGTGCCGCAGTTCGCGCGAGGCGGTCGGGGTCGGTGAAGGCGTGTCGATGAAGGCCCGCATGCGGGCGTCCTCATGGACGTTGAAGCCGTCCCAGGTCAGTACGCGTGGGCCGCCGAGCAGCCGGTGGGCTGCGATCAGCAGATCGCGGTCATCGGTCCGGGTGAAGCCGCGGCGCCTGGCTTCCTTGCGGTCGCCGTGCCGCTGGGGCCGGTAGAGCAGGCGGGAGCATGCGCCGTGCCGGTAGCAGGCCAGTGCGGCGACGGAGATGCGCCGCCGGGACCGGCCACGCACCTGGATCACCGGTGTGTGGCCGCGTTTGGCCCAGGTGCGGGTGGTGGGCGGCGTCATCGAGAAACCGGCCTCGTCCTCAAAGGCGATCCAGCCCCCGAGCGCCGCCGCGGCGCTTCCGCCTGCGGCCTCGTGTCCTTCACCCAGCCGGTGACCACGTCCTCATCGCGATCCGGCGCCCGCCGTGCCGGCCATTGGCGGCTGAACCCGTGGCGGTGCAACATCTGCGCGATGGCCGACAGGGTGAGGGTCTGGTGGAACCGGCGCCCGATGAGCGTCTTGGTCCGGGCCAAAGTCCACGTCCGGTCCTTCCAGCCGTGGGCAACCGGCCCTTTGGCCAACTCCGCCTCCAGGGCGGCGAATCGGGCCTCGCTCAGCTTGGGGCGGGCTGCCGGCCCCGAGCTGGCCCCTTGGAACGCAGGCTCTGGTCCCCGCCGTCCCGCCAGGTCCTGCGCCAGCGCCGCACCGAGCGGACACTGACGCGGAGTTGCTTCGCCACCTGCGTGTCGTCCTGTCCGGAGGCGAACAACTCGGCCGCCCGCGTGGGGATGTGCTCGCGAACGGCAACCAACACCTGTCAGCCCCTCTACGGCATCGCGGCAGCAAGGTCAGTGACCGGGGAGCGCCAGGTTCACCGGCTGCTGGCTGACCCCGCGTTCGGCGGCGGCCCGCTTGTTCGTTCCGCCCTCGGCACACCGCAGCACGATCTTCGCGCGGAGGGCCAGGTGCTGCGCGCTCTTCGCCCGCCTCGCCCACCGTGTCAGCCCGGCCGGCTCCGCAGCGGACAAGACGACTTCAACAGCGCAAGGCCCCGCGAGAGAGAAAGACGCTGGCTACTTGCGCCTCTGGTCTCCGGTGCACGCTAGAGCGAGGGGTCGGTGGACAGGCCCTCCAGCTCGCGCACCCGCTTGATCACCTCAGCGATCGAGCTCAGGCTCTCGGGGGAGAGACCTGCCGCGCGCAGGGCCACGTCTTGTACTCCGGCACCACGCAGCGCGACGAGGAGCGCGAGTTCCTCGTCGACGCTTCGGGATGTCTCATCGTCGAAGAAGTACGCCGGCGGGACGCCGAAGAATTTCGCCAGCGCTTCCAGATGGCGCAGGGTCGGGTTGTCCCGCTGCCCCTTGCGCAACAGCCAGATGTAACTTCCGGAAATCGAGACCCCGGTCGCAGTGATCGCCTGTGCAGCCTCTTCTGTGCTGTACGGCTCGCGTCCCGCCGGAACCACGGTGCGGAACAGGTGATTGAGCTTGTCGGCGAGGGTGCGCTTCGGCGAAGCGGTGGCATCGGGCATGGCTACCCCTCCCTCGCGACGAGCACCGCCATCGTAGCAGCACACTGGTGTGGATGCCTGGAGGAGTTGAAATGCACACCAGTTGACAGCTCCGAGGGGGCCGACCTAGCCTCCCACTGTCGCCAGCTCTTCTGATGTATCAATCGTCATCCCTTCAGTTCGCTCATGAGTCGAAGGCCGGGTGGCATCGCCTCCGCTCACAAGCGTCTCCTTCGCCGCTGAGAGAGGGACTCTATGTCGTCCGACGACACCTCCGCCAAGGCCGCACCCGGCGCTTCAGCCAAGAAGCCCGCACCCGCCCTGGGGGCCGAGCGGCTGCTGATCGTGGGAACGGGCGCTCTGGCCGTGATGCATCTTCCGTTCTGGATGAACTGGCTGCATGTGAACTACCCCGATCTGGATGTCCAGTTGGCCCTCACGCGCAGCGCTGAGCGCTTCGTGAGCCGCGAGGGGCTCACTGTCATGGGCAGCCGCGAAGTCATCGCGGACGTGTGGCCGGACCAGCCGGAGACCAGCGCCCTGCACGTACGCCTCGCCGACTGGCCGGATGCCGTCGCCGTCTACCCCGCAGGCATGGACTTCATCTCCCGGATGGCCGCGGGAGCCGCCAACACTCCCGTCCTCATGGCGCTGCAGTGCACCCGCGCCCCCGTGGTCATAGCCCCCTCGCTGCCGCCCCACGCGGAACTCAACCCTGCCCTGCAGGACAACCTGCGCCGCCTGGGCGAGCGGCCCAACACCAGCGTCGCCCCAGGACAGCCGGGCCGCAGCTCCACCAGCGGGGACAAGGTCCTCATGGCACCCCCGCTCTGGGCCGTGCTCAGGCTCCTGGAACAGCAGCGGCAGGCCATGGCCGCACCCGCCGAGCCGGCCACCGCCCGCGAGCCCGTCAGGGCTGACGCGCCAGCTACGACCTGAGCGGCACGGGACCTCTGCCGCACCGTATCGGCCCCCGACCCCGGATGGTTTCCTGTGTTCGAGTTCCAGCAGCTCTACTGTCTTGCCGACCCGGTCTTCTACGACGACGTGGCGCGCTGGCGCGAAGGCCGCGGATACTTACCCGACGCCCGCCCGGCCCTCGCCGAGCGGGCCGTGCCACAGGGCTGGTCGCGAGACGACCGCGGCTTCTGGGTGGTCATGCGGCCAGACCGTCATGTCATGCCCGAGCAGGGCTGGAAGGTGCACGTCTCGGCAACGCTGGACAACGCCGACCGGCTCGCGGAAACCGTCTGGGACTACTGCGTGGCGCACGGCATCGCGTTCAAGTACCTGGGCAGCCGCAACACCCATCTCGCGCTCAACTTCAAGTACGCCCCCCGTGGCGCCAGCGGCAAGATGATGACCATCTACCCGCAGGACGAAGACGAGCTCCGGCGTCTGCTGGAAGACCTCGGCGGGCAACTCGAAGGAGCAGAGGGGCCGTACATCCTCAGCGATCTGCGCTGGGAGCAGGGACCGCTCTACGTCCGCTACGGCGCGTTCCGCGACATGCACTGCCTCGATGCGACCGGCCGGCAGGTGAAGGCCTACCGCGCCCCCGACGGAAGACTGGAGCCCGACCGCAGGGGACCCGTCTTCGCCCCGCCGTCCTGGGCGCGCCTGCCCCCCTTCCTGGAAGCACAACTGGCCGCCCGCAAGGGGGGCGGGGGCGAGCACCCCTACCGGGTGCGCAGGGCTCTGCACTTCTCCAACGGCGGCGGCGTGTACGAGGCCGAGCGCACCACGGACGGACGCACCGTGGTGCTCAAGGAGGCGCGACCGCACGCGGGACTCGACCGCCACCAAGAAGACGCCGTACGCCGCCTGCAACGCGAACACTGGGCCCTGACCCGCCTGCAGGGCGTGTCCTGCGTCCCGCAATGCCTCGACTACTTCGTCATCAGCGGACACCACTTCCTGGCGCAGGACTTCGTCGCCGGCCAGCCCCTGACGGAATGGACGGCGTGCAACAGCCCCTGGCTGCTGCGCGAGAACCCCACCGCGCCGCCCGACGCGGACAGCCTGAAGCGCTTCACCGAGCGCGCGCTGCGCGTGTGCGACGCCGTGGCGAAGGCCGTCGAGGAACTCCACGCGGCCGGCGTCGTCTTCGGCGACCTCCACCCGGGCAACGTGATGGTCCAGGACGACGACTCCGTGCGCCTGATCGACTTCGAGTTCGCCCGTGACATCACCGAGCGCGCCTATCAGCCCGGTCTCGGCGCAACCGGGTTCGCCAGCCGCGGCAAGCGCGGCGCGGATATCGACTGGCACGGCCTGGCGGCAGTGCGCATCGGGGCCTTCGTCCTGCTCAATTCCCTGACCCGGCTCACCCACGCCAAGACCCAGGAACTGGTCCGCATCATCGAGGACGGTTTCCCTGTTCCGCCCGGCTGGGGCGCCGACATCCTGTCCGAGCTCGACGTTGCACACGAACGCATCGACCTCCCCGCGGCCTGTGCGGGACCGCTGCGCGTACCACTGGATGAGAAGGTCACTGACTGGGAGCCGGTCTGTTCCTCCATGGCGCGGGCCATCGTGCGCTCGGCCACTCCCGACCGGACAGACCGGCTCTTTCCCGGAGACCCCGAGCAGTTCGCCACGGAGGCCGGCGGACACGGATTCGCCCATGGCGCCGCCGGTGTCCTGTGGGCCCTGGCCGCCTCGGGGCAGGGCCGCTTCCCGCACTTCGAGCAGTGGCTGGTGGACGGTGCGCGGACATTGCGCGAACCGGGCCCCGGCTTCTACGAGGGCGCCTCCGGCATCGCCTACGCCCTCGACGAGCTCGGCTACTCGGACACGGCCCTGGACCTGATGGAACGGCACGTCCTGGACGCCGAGCTGCCACGGGCTCCAGGCCTGCACTCGGGGCTGAGCGGCATCGCCCTGAACCTGCAGCACCTGGGCGAACGGCACGCCCTGGCCGCCTATCTGGAACGGGCCACCGCCCTCACCGAGCAGGTCGCCGCCGCCATCGGCTCCGCCACGCGCTCCGGCGAGCGGCATGAGGCCGGGCTGCTGCACGGCTGGTCGGGAGCCGCCCTGCTGATGCTGCGCCGCCACCAATACGACGGCGACGAGCGGTACTTGGACCTTGCCGTGCGGGCGCTCCGCCTCGACCTGGACTCCTTGGTGACCCAGTCTGACGGCTCCCTGCAGTACGAGGAGCCCGGCGTGCGCACCCTCGGCTACCTCGACACGGGCAGTGCGGGCATCGCCCTGGTCGCCCACGAGGTCCTGCAGCACCACGCGGACGCCCGCCTCGCCGAGAGCCTGCCCCAACTGGTACGCGCGTGCTCACCCGAGTATGTCGTCCAGTCCTCGCTGTTCCGAGGGCGCGCGGGACTGCTCGCCACCGTGGCCCGCATCGGCGCGCAGGAGAGCGGCCCGAACCCGCGCTCCCTGGCCGAGCGGCACCTCCAGCGCCTGCACTGGCATGCCATCCCCTACCACGGGGAGGCGGCCTTCCCCGGAGTGAAGAATCTGCGGCTCTCGATGGACCTGGCCACGGGCACGGCCGGCGTCCTGCTGGCCGTGTCAGCGGCCACCTCGGCCGCCCCCTTCCTGCCCTTCACCGAGAGCAGGTCCGTCGACGCGTGAGCAGGTGCAGCCGTAGGGGGCTGCACCTGCTCAAGGCCGGGGATCGGCGCCATGACGTCCCCCGAACTGGCCATTTCATCGTGCCACGCACCAGCCTCCCGCGACAGAGCCCGGCTCTCCTACGCCCGTGCCACGAAGATATGAGGAAGCGTGACATCCACCATCCGGCCTCCCACCCACCCGCCTGTCAACAGCCCGACCAGTGGGCTTGGTGCACCGACTGGAATCGTCGGTAGCGCCGCCATGGCCCCTGGCCGGTCCCTGTCCCCTCACGTGCTGGCCCCGGGCCTGGACACGAGCGATGAAGAAATCGCCCCACGAAGAAAGGGCATGCGCAGCCGTCGCTGCCGGGAACAAGGCGTGCGCTCCTGGCAGTCGTGCGTCGCCGCGGCGCGCATTGCGCTCAAGCGGGCACGGGCACGCCCGGCCGATGCCGACGTCATCATCGTGGCCGCCTTCACGCCCGGCCAGCCGCTTGCCTCAACGGTCCTGACGATGGAAGAGCAGCTCGGCGCGGGCCGGGACCGGCCGCTGGACAGCCACCAGGCGGCCCGCGCGGGCGGAGCCTGCGGACCGCTGCCCGCCAGCCGCCTGCTGAGGACCGACGGCCTCGAGGCCATCCTGGTCATCGGCGCGGAAACCCTCCCGCGCATCACCGATCCGGAAGACCGATGTACGAGCGTGTCCTTCGAGGACGCCGCCAGGGCCACCGCCGTGCAAAGAACCCCGCCCGGTACCGGCCCGCTGTCGTGGGACTCGAAGCCTTCCTGCGGCATGCCCATCCCCCCAGGCGGCAGCGGCCGAGACGCTACCGCCACCACCGTCTGCGCCACATCGCCCCTGGCGTTCTCGACCGCCTCCTGCGCGAGCTGGCCGCGCAGGGAAGCGCCCTGCCCGGGTGATTCCGCTGCGCCATCGCCCAGCGCGATCACGTCGCGTTGGCGCGCTGTCCAGCAGGGACCACAAAAACGTTCCACTCGGGCGCAGCCAAGGCCTCGGGGAGGCCGGCGGCACCCGGAATCACGCGGCAGAGCTGCCCTGCGGCCCTGCCGCGTGACACCAGACCGGCACATGATCGCCCCTGGCGGCTTGCGCTGCCCGGGGGCGCTGGCGCCTGAGGACTTGCGCCGCGATCGTGGCGCGCCCGGCATCAGGACAAGGGCGAGTGGGCCAAGGTCACCGTGCGGCTGCGACGGGGCGTGCACGCCGTCTCCGCCGCCGAGCCGGCACTCCCCCAAGCCGCCGCCGAGATAGGCGACGTGGCGGGTACGTCATGCCCAGCATCAACCGGGTCGAGCACTGCTCACCGGCTCTGGGCTTCGCCCGCCTTTGCACGCAAGATGCGGGGGCCCGATTCAACTGTCCCGGCTGCAACACCTGAGCGGGCAGCGGAGCTTATCAAGCACCAATGAAACCTCCCCCCTTCAGCCTTTTCCGGTGCGTCAATTCAGGTGTCCGCCGGTAATTCCGCATGCCCGAATTCGAGAAATTCCATGACGGATTCGATTTTTCAGATAATCTCGCACACGTGCTTGACTCTCCGAATCCCGACTCCTAGATTCTTACCTGTCGGCGAACGGCCCTGAAGGGAAAGGAGTTGAAATGTCAGCCTTAGAAAAGCATGCGGTTTCGCTGTTTCACTGTCTGCCGCAGACGGCGAAGAAGCCAGGGAGCTTTTTCCATGCGCCATCCGTGAGGATGAGGACAGTCTGCGATCTCGCGGCTGACTCCCGCAGGCCACGCCCGCCGTCAGCACGTGCCACCGAGCCGTCCCCGGGAGGCGCGGATGAAAAAGAACCCGGGAACCATCGCCATGATGACCGCGCACCGCGTGGAGCGGGCGTTCGGCGCACGCGGCCACTGTCCCGCGTCCGCCCCTCCCGGCACCCCCAGGACCCGCGCGCCGCGCCGGCCGAACCGGCCTGAAGCGCAGCCGCCACCGACCCCACCGGGCCCCGCCCGGATGGGGCACCCCCAAGCGGGGGCCGCCAATCCGAGCGGCCTCACCGATACCCAGAAAGGAGGTATGGCCATGGACCTGACCAACATTCTCGAGCTGCAGGGCGAGGAGATCGTCGCCGAGGGCGTCGAGCTTCCGGCCAGCACCGGCAGCAGCACCTGCTGAAGCTGATCGCCGCTCGAAGCGGTGACTTGGGTGTGTGGACGCGGAGATGCGCCATGTCGTCCGCGTCCACACACCACCCCCTGAAAAAATAATCAGATCCGTGTTGATGCCGCGGCCCAGAGCGAGTGCGCCGAGGCGCTTGAGTGACGGGCTGCCGCTCTCGACGGCGGCTCCATTCCGGAGCGGAAGCCCCAGGTCGGCAATAGAGGAGCGGGCATGACCGGAAGTGAAACAGGCAGGCCGGTTCAACCGGAATTCGCATTCATTCCCGTGGTTTCCGTGGCGGATGAGGAAATGCTCGACAGAGCGATTTCCCAGCCCTTCTCCTACGTGTCCACGGAGGGACCGGTATGGCGCACCGCAGCCGGGCGACGGCGCGTCGTACAGGACGAGCGCTCCTCACATCTCATCGTCCGGGTCTCGGACCAGGTGGTCGGCGCGGTGACCTGGTCCCCCGGCCAGACCCCGGGATTCTTCCGGCTGAACGTCACCTCGTGCGACGACGCGGCGTGGACGCCCCGGTTGGCCGAGCTCTCGATCGGGCGGGCGATGTCCTTCCTGCTGC
Organism: Streptomyces sp. NPDC021622; assembly: GCF_040640795.1. Lineage (NCBI taxonomy): Bacteria > Bacillati > Actinomycetota > Actinomycetes > Kitasatosporales > Streptomycetaceae > Streptomyces > Streptomyces sp. NPDC021622. Next base: position 17,002 of record NZ_JBFACK010000023.1, read on the forward strand.
GCGCCCGTGAGGCCAGGCGGGTGGAACTGCTGGTCGCCACCTACAACGAGGTGCTGCTCGACTACCTCGCCACGCACTCCGCCTTCGAGATAGAGGGCGTTTTGAAGGACCGTTTCTTCATCGACGGACGGTACTGGCCGGCCGTCGTCTGCTGCGCGGACCTCGCTGCCTTTCCGATCGGGGAACGGCCGGACGGGATGCACCGCGAGGAGCTCCTGCGCCGCGTCCGCAAGAAGACCCTCCAAGACCTCACGGTGTCCCACGACGGCACGTCGTGGGCGGTATGAGGAGGAAACACCATGGCTCCCCCCACGTGATGGATCCGCGGGGCACCGAGAGCGCCGCCGAGGGCGCGGAGCTGTCCGCGAGTACGTCCAGCGACGGCCGCTGACCCCGGCGCGGGTCGGTGTATCACCCTACGAGAGGAGACCTCGTGCCCAGATGGGGACTCGCCCCGGTCAGTCCGCGCAGTGTCAGCCTGGCTCTGCCCGACCGGGTCGTCACCAACGCCGAACTGTGCGAGGTGCTGGACACCACGCCGGAGTGGATCGAGGAGAAGACCGGTATCCGGGAGCGGCGGTTCCTCGGAGACAACGACAACATCACCGAGCTCGCGGTCGAGTCGGCCGACAGGGCGCTTGCGCTCGCCGGGCTCGAGGCCAGGGACGTCGACGTTCTCGTCGTGGCGAGTACGACCCCTGATTGGCTGATGCCCTCGCTCGGCGTCATCATCGCGGACCGGCTGGGCATCGCCAGCCCGCGGATCGTGGACATCACCCAGCACGCCTGCGCGTCCTCCGTGTACGCGATCTACACCGCGGCGTGCCTCGTGCAGGAGCCGGGATTGGAGAACGCCCTCGTCGTCTGTGCCGAAGGCTTCTCCCGCGCCACCGGCCCGTACGACCGGACCACCCGCATCTTCTTCGGTGATGCCGCGGCGGCCGCGGTGTTCAGCAAGACCGAGGCGTCCGCGGGGCTGCTCAGCTACGACCTCGGCAACGCCTTCTCCGACGCCGTCCACATGGCATCGCCCTCGCAGCTGGCCCACGAGCGTGCCGTGATCGGGCGTGAACTGCACAGCCAGTACCTGCAGATGGACGGCCGGGTCGTGCTGCGGGAGGCCTCCACCCGGGTTCCCAAGTCGATTGCCGAGACCCTGGCCGCGGCCGGTGTCGAGGTGCCGGACGTCAGCGGGTTCGCCCTGCACCAGGCCAGCGCCAGGCTGGTGCGGCTCATCGGGCACGCGGTGGGCTCGGACCCGGACCGGGTGGCCGTCACCGCCGACGCTCTCGGCAACACCGGCGCCGCCTCGCCGCTCACCGCCCTGCGCAGGCTCGCCGTCGACGGCCGGGCCGGACAGGGCGACCTCATCGTGCTGGGGGCCATCGGCGCCGGGTTCCTGTGGGGCTCGATGTGTTTCAAGCTGCCGAACGACATCAGTGTGGAGTGACCGTGGAAAAACTGCGTGAGGTTTTCGTCTCGATGTTCGAGGACCGGGTGGGCGATCACGGCCCGGCTGACGACACCGTCGTCTTCGGCAGCGAGAGCACCTACGGCCTGGAGTCGATGGACACCCTGCGTTTCGTGTCGGCGTTGCTTCCGCTCTACGGGGACAGGGTCTACGACCTGAAGGTCGAGGGCATCACCACGCTCCAGGCCCTGCACGAACAGCTCGCAGGCGAGTGGCGCAAGCCATGAAAGGTCTGCTGTGCGAGCTGCATCCGCTCTCCGAGGCCGAGTTGGGCACGGTGGCTCAGTGGCTGGGCGCCACGGAGTGCGAGGCACTGTTGCGAGGAACGTCCAGCATGCTGGTCCGGCAGTCCCGGTATGCGGCCGTCGAAGCCGACGGGGGACGCGCCGCGCTGGTCACGGACACCAGGGGCACCGTTGTGGGGCTCGTCCACTGGTGGCGCCTTGGGGAGGGCGTGTACGAGGTCGGCGGCGCGACGGGTGAACAGCGCCTGTGGGGAACGGGGATCGGCATCGAGGCGGCCGTGCTGCTGGTCGACTACCTCTTCGACGTCATGAACTGCCGCCGTGTCGAGTTCACGGCCGGTCTCCACAACGACGCCACGCTGAACCTGGCGCTCAGCGACGGCGACGGCCTGCCGTTCGAAGCGGTGTGCCGCGACTACTTCCAGACGGCACACGGCACCGTGCCGGCCGTCAAGACGGCCCTCACCAGACAAGAGTACGAACGGCCGTATCCGCACTACCAGCCTCGCGTCGGTCGCCGGCTGGACCGTGGGCGGCTGGCGGAGCGCGCCGAAGCCATGGCACAGCGTATCGACATCCGCGTCATCGCGGACCGTGTGAGCGGAGAAGGATGATGGGCGAAACGGAAGCGGCGGCCTACCGCAACGTGCTGGTCGTCGGCGGCACGAGCGGTCTGGGGCAGGCGGTGGCGTGCGAGTTCGCGCCGCTGGCGGAACGGGTGCATCTGACCTACCACGACCGGCGCGACGCGGCCGAGAAGACGGCCGCCGCGGTCTGCGAGCACGGCGGGACACCGGTCGTCCACCAGCTGACCCTGCCCGACCCCGACCCCCGGGCCACGAGCGTGCGCCGGCTGCTCGGCGACATCACCCCGTGCGACGTGGTCGTGAACTGCGCAGTCACCAATCACGCCGCCGTGGCCACCGTTTCCAACGCGGAGCAGTTCAAATCGGTCATCGACGCCAATATCTTCGGCGCCTACCAGGTCAGCTCGGTCGGTGCGCAGGCGATGGCCGCGACCGGCGGCGGCAGCGTGGTGAACGTGTCGTCGATCCTCACCAAGCGCTACATCGTGGGGGCGATCGGATACATCACCAGCAAGGCGGCCATCGAGGCGCTGACACGGGGATTCGCCCGCGAGTGGGGCAAGCTCGGGGTCCGGTGCACGGCCGTCTCACCCGGCCCCATCAGGGACAGCGGGCAGCTGAGCACCGTCCCCCCGGAGGCCCTCGAGGAGATCATGGGCGGCCCCGACTACATGGAGCGGCTGCTGGCGCCCCGCCGGGTGGCTTCGGTCATCCGGCAGATCACCGGCCCCGACTTCTGCGCGGTGAACGGCGAAGTCATCGTCGTCGACGACGGGTTCTCGCTGTGATCGGCACCGGCGCCTACATCTTTCCGTCCCAGGTCTTCCTCGACGCGGACATGCGCCAACGCTGTCTGGAGTCGAAAGCGCTGCGGATCCTGCTGGACCTGGCCAGTGACACGCTCTCCATGGACTTCCGCGCCATCTTGCGCGACGGCACGGAGGAGGAGGCGAACGACCCCCGCTTCCGCCGCCCGCTGATCAACATCATGGGAATCGCCGGCTACCGGGAGGAGGTGCGCCGGCGGGACATGCAACCCGTCTGCGTCACCGGCATCAGCCTGGGATACCTCAGCGCGGCCGCGGCCGCGGGCTGGGTGTCGCTGGAGGACATCGTGCGGATGTCCAACACCATGGCCGCGATAGAGATCGAAGCCTTCGGCCCCACCGACTACCGCAGCGTCTTCTTCTACAACGGCGATCACGTCAAGGTGTTCGACGCACTGCGCGCCGACGGCATGGAATCCCTGCTCCACATGTCGGTCGTGGTCTCGGGCAACCAGTTCATCGCGGCCTGCCGCGAGTCGGACATCGACGCGATGAAGCCGGCGCTGATGCGGGCCGGCGCCCTGTTCAAGGTGATTCCCTACAGCTTCCCGGGGCACTGCGACCTGATGGGCGACGTGCAGGAGTCGTTCACCAAGGAGTGGACGTTCAAGGACCCTTTCGGCAATACGACGGTTCCGCTGGTCAGCATCAACGACTGCCGCCCCTACACCAGTGGTGAGGCCGTCTGGCAGTTGACGAAGGAGCAGTACACCGCGGTCCTTGACTGGCGCGGCGTGCTCGACTACCTGCACGGCCTGGAGCTGGACTCCTACGTGGTGCTGGAGCCCTCCGGTTTCGTGGTGAAGTCCATGAAGCTGGACCCGGCGTGCGGGCTGCGGCCCGAAGTCGGCGGGGTTCTCGATGGCGTCTGAGCGGGCCCTCGTCCTGCCCGGGCTGGTGCCGCTCACCGAGTCCGCCGTATCCGCCGTCCTGGACCGGCGCGACGGCCACCTCGAACTCGCCGCCCGCAGCTGCCGGTTCGACCCCGACGAGGTGGACCGGGACCAGGGCAGCACCGGTCTGGCCTCCACCGTGCACGAGGCGCTGCTCGCCGTGGCGGTGATCCGGCGGACGGAGCGGGAGAACGGCCGCTGGGCGGCGTACGGGGGGATGAGCGCGGGCTGCCTGCCCGCGCTGCTGGCCGCAGGCGCGATCACCGAGGAGACCTGTTTCCAGCTCATCTGGGAGATCAACTCCCGGCAGATCGCCGCGAACCGGGTGCGCCGCAGCGGCTCCACGCTGACGGTCCTCGCCTCATCGCAGGGAGACGCGCGCCGGCTGACCGAGGCGCTGCGGATGCGCGAGGAGTCCGCCTGGCTCTCGGTCGACCTGGGCAGCGGCCTGGTAGCGGTGAGCATGCGCAACACCGAGCCGGAGACGATCGGCCCGCTGCTCAACAAGCTCGGAGTGTCCGTCATGGACACCATCGACCGGGCCGAGCACTGCCCCTACGCGGTGCCTGGGCCGCAGGAGTTCACCGATCTCCTCAAGGAGAGGGAGTTCCGCACCGCGGAGGCGGCCGTGGTCTCTCCGCTCACCGGCAAGCCGGTGGAGAACTCCCCGGACGCGTTCCGGCGGATGCTCGTGGAGCAGTGGTTCGACACGGCGAGCCTGCCTCGGCTCGTCGAGGGCCTGTGCGGCGTCGACCGGGTGCGTGCCGTGGACCTGGTCGCCCCGGAGAAGTCGGTCTACGTGGCCTGTACGCGCAGGCTGCTCCAGGACCGGGCGGGGCACCGGTTCCTGCGGCTGCCGGGCTGACCGGAAGGACCCGCCCGGCACCGCGTGCCCCCCCACCCCCACACAGCCTGCGGATGGCGCAGGAAAGACAACGACGGAAGGGCTGCCATGACCGCGATCGCCGGTACACCGGTGGTGAACTCCTGGAACGAGTGGGACCACCTGAAAGAGGTGGTCGTCGGTTCGGCGGACGGCGCGTGCTTCGAGCCGACCGAGCCGGGCAACAGGCCCCAGGTCAGGGGCCGCGAGGGAGCCCCGTTCCCCACCGGAGGCAAGTCCGCGGAGGCGGTGGCGCAGGCGAATGCGGAACTCGACGGGCTGGCCCGGCTGCTGGAGTCCCGTGGGGTGAGCGTGCGGCGCCCCGGCCGGCACGACTTCGGCAGGGCCCTGCGCACCCCTCACTTCGAGGTCGCCAACCAGTACTGCGCGGTGTGCCCCCGGGACGTCATGATCACGGTCGGCAACGAGATCGTCGAGGCGACGATGTCGCGCCGCGCGCGGTACTTCGAGTACGAGCCCTACCGGCACCTGGTGTACGAGTACTGGGAGGCGGACCCCAGGGTCGGATGGACGGTGGCGCCCAAGCCGACGATGTCCGATGCCATGTACCGGCAGGACTTCTGGGAGTGGCCGGTCGATGAGCGCCACCGGCGGATGCACAGCTCGGAGTTCTGCATCACGCAGGCCGAAGTCGTCTTCGACGCCGCTGACATGAGCCGGTTCGGCCGGGACATCATCGTCCAGGAGTCGATGACGACCAACCGCGCGGGCATCCGCTGGCTGAAGCGGGTCCTGGAGCCCAAGGGCTTCCGTGTCCACCCCGTGCACTTCCCGCTGGACTACTTCCCCTCCCACATCGACTGCACCTTCGTGCCGCTGCGCCCCGGCCTGGTCCTCACCAACCCCGACCGGCCGATCCGGCAGGACGAGCTGTCGCTGTTCACGGACAACGGCTGGGAGCTGATCCAGGCGCCGGAGCCGGTGCTGACGAACGACGAGATGCCCCTGTACTGCCAGTCCTCGAAGTGGCTGTCGATGAACGTGCTCAGCCTCTCCCCGACCACGGTGATCTGCGAGGAGCAGGAGAAGCCGCTCCAGGACCTGCTGGCCGATCAGGGGCTGGAGGTGCTCACCGTGCCGTTTCGCAACGTCTTCGAGTACGGCGGCTCCCTGCACTGCTCGACCTGGGACATCCGCCGGGACGGCACCAGGGAGGACTACTTCCCCTCCGCCGTGTACGAACCGCTGGTCTGAAGAGGCGCTTCGTAGCGGGACCCCGGGCCTCGTCGGCCTGGTGCCGGAGGGCGGGGCGGTAGTGGCGGTAGTGGCGGTAGCGGATGCGGCGGAGGGTGCGGTCGAGGTGCGCGTTGTCGGCGAAGGCGGCAGCCGCCGCACCACTGCCCGTGCGCTGCGCGCGGCATCTTCAGCCGGCTCCTTGGCGGCGAGGGCCTGCAACTCGCCGCCAGGCGCGCCACCGGCGCTGCACCGGCCGCTCGCTCACCCGCAGATCCTTTCGCGATCACCGCGGTCTTCCTCACCGCGGGCGAAGCGATCGTTAGGCCTCATACCGGATCCGTTGCCTGAACTGCCGCCGCTGCGCCATCGGTCCGCCACCTTGCGCGCAGCGCCTGTCACCGGCCTCCTGCAGGGATCAGCCGCCGTCATGACCCGACATCGAGCCGAGGATTTCAGTAATGCCGAACCACTCTGCTGAGGCCACCCGCTCCTTGGGGAGGGCCCCGGGCACCGTCCACGAACTGGTCGAGCGGCACGCCCGCGGTGACCGGGCGGACTCTGTCGCCCTGGTCTGCGGCGCCCGCCGGGTGAGCTATCGAGCCCTCGATGCGATGGCGGCCCGGGCAGCCGCCGCGCTGCGCCACACGGGAGTCGGCCAGGGCGACTTCGTCGGCATCCGCATGGCGCGCACCCCAGAGGCCGTGGCGGCGATGCTCGGGGTGATGCGGACCGGCGCGGCCTATGTGCCGATCGACCTGGCCGACCCGGCCGAGCGCGTCCAGCACGTGATCAGCACGGCGGGTATCGACGTGGTCGTGACGGACGGGCCCCCCGAACCGCCCGTCACGACCGCCCGGCTGCTCGGGCTCACGGAGGGCTGCCACCTGGTGCCGTCCGGCGAGCCCGGGCAGCCGCTCCAGCAGATCGCCGCCGGCCCGGGGGCGGCCGGCGATCCGGCCGCGGCGGCCTACGCGATCTTCACGTCTGGGTCCACCGGCGCTCCCAAGGGCGCGGTGATGACCCATGCGGCCCTGATGAACCTGCTGACCTGGCACGACCGGGCCCGGCCTGGCAGCTGCCGGCTGCGCACCGCCCAGATCTGTGCGGTGAGCTTCGACTTCTCCTTCCACGAGATCTTCTCCACCCTCGGCTTCGGCGGCACCCTCGTGCTCGCCGACGATGAGGTCCGCCGCAACCCGTTCGCGCTGGCGGCCTTCCTCCGGGAGGAGCGGATCGAGCGGGTCTTCTTGCCGGTCACCCTCATGGAGCAGCTGGCGCGGGCGGTCGAGCAGGAGCCCTCGGCCGACCTGGCGCTGCGCGAGGTCATCACCACGGGGGAGGCACTGCGGATCAGCCCGCCGGTCAGGGCCCTGTTCCGCCGTACCCGGGCGCTGCTGCACAACCACTACGGGGCGACTGAGTTCCAGGACGCCACGGCCTTCACGCTGGAGGGCGATCCGGCGCAGTGGCCGGCCCTCGCCCCGATCGGGCGTCCGATCGACGGGGTGCGGGTCCACATCGTTGACCAGCGGCTGCGGGAGGTGCCCGAGGGGACCGAGGGCGAGCTGTGTGTCGTGGGGGCCGGGGTGTCGCCGGGGTATCTGGGGCAAGCGGAGCTCACGGCAGAGCGGTTCGTGGCCAACCCCTTCGGCAGCGGCCGGATGTACCGCACCGGGGATCTCGCCCGCCGCCGCTCCGATGGGACGTTGGAGCTGATCGGCCGCATCGACACCCAGGTGAAGGCACACGGCGTACGGATCGAGGCCGGCGAGATCGAGGCGCTGCTCCTTGGCCATCCCGCGGTCAGGGACGCCGCCGTGGTCGCCCACGGCATCGACGGGCAGCAGCGCCTGGTCGCCCATGTGGTGCCCGGTGCGGGGCTGGATGAGGCCGGTGCCGGGCGGGTGCTCCACGGCTTCCTCGCCCGGCGGCTCCCGCCGCTGATGCTGCCGGAGGCCTACCGCCTGCTCCCCGCCCTGCCGCTGACGCCGAGCGGCAAGACAGACCGCGGGAGGCTGCGCCCCCCGGACACCTTCGAGCGGCTGGCGCCCACCGCGGTGGTGGCCCCGGTGGGTGCCACCGAGCAGCTGCTGGTGGAGGTCTGGCAGGCGGCGCTGCGGGTGGAGGAACTGTCCGTCGAGGACCGCTTCTTCGACCTCGGCGGTACCTCGCTGCTGCTGGTGAAGGTCCGTCAGGAGCTCACCGCACGCCTGGGCCGGGACGTTTCGATGGTCGACCTGCTGCGCTGCCCGACCATCAGGGACTTCGCCGCGCATCTGGAGCGCTCCGCGCCACCACCGGGCGAGCACGGCGGTGCGGGGGCGTCCACGGGCCGGTGGGGGGCCGATCGCCGAGGGCGGGCCGCCCCCCGGCGCAGCGGCGGCGGGGACGTCGCGATCGTCGGGATGGCCGGGAGATTTCCCGGGGCGCCCGATGTCGAGACGTTCTGGCGGAATCTCGTCGCGGGTGTGGAGTCCGTGGAGCCCTTGCCGGGCGGCGCGCGGGGACAGCGGGACCAGGACCTGGCCGCGCACCCCGACTTCGTGACGGCGGGCGCCGTGCTGCCGGCCGTCGACCGGTTCGATGCCGCGTTCTTCGGCCTCAGCCCCAAGGAGGCCGACCTGCTCGACCCCCAGCAGCGGCTCCTGCTGGAGTGCGCGTGGGAGGCGCTGGAGAACGCCGGATACGCCCCCGGCGGCGCCGGAGCCTCGGACGTGGCGGTCTTCGCGGGGGCGGGCATGAGCACGTACCTGCTCAACAATCTGGCACCGCACTTCGGCTACGGACACCGCAAAGCGCTGACCGAGTCCGATCTGGAGCAGTTCCAGCTCAAGCTCGGCAACGACGGGAACTACCTGGCCACCCGGGTGTCCCACGCGCTGAACCTGCGCGGGCCCAGCATCACGGTCCAGACGGCGTGCTCCACGGCGCTGGTCGCCGTTCATCTGGCGTGCCGGAGCCTGCTGGAGGGCGAGGCCGGTATGGCGCTGGCGGGCGGTGTGCACATCGTGGTGCCCCAGGACGCCGGCTACCTCCACGAGGAAGGCATGATCCTCTCCGGTGACGGGCACACCCGTTCCTTCGATGCGGACGCCTCCGGCACCCTCTTCGGCAACGGCTGCGGTGTCGTGGCCCTCAAGCGGGTGGAGGATGCGGTCGGGGACGGCGACCGCATCATCGCCGTGATCAAGGGCTCGGCGGTCAACAACGACGGCGAGGCGAAGGTCAGCTTCACCGCACCCAGCGCCGACCGGCAGGCCGATGTCGTCCGGGCCGCGCTGGAGGCCGCCGACGTCGACCCGGCAGACGTGGGCTACGTCGAGGCCCACGGGTCGGGCACGGCACTGGGCGATCCCATCGAAGTGGCGGCGCTGCACGAGGCGTTCAGCACCGCGTCCACCGCACGGAGCCGTCCGGGGCCCGGCCATTGCGCTCTCGGCTCCGTGAAATCCGGCATCGGGCACCTGGACGAGGCCGCGGGCATCGCCGGGCTGATCAAGGCGGCGCTCTGCGTCCAGCGCGGGACGCTGGTGCCGAGCCTGCACTTCCGCGCGCCCAACGAGGAGATCGACTTCGCGGGCTCTCCGTTTCGGGTGAACACCAAGACGGTGCCATGGGAGTGCGCCGGCCCCAGGACGGCCGGCGTCACCTCGCTCGGGGTGGGCGGGACGAACTGCCATCTGATCCTGCAGGAGCCGCCGCACCCGCTCGGCGAGAGCCCGGCGGACCACCGGTTCGTGCTCCCCCTGAGCGCCCGCAGCGACGCCGCCCTCGGCGAGCTGGCCGACCGCTACCTCGACCTCCTCGCCGCGCCGTCCCGGCCCGGCTTCGGCGACATCTGCTTCACCGCCGCGACCGGGCGCCGCCACTTCGCGCACCGCCTCGCCGTGGTCGCGGGCTCGGCGCAGGAGGCGCGCGAGCAGCTCCTGGCAAGCGTTGCCGCCGCCCCGCCGCAGCCGTCGTCCGCCCCGCGGCCGAAGAGCGTGGCGTTCCTCTTCCCCGGGCAGGGACCGCAGTACGCGGGCATGGGACGCGACCTGTATGACCGGGTGCCGGTCTTCCGCGCCGTTCTGGACCGGTGCGACGAGCTGCTGCGCGGCCGGCTCGAACGGCCGCTGCTGTCCGTGCTGTTCCCCGCGTCACCCGAGGCGCCTGAGGCGTCCCCGATCAGTGAGACGCGCTACGCCCAGCCGGCGCTGTTCGCCGTCGAATACGCCCTCGCCGAGACCTGGCGGTCGTGGGGGGTCGAGCCCGCAGTTGTGCTGGGGCACAGCCACGGGGAGTACGCCGCCGCCTGCGTCGCTGGCGTGCTGTCCCTGGAGGACGCCCTGCGGCTGGTCCACGCCCGCGGAGAGCTGATGCAGCAGCGCACCCAGGCGGGGACGATGGTCGCGGTGATGGCCGACGAAGCCACCGTCGCGGAGCTGCTGAGCGGGGACACCGCGATCGCGGCGGTCAACGGCCCGTCCTCGACGGTCATCTCCGGCCGGACCAGCGACCTGCGGCGGATCTGCGACGAGCTGACCGGCCGGGGCATCCGGCACCGGGTGCTGGACATCTCGATCGCCTCGCACTCCCCCCTGATGGCTCCGATGGTGGCGGACTTCGAGGCGATCGCGCGCTCGGTCCGCTACCACCCCCCGCGCATCCCCATCGTGTCGACGGTGACGGGTGCCCTCATCGGTGCGGAGATCGCGGACTGGCGCTACTGGACCGGCCAGATCACGCGGACGGTACGGTTCCACGACGCCGCCACGGCGCTCGAGGCCCTGAGCCCCGGCGCCCTGCTGGAGATCTCACCGAAACCGACGCTGCTGCAGCTCCTGGAGGAGCGCGAGGAAGGTGAGGAGGATGAGGAGGGCGTGGGCGGCCCGGTGCTGGTGCCCAGCCTGCGCCCGGAGCGGCCCCGCGAGCAGTTGCTGGAGGCGGCCCGCGCCCTCTACCTGGCCGGCGCCCGGCTCGACTGGTCGGCGTTCTTCGGCGGCGGCCACCGCCGCGTCGCACTGCCCACCTACCCGTGGCAGCGCCAACGCCACTGGATCGAGGCGCCGCCGGCCGCCGTCCCGGCCGGTCCGCCCGCGCTCCACCCGCTGCTGGGCAGCCGGCTCGAGCTCGCACGGAGCAAGAGCATCCGGTTCGACTCCACGGTGGGCGTGCCCACCCTCCCCTGGCTGCGTGACCACCGGGTGTTCCAGGCCGTCGTGATGCCCGGAGTCGCCTACCAGGAACTCGCCTTCAGCGCGGCACGGGAGGTGTACGGGGCGGTGCCGGCCGCGCTGCGCGACTTCTCCATCCACCGGGCGATGGCCTTCGAGGACGAACGGAGTCTGCGCCAGATGCAGGTCGTGCTCACCGCGGACGGCGGGGGGCAGCTTTTCGAGGTGTACTCCCGGCCGCTGCGAGAAGACGACGGGGCCGGCGCGGCCAGGGGCGAGGCACCGGCGGTGCCTGCTGCCTGGACCCTGCACGCCTCGGGACACCTGGCGCCGGCCGACGAGCCGGTGCGCTGCCCGCTCGCCCCTGCAGCGCTGCCGGCGCTGCGCGAGGCGTTCGCCGGTGCCGCGCTGCAGCCGGAGGAGATCTACCGAAGGGAACGGGAACGCGAGATCGACCTCGGACCGCTCTTCCACGTCACGCAACAGCTGTGGCAGGACGGGGAGACGGTCCTCTCACGGATCGCCCTGGGGCCCGCGCTGGGCGCCGAGGCCGCCCGGCACCGCGTGCACCCGGTCCTGCTGGAAGCCTGCTACCTCGCGCTCACCGTCATGTACCCGGAAAAGCTCGGGCGCAGGACGTACGTGCCGCTGGGCGCCGACGTGATCCAGATCGAGCGGCCCGCGGCGACGCAGGCGTGGTGCCACGCACGGTTGCGTCCCGCGCGGGGAAAGGATCCGCAGACGCTCCGTGCCGATGTGGACCTGTTCGCCCCGGACGGCGGTCTGATCCTGGCCATGACCGGGGTCGTGCTCAAACGCGCGGAGCGTGCGGCGATGCTCCCGGCCCGGCCGCAGGGCCGCACGGAGTGGCTCTACGACACACAGTGGGCGGCGATCCGCCCGCCGGCCGGGCCGGCGGGCGGCGGCCGGTGGCTGCTGCTCGCCGAGGACGCGGCCGCCCTTGAACTGGCCCGCCAGGTCGCGGAGTCGGCCCGCTCGCACGGAGTGACCTGCGAGGTGCGTGGCGCCGACGACGCGCCGGGCGGCACGGTGGCCGGCGGATCCCGCCCCGACGCCGGATACGAGGTGGTGGCGGTGATCCCGGCGAGCGGAGACGGAGACGGGGGCGGGGACGGGGACGGGGATGCCGGCCATGGCGCGGTGGCCCTGGGACAGCGGCTGCTGCGCCTGGTCCAGCACTTCGGCGCGATGGAGCGCGGCGGGCCCCGCCTCTGCCTGGTGACACGCGGTGCGCAGGCCGTCGCGGGCCGGGCCGTGACCAGCCCGGCGCAGGCCGCGCTGTGCGGGCTGGGCAGGGTGGCGGCTGCCGAGCATCCGGAGCTGCGCTTGACCCAGGTCGACCTCGACCCCGAGGCGGAACCCGGCGGGCAGGCGAGCGTGCTGCACGCCGAACTGGCCGCGCTGGCCGCGGCGCAAGAGGCGGCCGACGACCACCGGATCGGCTACCGGGGCACCCGGCGCTACACGGCACGGCTGCGCCGCGCCGCCCCGCCGACCGCGCCGGGCGCGCCGGCGGCCGCCGTGCGCCAGGACGCCACGTACCTGATCACCGGTGGCCTGGGCGGACTCGGGCTGGAGACCGCACGGCTGCTCTGCGGCGCCGGCGCCCGGCATGTGGTGCTGATGGGCCGGACGCCGCCGGACGCGGACGCCACGGAGGCGATCGCGACACTGCGGTCCCAGGGGGTGACGCTGGAAGCACTCGCCGTCGACGTGGCCGACGCCGGCCAGCTTGCCCAGGCCGTGGGCAGGATCGGCGACGATCCCCGCTTCCCGCCGCTGGCCGGGGTCCTGCACCTGGCCGGGGTGCTGGACGACGGGGTCCTGCTGCTGCAGTCGCCGGAGCGCTTCGCGCGGGTGATGGCGCCCAAGACGCGCGGCGCCTGGAACCTGCACACCGTGACGGCGGGGTGCCCGCTGGACTTCTTCGTGCTGTTCTCCTCGGTCTCGTCCCTGTTCGGGACCCCTGGCCAGGCGAACTATGCGGCCGCCAACGCGTTCCTCGACGGCCTTGCCGCGTTCCGGCAGGCGCAGGGACTGCCTGCCCTCGCCATCCAGTGGGGCTCGTGGGCCGAGTCGGGCATGAGCGCGCGGGCGGGCATGGAAGCCGCACTGGAGCGCCGGGGCGAGGGGGTGATCCCCAAGCGGGACGGCCTGGCCCTGCTGGCCGGGCTCCTCACCGCCCGCCGCCACCCCGGCGGCACGATCGCCGTCCTGCCGGCCGACTGGGAGCGCTTCGCGGACCGCAACGCGCCCGCCACCCGCGGCTTCCTCGCGGATCTGCCGGGCGGCAGGCACCGCGGTGAGCAGGCCCTTGGGGCATCGGTGCGTGCCGTGTTCGACGCGGCTGCGGCGCCCCGGCGCCGCGAACTGGTGCGGGAGTGCGTCCGGGAACAGGCGGCGAGCGTGCTGGGCACCGGCGGCCCGGGGCTGCCGGACGACGGGGACTTCTTCGCCGGAGGGCTGGACTCGCTCACCGCCATCCAGCTGCGGCGGAACCTGCAGCGGACCCTGGAGTGCGCGCTGCGGCAGACGGCGGTGTTCGAGCACCCGACCGTCGCGTCGCTGACCGACCACCTGCTGGACGTGCTCGGCGGCGACCAGGCCGCCGCGGTCACCGGGAACACCCCCACCCCGGTCCGCGGCGGATCGTCGCACGCACGAGGAGACCGGTGAGCGGCCGGACGACCCGGCTGGTGTGCCTGCACCACGCCGGCGGCAGCCCCGCCGTGTTCGGGTCCTGGGCGCAGCAGGCCCCGGAGGGCGTCGAGGTGCTCCCGCTCGCCCTGCCCGGCGGTGCGAACGCCGGCAGCCGGCGGCGCTACCACCGCACCGAACAGCTGATTCCGGCCCTCGTGACGGAACTGCAGGAGCACCTGGCCGACGACGACTACGTGCTGTTCGGACACAGCATGGGAGGTCTGCTGGCCTATCTCCTCACCCGGCACTTCGAAGAGCACGGCGGGCGAAGACCCCGGGCACTGGCGGTCGCCGCCTTGGGGGCGCCGCAGGTGCCCTGGCACGACTTCGCGGCGGAGCACGATGACGAGGCGCTGATCCGGTGGCTGCACGGTATCGGGGGAATCCCGTCGTGGCTGCTGGACCACCCCGCCTGGCTGGTCCCTTTCCTGGGACGGGTGCGTGACGATGTCGCGGTGTGCCGCTCGTACCGCCATGTCCCGCAGGAAAGACGGCTCGCCGTGCCCATTCATGTGTATGGCGGCGCGGAGGATCCCCTGGTCTCCGCTCAAATACTCGAACGCTGGACAGAAATCGGGGAACGGGTGGAGATCACGTCCCTTCCGGGTAGGCATTTCCTGGTTTCCGAGGATTCCGGTCAACTGAGCCGGGCGGTTTTCGACCTCGCCCTCGGCGGCCGCCCTTTGGCTTGATGCCGACCCTCACCACGCTGCCGCGATAGGGAAGCTGATCTTTTTCTGGCAGCCTTGCCTGCGACGGTGCACCCGTCAGACAAGCAATCGAACTGGGGGTAACTGTGAACTTCAAAAGGGTTCTTGGGATTGTTCTTCTGGCGGCCGGAGCCGTCCTGACAATTTTCTTCTGGGACCTCAAGTACGAATGGTTCCAGGGCGGACCGTTCGGTTCCCTGCTGCTGATCCTCGGCGCAATTGACCTGGCCGAGTCCTTCCGGTCCAAGAAGTCCAAGGGAATCGTGGGCGAGCTGCGCGACGACCTCGGCTTCCCCCCGCGGCACCGGGACGATGACCGAGGGCACTGAGACGTTCGGCCCGGCCGGCGCGGCGGGCCGCAACGCAGCCAGCAGCGACCAGCAGGGGCCAGCAGGGGCCAGCAGGGAAAGGAAGCGGACCATTGAGCCGGTTCAACGCGAGCGACGGTGAAACCGCGCCCCGGCGGCCTGCCCGTCCTCTGCACCGCTACGCCCCGCGCGACGCACCTGCCGTTCTGGCTCCCCTGGCCATCGCCGGAGCAGCCGCGCTCCGCGGTGGCGGCCAACCCCACCGACACCGCCCAGCGATTCACCCGTCCGGCCGCACTCACCGCGCTCTGGGGGGTGCCGGACTGCTGGGCACGTGCCGCGGCCGGGAGGCGGGATCCCCCTCGCCATCGCTCCCCGTGCCCGCCGGGCGCGGCGGACAGCCCGATCACTGCCGACGTACGGGCCCAGATCGCGGGCGTGCCCGATGCCCGCCGCCGGCCGCTCCGCGCACGGGCAGGAGCCGCAGCGTCACGGCCGAGACGGATGTGACGGCGCCGGCGCGGGAGGCGCTCGGCGGGCTCGAAACGGCGGCCGTCCGGCGCCGCGACCCCCGTGTGCCGAGCAGCGGTGACCGGCCCCGCGGGCACCGCGCAGACACCCGGCAACCGGCCATGCACGGCGAGCGGCACCGTACACGCTCTCCTCCCCCCTGCCCTCTCCACCGATCCCGCACAGCGGAAGGCACGCACTCCGTGGACGTTCTCCGCCAGATTCTGCCCCTCGCCCTGCTCGACACGCTGAGCGTCTCCACACTGGCGATCCCGGTCTGGTTCCTGCTGACCCCCCGCGGACTGCGGATCGCCAACGTCTTCTGCTACCTCCTGCTCGTCGGCGCCGGATACCTGCTGCTCGGTGTCCTGCTGATGGGCGTGCTCTCGGCGGTACGCGACCCGATGCGCTCGGCCCTGGACTCCCCGGCCGGCGACGTGGTGACAGCGGTCGCCGGGGCCGCGTTCCTCCTGCTGGCTGCCTGGTACGGCTTCCTGCGGCGTCCCGCGTCCGGCGAGGGCCGCCTGATCCGATGGCGGGCATCCGCAGTCGGCGAGTCCGCGACACTGCGGGGGGTGGCGGCCGTCTCGCTGATCGCCGTTGTCCTGGAAACCGCCACGATGTTCCCCTACCTCTCCGCCATCGACACCCTCGGCCGCGAGGAGCGCCCCCTGGGCCCGCGCATCGGCCTGCTTGCGCTGTACTGCCTGGTGATGATCGCTCCCGCGCTGCTCGCGACGCTGCTCCGCGTGATCGCCAAGCACGCCGTGCAGCCGGTCCTGCGGCGCCTGGACCGCTGGCTCCGGGACAACGCGCAGGAGAACACCGCGTGGCTGTTCGCCATCGCCGGCTTCATGCTGCTCTCCAACTCGGATCTGTTCCAACGGCTGCTGGCGCAGCTGAGCGACCAGTGACCGGGGCAGACCGTCTGACCTGCGCCGCACCCCCGCGCCGCCAGTACCGTCCCTGCACACCGATCCCCCCCCGCCCTCACGAAAGCGGTCAGCGCCGCCGGGCCGCACTCTTCACCTCTCTGAACCGCAGCAACCCGGCCGCCGCGCTGATCGCCACCTGCTCGCTGCCCTGGCCTCCCAGCCTGACCCCGTCAGGGACCTCGGCGGGGGGGGCCAGAGCAACGGCCCAGAGCAACGACCCAGGGCAACGCCCCAGGGTGCGCCAGGACTTCGACCAGGGCATCTCGTGCCGGCCCGATAGATCCGCCCTCTTCACCTGCGGGTCGCCGATGTACAGGCAAAACACGGCGCGGGAGACCACGGAACAACGCCCGGGAACCACCGTCACGATGACCGGACCGGATACCGGAACCGCCGCCAGCACCACCGGCTCCGGCTCCGGCTGGTGCGGGACAGGCCCTGCCCATGCGGGGGCCTTCCCCCTGAACGCCTGCGCCGGCCAGAGCGCAACACGGCGACGGGAAGGGAGCGGCAGGGAGCGGCGCTGAAGCGGCCCGCCTGCCCGCCTGCCCGCCTGCCCGCCTGCCCGCCGGATACCTACTCCCCCACCCCCACCACGCACCACGCACCGCGTGGAGCGGAGGTTCGGCGCGCACAGCCGCCCGATGGCCCAACTGCTGCCAGCCGACCGCCCCGGGGCGGAAGCCCTGCCGCGGGATTCCTGCCGCGCACACGGCACGCACCGCGCAGCACTGGCGGGTGGGCCCGGCACCCGAGCGGGGGCCGCGTGAAATGCCGTCCGCGTCCCCACCCCGCCCTCGAAGGAATACATCGAAAGATGTACCCGGCCTTATACCTGGGAATGAAATTTCCACCGCCGCGTCAAGGCCTCACCTACGCCCTTCCTTTCGCTTGTACAGTATTTCTGCGACTTCGGTGCTGTGTGAGCGGTGAGGTGACATGGGAGCAGGAATAGTAATGATTATCCTGGGCATCGGTTCAATTGTCACGGACGCCAAGGGGGAAGACTATTTCTTTCTCGAATGGGCGGCAAAGTGCCAGCCCTTAGCGGGCTCCCTGCTGGCCGGTACGGGTTGTGTCTTAACAGCGATTCACTGGCGCAGGGAGTTCAAGAACAAATGACGAAAAAAATTGTCGCCCTTGGTGTCGCGATCATGGGAATGGCCGTCATGACCGCCTGCGGCCCGGCCGATGGCGAGTCCGGCTCATCGGACCGTGCAACGACCGGCACCTCCAGTGCCAATGAGCTGATCGGAGCCAGGAAGAAGATCTTCTTCAATGTCCTTGAGAACACCAAGAACAAACCCTCCGGGGTCAGCGACGAGGAACTCGTCAGTCAAGGCAACGCGATCTGCGCCGCCGACGGCAACGGCGGTGTGGGCGGCGCCATCGGCAGCGCCGTCAACATCACCCGGGAGACCAAGAAGAAGCTCGACATCTCATACAAGGACGCAGTCGCCGTGGTCGGCGCGGCCCGCGCGGCCTGCAAGGCGCAGCCCTGACCCCAGCCGCGCGCCTGCACGAGGCGGGCTGCCCCACTGGTTCGCGAACGCAGGAAGTGCCTCGGCCCGCAGGCACGAGGATCGTTGAGGTGCTGGTTCCCGTCACCGCCGGAGGCACTGTCCAGGTGAAGAAGGGCCTGGGCCTGGGCCTGGCCGCCCCCTCGCCACGGCGTGTTCACACCTCACGACGCGACCGCCGCACCGGCCTGTGCCGCGTGGCGGCCAGAGCCGCTCACCGAGGCCCCCGCAGAAGCCCCCCTGCTGGTGCAGCCGGTCATCTCCCCTCGCCCCCGGACCGCGCCCGGCGTGCCCACACCCCGCCGCGAAGCGCCCGACAGCCGTCGCCGCCCCCGCACCCGGACCCGCAAACCTCCACCAGAGCACCGCCCGCGGCGATCAGGGACAGCCCACCCGGGGCCACGCGGCACCGGCGATCCAGCAAGCGGCGGCGGGACGCCGCCCCTCACGCAGGCCGCCAGCCTCACGGCCGGCTCCTCCTGCTCCGCCGGAGCGAACCCAACGGCGGCCGGCCCGGTACCCCCCTCCTCCCCGTGGCGGGCGGCGCACCAACCCGCCCGCCGCCGCACGGAAATCAAGCCATTCCTCTGCAATCCCATGATCTCCTCATGGCTGGATGCACCGCCCGAAGCTATCGTGACCGCTGTCGCACAAGCAGCGCCTTTACCACACCTTTATCTACGTTCTCGAGGGCCAACGCCTGCAAGATGCCCCATACACGGTCGGCTCGACCGAACAACAGACAAGGGGAAACGGAAAATGCTGAACCGGTATTTCAGGATCTGCCCCCAGAGCGGCATAAGGAATGCCAGGAAACCCGGATCCCCCTCACCGGCGGAGGTCTCCGCGCCTGTGCACTCACGCACCACAGGACCTTCCCCGCTGACCGGCCATCTCCCGTGTCGCCACATATGAAGCGCGGACAGGGACGCAGCCCGGCACACCTGCGGCGCATGTGCGAGGCCCGTCTGGCAGCACTGATGCTCCCCGCATCACGCGATACGGCACACTTATGCGCACATCTGAGCGAGCGGCGAGGCCGCCCTCTCCATCTGATCCCCCTCGCCCTGGGGGCCGCACAGCCGTGCGGTCTCTGGGTAGCCTCGGTCACGGCCGACTTCGTCGTATTCGAAGCCAACACCACACGACCGCATCAAGATCACATCATTATGCATGAGCTGGCTCATATACTCTGCGACCATCGTGGCATATCGTCCCCGGACAGCGCGGCCGCACAGCTGCTATTTCCGGACCTGGACCCGAGAATGGTCCGCAACATGTTATACCGGGCAGGGTATTCGGATGCTCGAGAGCGCGAAGCCGAGATGATGGCGAGCCTCATCCTCACCACGCAGAATGACCCGGTCGCCGAGCCGTCGAATCCCGCGCTCAAAGCTCTCGGCGGGGCTCTGGGCATCACCCCGAAACGATGCTGGCCGTGACACTCAGCGACCTTCGAAGCTTCGGCATCGAACTGGAGACAGCCGGCGTCGCGTGCATGTGGCTGGCGGTGATCTTACGGGCACCGACCGCCGCGCGATCACGTGAGCAACGCCCCCTGTGGTTAGCGGTCATGGGCGCCGCCGTTGCCGTGACCTTCCACCTGGAATGGGTCAACGAGCTGGTGCACCAGGCCGTCACCCCCACACACCTGACCGCCCTGGCCCGAAACCTGTTCGGCGTCCTCGCCTCCGCCGCCGTGCTCGACTTTGTCCTCATGGCGGCCCGCGGCCGCCACACCTACTCGCTCTACGGCTTCGCCGGATCCGTGATCGCCACACTCACCTGGCTGGATACCACCGCAGACTCACACCTGCACCACACCATCCCCCCGGCCGGCCCGCCCTCACCGACCACCGCCTACTGGGCAGTCCTCGTGACCGTCAACCTCGGCACGAACGTCGTGTGCGCAGCCGCCTGCTGGCGGTACAGCCGCGCCAGCCACAACCCCTCCCTGCGCGCCGGATTACGGCTCTTCGGCCTCGGCGCGTTCTTCGCCGGTGCCTACTGGCTGCTCAGCGCCCTCTACATCGGGATCCGGCTCCCGTGGATCCCCTCGACCACCCCACTCCTGCTCGGGTGCTACGCCCTCGCCCGAGCGAGCGCGATCTGCGTCCCCCTCGCGACCGCAACCGCACTGACGCTCCGGCGCATACGGCTTCTGCGCAAACTCCAGCCCCTGTGGCGCGACCTCATCAACGCCGTACCCGAAATCCACCTGGCACAGCCCCACCAACACCGCCGCCTCGGCTACCTACGCTCCCCTGACCCCCTGGACCTACACCTCTACCGCACAGTGATCGAAATCCGCGACGCCATCCTCAGCCTCCGCAGCTACATCCCCCCAACCGTCCTGAACGACGTCCTGACACACCTGGCACACACCACCTCACCCCCCGCCGACACCGACCCCCACGTCACCGCCTGCTGGCTGCGCATCGCACGACACACCAAAGCAAAAGGCACACCCCCACTACACACAAACCCTGCTCCCCCCCTCCTCGGCGGCACAGACCTCCCCAGCGAAATCACCTTCCTCTGCCACGTCGCCAAAGCCGACACATCACCACACATACGCAAACTCGCCACCCACCTCAGCCACCAACACACACCAACCTGAACCCGCCCCACCACCCAGCCAGCCCCGGCAAACAAGCCGGAAAACCGATGCCCCGGACGGCACACGGCAACCACACAAAACCCCACCGACATGGGACAGTTCCCCCCACCCCGCCGGCACCGCCCATACCCGCACGGCACAAAGCAGCAGACAGCGACACCCACAACGACAGCCCCACCACAGGCAAGGCACGACCATGCCGCCCAACAGACGAAGGCACACCCCGACCCCACCTACGCGAACACGACAGACCGACAAGTAGCCCAACACCACCGCCTGCCACGCACAACTGGAGCTGTGGCCAGCCCCGACCACACCGATCACGCAGGACCGGATCGGGGCAGACAGCCTCAACCAACACACAGCAACCCAGGGAAAAGAGCGCGAGAAGCCGTGCGAGAACTGGCCTATTGGGGATCTACGAGGACATCGCACTCAGTGGCCAGCCACGATTCGCCGAAGGCACGGCGGCCCCGTCACACGAGGGACCTACGCCGGCCGTCGCCCTCCTCGGGCAACTCCCGCACATGCTGGAGCAGGACCAGAGGGGCAGAAACCGTCCATGACCTGTGTTTCCCCCTGACCGGCCATCCGGACTGACACGGCTCGGGGCGCGACCTGACGAGTTCGCTCGTGTGAGCATGCCGCACCGGTCTTTCCGGTGCGGGCCCGCCATGCGGCTGAAGCCGCAGCGCTGGCCGGTCGCGGGCCCCGCTCCGGCCCCCTCGCCCGGCGCCTGCACCTCCCGCCCCCGCTCTCTCCTTCTCCTGGGAGCCCCGGCAGGGCGGCGCAGAGGGGTGCCGGCCCTTCTGGAATGCCCGGCCACCGAGCCTGGCCTCGAGGAGTGCCGCCCGGCGCAAAGCAGGGGCGCGCTCCAGCCCTCGCGTCTTCGCGCCCACAGCGTTCATACACCGGGCCGTCAGGTGTCGGTGGAGGAGGGTGCGCGCTGTGCGGCCGATCCCGATCTGCGCCGACCGGGAGCCGAGCACCGTGCCGGGTGTGGAAGAAGTCCGACTCGATGTACCTGCCGGGCCGGGTGCCCATCACCGGGACAGCGGGTCCGGCTCGCGGTGCGGTGAGCCGGTCGACGGTTCCATGGCCTCATGACTCCTCGCGGAACAGAAGTCGAGGCTTTGTACGGGACGCGCGGCGTGCGGTGACGGACAGTCAGATGGCCGCGCAGCGGGCCGTGCTGTCACGCACGGAGACGATGTGACACCGTGCGCGCCGGCGAGGGAGTCACAACAGGCCCCGGCGGCCAAGAGGGTCTCACCGGTGATCCAGCCCGCATCGGGGCCGCCAAAAGGCGACGACACCGGCGATGTCCTGGCCCGTACCGAGCCTGCCGAACACGGCGTTGCGGACCGCGCGCCAAGAGGCGCGAGGGCAGGGACCGGCGCAGCATCCCGGTGTCAGTGAGCCTTTTCCAACCTGATGGCTGCGCAGAGGCACAGGCCCTGCCCGCCGCGCTGCGAGAACCCATGAGGTCCCTCCGCCTGACCAGGCTGGCGAACTACCGGGAGTTTGAGGCCCCCCGTCGACCCGACCGCGCTCACTGCCGTGGGAGCCGCGGTGCGCCACACAAAGCGGCTAGCGCGGCGTGGTGTCGTCGGCCCTGAACGGGCCGCCGTGGCCGGGCACGATCAGGTCCGCGGCGGACAGCACCCGAAGCCGGGAGGCGCGCAGCACCTCACGGTCGGGGGCCACCGGGTCGTCCGCCGGGCCCTGCGCGTGCCACCACAGGTCACCGGCGAAGGCAACCACGCCCGAGTCCGTGCCCGCCAGCAGTGTGATGTCCTCGGCGCTGTGGCCCGGGGTGCGGATCAGCCGCAGCGACTCGGTGAGTTCGTAGCCCTCCGCATCCCGGTTCCTCCACTGGTCGCCGACGTACTCCACCTTGTGGTCGTGCACCCGGGCCCGTCCGAACAGGCCCACGTTCATGGTGTTGTCCGGGTGGTGGTGGCTGAGCACCACGTCGGTGATGTCGTCGGGGCCCAGCCCCAACTCGGCCAGCGGGGCGAGGATGTGGTCGCGGCTCGCCACCATGCCCGGATCGAAGATCACATGCCGGCCGGCGTCGGATACGTAGGAGACGGTGGCGGCGACTCCGGGGCCGGTGGAGCCGACATACCCGGTGGTCAGGATCGTGTACACGGCGCTGCGGCCGAGCGGTGCGTCTGTCATGGCCTCCATCCTTCCGGGCAGGCCCATCGCGCACGAGTGGCACATCTGCCACTGATCGCAGGATTAGTGCCACACTGCACGGGTGCCTCCCTTCGTGACCGTCGCCGCCTACACCCCGCCCGGAGTCGGCATGCTCGCCGTCGGCATCGTCACCGAGGTCTTCGGCCCGCACGGCGCGGCACTGCCCGGCTTCGACCTCGCCCTGTGCACCGACCGGCCCGGACCGGTCCCCACCGACCTCGGCGTGCCGCTCACCATCACGCACGGCCTGGACCGGCTCGCCTCCGCCGATCTGGTGATCGCCCTGCCATGGGCCGGCTTTCGCACACCACCGGCTCCCGCCGTGCTCGATGCGCTGTCGGCCGCACACGAACGCGGCGCACTGGTCGCGGCCCACTGCGTCGGCGCTTTCGCGCTCGCCGCCGCCGGACTGCTCGACGGCCGGCGGGCCACCACCCACTGGCGGTTCGCCGAACTCCTCGCCCGCCGCCACACCGACGTCACCGTCGAACCCGACGCCCTCTACATCGACGAAGGACGCATCATCACAGGCGCGGGAGCCGCCGCGGGCTTCGATCTCTGCCTGCACCTGCTGAGACGGGAACACGGAGCCGCGATGGCCAACACCGTTGCCCGGGACGTGGTACTGCCCTCCCACCGCGACGGCGGACAGGCCCAGTACCTGGCCGCCCCCGCCCCCCAAGACTGCCGCGACGAACGCCTCGCCGACGTACTCGCCTGGGCCCGCGCAAACCTCCATCAGCCCCTCCCCGTCACGGAACTGGCCCGGCGTGCCGTGATGAGCAAACGCTCCTTCGCCCGCCGCTTCACCGCCGCGACCGGCACCACCCCCCACGCCTGGCTGCGAAACCTGCGCCTGAGCAGCGCCGAAGAACTCCTGGAAACCACCGACCTGCCCGTCGAGGAAATCGCCCACCGCGTCGGATACGCAAGCGCAGCCGTCCTGCGCGAACACTTCGTACGCCGCCGGGGAGTACCACCCCGCTCCTACCGCCGCACCTTCACCAACACCCCCTGACAAACAAGGCGGAGCCAGCGGTGCCGGCCGGCAGGGCCTGCCGGCAGAGCGCCACCAACACACCGTGCACGGGCTGCTGCTCCTCTACACCCTCCTCGGCCCCATCGACCAACTGGGCGAGGGCCTCGCCCAGTTCACCTCCCTTCGCAGGGCTCAAACACAGGCGGCGCAGTGTCAGAAGCCGTTGTCCTATCGATCTTGAGCACGGTGTGATCGAAAGGCCGGTGGGGCGGGAGGCGACGGCGGCGGGTGCGGCTTCGGGTGTTGCTACCGGCCTCGCCGCGACCGGCTGCGGCCGACGGCCCATCGGGTGCGTCCGACGCTGCGCCCCGCTCCGTTCCCGGCGCCAGTGCCACCGCCGCCACCAGGTCCGGCAGCCGCCAGTCCACTCCGCGGAAGCCCCCCTGTGCAAGGGGGCCGTAACCAGGC
This sequence comes from Streptomyces sp. NPDC021622, assembly GCF_040640795.1. Classification (NCBI taxonomy): domain Bacteria; kingdom Bacillati; phylum Actinomycetota; class Actinomycetes; order Kitasatosporales; family Streptomycetaceae; genus Streptomyces; species Streptomyces sp. NPDC021622. The sequence goes on from NZ_JBFACK010000023.1 coordinate 41,237, forward strand.
CGGGAAGCTCGACGCCGGCATTCATCCGGCCACGATCGGTTGGTCCGGTAGGGCCTCCGACCGACAGCACGGCCCAGGACCCTCACGTCCGTGCCCCCCCCGGACCCCACAACTCCGCCACCGACACGGCGTTGACCCACCACGAAGATCCCTCACGGGACGGCCCTCGACGTGGGGCCCGGGATGCCCAAGCAGCGCACCAGGTCTCTGTACGCCTCGGTTTCCTCGGTCAGGGCCACCGTTTTGGCTGTGTCCCGCGCCGCGTCCGCCTGCAGGTAGGCGTCCCGGGCAGTGATCACGGATTGCAGTGCCGCGGGGTCCAGGGACGTTCGCCACTGGTCGGCGATCGGCTTGTTGTCACCGACGCGCTGGGCCAGGTCGTAACCCATGGAGTACGAGCCGAGGTCGGCGCGCAGGAAATCGCTCGCGAACTTCTCCTTCGCTGCCTTCAGATCTGCCGCCGCCCGGGCGGTCGGCCTGTCGGTCAGTGCGGCCCGTTCGGCTCGCGCCGTCTGCTGGTGCGCTTCCACCCAGATTCGGGCCGCTGCGTCACAGCCGCTCCCGACGGTGGCCTGCGCAGTGGTAGCAGGGATCGCCAGCGTGGTGAAGACGGACGCGAGGAGCACGATGCGGCTGCGGACTTTCATAAGGCCCACTCTCCACGGCGTCAGCCAGCTGAATGCGACCCGACACACCACTTTCGCATCCGGGGGCGTCCCTCAGAGGAACGGAAGAGCGGTCCAGCTCCCGGGCAACCGCGGCGCACCGCGGCGTTGCCAGCCGCCCGGGGTTCGGCGACGACCATCTGGCGGGCCGCGCGCCGCTAGTACTGCCCGGTGCCGCTAGTACTGCCCGGTGCCGCCGCAGACCTGGCGGGTCCCGGCGATGTGGACCAACCCCGCTTCGCGGAGCACCTCGAGGTGGCGGGCCACCTTGCCCTTCTTCGCGTCGAGCTGCGCCGCAAGCCGGGGCAGTGCTCTACTCCCTGCCATGACGACTCAGACGAAGCTTGCGCCGGCCCCTGTCATCGACGAGACGGCCCGGCTGCTGACCGAGCACTACGTTTTCCCCGAGACAGCCGAGCAGCTGACCGGCCTGCTGCAACGCCGCCTCACCGAGGGCGCCTACGACGTCGACGACGCCGAGGAGCTCGCCCGGCTGGTCACCGCGGACCTGCAGTCCGTCAACGGCGACCGGCACCTGAGGCTGAAGCACCACGCCACCCCTGTGCCCTCCCAGAAGGGGGCGGCCAACCTGGACGCCATGCGCCGGGACTTCGACACCTCTCTGGGCGGCGCGCCCCGGGTGGAACTGCTCGACGGAGGGGTGGCCGTACTGGAGCTGGCACCGATGCTGTTCCCGCTGGAGTGGGCCGCCGAACCGCTGAGCGCCGCGCTCACCCTGGCCTCCCGCGCCCAGGCTCTGATCGTGGACCTCCGCGCCAACCAGGGCGGCGACCCGGACACCGTCGCCTTCGTCTGCAGTCACCTGCTCGACAAACGCACCCACCTCAACACCATGCACTGGCACGGCGGCAAGCGCGTCGAGCAGTCCTGGAGCCTGCCGCACGTCCCCGGCACCCGCTTCGGTGGCAACAAGCCGTTGTACGTACTGTCCAGCAACAACACCTTCTCTGCCGCTGAGGAGCTCGCGTACGACCTGCAGCAGCTCGGCCGCGCCGAAATCGTCGGCGAGCCCACCCGCGGCGGCGCGCACCCGCGGGACGGCTGGACGGTACACCCCCATCTGGAGGCCAGCATCCCCGTGGGCCGTGCCATCAACCCCGTCTCCGGCACGAACTGGGAAGGTGTCGGTGTGCAGCCGGACATCCCCTGCACAGCCACCGACGCCCTCGACCGCGCACACACCCTGGCCCGCACCCAACTTGCAGGCTGACCCAGACCAGCCCACCGACCCCACCGCACACAGCCCCCCTGCCCTGGTTGTCACCCGCATCAAAGCGGCGGGCAAAGCCCAGGGGGACAGCCTTCACCGGCAACCGGCCAGGGCCGACCGGTTCAGCGACGTATGACCCAGCACACCGAACACCACACAATCACCCAGCCCCCCCCGACAGCGGCTGCGTGGCCCCCGCCCCGGCCAGTCGATCCGAGCCGTTTGCTGGAGATCAGCAGCTGCCTCCGAGGAGTCCCGCCGCGGCGGACGTCGGGCGGCGTCGGTTCAGCTCGGCGGCGCATCGTCGATCAGTGCCTGCTCCGCCGCGCTCAGCTCGAGCCCGGCGGCCAGGGCCGAGTCCTGGATGGATGCCGGGCGGCTGGCTCCCGGCACCGGGATCACTGCCGGGGAACGGGCGAGCAGCCACGCCAGAGCGATCCGCTGCGGGCTGACACCACGTTCGGCTGCGATGCGGTCGAAGGCGGTGCCCGCGGAGGTCGGGCCCGACGGGCCGTCGAGGGAGCTACGGGCGATGCCGCCCAGCGGGCTCCAGGGCAGGAAGGCCAGGCCAAGATCCGTACTCAGCCGCAGTTCGGGCTCGCTGCCGCGCACGGCGGCGGAGTACCGGTTCTGGACGCAGACGAGCCTCGTCGCCGAGGATCGCGTGCGCCTCGCGGATCTGGGCGGTGTCCACATTGGAGATCCCGGCGGCGCGGATCGTGCCGGCGTCGATCAGTTCGCGCAGTGCGCCGACGGAGTCGGCCCATGGCACGGCCGGGTCCGGCTTGTGCAGGTGGTAGAGGCCGATGGCCTCGACGCCCAGTCGCTTGCCGGATGCCTCGGCGGCGCGCTTGAGATGTCCGGGAGTTCCGGTGACCGTCCAGGTGCCGTCGCCGGGCCGGCCGCGGCCGCCTTTGGTGGCGACCAGGACACCGGAGGTGTCGCTGCCGTAGCGGGCCAGGGCGCGGGCGATGAGGAGTTCGTTGTGGCCCTGCTCGCCCGCGTGCCAGTGGTAGCTGTCGGCGGTGTCGATGAGCGTGACGCCCGCGTCGAGGGCGGCGTGGATGGTGGCGACGGCCCGTTCCTCGTCCGGTCGTCCCTCGATGGACAGCGGCATGGCGCCCAGGCCGACGGCGCTGACGGTGGTGTTCCCGATGGTGCGGTATCGCATGGCGGGTCAGTTCCTCAGGTGGCTTGGGGGGCGGATGCGTTGAGGGCTTCGGCGACGGCGCCGGGCAGCCAGTCGGTGGTGCGGGAGAAGCAGAAGCCCAGTTCCTTCGCACGGGTGTTGCTCATGGCGTAGTGGCGGTCGAAGGAGAAGGGCGAGGCCGCCTCTCCCGCGGCGACGGTCCGGTACGCGGGTTCCCGGCCGCTCTGCGCGCCGATGACGGCGGCCAGGCCGCGTACGTCGAGCAGTCCCTCGGAGCAGGCGTTCACCGGGCCGGTGAAGCCGGTGGCCGTGGCCGCCCACAGCAGCAGGTCCGCCAGCTCCTCGTAGTGGATGAAGACCGTGGGCAGCGCCTCGGCGTGCACGGCGATCTGCGTGCCCTGGCCGACGCGTTCGACGTAGTGCGCCAGGCGGCCGGTGAACTCCTGCACGCCGCCGCCGAGCACATGGGCGCTGCGCACGCAGGCGAACGCGAAACCGCCGTCCCGGGTGTAGACGGCCTCCGCCTGGCGCTTGCCCTCGGCGTAGTGGGCCTCCAGGTACGCCGCGTCGTGCCAGGGCAAGTCCGTCCGCACCAGCCAGGCGGCGGGATCCACGATGTCTTCCGGCACCGGTGTGCCGTACGGGACGGCGGGCAGTGCGGCGGTCGCCGGGTCGTACACCTCGATCGTGGACGTCATGACATACCGCGCGGTGCGCCCGCGGAAGGCGCGGGCGGCGATGGCGGCCTGCACGGGGGTGTAGCAGACCTGGTCGACGACCACGTCGAAGGTGCGCGAGCCCAGCGCGGCGGCCAGGGCGCTCTCGTCGTCACGGTCGGCGACAAGGTGCTCGATGCCGGGAAGTGGCGGGGCGGAGCCTCGGTTGATCACCGTCACCTGGTGCCCGGCGGCCAACAGGCGCTGGACCAGGAGCCTTCCGAAGTACCGGCTGCCGCCGATGACACAGATTCGTTGCATGCCCCCATCGTGAAGACCTACCGTCACCAGCAGAAGTGCCGACCTACTGGATACGCATTAAGGAATACTGTTGATCGATGTGCAGCGCCTTCGCGTACTGCGGGCAGTGGCGGAGCACGGCAGCTTCAACAAGGCGGCAGCAGCGCTCCTCCTCACCCCCTCGGCCGTCTCCCAGCACGTGGCCGTCCTGGAGCGCAGCCTCGGTGCGCAGGTCGTAGCGCGCAGCACGCGCGGGGTCACCCTCACCCAGGCTGGCCGGATCATGGTCCAGGCCGCCGAGTCGGTCACAGCGGAACTCGCGCACGCACAACAGCAGGTCGACCGGCTCGGTACGGGACACACGCAGCTCACCGTCGCCACGTTCACCAGCGGCGGCAGGCTTCTGCTGCCCGGCGCCCTCGCCCGGCTGACGGCCGCCCATCCCGACACCGTGCTCCATGTCAGGGAGGGCGAGCCCGAAGCCAGCCTGCCCCTGGTCCGCCAGGGCGCCGTGGACCTCGCCCTGGCCTATCACTTCGACGGCCCGCTGCCCGGCCAGGTGAGCCAGAACTCCAGCATGCAGTGGACTGCGCTCCTGAAAGACCCCTTGCGCGTCGTGCTGCCCGAGGGCCATCGACTGGCCGACCGCGCTGCGCTCGACATCACCGAGCTGGCGGCCGAGCCCTGGGTGCTCGGCTGCCTCAAGACAGAGGCATACCTGCGGCGCTACGCCGAACGCGCCGGCTTCGAGCCGGAGATACGCGGCACGACAACCGACTACTTCTTCGCGCGCTCGCTCGTCGCCGCAGGCATGGGGATCTCACTGATCCCCTCCATCGCGCTGGCCCCGCACGTGCCAGGCGTACACACCGTCCCGATCAAGGAGCCGGCTCCGACCCGACACATCGGCGTTGCCACGATCAGCCGCCGCCGCGACCACCCCCGGCTCGCGACCCTGATCAAGGCTCTCCAGGAGCAGGCAGCAGCAGTGGAGTCGGCCAGCATCTCCGGGCCGGCCCAGAGACCATGACCAACCTCAGCGCTACGTCCCGCACGGCAACTGCCCACACCCGTAACTACCCGGACTTGCCGCCGGGGGCGAGCTTCCACATGCGGCCGTTGGAGAGGGAGGAGCCATCGAGAATCACCCTGTCCCCGTCGTGACTGACTTCCTCCACGGCGCCTTCGCCAGCGCGCATTGTTCCGGGACCGCCAGACCCACCAGCGTTCCGCGCTCCCTGCCTTGGCCTCCAGGCGCAGACTCCACTCTTGAACGGCCGAGTTGCTGCAGGGCCGGAGTGTGATGCCCGCTCCCCGGCCGAAAGACTCCGGCTGCAGGCACTTGCTGGTGCCCCGGAGCTTCAGGGTGGCGATCCAGAGCTTGAAACCGCTGGCAGCGGTCGCAGACGTTGCGTCAACATCCCATCGGTCAGCAACGTTTCGCACTGCCGCGAGACGTCTTTGTTCACGAGCAACGGCTCTGGCTTCACCTTCTGTGGTGCTGCTTGTCGGCACGGCCGGTCCAGGGTGTCGCGCCATGACCGTATTGATCGTCGGTGGTTCCGGGTTCCTGGGTGCCGAGCTGACGCGGCAAGCGGTCGCGGCCGGGCACACTACGGCCGCGACCTACACGACCAAGCCCGGGAGCACGCGAGAGGTCCCGTGGCACGCCCTGGACCTGCGGGATCCCGAACGTGTGGAAGCGGTCGTGGCCAAGGTCGGCCCTCGTGTCGTAGTCAACGCGTCGAGCGGCAAGGCGGACTGGGCGGTGACGGCCGAGGGCCCTGTCCGCCTGGCGATGGCGGCGGCGAGGTCGGGCAGCCGTCTGATCCATGTCTCCAGTGATGCCGTGTTCTCCGGCGCCCGCGTCCACTACGACGAGTCCTGCCTGCCCGATCCCCTCACCCCGTACGGGGCGGCCAAGGCCGCCGCGGAGACAGGGGTTCTCCTCGTACATCCGCACGCCGTGGTCGCCCGCACCTCGCTGATCATCGGCGACGGGCAGTCCGTACACGAACGTGCTGTGCACGAACTTTCCTCCGGAGCCCGCCCCGGCGTCCTGTTCACCGACGACATCCGCTGCCCGGTACACGTGACCGACCTGGCCGCAGCCCTCCTGGAACTCGCCTCGGCAGAAGCCAGCGGCATCCACCACCTCGGTGGAAACCAGGCCCTGAGCCGCCACGAACTCGGCATCCTCATCGCCAGGCGCGACGGACTCGACACCTCTCGACTGCCCACGGGCCTGCGGGCAGACAGCGCGCTTCCCGGCGCCCTCGACGTACGCCTCGACAGCCGCGCGACTCAGCGCAAACTGCGCACCACGCTGCGCGGCGGCCACCAGTTCCTCACCCCGACGGCTTGAACTATCCGGTCCGTGCGCACAACGCAGCACGGGCGTTCCATCCTGCTGGGCGTGTTCTCCTGGGCGGCGGTGAACCTTGCACCGCCCGAAGGCCGCAAGGATCAGCACTGGTATGGCCTGGGCGCCGGGCCGGACCGGGCCGGTGAACGGCTCCAAGGGCGGATCTACGAAGTTTGACGGTGAGGACGGCACCGCCGAGCAGTAGAGCGGTAGAGCGGTAATGCCACGCCGTACCGGCGGTGAGAGCGGATACATGACGCCGCAGGCGCCCTCGCTGCAGAAGAGCCGTCCGAACCCTCAACTGCCGGACAAATCCCGCCTCTCCGTTCGCCGCGCAACCAAGCGGGGACCGCGAGCAGCCCCGGGGAATCTCAGGAATCCTCATCAGCAAAAGGGCCATTGCTCCTGGCCTGCCGGATCGAGGGCAACGCCCGCCGTGCAGACCCCAGCACGCAGCGGCTGTGTACGCGACTTATGCCGTCGTTTCGACGTGAGATGGGGAGTCGCGCGCTCGCACGAACTGGTGATGTTCACGGGAACGGGAATCGGGTGCCGCAGGCTCTTCCCGGGGCGTATCCGTCACTTTCCGGTCCGGTTGGTGAGGGGCTGTTGAGAGGCGGTCGGTGGTGTGAATAGTGCCTGGACGGTTTCGGTGGCCAGCTCTCGCAGCCAGGTGTGGGCGCGGTCGTTGTCGTAGCGCTGGTGCCACAGCAGGTACAGGGGTACGTCGGGCAGCTGGAGTGGCGGCGGCAGTGCGGCCAGGCCGAGTTGTTCCCGGGCCCTGCGGGTGACCGCGTCGGGGAGGGTGACGACCAGATCGGTGCCGAGGGCGAGTTGCAGTGCGAAGGCGGCGGTGGGCCCGGCGGCCACGACGCGTCGTTCGAGGCCGCGTGCGGTCAGGGCGTCATCGATCGGGTCACGGAGGCTTCCGCGCCGCGAAACGGTGAGGTGTTCGGCAGCCGCGTAACGCTCAAGGCTCAGCGGGCCTGTGGTGAGCGGGTGGCCCGGTCGGACGGCGACGACCAGCCGGTCCTTGCCGACGAGGCGGTGGCAGATGTCGGGGAGCGTCGGAGGGCTGGAGCTGGATTCGAGGTCGACCTCACCCCGGCGCAGCTCGGCGTCGTCCGTCCCGGGTTCGGCGGACAGGCGCAGCCGGACACCGGGGGCCTGGCGGTGGACGGCGGCGATCAGGGCGGTGCCGCAGGCTGCGGTCAGGGCGTCGTGCCAGCGCACGGTGAACACCCGGTCCAAAGCCGCCAGGTCGAGTTCCTGCTGCGCGGACAGAAGTTGGTGGGCCTGCTGCACGAGGGCGTGGACCTGGGCGCGCATGGCCAGCGCGCGGGTGGTGGGGACCATGCTGCGGCCGGTGCGGACCAGGATCTGGTCACCGGTGGCCTTGCGGATGCGGCCCAGGGAGCGGCTCATCGCCGGTGCGGTGACATGCAGGCGTGCTGCCGCGCCGGCGACGCTGCCCTCTTCCAGCAGGGCGTCCAGGGCCGTGAGCAGATTCAGATCCAGTTGCATGGCAGTAACTCTACAAGTGACAAGCATGCACTTGTTGTTAACGATTGGGCGCCCTACCTTCGAAGTGCGGGGGCGAGACAACCGCCCCGCTTCTACCGATCCCAGGGAGCCCACCATGAGCACAGCCATGCCTTTCGACGCCGGTACGACGCTCCTGTCCGACGTGACCGCCGCAGTGAAGACCGCCGGCGTCACGCTGCGCGACCGCCACACCTCGCACGCCCGGGGCGTGAGTCTCGACGAGGTCGTGGGCGAGATCCACGCCAACGACGACGCGGTGCTGGACATGCTGCGGGAACCCCTGCTCCGGGCCCGGCCGGGATCGCAGTGGGCCGAGGACGAGCTGGCCGGCGGCGCGCTCCCGCCCGGGGAGTGGTGGGTCGTCGACCCCGCCGAGGGCAACATCAACCACGTCCACGGCATGGACGACTGGGCCGTCACCGCCACCCTGGTCCGCGACAACCAGCCCGTACTCACCGTCGTCCACCTGCCGCTGACCGGCGACACCTACACCGCAGTCGCCGGCGGCGGTGCCAACCTGGGCGGCCGGCCCCTGAAGGTGTCCGCCAAGACCGACCTGGGCGCCACGCTCACCGGCACCGGCCAGGCCAAGCCCGGCGAGGACGAGCGCACCTTCCGGCGGATCGGTGACTCCGTCACCGCGATGCTCATCAACGGCCTGGTCGTGCGTGTATCCGTTCCCGCCACGATGCAGCTCATCCACGTCGCCGCCGGACGCATGGACGCGTTCTGGCAGTTCTCCGACGTCCGCTCCGGCCTGGTCGCCGGCGCCCTGCTGGTCTCCGAGGCCGGAGGCACCGTCACCGACCTGACGGGCGAACCCTGGAACACCACCAGCCGCGACTTCCTGGCCGCCGCCCCCAACATCCACAGCGCCGCCCTCAAGGTCCTCTCTCCGATCACCTGACCGGAAGTCCCCGCTCTTCCCCACCCGATACCACAAGGAGCATCACCGCATGACCAGCATCGGCATCCTGGGCGCCGGCCGCGTCGGAACCAACCTCGCCGGCAAGCTCTCCGCAGCCGGACACCAGGTCACCCTCGGCGGCCGCAGCCCCCAAGACACCACCGCCCGCACCGCCGGGCCCGCCCCACAGATCGCCTTCACCGACCAGCACACCACTGCCCGCACCACGGACATCGTCATCAACGCGACACCCGGCGACAGCTCCCTGGACCGCCTCACCGACCTGCGCACCGAACTCACCGGCAAGATCCTCATCGACGTCTCCAACGCCACCCGCGACGACGGTCACGGCCTGCCCGGCGACCTGTGCTACCCCGGCAGCAGCCTCGCCGAAAGGCTCCAGGCCGCGCTCCCCGACACCCACGTGGTCAAAACCCTCAACACCATGCTCTTCATGGTCATGACCGCCCCCGAAACCCTGGCCACCCCACCGACCGCCTACCTCTCGGGCGACGACAAGCACGCCAAGAAGACCGTCACCAGCCTGCTCGGCGACCTGGGCTGGCAGCCCGAACAGATCGAGGACCTCGGCGACATCACCACAGCCCGCGCCACCGAGGCCATGATCCTGGTCGTGCCCCACATCCTGCGCCGACACGGCCTCAAGCCCTTCGCCGTCTCCCTCACCCGCTGACCCACCAAGACCGGGTCCAGCTCGTGCGAGGCAGCCAGGTGCCGGGTGCCGGCAGGGACAACACCCGCTGGACTGCAAGCGACACCCGAACTCACCGACATTGATCACACCCACAACACGCAACACGACTCCCGAAGCCGCCGACAAACAACCCCCATCCCCGGGCTCTGGTCCACTTGGTGTGGTCGCGTACGCAGCGTGACTGTCGATCTTCTCGTAATGGTGGCTGAGATAGCCCGAAAATCGCCCGCCCGGTGGGTGGTCTGGTCGACAGTGCTGCGCCGTGAACGAAGTACGGCCGCAAGTAGAAGAGTTGCTGTTCTCCTGGTTGGAGAATGTATTGGCGGAGTCGGTCGAGGCGACCGGCATGGTCGTCCGGGTCGACGCCCTGAGCACTGCCCGGCAGGGCACCTGCCCAGGCTGCGGGAGCCTGTCGGGGCGAATACACGGTTCCTATCTGCGCTTTCCTCATGATCTGCCGACGGCGGGCAAGTCCGTCGTGGTGGCATTGAGGGTGCGCCGGTTCGTCTGCGCGGAAAGCTCTTGCCCGCGCAAGACTTTCGCCGAGCAGGTGCCGGGGCTCACCCGCCGGTTCGGACGGCGGACGGAACGGCTGCGATCAACGCTCATCGCGGTCGGCCTCGCGCTCGCGGGCTGGGCCGGGGCTCGCATGACGGACGTCTTCGGAGCGCCGGTCAGCCGCAACACCCTGCTGCGGCTGATCGCCTCGCTCCCGGACCCGCCCACTGCCACGCCCCGCGTGGTCGGGGTGGACGAACACGCCCAGCGCAGGGGACGGATCTACGGAACGGTGCTCGTCGACGTCGAGACACGTCGTCCGATCGACCTGCTGCCCGACCGGGAGGCCGACACCCTCGCGGCCTGGCTCGCCGAGCGGCCCGGCAGATCGTCTGTCGCGACCGCGCCCCCTTCTTCGCCGACAGCGCCACTCGCGGCGCCCCGCAGGCCCTCCAAGTCGCCGACCTGTGGCACCTCTGGCCCGCCTCCACAACCTCGCCCTGGCCGGCTGACGAGGAACAGGCTGGTCAAACACCTCGTCGATCATTTGCGGGACAACGCTTAGCCTCAACCCTCGCAACATCGCCGACCTCTACCCACGACGTGGGCCCCCCGAGACCAAGTCTCGGGGGGCCCACAAGAGCATCCGCAGGGCTTTCCCAAAAGCGTCGGCCCGGCCAGCCCGGCCGCCGGGGTCCACGTACGTCCACAACGCCGCAGTGCTACAGCAGTTCGGCGTACGCCCCGCCGTTAAGGACCCCGAACTCGATCCGGCAGGGTGGTGGGGCTGCCCATCGACGTCATGCTCGGGTCCTCTCCCATCTCACGGCACGGCCGTGTGGCGGGCCCAGTCGGGGGAGAGTTGTCCCGTCTGCCCGTGTCGCGGCGCGGGACGTGCTGGGGGCGGGTGATGATCGGCGGCAGCCGCGGACCTGACGTACTTCTCTGTCCCCGGGTGTCATCGGGCCGGCGCGGCTCCGCCCCGCCACCTTCATTCCATGGCTTCCCAGGCTTCCAGGGGCGGAGTAGCTGCGCGGGACTTTTGGGGAGCGCAGGGCTTCCGGAGAGGGCACAGCAGCAATGACAGCCTTGTGTGCACCGGTGCGGGCCCGGCGGGTTCTGCTGGCCGTTTTGCTGGTCCTCATCACGGTGGCAAGCCTGGTGCAGGCAGCCGTGTTTCCGGATCCTGCCCGGGCCCAGGCAGACCGGCACCGGGCCGGAACGTTCAATATGCAGGGCGCTCAGGACCGCTGGCAGCAGGGCGTGTTCCCGGCGGCCAAGCAGGTCGAAGTCCTCGCCCTGCAGGAAGTCCCGGACGCGATGCCCCCGGATGCGGAACTGGCGGACGGTGTGTATGTGAATCGGCTGACGCCGCTCGCCCACGGCTTCACCGTCGAGCGCTATCGGTGGGACGTGGGCTGTCGGACGCCCCTGCCGGGCCCACCGCAACGGAGTACCTGCGTCATCTACAAGGTGAGGTCGCTCACTCGCCAGAATCGTTCTCTGGCTGTCATTGTCAATCAGCCAGCCGATGGGGTGCGGGCGGTCCAGGTCATCCCCCCTCAGCCGCTCGTGCCTGGCGGCACGGTGGACACGCGCGCCAAGCCCGCCCTCGGCATCCGGCTTGCGGACGGGACCTGGTTCTATTCCCTCCACGCCATGAACAGACAGGGCAGCAGTCAGCGGAACGACGTGCCCAGCTTGATCAGCAAGATTTCCGCTGCTGCGGGCAGCAGTGACTGGGCGGCCATGGGTGACTTCAACCGCACGCCCGACTCGCTTCTCGCCTCGGACTACCCGGACGCGGAGATTGTCCGATCAGAACTTCCCACGTACCCGGTGAAAGGCCCGGCGTCTGAGTTCGACTACATGATTGCCAAGGGGCTGACCGACAACCAGTACACCGGCTTCCGTCTGACCTACCTGGACGCCTCCGACCATTATCCGGTCGGTTTCTGGCCCAGCGCCGCCCCTCCCACTCCCCGGCGGGAGTTCGCCTGCGACCCGATCGATGAAATCCTGCGGGCCGGCCGGGCCGTGTGCGTGCCGACGAAAAACCCGGCCATCGTGTCGCTGGGCGACAGCTACATCTCCGGGGAAGCCGGGCGGTGGGCGGGCAACGCCGGCACCGGGGTGCAGGGCTCGGTGTGGGGAACGGACCGTGCTGCTGCCAACTGCTCCAGGAGTGAGGATGAGTGCGACCATGATCTTGACACGGTCTACGGCCCCACTTCCTACTCCCCCGGCGGCAACGCGTGCGACCGCTCCGACGTCGCCCCGATCAGCACCACCGCCTACCCCGGCGTCCCCTCGTGGCGGCGCTTCAATATCGCCTGTTCCGGTGCCACGACGAACGAGATCACCCGCCCCTACACCGCCAAAGGCGAGGACGCACAGACCGACCAGCTCGCGGACCTCGCGAAGAGGTACCAGGTCAAGATGATCGTCGTGTCGATCGGCGGCAACGACCTGGGGTTCAAGGACATCATCACGGACTGCGCCGAACGGTTCATGAAGTGGCCGTTCTACGCCTACTGCAAGAACGCCGACGCCTGGTCGGACATGAACAGCAGACTCGACGCCGTCGGGGACAAGGTGACCCGGGCCCTGGCGGCCATCCAGACCACGATGCAACACGCCGGCTACCGGGCTGACGACTACCGCCTGGTGGTGCAGTCCTACCCGGCTCCGCTGCCCCCGAGCACCGCCTACCGATACAACGAGTCACGTTTCACCCGGTACAGCAACGGCGGCTGCCCGTTCTACGACGTCGACACGGACTGGGCCCGGCAGACCCTCGTGGGCGGGATGAGCCGCGAGATCAAGGCGGCCGCGAACTCGGTGCGGGCCAAATTCCTCGACGTCAGCGACGCGTTCGCCGGTCATGAACTGTGCAACAAAGCCTCCGCTCAGGCCACCCAGGCCAACTCTTCGAGCAATCCCCTCCCCTCCCAGGCTGCGGAGTGGGTCCGCTGGGTTCCCTACCTCCCCGACCACCCGGCCCTCAACGGGGCGCCCCAAGGAGACATCCAGGAAGCCGTCCACCCGAACTCCTTCGGCCAACTGGCGCTCGGTACATGCCTGACCAAGGTCAGCAACCGGACAGACCTGCTGAACAACACCGCCACCGCGTTCACCTGCGCCAACGACGGCCGCAACGGCAAGGACGGCATGACTGTCACGGGAAACGGGATTTTCCTGATCGACTAGGCGGGGCGTGTCAGTGACTCGGCCATTTCCGTAACCGGAGATGGGTGCGGCTCTCTTCGAGTGACGAAGAGGCGGACTCTCGTGTCCGGGGTTCTGGAGCAGGTTAGGTTTCGAGGTCCCCGCGGATTCGGGCCCCGAATAGGCCTAGGAATATGATGGCTGGTTATCAGTTCTTCAGAGACCGCTTCGCGTGTGCCTGCCTAGCGGCAGCTGGCCAACGAGTTGCGTGCTGCCATCGCGCGTGGTGACTGCGTTCCCGGGCAGCCTCTGCCGCACCTCGTAGACCTCGCCGCGCAGTTCGGGATGGCCAAGCAGACCGCGTCGCAAGCCATTACGGAACTGGAGGACGAGGGCCTGGTCCAGGCGGTCCGCCGGCGCGGCACCATCGTCCGTGAACTCCCCCACCCCGAGCCCACGCCACTCAGCCAGCCCCGGTGGCCCGCGGCACCCTGCTCGAGGACCCCGAGGTCTCTCTCGCCGACATCCGGGGCGTTCTCGAGGGAGCCGCGCACGGCCCGCTCCGGAGGGTGGAGACCATCACGGCGCGCCCGTGCACCGCGGCCGAGCGAGAGGTTCTCGCCCTGCCCCGCGGCGTCTGCCTGCAGCGGGTCATCCGCACGGTCATCGACGGCGCCGGCACGGTCCTTGAACTCACCGACTGGCGTTGGTCCGCCGAGGCCTACGAGCTCACCCGTGGCCTCAAGCCCGGCAGATGATCACAGGCTTGCAGGGCGGCGTGCCGCGCGGAAGATGTTCGTCGCCACGGGCCGCTCTTCGTCGCTTCCCGGATCGCGCACGGTGAAGGTATCTATGGCCATGAAGCCGGATGCGGCCAGGAGCTGCTCCCACAGCCTCGCCTCAAGGACCCACCGGTCCATGGTGGTCCGAGTGCCGTCCACGGTCCGTGCCGGGATCTGCGCGGGTCGCACTTCCGGTTCTGGGGCGTGGCCGCTGTGGTAGTGGGCCAGCGTGGAGAACACCAGTACTCCCTCTGGCGTCAACGCTTCGGCGATGGCTGGCAGAAGGACGTGCGGGTCCGTGAAGTCGAGCGCGCCGAAGAGGGAGAAGCACACGTCGAACGTCGTCGGCCGCTCGTGCAGATGGGCCGCGGCGTCGGCCTGGACCAGCTCCAGGTTCGGCAGGTGGCCATGACGCTCAAGGGCACGGGCGTGCTGTGTCGGTGAGCTGTCGATGGCCGTGACGCGGGCCGGTGCGAGTTCCCGGGCGACGTACGCGGCCTGCTCCGTACTCCGCACGCTGATACCAGTCCCAGCGGAACCGCCCCAGCGTCTGCTGGCCGTCGGCCTTGTCCTGGCCGTAGCCCTTCCACAGGTCCGAGCCAGAAGCCGAAGTGTTCGGGTTGCTCACGCTGTTCCCTCCATAGTCGGCCGCACGGGCAAGCTGATGAGAGCCCGGTGCTTCGCCGCCGCGGATATCAGGCGGCGAAGCCGACGTTGGACCCTCTGGTGAGGCCGTGCGACCTGGGGCTGGTTGAGGGGGTGCAGCTCGACGCGGCTGCCGCGGCCGCGGGCGTTGAGGCGTCCCAACAGGTAGCGGGCGACGTTCTGGCGGCGCCCCGTACGGTAAGCCGCGTCGACCTTCTCGAGGTTCTTCTTCGACGGGCTGCGCTTTCCGTCGAGCCAGGCCTTGATCGTACGGTCGGTGACCGTCAATCCCGCTGCCCGTGCGGCGGCACGGGCGTGGTCGGTCTGGGTGAGGTAGCGCAGGCGGGCGATGAGGCCACGCTTGGCAGCGACGGGCGTGGCGACGCCGTCGGCGAGGTCGTCGAGCTGGCGGGCGACGGCCTCGTGTCCCTTGATACCGCGGGCACCGAGCTTGCCGAAGTCGTGTGTGCGCTCAGGAACTTCGCTCTCCTTCCCCGTCTCAGTCCTCGTCGACCGGTGCGTCCGCCCGGGCAGCGGTGCTGACGGTGTAGTGGTCCTTGACCTTCACTTCGGTAACCGCACGTCCCTCGGGGAAGACCCTCTGCCAGTCGCCGGCCACGTGCAGTTCGTCGGTGCCCATCGCCCGCACCACCATCAGGCCCTCCTCGTGCGCCTTGAAGGCCTTCATCCACAGGTTCGCAAACGCCTGGGAGCGGATGAGGTGCATCCAGTCCGTGCGGTAGATCTCGCGGTTGTAGTTCGATTCACCGAGGGTCGAGACGAACTTGGAGTACATCGCCTTCACGTACTCCAAGGTCACCTCATCGCCCTCGGCGATCGCCGTGTCGCGGGCGTCCTTGAGGGCGATGCGGAACTTCTCCAGCAAGCCTTCGGTGGCGCCCGAGGTGTAGGACTCGTGGATCTCAGGGGGGTCGCACAGACCGTATTTCGGCGACGAGAGGCGCAGCAGGAGGCGCAGGGTCGGCTCGGTCACCCACAGTGGGCCGGGTTCGTCGCGGTTGCCGATGGGGTTGGGCAGTACGTCGTTGTGCGCCCAGTGAGGCGGGGTGATCAGGTGGATGCCCGCACGGCGGCGGTCATGGGCGAAGCCCGTGCTGTGCTCCAGCTGGCCGAGCGGCAGGTGCGTCTTCAGCGCGGAGAGGTAGGCCCCGTTGATGTCCAGCGCGGTCACCGCGTGGGCGCCGGGCGGCAGTTCGGGGCGGGTCCATTTCGGGCGGGCCTCCCAGACCTGGTCCGCTCCGCGGGCCGACTGCTTGCGCAGCACGTCGGGCAGCCACGGGTGGGCGACGATGTCGTAGCGGCCGCCCTTGCGGGTCTCGTCCAGCAGCGCCATCGCGTCCGGGATCGCCCGCTTGACCAGCGCCGCGGTCGCTGCCTCCACATCGCCCGCGTGCTCGGCGAGCGCCGCTGCGACAGCCTCACCGATGAGGTCCGGCATGTCCGATGCCGCCTGCACGCGACGCCCCACAGGCACCACCTTCACACCGGGTGCGGGGGTGCGTGGCGTGCTCGACGTCGGCTCGGAGGCCGGCTGCACCGGCCGCTCGACGGCGGTGGGCTCGGCCGCAGGGGCCCCCGCTGTGGCCGGTCGGCAGTCAGAGGGATCCAGGTGCTGGACGAAACCCGCCACCCGGTGCCGGGCCGGAGCCCCGCACAGCACACACGGCTCCCCCACCCCGAGGACCTCCACCTCGTCGGCGTGCTGGTCGCACCCCGGCGAAGGAACATCAGCTGCCGGGACCGGAGACTGCTGTTCAGCAGCGGACTGCCCGCTCCCCGGCTCGGCCTCGGTGGCGAGTTTGGCGCTCAGTCCGTCCAGCAGATACGCGTACTTGGTACGGATCTCACCGACCGGATCCCGGCCGGACTCCCACCCGGCAACCGTCGACGGGCTCACCCCCAGCGCACGCGCCACCTGCGCCTTCGACAGCCGTGCCAGCTCGCGCAGCTCCTGCCGCCTCGCCGGAGCCGGGAGCCCGGCTTCCGGACCGACCGCCGCGAGCAGCGAATCGATCGCATCGAAATCACCGACGCCACTCACCGCGCCGCCCCCTTCCCCGTGCCGGCACGGCGATCTTGGCGGGCCATCAGTGCCTCGCACGCCCTGGTCGGACCCGCCAACAGATCCAGTACGTCGATACCGTAGAAGCCGGCCAGGGCATCGACATCACGCAAAGTCCACGAGCTGGCGCCCGACTGACGACGCGAAACCTGCGCCTGCGTCAGCCCCAACACCCCCGCGACCACGCGCTGCGACTGCCCCGTCGCCTGCATCAACGCCGCCACCGAAAGGCGCAACGACTCCTCCAGCCCCACAACCATGGTGGCCACCCTACCCCACCGCCATGCATAAAACGCATCAAAACCCTGACCTCGCATCACATATGCAAACAGTGCCTCGCCCCCATCCCGACGCCTCCGCACTCCCCCGGCATCGGGGCATCCCGGCATCCCGGGGCCTACCGGGCGAGATCGTGTGGTCCATCGAGAGGGTGTCGAGCGCGACTATGGCTCGCGGACGGGATCAGCGGGGGCGCCAGGTGCGTACTTCCAGATGATTGATGTGGGCATCGGGGTGGATGCGGCCGGGCTGCGCGAGCCGCGTCTGCCTGAGTTGTCAGCGCGGTCAACGCACGTCCCGATAGCGCTCCGTCCCCGGCGCCGTGTCGTCGGTATGGAGGCCGGTGGCGTGCCTGGCGGACTGTTCGGGCGGTGTTTCTCCCGCGGCGAGGTGCTCCAGTACCTCAGCGAGTTCCTTACAGGCACTCTCTACCGATCGGCGGGTGGCGCGCTGTTCGGCGGCCATGGCGGACAGCAAGAGCGCCGTCAGCGCAGCGGCACCGTTGAATGCCTGAAGTTTGGTCATGACCTCGATGGCCGACAAGTGGAGGAAGGCGCCTTGCTGCGTATTCGCCTCGAAGGTGGTGAGCACGGACGCGAACAGCGCGCACACCATGCTCCCGGCCAGCTGGAAGCGCAACGCCGCCCAGATGAGCAGCGGAAAGACGAGGAAAAGCAGGCTCAAATTGCCGAGCACAGCCAGAGGTATGACGATCAGGGCCGTGAGGGCGAGGCACAGCATCTCCTTCCAGCGCCGCAGTTGCAGTGGTCCAGCGGCTCCCGCCAGCACGAGCAGGAGCGGAGTGACGAGCAGGACGCCCATCGCGTCGCCCACCCACCACGCCAGCCAGACAAACCAGAACTGCCCCGTCCCCAGTCCACCGGTCACCACCTGCAGCCCGACTCCCGCCGTGGCGCTGATCAGCATGGCGACGAGCCCGCCGAGGAAGACCAGGGCAAGACCGTCCCGCAGACGTGAGATTCCGACCCGGAATCCGACCCCGCGCAGCATCAGATAGGCGCAGAGCGGGGCGAGGGTGTTACCCGCCACGGTGACGAGGGTCGTGGGCTGAGGGGTGGTGAGGGACGCGATGACGAGGAAGGACCCGATGGCGATCCCGGGCCAGACCGACACGCCGTAGACAAGCAGGGCGGCGACGGCTACGCCGGTGGGCGGCCAAATGGGGGTGACGATCACTCCTTCGACAGTGAGTCGACCGAGCAGGCCCAGCCGCCCGGCTACGTAATAGCAGGCGGCAACGGCCGCTGTCTTGAGGACTACCTCCAAGGACAGCCGGAACCGCCGGGTCAGCAACACAGCAGCCATCAGACACCGAGCCGACCATTTCGGCCATGCGAGCGCCCGTGTCGGTGTCCGGGCGCGTCCGCCCTCTTCAGGGGTCGGTCATCCCCCCGCCTGTCTCCTCTGCTCTGGTGCGCGATGAGCACGTCTACAGGTCGCTGTCGTCGTGGCCGATGATGAGGACGGCGGCATCGTCCTCATGGCCCACCGTGTCCGCCAGCCGCATCACACCGCCCGCGAGAGCGTTGATGCCCAGTCCGGCAGCGGCAGTGATCTCGGCGAGCCGCATCACCCGGTGCAGGCCTTCGTCGAGGCTCAGTGTCGGGCCCTCGACCACTCCGTCGGTCAGCAGCACGACGACGCCACCCGTGGTGAGCCGGTGGCACACCACGGGGTACTCGGCGCCTTCGAGTACGCCGAGCGGGGGACCGCATTCTCCTTCGTCGACACCGGACCGGCCGTCGGCCGTGGCCCAGATGTGGGGAATGTGGCCGGCCCGAGCGCACTCCAGGACGCCGGTGGCCGGATCGAGCCGGAGAAAGCTACATGTGGCGAAGAGATCCTCGCCCAGGGAAACCAGGAGATCGTTGGTACGCGCGAGCAGTTCCCCAGGGTCTCCCGTGACCGAGGCCAGCGCACGCAGGCCCACCCGGACCTGCCCCATGAACGCGGCGGCCTTGATGTTGTGCCCCTGCACGTCTCCGATGGACAGGCCGATACGGCCGTCGGGCATGGTGAAGGCGTCATACCAGTCTCCCCCGACGTTGAGGCCGTGATTGGCGGGCATGTAGCCCACGGCCAGCCGGACGCCGGGAGGGTGCGGAAGGTCGTGCGGCAGCATGCCGCGCTGCAGGGCCACTGCCAGCTCGACCCGGGAGCGCTGCATCTCCGCGAGTTCCCGGGCCCGGGAGGTCAACGCCGCGAGCCTGGCGAGCAGCTCGTCACCGTCTTCGGCCGCCTGCGTACGGAACATTGTTCGCCCCGGTTCCGCGAGAGCACCTCGCGTCGGTCCAGCTGTCTTTCACCATGTGCGTCATTGGCATGACCTCGCGGTCAACTCTGCCCGGAGATGACGGCGGTCGCACCCTGTCGCCGTCGGGCAGCAGGAGATCAGCCCCGAGGATCGCGATGGTCGTGGGGGTCAGCCGCCCTGGCCGGCGCTTCCGATCGGGCCGACCTTCACCGGGGAGCCGGCGCCGTCGGTGACGGGCAACGTCTCTGCGCCCGGCCACTCCAGGGAGACCGACTTCGTCTCGCCCGGCGGGGTCACCACAAGACCCGTGACGCCGACACCGGAACCGCCCGAGTCGTTCATCGGGTAGTTGATGCCGAAGGACACCGATTCCCCGTCCTTGAGGATCATCCGCTCGGCCGGCTGACCACTGCGCTGCGCGGACAGCGCCCCCTCACTGGTCTTCAGGTCGACACCCGCGAACCCGGACAGCGCGCAGTCCCGGCCGCCGCCGTTCTCCAGAGTCACTGCGACGGTGCCCTCGGTGTCGCCGCCGATGGTGCTGTCCATCGCCGTGATGTCCAGCTCGTCGGTGCGGCACTTGCCGATCCTGCCGTTCTCGTCGGAGCCGGTCCCGGCGGCCGTGCCCTGCCCGCCGGAACTCCCGGCGGAGTCCTGCCCGCCGCCCTGATCCGAGCCGCCCGAGCCCGAACCGCCGCTTGAGGAAGACGCACTGGACGCCGACGACGGGTCGCCCTGCCCCGTGACGTCATCGCCGTTGCAGGCCGTGAGGGAGAGACCCGCGGCCACGCCCAGGGCCGCGGCGGCAACGCGCAGGGTGCGGCGACGAGTAGCGCGGACAGTGGTGTTGGAACGCATGGCAGATCCCCCGTAGGTAGTGGGTGTTGTTCGCTCCTGGGAACAACACCCACTCTGATCGGGGTCACTAACGCCGAGCTCCCACCCCACTAACATCCGCCTAACGGGCGCGTGAGCAGGCACATAAGGCGGAGCCGATCGGGCGGCTACGCCTACGGTGCGTCGGGTTCACTCGGTGATGTACCAATCGTTCTTGAGGTACTCCAGGGTGTAACTGCCGAGGTCGCTCTCGGAGAAGGTGACGGAAGCCCTGACCGATTCGACCGGCATCTCGATCTTGACGGGCGTGCGCACGGCGACGCGCTGCGGGTCGACCGTCGCCGTCTTCAGGGCCTTCTTCTGCGCGGGCGAGATCATCTGGAACACGGTGGCGTACGTCGACGTGCACGGGCCAAGCCCTTGGTCCTCTGCCTTCTTCGCGGCGGGCCGGGCCACTTCGCAGACCGTGTCGATGTCCTCACGGCCCAGCGCGTGGAGGTACTGCTCGTACCGCTTGATCGCGCCCGCCTTCGTCCTGGGCGCGGGCTGGTCGCCGGTCGGCTCTGCGGACGGCTTCTCGGTCCGAGCGGACGCGGACGGCGTGGCCGACTGCTCTTCGGTCGGTGTGGACGTGGACGCGGACGGCTGCGAAGACTTCGCGTCCGTGTCCTCCTTCGCTTTGTCAGGACCGCACGCGCACGCCACCAGCACCACACAGGCCGACACCGCCACGCTCGCCATCGTCCGCGCTCTCATTCGATCCCCTCATCACCAGCCGACAACACGTCAAAGACGTCACGCAAGATCTGGGGAAACGGTTCCCGAGTTCGGTTCAGACAGGACAGCAATCGGTTCAACTTCGCGCCAATGACGGTGTGTGCGGCCGCTGTTAGCCTGCGGCCATGATCAAGGGGAGATCGCCCGGCCGAATAGCGCGGCGCATAGCGGGGGGCAGCAGGTCGGAGCGTGTACTAATCCTGGCCAGCTTCGTGAATCGAGTCGGCAATGGGCTCTTCAACAGTGCGTCGGCCCTCTACTTCACGCTGGTCGTGGATCTGCCGGCGGTGCAGGTGGGTGTCGCCCTCACCGTCGCCGGCTTGATCGGGCTGCTCGCGGGGATACCGGGAGGTCACCTGGCCGATCGACGTGGGCCGCGCACGATCATGATGGTCGCTCTGTTGGTTCAAGCAGTGGCCATGTCCGCTCTCGTGCTGGTCGAGAGTTGGGCCGCCCTCACGGTCATCGCCACCATTGACCAACTTGCCGCAGCCGCCGGCGGCGCGGCCTGGGGAGCCCTTGTGGTCCGGGTCGGTACTGACCGCCCGGCGCTGTTCAGGGCAAAGCTCCGAACTTACGTCAATTTGGGCGTCGTTCTGGGGACCGTGGGTGCTGGATTTGCGGTGGCAGCGAATACGCGTACTGCCTATCTCGTACTGATTCTCGGCAACGCGGCCAGCTTTGCGCTGTGCGCCCTGCTCCTGTTCTTGCTCCCCAACTACCGGGCATTGGCGCCGCCGTTGCAGCAGCGCCGCTGGATCGCTCTCACCGACCGTCCGTTCGTGACCTTCGCAGCCCTCTATGGTGCGATGGGGCTGCAGTACCCGGTGGTGTCGCTGCTTCTGCCGATTTGGATCTCGGAGCACACGGACGCACCGCGCTGGACCGTGGCCGCGGTAGCCGCGATCAATTCCGCAGTCTGCGTCCTCCTGCAGACCAGAATCGGATCCCGCATCGAAACCCCTCGCGATGGCGGCAAGGCATTCCGCACGGCAGGACTGCTCTTCCTGCTCAGCTGTCCGATGATGGCCCTGGCCGCGCACGCTCCCGTGTGGGCGGCCGCCGGCCTCGTGGTCGCAGCGATCTTCGTCCACAGCCTCGGGGAGATATGGGAGTCCTCGGCCGGCTTCGCCCTTGGCTTCGGCCTGGCACCAGACCATGCCCAAGGCCAGTATCAAGGGCTTCTCGGGCTTGGCTTCAGCGCGGGCCAGGCGCTCGCCCCTGCCATCCTCACCACCGTCGTGCTCGGAATGGGCACCATCGGCTGGCTGCTTCTCGGTGCGTTCTTCGCCGCTGTGGGCGCCGTTGGACCATCGCTTGAACGCTGGGGCACGCGAACCCGGTCCCGACGGGGTCCCGCAACTGCGGCACCCAGCGGAGAATCAGACGAGGCGCACGTATAGCCGCTCGCTCAGCCCGGAGCCGGCCCCGCGATTGCGCTTGTTCGGTGGTGGTGAAGAAGTCGGCTGCTGCCGCTCGGGCCCGGCCGCCGGGGCCGCGCCCGCGTCCTCCGCGACCGTGATGTGCACCTTCATGGCCGTTCTCCTCGCCTAGTTGAGAACCGCGTACCGGCCTTCGAAGTTCATCGGGTGCTGCCGACGTTCTTCACCGTCAGCCAGTACGTGACCGTCGTGGCCGTGGCCCGCTCGACCGCGCGTCCCGCTGCGGTGAGCCGGTGGAGCGCAGCAGCTGCCGGGCCCGCGAGGGCGACAGCGGGATACGGCCGTTCGCCCGCAGGACGCCCTGGGCGCTCGCCAGCGCGCCCACGACGATCGGCGAGGCACTGGACGTACCGCTGAACCGGTCCGTGTACCAGAAGTCCTGGTTGTCGCCCGCCTGGAGGTCGCCGTAGCCGGTGGTGGTCACCTCGCGTCCCCAGCCCTGTGCGTCCACGCAGGCGCCGTAGTTGGAGAAGTCGAGGCGGGACCGGTCCGGGCCGTGCCGGCGGCCGTGGGTGCCGGGCGGCGGCGCCCCGGCACCGACGATCACGGCGCCGGCATCCAGCGCGGTGCGCCGGAAGGGGTTGCGCCACCATGAGGGGAAGCCCGCCCGCGGGGTGTCGTAGTCGGCGTGGTCCAGGTTCTCCGCGCCGTTGCCCGCGGCCTCGACCACGGTGATGCCCTTGTTGACGGCGTATCGGATGGCCAGGTAGTCGTCCGGCCACCACTCGACGGCGATGTACCGACCTGGCCGACGCCTGTCGCGTGCGGACCGGCGCGGTGGATCTCCAGCAGGATGATGTCGCCGGGGCCGAGGCGGTCGGCGGGGTTCCGGATCGCCGTGGCCGTGGGGATGGAGAAGGCGGACGCGCTGGTGACCGTGTCCGGCGCGATCCCGGTGCTCCCGAACGCGTCGACGTCGCCGCCGATTTCGCCGAGCACCGCGGTGCTGTGATCGGTGTCCGTGCTGCCGGTGCCGGAGACGATGCCGCCCTGGTTCAGGCGAAGGTCCTCATGGGTGAAGCGCCAGCCCCACTCGCAGTCCATCACGCGGACGCCGGCGCCGCGCCCGCCGTGCAGGGTCCACGCGTAGCGGGCGTCGACGCCGCCCGGAGCCGCGTCGAGACAGCCCTGTCGGGCGTTGAAGTCCGGGGAGACGGGCGGTGCGTCGGCGCCCGTCGGCTGCATGTCGTTGAGCGGCGGGAGTTCGGTCTCCTCGCTCTCCTTCTTCGGTACGACCTCGGGGACGGCGAGGGCGGCCGCGGGCTTGACGTAGGCGCCCTCCACGGCGTCCGACGCGCGGAGCCGCTCGGCCAGCGCGTCCAACTGGTCGGCGGGAGCGTCGACATGGAAGAAGAGTCCCATCCGGTCGAGGTCTCCAGGGTGGCGTCGTCGGCACCGGTGCCTTCCGAGGGGCGCCCGCCTGGGCGCGCAGCCTCTCCTGGTCCGCGCCGAAACAGCGGACTGATGGTGACGTCCGCCAAGGCCGCCACGGCGTCGAGACCGCTCACGGAGATGTCCGCGGCGGCGGTCGCGCCGGTCGGGGTGATGCGTCCCCCGGCGTCGGCGCGCGCGATGCACACCAGCTCAGGGCGTCCGAAGAGTGGTCCTGGTCCTGGAGCCGGGCGGTTGTTCCCCCGGCTGTTCCCACACCTGATCGCTGTGGCACAGCTGACTCCTTCACCGCGTTACGGAAGGTCCGCCGGTGGTTTCACATACGCCGAATCGCCGCTCCAGAAGGTTCCGGACGTCCAGGACATCCGCGGTGGCTGCCGTCGCGGGAGGCGGCGGCGTACGGGGTTGGACACGGGGTTGGACGATGACTTCGGCGGCGTCGGCCACAGGCCTGCCCTCCCCCTCCTGCCGGATATATCCGGTGCCGTGTCCAGGGCTGCGGCGGTGCACGCGAGGGCATTACAGGCGAAATGCCCGTTTTGGCGGCACAAGCAACCTCCGCAGTATGTCCAGATTTGCAACTATAGTTGCTCATTTAACTTTGTTTATGGCGTGAATGAAATTCTGTCGCCATTGCGGGACAGTCACACGAAATGGCATGCTCCGATACGCCGCCGAGCAGCAAATCGACCTGCGCCTAATTCGGTGAAATGAGTCACACCGGCGGCCGCGGGTTCCGAGAGTCGCCGAGCGCACTTCCGTTCTGCGCAAAGAAAGTTGGGCTTTTCGATCAAAGGGGGCCGGGCATTCTGGTCGCCAAGAGCGGACCTCAGGCATTCCCTCTGCGAATTCGTGTCTTGTTCCGTCCGGGCTTTCTCGCCTAACGTCACCGTCAATCCGGATGGAACGCCGAATCCTGCCGCCATCCGGGAACTCTTCCACCCACTCACAAACGCACGGCAGGAGCGGGGGACCCAGGTAAGCCGTCGATCCGCATTCCGGATCGGCTCGGGGTGAAGTCGCATTCCCAGTGCGACCGGACATCTCCCGTCCGAACCCGACAGCTCACCTCGTAGGCGACGGAGAGGAATTCGTCATGCCTGCAAAGGGCAAGCACCGCCGTCCCAAGTCCAGCCCGCTCAGCCGGGGCATCGCCGCCGCAGGCACGGGCGGGGCCGTGCTCGTACTCCCGGTGCTCGGCGCGACCTCCGCAGGCGCGGCTCAGGCCGCCCCGCCCGCCAAGCCCGCCGCCGCCCCGAAGACCTACGTCGTCGTCGCGGGCGACTCCCTCTCCAAGATCGCCCGAGAGCACTCCCTGAGCGGCGGCTGGAAGCAGCTGTACAAGGACAACCGCAGCGCCCTCGGCGACGACCCGCGGCTGATCCACCCCGGCCTCAAGCTCACCCTCGGCAAGAAGGCCTCCGCCGAGGAGTCGGCCGACTCCAGGGCGTCCGACGAGCGGGCGGACCGCTCCGAGCGCAAGAGCACGTCCGCCGAGCCCGCCGCTGCCCCGGCGAAGAAGTCGTACACCAACGACCTCGACGGCTGGATCAAGGAATCGCTCGACATCATGGCCGAGCAGGGCATCCCCGGCACCTACGAGGGCATCCACCGCAACATCATGCGCGAGTCCTCCGGCAACCCGCTGGCCATCAACAACTGGGACTCCAACGCTGTCGCCGGAACCCCGTCCAAGGGGCTCCTGCAGGTCATCGCCCCCACGTTCGAGGCCTACCACGTGCCCGGCACGTCGATGGACAGCTACGACCCCGTCGCCAACATCACCGCCGCCTGCAATTACGCGGCCAACCGGTACGGCTCGATCGACAACGTGAACGGCCCGTACTAGACCGCACCCCGTCTCGTCCGCTGTGAGCCCCGGCGCACCATGTGCCCGGGGCTCAGGCCTGTCCGCGGCCGGACCAGGCGCCTGTCCCAGGCCGCACCGAGTGCTCAGTCACCGGTGCTGTTCCGTGTAGTGCGCGCGGAGAAGGTCGGCGCCCCAGTCGTGGCGGACGTGCCGCCAGACCGAGTGGGCGTGGTTGCCGCCGTCCTGGGTGTTGTCGTACTCGATGAGGAAGTCCGGGGCCCGAACGCAGTAATAGTGCCGGTCCCCCGGTGCGCGGCCACCGGCCCAGGCGAACGCGAGGGCGTCCAGTCCACGCGCCACGGCGTCGGACCAGCACTCCTGCGCGTACGCCGTGGGCGCGCGGTCTAGGTAGCGGCGCACCAGACGCTGAAGCAGCCGCCGCTGACCGGGCGTCATGTCGCCGTACGGGAGGCCGGTCGGCAGCAGGTCTGGATCGGCGAAGGGGTCGGCGCGGGTCAAGATGTCGTCCGGAGGCGCGCCGGCGAAGACCGCCATTGCCCGTCGGCCGACGTCCAGGTCCGTGACCAGCTCCCGGGCCAGATCCTCCTCCGGCCCCAGCAGCCTGCGGCCGGCCTGCGGACCGTGCGTGATGCGCGCCGGCTCCGCGCCGACGAAGTGTGGCGTCACCCGCATCCCTGCCGCCGTGATCAATACGTGCACGGCGAGATGGTGGCCGTTCAACCGCCAGCCCCAGGGTCCGTCGCCTTCCGGGTCACCCAGGAGCCGCAGCCAGTAGCGGTCGTCACCCGTGGCGCCGACCATGGCTCGGCGGTGCCGTTCCACCTCGATCGCCCCGCGCGCCAGCGCCGCTCCCGCCGCGCTGTGCGCCGTGGCGAGGAGCGCATCGACGGCCTCGCGCTGCCGGTCGCCAAGACCCTCGGTGGGCAGCCCAGGGCGCGCGCCCGGCAGATACGTCCACTCCCGCAGCTCGGGCGCGTCCAGCCGGGCCGGCCCCGCGCGCAGCTCGCGCACCTGCTCCGGGTCCAGCACGGACAGCAATGCCCGCACCGTCTCTCTCATCTCCGCCGCCAACGCCGTCGTCATCGCCGTCGCCGCCGTCTCTGGTCGATGCCCGTCCACCGTGTCTCCTCCTCCCCCTCGGTGCCCGATCCGGCGCACCCGCGGGGCAGCGTCGCCCCCTGCGGCCCATGGTGCGCCATCCAGCAGCGACGCAACACCGGAACTCGATCCACCGCGCACCACGCCACCGGCGTACTACTGGCGGGCGAGGAACTCGGCGAACGCCGCCGCCTGCTTCGGGCTCATGCACCCCTGGCGTGCGTGCAGCGCCTGCTCCTCCAGCCAGTCAAGCCACGCAGCATCGCGCAATTCGGCCACCACCACGCGGTGCCGGGTGAACGTCATGCGCCTGCTCAGCTGCCGGGAGCAGCACGCTCACCGGCGTACCGTCCTCGGTGAGGGGCACATGCTCGCCCGTCTCCTCCACGAGAGCGGCCGGGCGGCCGAAGTCCTCTACGTCATCGGTCAGTTCAACGCGGTTCATGGACGCCGACGCTACCGGCCGCCTGAGACAGCGGGGCCCGGCCGCCTCATGGTGGCCGGGCCCGCGCTCCCGTGTTCAGCCGTCGATCATCTCCTGACGGTGTCTCAGCAGACCGCGGTCCGGTCGTACCGTCCACCCAGCGTCTGGAAGAACGCACTGTGCTTGTTCGGGATGGACTGGCAGGAGGTGTCACGCCAGTTGTGGACGATGATCCTGATCCGCATGGTCTTGCCGCAGTTGTTGTACGGCCAGGCCTGCATTCCGCCGTCGGCGTTGTTCACGTAACTGCGCTCGATACACGCGGGCGCGGTACCGCCCGCGGCGGCCTGTGCGGGAGCCGCCACTGCCGAAGTCGCGCCCAGAGCACCTGCCATCACGACAGCGGCCGAGCCGATCATTGTCTTGTGCTTCATTGTCAGCATTCTCGTATCCCCCATTTCTGTTCCGTGCTTTCCGTTCCGTCCGTGCTCGCTGTTTCCCGTCCACACGTACAGAACTGGTCGCCACCGAAACTACGGAATACACAGACCACTGGCGTCACGTCCAGGTTTGACATTCGCCGTAAACGATTGCGGTAGGGCCGTACCGCAATGGTTGGAGGCCCAATAGCGCCAGGGATTGGGGGAGTTGCGGCTACCGTCGTCAAGGAATGCCGTTGCCGGAAGGGGCGAGCCGCTCGATGGCCGTAAGGACTTGGCGTGTGCCGTCTTCGCGGGAGAGGGCGGCGGCGATGTCCCGGGCACGCGCGCGCAGGGCGGGGCTCTTGACCGCCGAGGTCAGCGCTGAGGAGAGGCGTTGTGCCGTCAGGTGCTGGTAGCGCAGCGGGCGCGGTGAGACGCCCAGGGTGTGGAGGCGGGCCGCCCAGAAGTGCTGGTCCAGCTGGACCGGGACGGGGACGGAGGGGACTCCTGCGCGCAGCCCGGCCGCGGTGGTGCCGGCGCCCGCGTGGTGGATGACGGCAGCGGTCCGGGGGAAAAGCCAGGCGTGGGGCACTTCCTGGACAGTGATCAGGTCGTCGTTCTCGGCGTGCAGGCCGCTCCAGCCGGCCTGGATGATGCCGCGTACTCTCGCGCGGCGCATGGCGTCGGCGAGCAGGGTGCTCAGCCGTTCGGCATCGGCGGTGACGAAGCTGCCGAAGCCGGCGAAGACCGGTGGCGGGCCCGCGTCGAGGAAGTCCAGCAGCCGCTGGTCGGGCTCCCAGCCGGGTGGAGGTTGGGGCCACCAGTAGCCGCAGACCTCGTGTCCTCGGGGCCAGTCCGTCGGGCGGGGGACGATCCGCGGGCTGAAGCCGTGCAGGACACTGCGCCCGCGCGGCAGGCCCAGCATGCCGCCGAACCTCCGGCGCGGCAGCCCCAGTTCGCGGCGCAGGGCGCCGACGGCGGGGGCGAAGATGTGGTCAGTGCCGGCCCACAGGGCGTAGGCGGCAAGGCGGTTGCCGTGCGATCCGAACGAGCGGCCGCCGGTGAGCATCGGCGGAAAGGCGCCTGTGGGCTGGACCGGCTGGAGGTAGACCCCGATGCTCGGCAGCCCCAACGCCTCGCCGAGCGCCGCGCACATGGGGTCGGTGACCGTGGAACTCAGCACGACGTCGGCGCCTTGCCGTACGGCGTCTGCGACGCCACGGGTCAGCCGGGGCATGAACGCCCGTGCCATACGCGCCACTCGGGCCATGGCGACGGGCGGGCTGACCGCTCTGGCCAACCCCTGCCCGACCTGCGAGGCCAGCTCCTGGCGCGGATCGACGGGCAGGGCCCGGAAGCCGAGTCCGTGGGCGGTCACCGCCTGTTCGAACCGCTCATGGGTGGCCAGGGTCACCTCGTGCCCCACGGAGCGCAGCCGCACGCCAAGTCCCGTATAGGGGGCCACATCGCCCCAGCTCCCTGCTGTCACGATCAGTACGCGCATGGTGGCAGGATGTCAGATTGCTGTGCGGCTGCGCCTGGAGCCACCGGGCGGCGGCACGGTGCGAGGAGCGCTCGCGGGCGAGGGTCGGCATCTGCGGCCACGGCGCAGCTCCAGCCGCTCCCCCGGGAAGCGCTCGCGGAAGTCGCGGTCGTGCGAGACCGTGACCACCGCCCCTGGGTACGCCGCGAGCGCCGCCTCCAGGTCCTCGACCAGGTCGAGCGCGATGTGGTTCGTCGGCTCGTCGAGTACGAGAAGGTCCGCGGGCCGGGTCGCCAGCCTCGCGATCTGCAGGCGCCGCTGCTGCCCCGCGGACAGCAGCGCGACCGGGACGTCCAGATCCTGCTCACGGAACAGCCCCAGCGCCAGGAGCTGGTCGGCGTACTCCTCAGGCAGCCCGGGATGCCCGGCGGCGTAGGCGGCGAGCAGAGGAAGCCGCGTGGAGCGCGCGGGCAGCTCCTGCGCCAGATACCCGATGCGTGCCGGTCGGCGCACCGCCCCCGTGTCCGGCTGGAGGTCGCCCGCCAGGACGCGCAGCAGCGTCGTCTTGCCTGCCCCGTTCTCGCCCGTGACCAGCAGCCGTTGCCCGGGCGCGATCGTAAGGAGCCCGTCCAGATGCAGTCGCTCGCCGACGCTTACGCCGTCGAGCTCGGCGATGGGTTGTGCTTGTCCGCTGCCGCTTGAGCGAAGACGAGTGCTTTGGGAAGGGTCCTTCCCGGAATGCGTGGCGCCCGCCGCCGTCAGCGCCGCCGTGAACCGCAGCGGTTCGGGTGGTGCCGCCACCGGGTTGCGCCGCAGCTGGGCCAGCCGCTCCCGGACGGAGCGCACCTGCCCGCCGAGCTTTGCCTCATGCGAGCGGCGGTGCTTGCCGAAGCCCTGCTGTGGGTCCTTGCCGGTGGTGGCCAGCCGCTTCCCGGCGGCCTCGAGCAGGTCCTCCACACGGGCCACCTCCTCGAGCCAGGTGGCGTATTCCTGTTCCGCACGGCGTCGGGCGGCGGCCTTCGCGGTGCGGTAGCCGGCCCAGCCGTCGCCGTACCGGTGCACCGTGCGGGCGTCCCGGTCGACCTCGAGGATCGTGGTGGCGGTGCGCTCCAGGAAGCCGCGGTCGTGGGTGACCGCGACGACGGTGCCGCGGTGCGCGCGCAGGTGCTCCTCGAGCCAGTGCACGGCCGCCGCGTCGAGGTGGTTCGTCGGCTCGTCCAGGAGCAGCAGTTCCGGGGCTGCGGCCAGCACGCAGGCGAGCGCGAGCCGCGACTGCTCGCCGCCGGAGAGCGAACCGAGCACGCGCTCGCGGGTGATCCCGGCGAGCCCGAGCCCGTGCAGGGCGGCGTCCACGCGGGCGTCCGCCTCGTAGCCGCCGCGTTCCTCGTACGCGGTCAGGAGGTCGCCGTACGCGGTGAGTTCCTCTTGTGATGCCTCGCCGAGGTGCTCTTCGGCCGTGCGCAACTGCCGCTCCATGTCGCGCAGTTCGGCCAGCGCGAGATCGACGGCGTCCTGCACGGTGCAGTGGGGGGCGAGATCGAGGGTCTGGGCGAGGTGGCCGATGCCTCCGGAGAAACTGACGGTGATCTCCCCGGCGTCCGGCACCTCGGCCGCGGCGAGGAGCCGCAGCAGGGTGGACTTTCCGGAGCCGTTCTCGCCGATGACGGCGGCCTTCTCGCCCGGGCGGACGGTGAAATTGAGCTGGTCGAGGACGATCCGGGTGCCGTAGGACTTGGTGACGTCTTTGACGGACAGCTGTGCCACGGCAGCGGGCACAGCGGTATGGGCGCGTTCGCGCATGTGACTTTCCCTGGGAATGCGAAGGGTCTACGGGCAGCAGAAACGGCGGCGTCGGCCGTGCCCGGACTCAGAGAAAGTAGAAGAAAGCCATGCCCGAACTATACAAGACGTTTCGTCTCGTCACCACTCGTGGGAGCCGCTGGATCCGTGATCCGCACCGGGTCGGGGTGCGGCAGCCGCCCGAGTCGGCGACGGACCGGCCCAGGAATCGCGCGGCACCCGGGCTCCAACCGTCAGCGCGCCGCGGTGATCCTGATCTCGGCCACCGAGCCGTCGCCCCGTAGAGTCAGCGCCCCCGGGCCCTCGTGGCGTACGCAGTCGAGACGGCCGAGCGCGGTCTCCCGCCCGTCCGGTCCGCCGACGGCGATCCCCTCGGTTGCGGTCATGACGAGCAGGGTCTCGCCCTCGGCGCACGCCAGCTCCGCTTCCTGTGCGGCGGCGACGGTGACCATCCGCACCCGTGCCGTAGCCCGGCCCCTGCGCGTCATCACATTCATGTCGCGCACCGCGCCCGCCTCAAGGCGACAGTCCGTCACCGCGTCGCCGGAAAAGGCGAAGGGGCTGAGCGGCCCGACCGATTGCGGGGTCCCGTCCACGGTCAGCACCATGCCTTCGCCCTCGACCAGGGTGATCACGCGGTCGATCCCGGGAAAGGAAGAGAAGGGGCCTCCCGCATCCACGTCCGCGATGCTCACCCGCCAGTCGAAGCCGTCCGCGGGCTCCGCCGAGCTCAGGGGCGTCTGCACGGCACCCGACGCGACCTCCCGGGTCGTACCACCGCCGTTCTTCCACGGCATGCTGCGGTATTCGCTCCAGCGCAGAACATCTCCGCCCATCCGACGCCGCCTCCCTCCAGGCACGTGATCACCGAGTCCGGGGCCAGCCTACGTGCCGACCAGGGGCGGAGGGCGGGGTGCCTCACCCGTCGCCGGTTCAGTCCTCTGCCCTGTGCTGTCGGGTGATGCGGTGAACGAAGGCATCGGCTTCTGCCGGTGTGATCTCGACGTGGTCGTCGTCGTTGTGGCCCAGTGCGTAGCGGCGCAGGTACTCCGTCGGTTCCCAGCGCAGGTTTCGGGTGAAGGCGTCGTCGCGGACGGTGGTTCCGGCCTGACGGCGGCGCACGATGCCTGCCGGATTGCCGCGCGGGAACTCCTCACAGATGCGCGCGTAGTACGTCGTGGTGTCTGCGGGCGAGTTGAGGACCTCCACCGTCGCGCCTCGATCAGCGAGCCACAACTCGAGTTCCAGACCGGCCAGTTCGCGCCGGTCATCGTGTTCGGCGACGAAGGCGGGCCCGAAGATGCTGCCGTGCAATCCCTGGAGCTCGGTGCGTTCGTCGAGGATGACCTGGAAACTCGTGCGAGCCACGCCGGCTCCGGTCAGGTCGGCGCCTTCCAGCCGAGTGGCGCCGAGCAGCGAGGCGCCGTCGAGGCGCGCTTCCCTGAGCCGTGCTCCGCGGGCATCGACCGCGTACAGGTCCGCGCTGCCGAGGTCGGCTCCCGTCAGGTCGGCATCGCGCAGCACGGTCTCGGTCAGCTCGGCCTTGACCAGGCAGGCCCCGGTCAGCACCGCGCCGGTGAGGTCCGACCAGCCGAGGTTCGCCCGGTAAAGATCCGCTTTCCGCAGCAGGATGCCGCGGGCGGTCGACGGGCACAACAACGCGCTGCACAAGTCGGCGCCGGACAGGTCGGCCTCTGAAAGGTCCAGATGCGTGGCGTCCAGGGTGACATCGGCGTCGGCTGCCGCCCACTGGGCAAGGACCTCAGCTGCCGTGGCGTTGACCGGCGGCACGCGCACGTGCCGCCCTGCAGCGCCGGCCGGTATGGGCGAGGCCTCTCCTGTATCCGTCACTCCCCGAATATACGAACCTCATCGCCCGGCGGGAGTTCGGCCCTCGCGAACGTCCGGTGCGCCACGCGAGACTCTCAGCCCGCGTGAAGGATCCGAAAGCGATCGGGTTCCGCCGGATCTCGGTCAACGACTTGGATGGGCGGCCGATCCCATTGCCACACGCTGATGCCTGGCGTGCGCGAGAACTGGATCTGGCCGCGGGTGCCTTCGACTGCGACGTGCGGCCAGGACTCCGCGGTACGCGCCCGGTCCACGCCATGAGTACGCAGTACGTCCGCGAGGACGGCGATCGTGTCGTAGCCCTCGAAGGCGACGAAGGAGGGTGCTTCGGCAAGCTGTTCGCGGATGGCCTTCTCGACTCGTACGCCGAGTGGGGTGAGGCTCTCTGGCAGGTAGCGCAGGAACGGGATCGCGGCGCCGTCGTCGCCCAGCAGGGTCGCCCATTCGGCGAACTCCGGTTGCCCGGCCGGAGCACCGATCATGATCTCGGCGAGGCGCTGGTCGCGGCGGACGGACCTGACGATCGGCACTGCCGGCTCCGGGTGGCCGACCAGGAGGAGAAGGGCTGTCGCGCGATGAGCGACGAGTTCGTCGCACAGGGCCGTCGGGTCGAGCGCGCTCATGTCGAGTTCGGTCACGGTGCCGCCGCGTGGAGCGAGGTGGTCCCGCAGGATGCGGGTCCCAGTTGCCCAGTAGACGCTCGGCTGCGTTGCTACCGCGATACGGCTGTGGCCGGTGCTGAGGAGGAAGTCCGCGTAGATCTGCCAGCCGCGGGACTGTGGCGGGGCGAGGCGCGCCACCCATTCCGTCGGCTCGTCGGTGAGCGCGTCGAGCACCGCTGACGAGCAGAGGAACGGCAGGCCGAGGGCATCGGCCCTGGCGGCAGCGGCGCGGGCGACGACGCTGTGATATTCCCCCGCCAAGGCGGCCACGCCCAGGCGAGCCAATTCGTCAACGGCCGCCGCGGCCCTCTCCGGATCAGCTGCCGTGTCCCGGACCACCAGCTCGACTGGATTTCCGAGGATCCCTCCGGCTTCATTGACATCGCGTACGGCCAACTCGAGTCCAGCGAGCAGGTGTTGGCCCGCCTCGGCCCAGCCAGGCCGGGTCAGCGGAACGAGAGCGCCTATCTGGACGGTTGATCCGTCGGTCCGCTCCGCTGCCGGTGGCGATGGTGGCGTGCTCATGCGTCTGTCTCCCTGATGTGACGATGCGGTTGCCGTCGGCCCGGACCACAGTGCGGCAAGGCCCTGCAGTGCGCCACCACTTAATGGTCCGCGGGGGCCTTCACAGCTTCCGGACGCGCAGTACGCCCGTCCGCATCGGCAGGGTGAACTCGCCGCGGGCGGTCTCCGGTGTGCCGGCAAGGAATCCGCGGATCCGGGCCAGCGTGGCCTCTTGTTCCTGGTCCGGCATGACCAGCATCCCCGCGCGCGTCGCGATGGTCGCGACGAGAGAGTCGGCGGTGCGGCGCTGCCCGTGCGGGAACTCGGCCTGCTCCGGCGAGCCGAAACGGGCGGCCATGCCGGACTTCTTCGGCAGGTGCATGCCGGCTGTCTCGGCGCGCCAGCCGGCGGGTGTGTCACGTGGGCCGATGGCCGCGCTGCCGCTGACCCGTGCGAGCCCGGCAATCCACTCGACCTGCTCGTCCATGAGGTTCCACAAACCGGCCAGAATGCCGCCGGGCGCGAGGACTCTGGCGATCTCGGGTCCCGCGACGGCCATGTCGAACCAGTGCATGGCGTTGCCTGCCAGCACGGCATCGACGGACGCGTCCGGCAGCGGGATCGACTCGGCACTGCCCGACAGGGCGCGGACACCCGGCAGCGAGCGCCGCAGCTCGGTCAGCATGGCCGGGTCGGGCTCGACCGCGATGACTTCGGCACCCAGCGCGACCAGCGTGGCGGTCAGCTTGCCGGTTCCGGCGCCCAGGTCGAGCACGCGCGGGCCGGGCGCGGGTCGAGCGCCCAACACACCGCGGCCTGCGCGTAGTCCGGACGGTGCTCGGCGTAGGCGACGGCCGCTGCGCCGAACGACGAGGCGTAACGTAGCACTTCATCCTGATCCACACGGTCACCGTAATCCGTGCCGGAAGTCGTGAGCGGGGCGATCGCGAATCTCGTCAGTTCCGGCTGTCGGCGACCCGTCGGCCGATCTGTTCAAGGAATTCCTGGATGGATGCTGCGGCGACCTCGAAATCGTGGAACCAGGAAGCCGTGGTCGACCTCCAGACTCGTCCACTGCCTGCCACCGCGAAGAGATGGCCGCCACCATCACTGGCGAACACGATGCCAGGCGATTCGTCGTCGACCTGAACGGCACCGTACTCGCGGAAGTGCGTGGCGACCGTCGAGGCTGAGTGAATGAAATATCCGTTCTCGACATCGGGCCAGGAGATCTCGCGAACCACCCAGTAAAGGGTGGTCAGGTCGGAGGGGATCGGCGTCAGGCCCACGAGTGCGTCCGTCGCCTCGTGGCTCTCATCTGTCGCGAGGATGATGGCGTTCTCGTCCGGCGGGAAGCCATGGGCACTGAGAAACGACGACATCAAAAGCCCGAGCGCCGCCGAAGTCTGCTCGCACCAGCCTCGCAGCCACTCCAAGTCCAGCCGTTCACCAGACACGTTCATGCTCCTTGGCACGCCCCCTCAGGCCCGTCATCCGCGAGCCTGGGCGCGCGGACCCTGCATGTCGAACAGGACGAGAAGTTCCACCGCTCCGCCGTCCGCGCTTCCCAGCCAATGTGGCAAAGACGTATCCCACTCGGCGACGTTGTCCGCTTTCACCGTCAGATCGCGTTCCCCCACCACCAGTCGCAGAGTGCCATTGAGTACGTAGACCCATTCGAAGCCCTCGTGCGTCTGCAATGTCGGTTCGAGTGGCTCCGGCCGTGCCGGAATGAGCATCTTGAAGGCTTGTGTTCCGCCCGGCCGCCGGGACAGGGGCACGAAGGTCATGCCGAACCGCCGGATCGGCTTCAGGTGGATTCGGGGGTCGCCGGCGCGCGGGGCACCCGCGAGATCGTCCAGCGGGATGTCGTACGCATGGGACAGATGCAGCAACAGTTCAAGTGTTGCCCGGCGCCGGCCGCTCTCCAGGCGGGACAGGGTGCTTTCGGACACTCCGGTGGTCGCGGACAGATCAGCCAGGGTGATACCGCGCGCCAGCCGCACCGCCCGCAGCCGTGGTCCGACCGCGTCAAGCACTTCTTCCATTGCAGGGTCCATGGGGCCAGCTTGCCGAAACGGCAAGGAGCGACGCCACATTGCGACACGTCGACTGAGACTGGCCCCACGGAAACCGATCGGAAGGAACGCAATGGAGACCTCTGACGCGGCAACGTACTGGGACAAGGTGTACGCGGAGCGGCCCGCACCTGCAGATCCGCAGCCGAATGCCCGCCTCGTCGAGACAGTCACCGCACTGCCCCCGGGGGACGCGCTGGACCTCGGATGCGGTGGTGGCGGCGACGCACTGTGGCTCGCGAGCCGGGGCTGGCGGGTCACCGCCCTCGACGTCTCGGCCGTGGCGGCGACGCGGCTCGCCCGGCTGGCCCGCACGCGCGGCCTCAGTGACCGGATCACCGCCAAGCAGCACGACGTTCGCGCCTCACTGCCCGGACTGCGCTTCGATCTGGTCACCGCCCACTACTTCCACACTCCCTACGGGCAAGACAGGGCCGGCATCCTCCGCTCCGCGGCGCACCTGCTGCGTCCCGGCGGGCGGCTCCTGGTCGTCGATCACGGGTCGACGGCGCCGTGGTCGTGGAATCAGGACCCGGACGTGCGCTATCCGACTCCTCAGGAGGCCGCGGCACTGATGCGCCTCTCTCCCGCGCAGTGGACGGTCGAACGCGCGGATGCGCCACGTCGCACCGCGGTCGGCCCCGACGGGCGCACCGCCGAGGTCATCGACCACGTCCTGCTCATCCTCCGGAGCGAGTGACACCGCCCCGCCAGGCACCCCACACCAGCGAGCACTCCACACGAGCGAGCACCTCACAAGAGCGAGCACCCCACGAGAAGGAGCAGGCCGTGCCCACTGCCGCGCGCCGCAATGACACCCCTCCGCCCCGCACCGCGAACAGCGAGTCTGACGTCCTGCGCGGATTCCTCGACTATCTGCGCGCCTCGATCGCCGCCAAAGTCGACGGAGCCGCAGAACCCCAAGTCCGGGCGGCAGCAGTGCCGTCGGGCACGAGCCTGCTCGGCCTGCTCAGTCATCTGATCGCCGTCGAGAGCGCGACGTTCCTCGGCGAAAGGGTCGCTGACTGGCAGGCGACGTTCCGGCCGGACCCTGCGGACAGCGTCGCCGACGTCGTCGCGAGCTACCGGGCAACCGTCGACCGCGCGAACAAGGTTCTCGACGCCTGTGCCGATCTCGGCGCACCGCTCCCCCGCCCGGGGCGTTCAGGCCGCCCGTCACCGAGCGTTCGCTGGGCGCTCACCCACATGATCGAGGAGACCGGCCGCCACGCAGGGCACGCCGACATCATCCGCGAACTCATCGACGGCGCCACCGGACGCTGAGCCGCCGGAGATGCTCAGAAGCGGAAGCCGATGACGCCGAACCCGGGCCGTGCCGCCGCATGCCGCAGCCACCCCAGGCACTGCATGACGGCCTCGACCATCTCGGGCTCCAGGGGCGGGGCCTGGCCCGAGGCATCAACGGCCCGCTTGGTCGCCTCGAACTGCTCCAACGCCCGTACGCACTGGTCATGTGTCCACTCGCCGCAGCTCGGGGTGTCCGTCCACGGCAGGGGTTCGGGCAGCGTGCCGTAATCGAAGTCCGCCACCGACACCGCCGTGATGCCCAGGGCGGTCAGTCCTTCGTCCACGTCGGAAAGCCAGCTGCCCCGGTGCGGAGTGAAGCAGGAGTTGTCCAGGAACGAACCCGTCAGATCACACACCCGCTTGTAGGCGTAGCCATATTGGAAGGCGTGGCTCTTGTCGTCGCTGAAGGGCCCGCCGTCCACGACCGCTGTCAGCGCCTCGAACGCGGTGGGTGCGCCGTCCTGAATCGCGTGGGCGAACTCGGAGTCGGCATGGGCCAGTTGGTCGCCGAAGCTGTCGCGTATCACCGCGAGCAGCTCGCCGTCGCGGGAACCGACCAGGGCGCGGGTCGCGGTCACATCGAGCAGGTACACACTCAGAGAGGAACTCATGCCACAACCCTAAACACGGCCACTGACACTGACGCCGGAGCTCACGGTGAAGGAGACCTGAACTCTGCGCCGACTGCGACGGCCCCTTATTGGCTTGCCGCCGACCAGACCGGTCGGATAGGAACCTTGCATGCTTAGGGGCAACAAGGTCGGGCTCAGGGCCCGCCACGAGGACGACATCCCGGTTCTGCGGACCGAGCTCTACGACGACGTGGTAAACGGCTCGCGGGCCGAAGGCTCGCCGTGGCGGCCGATCACGCCCGACTCGAAGGATCCGCGGCTCGTGGTGGACGACACGAACCAGGGACTCGTCCAGTTCTCCGTCGTGGAGCTGGAGGGCGACACCTTGGTCGGCACCGCGACGCTGTGGGGCATCGACAACCACAGCCGGTCCGCCCACATCGGCCTCGGGCTGCTGCCGTCCGCCCGCGGCAAGGGCTACGGCACCGATGTGGTCGCGGTGCTGTGCCACTACGGTTTCGTCGTGCGCGGCCTGCACCGGCTGCAGATCGAGACGCTGTCGGACAACGCCGCGATGCTGCGTTCCGCCGAGCGCAACGGCTTCGTCCGCGAGGGTGTACTGCGCTCCTCGGCCTGGGTGTTGGGCGAGTTCCTGGACGAGGTGCTGCTCGGGCTCCTCGCGCAGGACTGGAAGCCGGACTCGAAGGGCTAGGCCGAGTCCCCGCCGCGCCCAGGAGTCTTGCCCGCACGTTCCGGGAGCAGTTCCGCGCTGTGGTCGGCGACTTCCTGTCGCAGGGCGGCACGCACGGCCCGTACGGCGGGGTGGGTGACCGCCTCGCGTCGCAGGGCCAGCGTGATGGGCAGCCGGATGTCGACCTCGTGGGCCAGCAGCCGCCGCAGCTGCGCCCGGTGGGCCAGAAAAGCCGGCAGTACGCCGATGCCGGCGCCCAGGCGGGTGGCCTCGACCTGGGCGAAGACGTTCGTGGAGGAGAACGCGGGAGCGGCGCCCGGCAGATGGCGCTCGATGTCGAGGTCGCCGACTTGGAGCATCGACTCGATGTAGAAGATCAGCGCATGCTCCCCCAGGTCGGCGCGCGTCCCGGGGGATCCGCACCGGGCGAGGTACTCGTCGCTGGCGTACAGGCCAAGCGTGTAGTGCGTGAGGTGTTCGGTCACCAGGCGGTTGCCCGGCGGCCTGCCGATGGCCAGGGCGAGATCGAAACCGGACGGGTGCAGGGTCAACTGCCGTGTCGCCGTGATCAGTTCGACCTGCAGCCGGGGATGGTCCCGGCG
The DNA here is from genome assembly GCF_040640795.1 of Streptomyces sp. NPDC021622. Classification (NCBI taxonomy): domain Bacteria; kingdom Bacillati; phylum Actinomycetota; class Actinomycetes; order Kitasatosporales; family Streptomycetaceae; genus Streptomyces; species Streptomyces sp. NPDC021622. The sequence goes on from NZ_JBFACK010000023.1 coordinate 80,275, forward strand.
AACGCGGGCCAGCGCGGGCGTGGCGAAGACCGTTCCGAAGCCGTCGGGGGCGCACACCCGCACGGTGCCGTGCAGCGACGGCGTCTCCTGGCCGGACACCGCGTCGGCGACCCGGGCCAGAGCCTCCTCGATCGCCCGTGCGTCCTCTGAGACAGCCCGGCCCGCATCCGTCAGGACCCACCCTTCGGCGCCCCGTTCCATCAGACGCACGCCAAGGCTCTTCTCCAGCGCGGCGATCCGGCGGGAGACGGTGGTGTGGTCGACGCCCAGCGCGTCGGCCGCCGAGACCAGACGCCCCGTACGGGCGACGGCCAGCAGGTGGCGAAGGTCGTCCGCGCGCAGCTTGCGCGGATCGACCGTCGCACGGCCGGACTGCACGGGCAGGGTCGGCTCGCTCGCAGCCGGCTGGGGACGTGGACAGGGGCGCACGAGAGCAACGTATCTGCATAAGTGCACACCGTGTGTGCGTCATTGGCGATTGAACGCACACGGGCGCAGGGGGCACAGTCGAACAGACCCGGCCAGAACAGACCCGGCCAGAACTGCCCCGGCCAACTCGCCCCTCCCCCAACACCTCTTCCAACTCCCCCCCTCCCCCCTTCCTCCCAACCTCGCGAGGTCTGCATGGTTGCCAGCCTGTCCCTGCCAAGGATCATGCGCGTCGGCCGCGGCGCCGCCGATGAACTGGGCAACGTCATCACGGGGTTGGGGCTGAGCCGGCCCCTCCTGGTCACCGATGCATTCCTGGAGCAGACGGGCGCGGCGGAACGCATGCTGGCGACATTGCAGAAGGCCGGGCTGCATCCGCGCCTGTTCTCCGGCACGGTGCCCGACCCGACGACCGACTCCCTTGCCCCTGGACTGCGGGCGCTGCACGACCACGAGGCGGACTCGGTGATCGGGTTCGGCGGCGGCAGCCCGATGGACACCGCCAAGGCCCTGGCCCTGCTCGGCGCCCAGGGCGGCCAGATGCGCGACTACAAGGCGCCACGCGTCAACCTCGGCCCCGCGCTGCCCGTCATCGCGGTCCCCACCACGGCCGGCAGCGGATCGGAAGCAACCCAGTTCACCGTCATCACCGACAGCGCCACCCAGGAGAAGATGCTCTGCCTGGGCCCGGCGTTCCTGCCGCTCGCCGCCGTCCTCGACGTCGAGCTGACCCTGTCGATGCCGCCGCGGCTGACCGCCGACACCGGCATCGACGCCCTGACACACGCCGTCGAGGCGTACGTCAGCCGCAAGGCCAACCCCTTCTCCGACAGCCTCGCCCTCACCGCGATCGCCACCATCGGCCGCCATCTGCGCCACGCCTACGCCGACGGCGGCGACATCCGGGCCCGCGAGGCGATGATGCTCGCCGCGACGCAGGCCGGCATCGCGTTCTCCAACTCCAGCGTGGCCCTCGTCCACGGCATGAGTCGCCCGATCGGCGCGCACTTCCACGTCGCCCACGGCCTGTCGAACGCCATGCTCTTCCCCGCCGTGACCGCCTTCTCCCTCCATGCGGCGACCGCGCGGTACGCCGACTGCGCCCGCGCCCTGAAGGCCGCGACGACCGCGGACGGCGATGCCACCGCGGCCGCCAAGCTCGTCGAGGCCCTGCACAGCCTGTGCCGGGACCTGCACGTCCCCAGCCCCCGCGACCACGGCATCGACCGGGACGCCTGGGGCCGTCTGACACCCCTCATGGCGCAGCAGGCCTTGGCCTCCGGCTCCCCCGCGAACAACCCCGTCGTACCCACCACCGAAGAGATCCAGGACCTCTACAGCCAGATCTACGCCTGACCTGCCGCCAGCACCGCCAGCACCAGGCCGGTCACTTGCCTTTCAGATGCAACTTTAATAGCTTGCCCTCATGCGGCTGACACGGTTCACGGATCTGGCTCTGCGCGTGCTGATGCGCCTCTCCGTCGAAGAAGGCGAACTGCCCACCACGCGCGAGGTCGCCGCCGCCATGGACGTGCCGTACACGCACACCGCGAAGGTCGTCGCCAAGTTGCAGCGCTTGGGACTGGTCGAGGCGCGTCGCGGCCGGGGCGGCGGGCTTGCGCTCACCGCAGCCGGACGCCACGCCTCGGTCGGCGCTCTCGTGCGGGAACTTGAAGGGCCCGGGGATGTCGTGGACTGCGAGGGGACGACACCGTGCCCGCTGCGCTCCGCCTGCCGGCTGCGCGGCGCGCTGCGCCAGGCGCAGGAGGCGTTCTTCGCCGCGCTCGACCCGCTGACCCTCAGCGATCTCACCCAGGCGCCCACCGGCCCGTTGCTGGTCTCGCTCTCCGCCACGCCCCGGGCGGACTGACCGCACCACCACCGCCGCCGACGCCCGCGCCGCCGCGTACCGCTTAATACGAATCTCACATGCACATTAAGGAGCCCGTCGATGCTCACCGAGTCTGCGGCCGCCGTCGTCCGCGCCACGCTTCCCGCCGTCGGCGCCGCCATCGAGGACATCACCGAACGCTTCTACGGGAAGCTGTTCGCGGCCCGCCCGGAGTTGCTGCGCGACCTGTTCAACCGCGGCAACCAGGCCGCCGGCACCCAACGCCAGGCGCTCGCGGGATCCATCGCCGCCTTCGCCACGTATCTGGTCGAGCACCCCGACGAGCGGCCCGACGTGATGCTGAACCGCATCGCGCACAAGCACGCATCGCTCGGCGTGCGGGCCGACGAGTACCCCCTCGTGCACCGGCACCTGTTCGAGGCCATCGCCGAGGTGCTCGGCGACGCGCTCACACCCGAGGTCGCCGCCGCCTGGGACGAGGTGTACTGGCTGATGGCGAACGCCCTGATCGCGATCGAGACGCGGCTGTACGCGGAGCAGGGCGTGGCCGGCGGTGACGTGTGGCGCCAGTGGGAGGTGGTGGCCCGCACCGAGGAGACGCCCCATGTCGCGTCGTTCCTGCTGCGCCCGGCCGACGGTCACCCGGCGCCCGCCTTCAGGGCCGGGCAGTACGTCTCCGTGCAGGTCCAACTGGCCGACGGCGCACGGCAGATACGCCAGTACAGCCTCACCGGCGCGCCGTCCGCCACGACCCGCGCGATCGCCGTCAAGCAGGTCACGGGCACGGGTGGAGACCCCGACGGGGAGGTCTCGCACCACCTGCACACGCACGTCCGGCAGGGCGACCAGCTGCGGGTGTCGGCACCCTACGGCGACCTCGTCCTCGAGCCCGGTGACGCGCCCCTGCTGCTCGCCTCCGCGGGCATCGGCTGCACGCCCATGCTGGCCATGCTCGAGCAGCTCGTGGCCACGGGGCACCCGGGCCCCGTGACCGTCGTGCACGCCGACCGCTCCCCCGGCGACCACGCACTGAGCGGCGACCACGAGGCACTCACGGCCAAACTCCCCGCCGCCACGGCCCACTTCTGGTACGAGGACCCCGACTCCGGCCACCGCACCGGCCGCGTCGACCTCACCGACGTACCCCTCGAAACGGGAACCCGCGCCTACCTCTGCGGACCTCTGCCGTTCATGCGGGCCGTGCGCGGGCAGCTCCTGGACAAGGGTGTGGCCGCCGCCGACATCCACTATGAGGTGTTCGGCCCGGACCTGTGGCTCGCCCAGGCGTAGCCGGCGGGGAGGCCTACCGGCGCAAGCGTTTCGCTCGTACGAGGCAATCGAACGTGCCGGGGCTTTCGGTCGTCGCAGAGCAGGTCATGATCACGGCGGATTCCGCAGCGGCGGGGTCTTTCGCCTGCTCAGGAGGTATCCGTGGTCCTCGTCATCGTCGTCGCTGTGGTCGCTCTGCTCGCAGGTCTTGCGGCGAACCGGTTCCTGCGACCACGGCTGATGAGCGACGACGACGCCGGCATGGCCGTCAAGGACCTCGTCGGCCCGTTGCTGACGCTGACCGTCCTGCTGCTGGCCTTCGTGCTGGTGACCGCATCCGGCTCCTACGGCAAGGCCGAGGTCGCCTCGCGCGGTGAGGCCCGCGCGCTCGACCAGCTCACCGAGATCGCCGAGTACACACCGGCGTCAGAGCGGGAACGGATCCAGGCGGACGCCGTGTGTTACGCACGTGCCGTACGCGCCCAGGAATGGCCCGCCATGGCCGACGACGGCAGCGGGTCGGCCGCGCCCAGCATCTGGTCGACCGACCTCCGCCATTCCTTCCGGGATGTGGAAGGCAAGCCCGTCTTCGGCATGCTGATCGCCGCCGACAACAAACGGTCCGACGAGCGCGAGGAACGCCTCACCCAGGCCACTGCCAGCATCCCGAGCGCCATCTTCTGGTTCCTGCTCGCCACCCTGACCATCACCGTCGTGGCCCTCGCCGTCTGCCTGCCCCGCAGGAACAACCGCGGCCAGCTCATCGTGCTCACCGTGATCACCGCGCTCCTGACGACGACGCTGTGCATCATCCGTGACGTCGACCGGCCCTTCGGCGGCGTCATCAATGTCGAACCCACCGCGATCTCAGAGGTCGAACGGCAGGCCACCCGCGACTTCATCGCCCACCACGAGGCCGGAGACCTGCCCTGCGACGACGACGGCAACCGGCGTTCCGCGTAGGTTGTGCCGATGACCGAATCCCTGCCGCCCGGCGGCGATGTGCCCACCATGGACGAGCTGACGGCCCGTTGGGCGGACGCCTGGCGTCCGGAACACGTCGCGGAGCGCCTGGACGGGGTCGGTACGCCCTGGTGCATCGCGGCGGGGTGGGCGCTGGATCTGTTCCGCGGGGAAGAGTCGCGGCCGCACGGCGATCTGGAGATCGCGGTGCCCGCGGCGGAGTTCCCGGAGATTCGGGACCGCTTCCCCGAGTACGTGTTTGACGCGGTCGGTTCAGGGCGGGTCTGGCCGGGCGCGGGAGCCGAGGTGCTGGCGGCCACGCATCAGACCTGGCTGCGCGATCCGGCGAGCGGGCAGTTCCTGTTCGACGTCTTCCGCGAGCCGCACGAGGGCGGGACGTGGATCTGCCGGAGGGACGAGAAGTTGCGTCTGCCGTACGACGCGATCATCGAGCGAACGCCGGACGGAGTCCCGTATCTGGTACCGGAGTTGGTGCTGCTGTTCAAGGCGAAGGCGCTGCGACCCAAGGATCAGGCGGACTTCGACGGGGTGCTGCCGCTGCTTGGCCGGTCGCGACGGGATGCCCTGCGCGGGTGGCTCGAATTCATCCACCCCGGGCATCCGTGGCTGGCGGAGCTGGCGGGGTGAGTGGTGCGGGCCGAACAACGGCCTGGGGGCGACCCCACCGACAGATCCAAGAGAGCCTGCGGCGCGCCGAGCAGGCGGCCCGGGGGACGCACGGCGTACTGCGCGTGGGCATGATCGCCGCCAATGTGGACGACCTGCAGCCCTGCTTCGACGCGTTCGCCACCGTCCGCCCCGGGGGGGGTGGTGCAGATCCGCACCATCGGCTTCTCCGACCCGTACACCGGGCTGCGGGCCGGAGAGCTCGATCTCGTCATGGTGTGGCTCCCCGTCCGGGAGCCCGATCTGACGGTGGGTCCTGTCATCCACGTCGCACCGGTCGTGCTCGCCGTCTCCTCCAACCACCCGGTACTTCGCCCGGCCGGACGTCGCCTACGTACCGCTCCGCGACGCCCGGCCGGCCCGCTGGGCGCTGGTCTGGCGCACCCCGCCGGCTGCCGCACTTCAAGCAGCAGCGCTTTTCGCCGGGCTCACTTGCCGCAGAACTCGGCGTCGATGACCGCCTCGACGTCGCCGGCCCATTCGCCGTTGAAGTTGACCGCCAGTGCGTGGCTGCCGTCGCGGGTCGTCGCGCCGACCGCGACCGTGCCGTGGAAGCTGCCGCCGTGCGCCCAGACTTCCTTGCCGCAACTCGCCTTGGACCGGCGAAGGCCGAGGCCGTAACGGAGGTCTGGGTTCTCCTCGTCCATCGGGACGGTCGTCATCATCTCGGCGAGCTGCTGCTTCGGCAGCAGCTCGCCGCGCATCAGTGCCGTGAAGAAGCGGTTCAGATCCGCCGAGTCGGAGATCATCTCGCCCGCCGCGCCCGCGACGGACGGGTTGTACTCGGTGACGTCGTACGTCTTCTTCTCTTCCGGGTCCCGCAATGTCGAGTACGCCCGGCTGCTCGGCTGCGGCAGGTGCGGGTCGGTACCGGGCAGGCTCGTTGCCTCCAGGTCGAGTGGCTCGATGATGCGCCGGCGGATCTCGTCCCCGTACGACTGGCCGGTGACCTTCTTGATGATCATTCCGGCCACGATGTAGTTGGTGTCGGAGTAGTGCCAGCCCTGGCCCGGCGCGAACTTCGGCTCATGGCGCATGGCGATCCGCACCTGCTGCTCGGGGGTCCAGGTGCGATAACGGTGTTTGAGGAACTCCTTGCCGAACAGGGTCCGTTGGATCTCCGGGTCCAGGGTCCAGTCGTAGATACCGCTGGTGTGGTTGAGGAGTTGGCGTACGGTGATCTTGCTGCCGTCATGGCCATGCCCGTGGACGACGCCGGGCAGCCACTGCTCGACGGTGTCGTCGAGCCGGATCTCCCCCTCCGCCTCCAGCTGGAGCAGCACCGTCGACACAAAGGTCTTGGTGGTGCTGGCGACGCGGTAGCGGTCCCTGGCGCCGCGCGGCTGCTGGGTCTTCAGGTTTCCGACGCCCGAAGTACCCTTCCAGGTCCCGTACTTGTCCATCGCCTGGCCGGTCACTCCGGGCACGCCGTCCTTGACGGCGGCGTCCATGGCCTGCTGGGTCGACCGGTGGTGATCCCTGCCAGGGGCGAGGGCGGAGTCAGCAGCGGGGTCCGCCGCGGCGGGCGCTGCGAATGACGACGCCGTCATGGCTGCTGCCGCCGCCGTGGCCGCCAAGCCGAATCTCATCGTGCGGGGTGTCATGTGCCGTCCCTCTCGTTGATGACGATCGACGGGAGGGACCCGGGCGGTGTGCGCGAAAGTTGCCCGCCCACAGGGCGGTTGAGTGGCTTTCAGCCTTCTTCAGGGCTACGTCCGCAGGGCGGTGTCGGTCGCCCTCCGTGCCGGACGGCGTTCGGGCCGGCCGCCGGGGAGCGGGACGGGACGGCCCGCTGCCCGGGAAGGGCGGCGGGCCGTCGAGGCTGCGGGTCTACAGGACTCAGTGACCCCGCTGCCAGGCGGCGAGGTCCTTACGGCGTACGGCGCGGAGTCCGGCGATGTCCGTGTCATAGAGCTCGCCGGTCCAGCTCTCCTTCACCGAGTTCTCCGTCCTGCCGCCGAAGTTCTCCCGGAGCCAGTACCAGGGCTGCAGCGGAAGCCAGCACAGTCCGGCGAGCCAGCGGTTCAAGGCGCGGATCGGGCCGGGGCGGCCCGCGTCGGCGGCGCGCATCACACGGATGCCGAAGAGCAGCTTGCCGACACTGCCGCGGAACAGCGGCGTCAGGACGCACTGATTGGTGAAGGACACCGCCGGTATGAGGGCGTACAGGGTCCACCATGGGCTGGACTCCGGGACCAGGTCGTTGATTGCCACCGCGCCGTACAGAGCGACGATCAGGTCGACGGTCACTGCGAGGTACCGGCGCGCGTCCCCTGCCAGGGCCGGCAGCCGGCTCGAAGGGTTCTGCCCTGAAGGGGAGTTCGGCGTTCCGTACACCGACGGGTCTCCGTACGCCGACGGATCTCCGTAAGGTGCGGGTTGCCCATAAGGCGCGGGCTGCCCGTAGGGCGTCTGGTGTGCGTAAGGCGTCTGCCGCGCGTAGGGATGCGGTGCTGGTGGCGCCTGCCCGCCGTGCGGTGTCTGTTGCTGAGCATGACGCTGGTAATGCCCCCGATGATCATTCATACCAGCATGATGCCTCACACCGACGGCGCTCGGCTGACCCGGACCTCCCGCATGCGCCTGCCGCGCAGAGGACAGCGACGGGAATGACCTGCCACCGATGAGTTCGGCGAACGGGCGGGGTCTACATCCACACACCGCAAGCCCTACACAGGATCAGTGAGGGACCATGAGCGCAAACGCACTACCTCCCGTCGCCGACGCCGACACCTGGCAGCACGAGCTCGATGCCCTGCGCATCCGGGAGAAGGCCGCCACGCGGGAACTCGACGCGATCGCCGCGCAGCGCCGCCGTCTGCCGATGGTCAAGATGCCCGACTACACCCTTGAGGGCGAGGGCGGACCGATTCGGCTGGCGGACATCTTCGAAGGCAAGCCGCAGCTGATCGTCTACAACCACATGTGGTTTCCCGGCGAGCAATGGCAGTGCCCGGGCTGCACGGGACTCACCTCGCAGTACACCCGGCTGGAATTCCTGGACAATTACGATGCCCGGTTCGTCATCGTCACCCAGGGCCCGATCAACGAGGCACTCGCCTACAAGCGACGGGTCGGGAACAGAATGACCTGGTATTCCACCGCGAACAGCCCGTTCGGAACGGATGTCGGCGCACCGCCCGGTGGAGGATTCGCCTTCAATGTGTTTCTGCGCGACGGCGACACCGTCTATCGCACCTGGCACACCACCGGCCGTGGAGCCGAGCAGCTCACTCACACCTTCGCGCTGATCGACCTGCTGCCATACGGTCGGCAGGAGGAGTGGCAGGACTCTCCCGACGGCTGGCCGCAGGAACCCACCTACAACCGGTGGGCCTCCTCCAAAGACATCGCCGCGCACTACGGCCCGGGCACCGACTGAGCCGGGCGGCTACTGCGGCTGCGTCGCGATCTGGATGAGGTTGCCGCAGGTGTCGTCGAAGACGGCGGTGGTGACAGGGCCCATCTCCAGGGGCTCCTGGGTGAAGCGGACGCCGAGGCCGTGCAGGCGCTCGTACTCGGCCTGCACGTCGTCGACGGCGAACTGGGCGAGCGGGATGCCGTCCTGGACGAGCGCGTCGCGGTACGTCTTGACGGCCGGGTGACCGGCGGGCTCCAGGAGGAGTTCGGTGCCGCCGGGCTCGTCGGGCGATACGACGGTCAGCCACCGGTCCTTCTCGCCCACCGGGACGTCGTACTTCTTCACGAAGCCGAGGATCTCGGTGTAGAAGCTCAGGGCCTTGGCCTGGTCGTCGACAAAGACGCTGGTCAGGTGGATCTTCATGGGGTGCTCTCCTGTGGTCCGGAGGGATCGGGCACGGGCCATCGCTCGGCGATCTGCCGCAGCGGGGCCGTGTTCAGGTCGTGGAACTTGTAGCGGCCCTCCCGCCTGGTCTCGACGAGCCCGGCGGCCTCCAGCACGGCAAGGTGCTGGGAGACACCCTGGCGCGAGATGCCCAGCTGATGCTTCATGCTCAGCCGCGAGCAGATCTCGAACAGTGTCTGTCCGGATTTCTCCGTGAGCTCGTCGAGGATGATGCGGCGGGTGGGGTCGGCCAAGGCTTTGAAAAGGTCGTCGGCCACGACCCCAGGATAGGCAAACGTTCACTTGCCTATCAAGTCGGGGAGCTTCACGTCCCTGGGCTGACGGAGCGGGCGGAGGGGGTGGAGGGGGCGGGAAAAGAGGCCGGGTCGGCCCAGCGTGGCATCGCCCCCAGCAGCAGGCCGGGGCGGCAGTGGCGCACCAGCCCGGGGCATCGGTCAGTTGCTGCCCGTGAGTTCGCCGCTGAGCTTTTCGTGGATCTGGGCGCTCGGGCTGTTCAGGCCGATGATCTCGACCTTCTTGCCGCGCTGCGCGTACTTCGTCTCGATGGCGTCCAGCGCGGCCACGGACGAGGCGTCCCAGATGTGGGCCGCCGTCAGGTCGATGACGACCTTGTCGGGGTCGGTGGCGTAATTGAACTGGCCGACGAGGTCGTTGGACGAGGCGAAGAACAGCTCGCCGGTCACGGAGTAGACCACGCTGTTGCCGTCGGGATCGGTGACCGAGGTGACGTTGGCGAGGTGAGCGACGCGCTTGGCGAAGATGACCATCGCGGTGAGGGAGCCGACGACGACGCCGATGGCGAGATTGCCGGTGGCGACCACGCAGGCAACCGTGACGACCATGACGGCGATCTCCCCCGCGGGCATCCGCTTGAGGGTCTTGGGTGCGATGGAGTGCCAGTCGAAGGTCGCGAAGGACACCATCACCATCACGGCGACCAGGGCGGCCATGGGGATGTCGGAGACGACCGGGCCGAAGACGATGCACAGCACCATCAGGAACGCCCCCGCCAGGAAGGTGGACAGGCGGGTGCGCGCGCCGGACACCTTTACGTTGATCATCGTCTGGCCGATCATGGCGCAGCCGCCCATGCCGCCGAAGAAGCCGGTGACGATGTTGGCGATGCCCTGGCCGATGGACTCGCGGGTCTTCGAGGAGTGGGTGTCGGTGATCTCGTCGACCAGCTTTGCCGTCATCAGCGACTCCATCAGACCGACCAGCGCCATGGCGAGGGCGTACGGCGCGATGGTGGTCAGGGTGTCCATGGTGAAGGGCACGTCGGGCAGGCCCGGCACCGGCAGAGACGAGGGCAGTTCGCCCTTGTCGCCGACCGTGGGCACCGCGATGCCCGCGGCGACCGTGATCACGGTGAGGATGACGATGGAGACGAGCGGCGCCGGGATCGACTTGGTGACCTTCGGGAAGAACACCAAGAGTGCGAGGCCGCCGGCGAGCAGCGGGTAGACGGGCCACGGCACGTCGTGCATTTCCGGGACCTGGGCCACGAAGACGAGAATGGCGAGGGAGTTGACGAAACCGACCATCACCGAGCGGGGTACGAACCGCATCAGCCTGGCGACGCCGAGCGCTCCGAGGACGATCTGGAAGACGCCGCCCAGGATGACCGCCGCGACCAGGTAGCCCAGGCCGTGTTCACGGTTGAGCGGGGCGATGACCAGGGCGACGGCGCCGGTGGCTGCGGAGATCATCGCGCGGCGCCCGCCGACGATCGAAATGGTGACGGCCATGGTGAACGAGGCGAACAGGCCGATGGCGGGGTCGACTCCGGCGATGATGGAGAACGAGATCGCCTCGGGGATCAGTGCGAGGGCGACGACGAGGCCGCCCAGGATCTCGGTGCGCCAGACCTTCGGGTCGTTCAGCCAGTCGGGGCGCAGGCCACGCAGGCGCGCGGCCGGGGACAGTGCGGACGTGGACAAGACGGGTACCTGTCGTGCTCGGGCACACCCGGCCGTCGTCGGGGGCGTGCGGAAGGCGCCGGATGGCCGGGGTGGCCATCTGCGAAGCCCACGTACGGGTGCGGGCCGAAGTCAGAAGGCGCAGCGGGCGCGGGCAGGAGTGCGCGTCGCGGCTGCTTCAGGGGCGAACGTTCACGGCGGGCAGGCGGCGGCGCTTGGCGTCTTGGGCATGCGCACGCGCTCTCTCCTGCAGGCATCGGTCTTCGCCGGGGGCGTCGTCGGCCCCGACACGGCTGACGGTGAGGGAGTCGATCCGGCCCGCACCGTGGCGCGGGGCAGCTTGGAGCCGACCCCGACGACCCCGTACTCTACCCTAACGTTACGGTAGAGATCGACGTCGGCCGGCGGCCGCCTGCGCGGCCTTGGCGACAGGAGAGAAAGGTGTCCACGTAGTGAGCGGCGAGCACATGCAGATCGGCGAGGTCGCCACGCGGACCGAGCTTTCGCTGCGCACCATCCGGCACTACGAGGAGACCGGCCTCGTCATCCCCTCCGCCCGCTCCCAAGGCGGCTTCCGCCTCTACACCGAGGCCGACGTCGCCCGTCTCATGGTCATTCGCCGCATGAAGCCGCTCGGCTTCACCCTGGACCAGATGCGCGACCTGCTGGCCGCCACCGACCGCCTCGACTCCGGCGAGGAACTGGCGGCCGGTGAGCGGGAGGCCCTGCTGGAGCGTGTGCGCGCCTACGAGCAGAGCGCGTCCGAGCAGACGGAGAAGCTGCGTACGCAACTGGCGCGGGCCGAGGAGTTCGCCGCGAACCTGCGTGAACGACTGGACCGGGTCACCACGGCCTAGCTTGATCGCCAGCCTCTGGCGCGGTCTCCGCCTAGGGGCAACTTACGGGCAGGCACTCGGCGAGCAGGCCGACGACGTCGTGCCAGGCTCGCTGCGCGTGCCGCGGGTGGTGGCCGACGCCGGGGAGCACGGTCTGCTCGTGGTCGACCGGCGGGTGGTGGAAGGCGTGCAGGGCTCCGCCGTAGACCATGAGGCGCCAGTCGACGCCCGCGGCCTGCATCTCGGCGGCGAAGGCGTCCCGTTGCTCGGCGGGCATGATCGGGTCCTCCGATCCGACCCCGGCCCACACGGGGCAACGGATGTGCGCCGCCTCGCCCGGCCGGCCCGTGGTCAGTGCGTTGACCGTCCCGATCGCCCGCAGGTCGACGCCGTCGCGGCCAAGTTCCAGCGCGATCGCGCCGCCGGTGCCGTAGCCGATGGCGGCGATCCGGTCGGGGTCGGTGCGCGGCTCGGCGCGCAGTACGTCGAGTGCCGCGTGGCCGATGCCCCGCATCCGGTCGATGTCGGCGAGTAGCGGGGTCACGTGCGCCAGCATCTCCTGTGGGTCGGTGAACCAGCGCCCGCCGTTGATGTCGAAGGCCAGGGCCACGTACCCCAGTTCGGCCAGGGCGTCGGCCCGGCTGCGCTGGAAGTCGTTCAGGCCCGGCCCCTCGGGGCCGATCAGGACCGCGGGCCGGCGGTCGGCACCGGCGGGGAGCGCGAGGTGCCCGATCATCGTCAGGCCGTCGGCCGGGTATTCGACCGTGTGCGTCGTAATCGTCGTCATCGTCGTCATGAGACGGGACGGTAGTGATCGTCGAGCCCTGCCGGGCCGGGATTAGCCGGCAGCAGAACAGCGCAGGCGGGGGGCGGCGTTGCGTGGGCGCTGAGGACGGTTCAAGTGCTGGCCCTGGTCCTGGTCCCGGTCCCCTGACGATCAGTCGTCGAAGTAGGCCCGGGCAACGGCGTAGCTGTCCTCGTAGAGGTGGTAGCGGGTGATCCGTCCGTCCCGGACCGTGGTGTGCAGGGCGAACGCGGTGTCGATGTCCCGGCCCGTCTTCTTGACCTCGGAGACCATGCGCCCGATGAGCACCACGTCGTCGCCCTCGGCGATGACCTGACGGAGGTCGAACTCCTTGGCCTGCACGTGGGTCCGCAGCAGTTCGAAGAACGTCCGCATGCCGTCTGCCGAGTCGACCTCCGGTACCCACGGAATGCCCGGCGGGTGCGGGTTCGAGAACGACACCGAGTCGGCGAACAGGTCCGCCGCCTCCGCACTCTTCCCCTCGGCGAGCAGCGGGAACAAGCGTTGCACAGTCTGCGGCAGAGCGATCCCCCGCACCACACCCGACTGCGCCGCCTGGTGGCCGGCCGCTTCACACACGGACGGATCGCCGAGCTCCTTCCGAAGGTCGAGGCCATCGCCGACGAACTGCTCGCCGCACTGCCCCGGCACGGGACCGCGGATCTGGTGAGCCGGTACGCGCTGCCGCTGCCCGTCACGGTGATCTGCGACCTCCTCGGCGTCCCCGCCACGGCGCGAGCCGCCTTCCACACCTGGTCGAACGAGCTGGTCATGCCCAACTCGAGCGAAGCCGCGACCTCGGCGGCCACCGCGCTCACCGGATTCCTCACCGAGCTGATCGAACGGAAGAGCGCCGCCCCGGACGACACTCTGCTCAGCGATCTGGCCGCGGCCGCCGCCCGACCGACCGCCACCGACGATGACGCCACGCTGGCAGACCGGTCATCCCTCAGCCAGGAAGAGCTGCTCGGCATGGTCTTCCTCATCCTCGTCGCCGGTCATGAGACGACGGTCAATCTGATCTCCGGAACACTTCACGGCCTGCTCAGCCACCCGGACCAACTCGCCTTGCTCCGCGCCGATCCCATTCTCGTGGGCGGGGCCGTCGAGGAGTCGCTGCGCCACAACTCCCCCGTCCACGCCACCACGTTCCGCTTCGCGGCCGAGCCACTGGATCTTGCGGGCACCCGTATAGCCGCCGGTGACTCGGTCCTGATCTCGCTCGCCGCGGCCTCCCGCGATCCCCTTCACTTCCCCGGGCCCGACCGCTTCGACCTCACCCGCCGCGCGCAGGGCCACCTCGGGTTCGGCCACGGCATGCACCACTGCCTCGGTGCCCCGCCGGCACGCGCGGAGGCCACGATCGCCGTGCGCCGGCTCCTGGCCGACCGCCCCGCGCTGGCCTCCGCCACCGATCCGGCCGAACTCACCTGGCGGACCAGCACTCTGCTGCGCGGCCTGGCCGAACTGCCTATGCGCTTGGGCTGAGGTGGACCCGCGCCAGCACCTGCTCGGCCAGCTCCCGAGGGGGCAGCCCGCCGTCCAGGAAGACCGTGTCGCCGGGCAGGGTGTCGGCCGCGGCCATGCACGTCTCGATCCTGCCCTTGGCCCAATGCCGGACGCGCTCCTCCCGCTCGGGGTCGTCAGGGAAGAAGGTCCGGCCGTCGATCCGCCTCTCCAAGACGTCCCGGGACACCTTGAGGAAGAAGTGGTGCACGTCGATGCCCGCGTCCTTCAACGCGCTGAAGATCTCGCCTACGTAGTCAGGGTTGACCAAGGTCATGGGAACCAGGACCGGACGCCGGTACTCCTCGACCAGTCCCACCGCCAGGTCGGCAACCTGCCGGCGCCACAACCGGAGATCCTGGAAGTCGCCGGTCGGCACCTCCACGATCTCCCGCAGTACGAAGCCGACCATCTCCGGGTCATAGACCAGGGCTTCGGGCCAGCGCGGGCGCAACTCCTCCACCAGTGTGCTCTTTCCGCTGCCGAACGCACCGTTCACCCAGACGATCAACGCGATCCCCCCGCTCCATGGCCTTGCCCGCACGTCGGGCCTGACACCTCGGTTCAGCATGCCAGGCGGCTGCCGGCTAGTCGGAGATCGCTTCCACGACGCTTGCGATGCCGCTCATCCCGTGGCCGTCGGCAGCCGCCAGCAGGGAGCCGATCGGCTCGCCGGGGAGACGGTGTGGACGGCGCCTGCCCTGCAACAGGCCGACGCCGAGCGGTTGTTCGCGCGGCTCGCGGCGGCCGTCACGCCCGGTTTTGCCGCCACCGGGCAGAACGCGGAGGCCGTCGCCGAGATCTGCCGCCGCCTCGACCGCCTGCCTCTGGCCCTGGAGCTGGCAGCGCCCCGGGTCCGCGCGCTGGGCGTACACGAACTGTCCGCGCGTCTTGACGACAGGTTCCGCCTCCTGTCCGGCGGCCACCGCGGTACGCACCCGCGTCAGCGGACGCTGCGTGCGCTGATCGACTGGAGCTGAGAACTGCTGGGAGACTACGAGCGGTTGGTGCTGCTGGCTTCCGGTCTTCGGTCTCGCCCCCGGGGCCCGCCGCGAAGGCGACTTCGACCTCGCCGAGGAGCACCTGCGCACGACGCTCGCCTGGCACCGCGAAGTCGACTTCGGGCCGGGCCCCGCGCTGCTCCTCGCCGAACAGCGCGGCGACGCCCCTGCCGCCCTATCCCTTCAACGACCAGGGTCTGGCCGTCGCCCGCGAGAGCGGTGACCCGCGGGCCGTCGCACTC
The DNA here is from genome assembly GCF_040640795.1 of Streptomyces sp. NPDC021622. Lineage (NCBI taxonomy): Bacteria > Bacillati > Actinomycetota > Actinomycetes > Kitasatosporales > Streptomycetaceae > Streptomyces > Streptomyces sp. NPDC021622. The sequence continues at coordinate 95,610 of NZ_JBFACK010000023.1, forward strand.
ACCCAGGAGGGGCTCGCCGGCGCCCATGCCCTCGCTGACCGACCGGTGGAGGCCGCCCGGGCCCGCGCGCGGTCCGGCGGGCCGATGAGCGCGGCGGGGCTGACGAACCGGTCGACCGCCCTCCCACCTTTCGATGCCGGCGGCTCGGCAGCTACTCCGCAGGGTCCTCCTTCGCGTGCCGGACGGCCTGCCGCACCGCATGGCCGACCTCGGAGCTGTCCTGCCCGGTCGTCCTTGCGTGGTGCGTGATGGCTGTCTGCGCCATGGTCGATGCCTCACGCCACCGGCGCTGCTGCACCGCGTACTCCTCGCCCTCAAGGCCCGCGAGCTTCGCGCGCTCTTCCTCGGCCCAGCGTTCCAGCCTGATCAATTCATCCGAAATGTCTGCCACGCCCGGATCCTAAATCCCGGTGGTGGTCCTGGACCGCGTCTGGCGGAAGCCATCAGGTCGTGCCGTCGGCGTCAGGAGCCGGCCCAACTCGGCGCCCACGCGTCGGCCGGTGGCGTCGGGCGTGCCTCGATGAGATGCCTGCGCAGGGCTACGAGGATCGGGTGCGGGTTGGCCGTTCGGTGCAGGAACGAGTGGGGGTAGACCGGCGTCGGTCCTTCGACCGGGATCCGTCGCAGGTCGTGGGTCGCCGGCCACACGTATCTGTCCCGGGTTCCGACGAGGGTGGCCAGTGCGGTGGAGTCGGCGATGGAGTCCATCAGCGCTTCGGTGCCGAAGTCGGGGCCGACCGCGTCGATGCGCAGGTCGAAGGCTTCGGTGAGCTCGTCGTAGTACGCCGCCCACTCGGTGTCCTGCTTGATGCCCGGGATCCAGATCCGGTGCCCCACCACGTTCGCCGGGGTCAAGGACTTGGCCGCGGCGAGCGGGGGCCCGGTCCGACGAACAGTTGCAGCGGGTCGTCCGGGACACGCTCGGCGCTGACTCCCTCGGGCAGGTCGCCCCGGGGTGGGACTGGTAGAAGCCGCGCAGGGCAAGGGCCGGGGCGATGCGCCGGTGGAGTACGTCCACGCGCAGCGCCCGCTCACCGGGACGTACGGAGGCGGCCGCCCTTCCACGGCCCGCAGGACCTCGCGGGCGTGCGGCAGGAACGCCTGTCCGTCCAGGGTGAGGCGCGCGCCGCGGGCGGTGCGGACGAACAGGGCTACCGCGAGCGCGCGTTCCAGACTCGCCACGCGCTTGGAGACGGCCTGCTGAGTGATGCGCAGCTCCACGGCGGCTTCCTCGAACTGTCCGGTCTCCGCGACGGTGACGACGGTGCGCACGGCTTCGATGTCCACGCCGCAGACCGTATGTGAGCACAACCCGCGGTTGTGGCTCGCCGAAGGTGTGGTTGTTGGATCGCAGGCCGGTCCGCCTGGTCGAATCCTCGCCGCCAATGGTGGGTTGTGACGGAGGGTTCTTCATGGCACGGCAGAAGCTCGGGCGATCGTTCGGATGGCTGTGGTCGGCGTTCGCCGCCTCGACGGTCGGTACGTGGCTGGGGTTCGGTGCGTTCCCCCTGATCGCGATCCAGGTGCTGCACGTCGGACCGGCGGCCGTCTCGGCGCTTGCAGCGGCCGGTCTGGCGGTCGGCGCGCTCCTCGCGCTGCCGCTCGGGCCGTGGGTCGAGGCGCACCGCAAGAAGCCCGTCGTGATCGTCACCGACCTGGTGCGGTTCGCCGCCCTCCTGACGATCCCGGCCGCCTATTTCGCCGGCCGGCTGACCTACACCCAGCTGCTGCTCGTCTCCGTGATCAGTGCGGCGGCGAACATCGCTTTCGCCTCCGCCAGTGGCGCCTACCTCAAGCAGCTCGTGCGCCCGGACCGCCTGCTGGTGGCCAACGGCCGCTTCGAGTCGACCACTTGGACCGCACGGCGGTCGGCCCGACCATGGGCGGGGCGGCGATCAGCCTCCTCGGACCTGGTCAAGGGCTGGAAGTTCATCCACGACGACCGGCGGCTGCGCCCGCTGTTCTGGAACACCGTGGCCGTCAACGCGCTGATCATGGCCACCGAACCTCTGATGGCCGTCCTGCTGCTGCAGGACCTCGGCTGGATGGCGTGGCAGTACGGGCTCGCGTTCGGCCTGCCCTGCGTCGGCGGATTCGTCGGCGCTCAGCTCGCCCCGCGCCTGGAGGCCCGCTACGGGCGCCGCCGCGTCCTGATCACCTCCGGAGTGCTGCGTGCCCTGTGGCCCGTCGGTCTCTTCTTCGTCATGCCCGGGACCGCCGGCGTGGTCGTGGTCATCGCCGTGGAACTGGCCCTGATCACCTGCATGGGCGTGTTCAACCCGCTGTTCGCGACCGAGCGGCTCCAGCGGGTGCCCGCAGAGCGGGTCGGGCGGGTCCTGGTGGCCTGGAACGTGACCGGCACCGGCGCGATCGCCGTACTGACCGCCCTGTGGGGCGTCCTGGCCGCCGTCACCGACGCCCGCATCGCGATCGGCATCGCCGGCGTACTGCTCCTGGCCACCCCGTTCCTCCTCCCGCGCAAGGACGGGAACGAGCACCAGCCCCTCGCCACCGGTCCGGACGGGCCCGCCCTGACCCACCGCGGTCTGATACGAGCGTGTGCCGCTGTGCCCGCATCCGATGCGTCACGGGGAGCCCGTCGGCTCCTTCGGTACGGGGACGCGTCGGAGTGCGAGCAAGGTGGCGTCGTCGGCGCGGTGGGGTCCGTCGAGCCGGTCCAAGAGGCGCTCCGCGTACTCCTGCAGCCCGTCGTGGCCGCGAGGGGGTCTCGCCCCGCGCAGGCAGTTCTCCGCCTCGTTCAGCAGGCGGGTCGTGTCCTCGTCGGGGTCGGTGTCCCGCCGCTCGATCAGCCCGTCCGAGTAGAGGAGGACGATGTCCGTGTCGTCGAGAAACGTCTCGACTGCCGTGTAGCTGATGCCCGGCATGACGCCGAGGGTCACTCCGGGGCCGCCCTCGGGAGCGGGCAGCTGTGTGGCGCGGCCGTCCCTCAGGAGGACCGGTCGCGGATGTCCCGCGCAGGTCCAGCGCAGCAGCGAACGCTCGGGGTGGTAGCGGGCGATGACGGCGGTCGCGGTCGATTCGGTGCCGTCGTCGCATGCGACCTCGTTCAGCCATCGGGTGAGCTGCTCCACCGGCGCCTCGGTGTAGGCGAGGCCGCCCAGGGCGTAGCGGAGCTTCGCCATGAGGGTGACCGCGTAGAGACCGTGCCCGCGGGCGTCGCCGAGGGCGAGGAGGATACGTCCGCCCGGGAGCCCTCGCGCCTTGTACCAGTCGCCGCCGACGCCCGATCCGGTGGCGTCCGGCCGGTACACGGCGACGGCATCGAGGCCGTAGGACGCGAGTTCGCCGGCGAAGCGGGGCAGGACCGCGTCCCGGAGGACATGGGAGACCTCGGCCAGGGCTTCGGCGCGCCCGCGTTGGCGGCGCGCTTCCTCGCCGGCCGCCCGGGCCTGGCCGCGGCGGCGACGGTCGTCGGTGACGTCGACGATGACGGCCCGCACTGCCCACACCGGCCCCCCTCCTTCGGGGCGTACCGGCTCGGCGACCACGCGGATGACGCGCTTGTACGGGCCCGGGCCCGGCATCCACAGCTCGCACTCGGACCGGTGCTTGCGCAGCAGCACTTCATACAGGGTGCGGTACAGCTCGGGCAGGCTCTCGGGGGCGACGAGCGCGGCCAGCCCGAGGAGGTCGGGAGCGGGCGCGGTCTCGTCCAGGCCGAGTACGTAGCCGAATCCCACGGAGGGTTCGACCGTGTCGTCGGCCAGGTTCCATTCGGCCCAGCAGGTCTTCACCAGCTTCTGGGCGCCCATCGCCATGCGGAGTCGGTGTCCTGGCCCCCAGCTCACGAGGAGATGCTCGCCGCACGGGGCGACGTGCACCTCGTTGCTCAGCCGGGCCGGCGGATCGGACGGCCTGGGGATGAACCACTCCACCGCCTCGGGCCCCTGTGGTGAGCGCTCGCGGTGGGCGGCGGCGAGCATCCGGGGAAGGCGCGTGTGCTTCAGGAGGGGAAAACGCTCGAACAGACGGACCGCTCCGGTCCACCGCGGCACGGCGTCCGGCGGCACATGGGTGGTCGCGTAGGCGCGGGCGTGCTTGTTCTGGGCCAGGTACAGGATGTCCTCGACCTCGCCCCGCTCGTCGAGCACGGGCGTCACCAGCATCGCGGCCATCGGCATGGCCTCCAGAAGCTCCACGACGGCGTCAGGGATCGCATCGGGGCGCCGTTCGAGCGGCCGCTCCGCGTCGTGGGGGTGCGGCCTGTGGGCGTGGGCGTAGACGCCGATCCGCTGCCGCTGGGCCGACAGCAGTGCACCGATGGCCTGGAGATCCAGCCGGGTGCGCGCATCGCGCTCGCGAGGGACCTGCTCCATGGACGCTGCCTTCCGTGGATCGCGACGTCTCGCGAAACATCCTCGCCCCGGCCCGGACCTGCGGCGAGCCGGCAGAGAACGGCTCCCCGCCGCTGCCAGGGCCCGGCGTCACACGGCGATCACCTTCACGCCGGCCTCCGTGAGGCGTGCGGAGGTCTCCGGAGAGATGTTGACGTCGGTGACCAGGGTGTCCACCCGGTCGAGGTCGCAGATCCTGGCGAAGGCGCGCTTGCCCAGTTTGGACGAGTCGGTCACCACGATCACGCGGTTGGCCCGCTCGGTGAAGAGCCTGCTGACGCCTGCCTCGTCCTCGTGGTGCGCCATGGCGCCGAGCTGCGGGTCGATGCCGTCGACGCCGAGGACGGCGGCGTCGAGCACGACCTCTTTCAGTACGCCGCCGGTCAGCGGCCCGACGAGTTCGTAGGACTGCGGGCGGGCGACGCCGCCGGTGGACACAATCTTGACCTGGGGGCGGACGGCGAGTTCAGCGGCGATGTTCAGGGCGTTGGTGACGACGGTCAGCGCGGGTGCGGAGGCGGCGGGAGCTCCCGCGTCGACGCCGTCCCGCCGGCTGCCGCCGACCCGTAGCGCGAGCACCCGGGCGACCTCGGTCGTGGTCGTACCGCCGTTGAGGCCCACCACCTCGCCGTCACCGATGAGGTCGGCGGCCGCTGCGGCGATGCGCTGCTTCTCGGGCGCGCGCCGGGACGTCTTGTAGCGCAGCGGCAGTTCATAGGAGACGCCGTGGGCGACCGCGCCGCCGCGCGTGCGGACCAGCATCTGCTGCTCGGCCAGTTCGTCGAGGTCCCTGCGGATGGTGGCGCTGGAGACGTCGAGGGCGCCCGCGGCCTCCTCGACGTCCAACCGCCCCTCGGCGGCCAGCAGTTCAAGCAGCGCGCTCCAGCGGTCGCGTTTGGACATTGTTCTCGGACTCCTGCCCGCTCTGTCTGATCCACCGGCTCAGTCACTGATCGTAGTGACCGGCCCCGGAAGAGGGCCGACACGGAACCTCACCATGAACAGTGCACACACTCACTATGCTTGATTCTGCATTTTTTGGCGCCCTAACGAGCAACTATTGACATTACGCATGTCGATACGACAGCGTGCTCGGCGCAGGAGACGTCCCCTCACCAAGGAGCACCCGCCATGGCCGCCCCGCACACCTGCCGCACCTCCGTGGAGATCGCTTCCCAGCCGGACACCTGGCGCCGGGCCGCCGCTTCCGCCGGATCGCTCTCCGCGGCCCTGCCCCGGCGCGGTGAGCGCATAGCCGTCGTGGGCTGTGGCACCTCGTGGTTCATGGCCCTCGCATACGCGCAGCTGCGGGAGACCGGCGGGCACGGCGAGACGGACGCCTTCGCCGCGTCCGAGTTCCCGACCGGGCGCGCCTACGACCGGGTCCTTGCCATCACGCGGTCCGGCACCACGACGGAGGTCCTTGACCTGCTCGCCCGCCTCAAGGGCACCGTGCCGACCTCGGCGATCACCGCCGATCCCGCCACCGCCGTCATGGACCTGGCCGACAGCGTCGCCGTCCTGGACTTCGCCGACGAGGAGTCGGTGGTCCAGACGCGCTTCGCCACCTCGGTCCTCGCCCTGCTCCGCGCGCATCTGGAGGCGGAGGGCGCCCTGCCGGACGGGGTGCGTCCGATGGCCGGCGCGATCGAGGACGCGCAGCGCGCCGTCGACGCCCCGATCGGCGAGGACCTGCGTGGCGCCGAGCAGTTCACCTTCCTCGGCACGGGCTGGTCGTACGGGCTCGCGCTGGAGGCCGGGCTCAAGATGCGTGAGGCGGCGGGCGCCTGGACCGAGGCGTATCCGGCGATGGAGTACCGCCACGGGCCGATCAGCATCACCGGGCCGAACCGGGTGGCGTGGCTGTTCGGAACCGCTCCGCAGGGCCTGGCCGACGACGTCGCGAAGGTCGGCGGTGCCTTCGTCGCCGGTTCCGAAGGTGCGGGCGGCCTCGATCCGCTGGCCGACCTGATCCTCGTACAGCGTCTGGCGGTCCTCATCGCACAGGACCGCGGATACGACCCGGATCGCCCCCGCAACCTGACCCGCTCGGTGATCCTCGCCGACGGCCAGTCCTGATCGAGTCCTCATCGAGCCCTCATCGAGTCGTGACCAAGTCCTGATCGAGTCCTGATCGAGTCCTGATCGAGGCGGCGTCGGTCCCTGTCTGTCTGCCGGCCAAGTCCCTTACGCCCCACACCCGTTCGGCCGCCACTCCCTGGAGAAGCCCCATGCCCCTCTCCCCCACCGGCACCATCACCCACGCCGCCCGCCAACAGCACTCGGGCGTCGGCGCCTTCAACGTCGTCCAGATCGAGCACGCCGAAGCCATCGTCACCGGCGCGGAAGGCGCGCAACGGCCCGTCATCCTCCAGATCAGCGAGAACACCGCCCGCTATCACGGTGCCCTGGCCCCGCTCGCCCTGGCGACCCTCGCGATCGCCCGCGCCGCGCACGTCCCCGTGGCCGTCCACCTCGACCACGCCGAGTCGGCCGACCTGGTCCGTGAAGCCGTCGAACTCGGCTTCACGTCCGTGATGTTCGACGCCTCCAAGCTCCCGTACGAGGAGAACGTGGCCGCCACCCGCTCCATCACGGAGTACTGCCACTGCGCCGACGTCTGGGTCGAGGCAGAACTCGGCGAGATCGGCGGCAAGGACGGCGCTCATGCCCCGGGCGTCCGCACCGACCCCGACGAGGCCCGTGCGTTCACCGACGCCACCGCCGTCGACGCGCTCGCCGTGGCCGTCGGCAGCTCGCACGCCATGCACACCCGCGACGCCGCCCTCGACTTCGCGCTCATCCAGCGGCTGCACACCGCCCTCGCCGTCCCCCTGGTCCTGCACGGCTCATCCGGCGTCGGCGACACCGACCTGGCCAAGGCGATCGCGGCCGGCATGACGAAGGTGAACATATCCACCCACCTGAACAAGCTGTTCACCAGTACGGTGCGCGCCCGCCTCGCCGCGGCGCCGGATCTCGCCGACCCCCGCAAGTACCTCGGCCCCGCGCGCGACGCCGTCGCCACGGAAGTCACCCGGCTCCTGGGGATCCTCAGCCACCCCTGACCGTCTGTGCCCGGTGGACCTCGCACCACCCCTGAGGGGCCGCTGGCCTGGCACGACGGCGGCAACGGCTGGTCGCTGGCCGTCCTGGCACGCTCCCTCCGCGACGGCGTCCTCGTCTGCTGGGTCAGCAACCACGCCTACCGGAAAGGGAAATGGAACTTCGAGGACCTCGCCGAAACCCTCACTCAGGGCATCGCCGACCGCGCCCGGGTCCGTGGCTGAGCACTGCCTCCGGGAACGTCCCTCGCGCGACGAGCCGGGCGCGGGTCAACTCCAGCAGGCGGCCCACCCAGTTGCGCCCGCGGCCGTCACCGGCATCCCTCCAGAAGGAGGAGTCCGACAGGCCGGTGTAGCTGATCACGCTGTCCCCGGTGGCCAGGAGGATCTCGGCGAGCGCGGGGTGCTGAGTGAACTTCACCTCCAGGAGGCCCTCCATGACCGCCAGCCGCACATCGGGCCAATCCGCTCTCCGCTCCACCCGGCCGCCCATCTCGCGCGCGTCCCGAACGCTCGGCGCATCCCGTATCCGGTCGTGGTCGAGGGGGTCGGCCGCCGACAGCGCCCAGTAGCCGTGGATCACGGAGGGGTAGGTTTCCCCGGCGAACTCCACCGGCACCGGGTACTCGTTGCGGAGAACGAACGGGCCGAGCGCCTCCGGCCACCCCTGCGGACAGACGGTCTCCAGCGAGGTGAAGGCGGCCTGGCCGGCCTCGGCCGGATCGTCTGCGTACCGCTCCGCGCGCTGCTCCTGCGCCCGTGCGACCGCCTGGTCCACTTGGTTGAAGTAGTCCAGGGCCTGCTGGTGCATGTCCGGCGTCGCCACCGGGCCGTCGCCGTCGACGGCCTCCCCCACCTCGGTCAGCAGAATCCGCAGCGGGCGGTCCTGGTGGTCCATGTCGCCGAGGACGAAGACACGCAGGTGCGGTGGCACCGCGAGGTAGGCCTCTCGCAGCACGGCGCGGTTGGGTTCGCTCGGGTCCCGCTGGAAGCGTCGGATCGCTTCCCAGCAGCGCTGTCCGGCCGTCGGCCGCCCGCTCAACTCTTCGACCTTGTCGGCGACTTCGAGCAAGAACCCCTGCGGGGTCAGTGGTTCGCCGTAGCGGGCACGCCACTTCGACGGCGGGGCGGGAGCCGTCGGCGCTCCCGGCTCCGTGACCGCGATGTCGCCCGATTCCAGGAGCTTCTCCAGGCCGGGCAGATCGGTCCACTCCTCGCACTTGACCGCGCCGTCGGCGAAGACGATCAGGTCGTCGATGAAGTGTCTGTCATCCCACGGCCTGCGGCGCCAGACGTGGCACCAGGCCCCGTCGATCGTCTGCCCGTCCACTGTCCGATGTGTTGGTTCTCGCCATGCCATCGGAGCACGCTATCGCCCGGAAGCGGACCGCCGGCCGCGTCACTTGACCGCGCCCGCCGTCATCCCCGCACGCCAGAACCGCTGCAGCGCCAGGAACGCCACGATCAGCGGGACCACCGACACCAGCGAGCCCACCACGACCAACGACGCCGGAACCGCCACTCCATGAGCCGCGTTCCACCCCACAAGCCCCACGGTGACCGGCTGCAGGCGGTCGTCCCCCAACACCATCGCGGGAAGCAGGTAGTTGTTCCAGATCTCCACGAACTGGAACAGGAAGATCGTCACCAGCGCCGGCAGCATCATCGGCAACGCGATCGTCCGGAAGATGCGGAACTCCCCCGCGCCGTCGAGGCGTCCGGCCTCGATCACCTCGCCCGGCACCGCCTGGGCGGCGAAGACCCGTGCGAGATAGACGCCGAACGGGCTGACGATGCTGGGCAGCAGCACGGCGAGCGGATTGTTGATCAGGCCGACCTCGGAGAACATCAGGTACAGCGGCAGCGTGAAGAGGATCTTCGGGACCAGTACGGCCGCGAGGACCGCTCCGAACAGCGCGCCCTTGCCCCGGAATTCGTACTTGGCAAGGAGGTAGCCGGCCATCGCCGACAGCAGGGTGGCGCCGAGCGCGCCGATCCCGCAGTACAGGACGCTGTTGAGCATCCAGCGCCAGAAGATGCCGTCGCTCTGCGCGGTCAGCCGGCTGAGGTTGTCGAAGAGGCCGAAGCCGTCGAACCAGAGTCCGCTGCCGCTGAATTGGCGGCCGAACGGCTTGGTCACCGAGACCAGGAGCCACCACAGCGGGAAGAGGAAGTACGCGGTGGAGATCAGCAGCAGGGTCAGGACGACGCCGCGGCTTGCGGCCGTGGTCTCCCGGCGCGCCGCGGCCTTGGCGGTGCGGCGCGCCTTGGACGGGGCTGCGGGTCGCGTCACGGTGGTGCTCATGCCTTGTCACCCCGGTTGGTCAGCTTGAAGAAGACGAACGACAGCACGCCGACGGCGACGGCGAGGATCACCGACTGGGCGGCGGCGTAGTGGTAGTTGCCTGCCGCCACCGCCGACTGCGCGGACATGATCGGTGTGAACGTCGAGGAGACGGAGCCTCCGGAGATGGGCTGGAGCACCGTCGGTTCGTTGTAGAGCTGTGCGGAGCCGATGATCGAGAAGACCGCGGTGAGCACCAGTGAGCCGCGTACGGCCGGGATCTTGATGTTCCAGGCGATCCGCAGGGCGGACGCGCCGTCCATCTTCGCGGCCTCCAGGACCTCGCCGGGGATCAGCTGCAGCGCACTGTAGATGATGATCATGTTGTAGCCGGTCCAGCTCCACGTGACGATGTTCGCCACCGACCACAGGACCGAGCCGCTGGAGAAGAACGGGATCTGGATGCCGAGCGGCTCGAGGAGGTCGTTGATCGGGCTGGACCCGGAGGAGTACATGAACGACCACACCAGGGCCGCGCTGACGCCCGGGATCGCATAGGGCAGGAACGAAGCGAGACGGAAGAAGCCCTTGCCGCGCGCCGACTTGGCGTCGATGAGCAGCGCGAGGCCGAGTGCGAGGCCCAGCATCAGGGGGACTTGGACGACGGCGAACAGGCCCACCCGGCCAAGCGCGGCGAGGAAGTCGTGGTCGCCGAAGGCCTGCGCGAAGTTGTGCAGCGGGTCGAACTCCTTGCTCGGCGCGGTCAGTCCGAGGCCCGAGCGCTTGACGACGTACAGGCTGCTCACGGTCGCGTAGACGATGGGCGCGATGTACATCGCAGCGAACAGGGCCACGAACGGGCCGCCGAACAGCAGCAGGGTGCGTTTGGTGAGTGCCGTCTCCCGGCGGCGGCGCCTGGGCGGCCGGGCTTCCTGCCGCGTCGGTGCGGCGGGTTCGGCCGCGCTGAGTGTTGTGGTCACGAGCTCTCTTCCGGTTCGACGCCTGGCGGGGGCGGCCGGTCCCAGCGGCCGGCCGCCCCGGGTGGATCGGGAGCAACGAGTGGATCGGGAGCGGCGGGGCGTCCGCCCTACTCGGTCACCTTCAGGCCCTGGTTCTTCAGTTCGCCGACCGTCTTGTCCTGGGTGGTGCGCAGGGCGTCCTTGAACGTGCCCTTGCCGGCCCAGGCCTTGCCCAGCGCGTCGTCGAGGTCCGCGGAGGTCTTGGTCATGACCGGGCCCCAGGTCCAGTCGGAGTTGACCTTGGGTGCCGCCTCCGCGAAGACGTCGTAGATCTTCTGGCCGCCGAAGTAGGGGTCCTTGGCCTTGAGCTGGGGCAGGTCGAGGAGGGCGGGCGCGGCCGGGTAGAGGGATGCCTTGTCGACGAGGCCGCCGTACGCCTTGCGGTCGGTGCTCAGCCAGTGGGCGAAGGTCCACGCGGCCTTGGTGGACTCGCAGCCCTTGAGGACCGCGGTCGCCGAGCCGCCCGCGTTGCCGACCGCGGTGTCGCCCGCCTGCCACTGCGGCATCGGCGCGACGGCCCAGTCGCCGGAGCCGTCCTTGGCGCCGCCCTTGATGACGCCGGCCTGCCAGACGGCGCCGACGACGGAGGCGATGTTACCGTTACCAATTCCCGTGTACCAGGACTGGTCGTACATGGGGGCCTTGCTGATCAGGCCGTCGTCGGCCAGGCCCTGCCAGTACCCGGCGACCTTCTCGTTGGCCTTCGAGGCGAGGCCCACCTTCCAGGCGTCGCCGTCGATGCCGAACCAGCTGGCGCCCGCCTGCCAGGACAGGCCCGCGTAGTCGTAGTTCAGATAGGGCGAGGAGATGTAGCGCTCCGGGTCGGAGGCGTGGATCTTCTTGGCCTGGGTCTTGTACTCGGCCCAGGTCTCCGGGGGCTTCAGGTCCAGCTCGTCGTAGACCTTCTTGTTGTAGAAGAGGGCCATCGGGCCGGTGTCGACGGGTGCCCCGTACACGGCGTCCCCCAGGGAGACGGAGCGCCAGGCCGCTTGCTGGAAGTCGCCCTTGTCGCCGTTCGCGTACTTCGATACGTCGCTGAGGGCGCCCTGCGCGGCGAAGCTCGGCAGGGTCTCGTAGCCGACCTGGGCCAGGCAGGGCGCGTTGCCGGCCTGCACCGCGTTGAGCATCTTCTGGTAGCCGCCCTTGGCGCCGGGCTGCACTTCCTGGTACTCGACCTTGATGTCGGGGTGCGCCTTGTTGAACGCCTTGACGGCGTCTGCGTACCCGGGCGACCAGCCCCAGAACTTCAGCGTCCCGGTCCCGTCACCGCCTCCGCCGGCGGAATCCGAACCGGACGACGAGCATCCGCCGAGCACCAGCGTGAGAGTGGCGGCTGCGGCGATGCCCGCCGTGCGCATACGGGTCCTCTGCACGGCCCCTCCTTGTGTTCGTGGGCAGGGTTCAGACCCGGACACCGAGGGCGGGGCCTGCTGTGGGATCGATGCACCGTGGGCCACATGGGGCCTCATTCAGCGCGCCGATGGCCGGAACTATGGCAGAGAATGTTATCGATGCCAATAGCTCTTTCCCATTGCACTGTCAGGCCGGTGCGGCGGCGATGAGGCCGGTATCATCCGGCGCACGGAACGCCGTACGGAACGCCGTACGGAGCTACGTACGGAACGACGCTCGGACCGAAGTAAGGACGCGTGGAGACAGTGGACGCATGGATGCGGTGAACGGTGGCGAGGGCAGCGGACGGCCGCCCGGCATGGCCGATGTGGCCCGGGTCGCGGGGGTCTCCGCGCAGACGGTCTCGCGTGCCCTCTCCGACCATCCCAACGTCCGGGAGGAGACGCGGGCCAAGGTGCTCGCCGCCGTGGAACGCCTTGGCTACCGCAAGAACAGCGCCGCCCGGATCCTGTCCTCCGGGCGCAGCCGGACGATCGGCGTGGTCACACTGCAGACCACGTTCTACTCCCGCCTCACGCTGACCTTCGGCATCGAGAGCGCGGCGTACGAGGCCGGCTACTCGGTGTCCACCGCCTCCACCGCCTCGCTGGACACCTCCGCCGTCGAGGCGGCGCTCTCCCGGCTCGCGGACCAGCGCGTCGAGGGGATCATCCTCGCCATCCCGCTCATCCATGTGAGCCCCCGCATCGAGCAGTTGACGGACTCCCTGCCCACGGTCACCGTCGACGGGTCGCGCACGGCGGCCTCCGAGGTCGTCGCGGTGGACCAGGTCCAGGCCGCGCGCCTGGCCACACGCCATCTGCTCGACCTCGGGCACGAGACGGTCTGGCACGTCGCGGGCCCCGGCGAATGGCTCGACGCGGCGAGCCGTCTGCAGGGCTGGCGGGAGACCCTGGAGGCGGAGGGCCGCACGGCCCCGCCCGTCCTGGAGGGCGACTGGTCCCCCTCGTCCGGCTACCGCAACGGCCTCATCCTGGGCCGTATCCCCGACGTGACGGCGGTGTTCGCCGCCAGCGACGAGATGGCCTTCGGCGTGATCCGCGCGCTGCATGAACTGGACCGGCGCGTCCCGCAGGACATCTCCGTGGTCGGCGTCGACAACATCGACCTCGCCGAGTACTGCTCGCCGTCCCTGACCACCGTCGCCCAACCCTTCGCCGAGATGGGCGCGTTGGCCTTCGGCCACCTGCTGCGGCTGATCGAGAATCCCGAGGCCGAGCACGAACCGGCGTCGGTCGAACCGAAGTTGATCGTGCGTACGAGTACGGCACCGGTCGACCGCGGGGCGGTGTGAGCTTGGCGGCGACCGCATCCTGGAATCTCAAGTGAGCCTGACATCAAGGCGGTTCGGCGAGAGACGGCGCGCGATCCGCGATCTTCATCACTGTTCCTCTCCGTGCCTCGCCTGTCGCGCGGTGGTGTGATGGGGTGGTCGACCATGACAGCGAGCCGGATTCTGAGCGTCCCCACCCATGCGACGGGCTACCCGGGGGTGGCCTTCGGCGGCTATGTCGCGGGGCTGCTTGCCGCCCGCGCGGAGGCCAAGACGGTACGCGTCGACTTCCGTGGCGCGGTGTGTCCCGACACGCCGCTGGACGTCACGCAGACCCCGGACGGCGGCTGCCAGCTCGGCGACGCCGAGAACGGCGCCTTGGTGGCGTGCGCGCCCGCCGAACTGCTGCTCGATCCGCCGGAGATGCCGACCTGGGAGCAGGCGCAGGCGGCCACCGAGGACTACCTCGGGCACATCCGCAAGTCGCCGCCGCCGATTCCCGACTGTTTCGGCTGCAGCCCGGTGCCGGTGGGACTCGGCGTACGGGTCTTTCCGTCCCGCGTCCCCGGGCGCGAGCTGCTCGCCGCGGCCTGGGTCCCCGATGCCGAACTCGCGCTTGACGACGGGACGTTGCCACCTGAGATGGTCTGGTCGACCCTCGACTGCCCCGGCGGCTGGGTGGGCATCAGGTTCGGCCTGACGAAGCCGGGCGCGGTGACGGCCGCGCTCACCGGGAGGCAGCTGCGGCCGGTGCGGGCGGGCGAGCGCCATGTGTCCTACGCCTGGCCCATCGCCGGCGAGGGTCGGAAGGTCACCGTGGGGGTGGCGCTCGCGACGGTGGACGGCGAACTGTGCGCGCTGGGCGAGGCGCTGTGGATCAGCCCTCGGGAGCGGCGGGCCGCCGATCCGGGATCAGGGGCCTGACGCCACGGCGCGGCCGCCGCGCGCGCTGCGACGCTGCGGCACCGTGGCGAAAGTCGCCACCCCCCGAGGTGCAAGGAACAAACGCAGGTAGGGGCTACGCCCGGGTGCCGGTGTGCAAGACGGCGAACACCGCCCGGGCACGGGTGTCACCGGGGGGCTGCCAGGAGGCGGTGAAGTGGCCGATCGCTCCCTGCGGAAGAAGAATCGGGCCGTCCGAGGTGGGCTGCAGGACCCGGTGCAAGCGCAGGGTCATGCCATGCGCCGTAGTCAGCCGGGTGCCTTCTTGATCGTCGGTGGCGGTGAAGTCTGTGGAGATGGAGCCTTCACCGGCGTAGGAGGCGATGACCTCCCGGTCGGGGACGCCGGTGATGTTCTGGTCCTGGGCCTGCGCCCGCCCCTCGATCAGGGCCGCCAACTGGGCGACCAGCACGGGGTCGTGGCAGCCGTCATAGGCCCATCGCCGCCCCAGCACCCCGTGCTCCATGGTCCCGACGAGGGCGTGCTCCGCCCCGTCGAGCGGGGCACCGCGATAGGTGAGCGGCACCAGGTAGGCGGTCGGGTGAGGGCCGGAGGCATCGGTGACCACGATGAACTCGATCCCCACCTCGCCTTGCGGGTCGTCCAGCCGGAAGCCGCCGGCCTTGGCCAACTTCGGTTCGGCCGCGCCACCGCGGTACCACGGACGGGAAGGCAGCCAGGAGGTGAGCAGTTCCAACTTGGTCGGCTTGAGGTCGGTGTGGTGGATGACGGCCATGCCGAAGGTTCCCTTCCGTTGAAGGCTCTAGTCGAGACAGAACTCGTTGCCCTCGATGTCCTGCATCGCGAGGCACGACTCGTCGAAACCATCGGCGAGCAGTAGTTGCACGCGTGAGGCGCCGAGTGCGATCAGCCGTGCGCATTCGGCCTCAAGCGCGGCCACGCGCTCTTCACCCACGAGCCCGGTGCCGACCCGCACGTCGATGTGCACCCGGTTCTTGACGACCTTGCCTTCGGGAACGCGCTGGAAGAACAGTCGCGGGCCGACACCTGAGGGATCGATGCATGCGAACGCCGAACCCTGACGCTCAGGCGGCAGCGCTCGATCGAAATCGTCCCAAGTGGCAAACCCCTCTGGGGGCGGCGGCACGACGTACCCCAGCACCTCGCACCAGAAACGGGCGACGCGCTCAGGTTCCGCGCAGTCAAAGGTGATTTGGAACTGCTTGATCGACGACATCGGTCCATCGTAGAGGCGGGTCTTTCGTCACCTACACGGGCCCGGCTACACAGGCCCGGCATCGCGAGCGTGATCCCTCCAAGGCCCAGCAGGCGGAGTCCAGCGCGCCGGTGGGCTCGTCGGCGAGCAGCAGCGCGGGCCAGTTGACCAACGCCCGGGCGACGGTGAGGTCGTCGAGGAGATTGAAGAACTGGAGGGCCATGCCGATGTGTTCGCGACGGAACGTGGCGAGGGCGTGCTCGCTCAGCTGGTCGATCCGTCGCCCGGCCACGTTCACGGCGCCGTCGGTCGGCTTGTCCAGGCCGGGGGCGACGCTGAGCGTGAGCGGTCCGAGCGCGGGCGCGCCGACGCTGTCGTAGCGCTTCGCCACACCCTCCAGTTCGATCACTTGACGCATATGAGTCGTCCGTCCTTGAGGTCGGTCGCGAGAGGCACATGCCGTTGTCGGCCCCGCGAACCTAGAAGCCGCCGCGGACGGGGTGGTGAGCGCAGCACAATGTCCGGATGGAGACGGAAGACCGGCGCAGCCAGCAGCAGCAGCTCATCGACGCGCTGCGCCCGGAGGCGAAGGCCGCCCCGCGATGCGCTACCCCGGCGACGGGCCGGTCAGCATCAACCCCCCGACGGCCGACACCGGATCCGGGATCCCGGACCTGCGCGGCCGCGTCCAGGCCGTCGTTTTCGCCTACGAGACGGGGCTCTTCGCCCCGGGCGGGGGCGCCTGGATGATTGATCCCAAGCTCAATGGTCGTAGGCGGTCATTGACCACTGCCCTCGGCCTGCTGCGCGGCGAATTGGCGGCCGGGCCGTCGCCGATCGCTGAACTGACCGCCCAGGATGCCTGGCTGGGCTTCCTGCGCTTCAGTCGTCAGCGTCCGGATCCAGCTCTCGTCCAGCTCGGCAGCTTCGACTCCTGGTTCTTCCACGACACTGACGAGGATCTCGATCAATGGGCCGCGGCTCTGGCCGACCGCCTTGCGCCGCTGCGCGGTCGTGTGCCGGTCGGCCTGCGCCTCTACGAAGAGCCGGTGTAGGTACGGAGGAACCGGCGCGGACCACCGTGCTGGTTCCTGGCCTTCAGCCGGGGAACTCCTCGATGCGCTCCCGGTTGAGGAGGTACGTGGGCAGGTGCGGCTGCTGCAGCGGGACGGGGAATCCGTAGTCGTAGGCCAGGCTCGCCATCGCGAGCGGGCCGAGCGCGACTTGGGCGCGGGGCGCCGCCGAGTCGCCCCAGTACGCGCCGTGGTGGGCGACCGCTTCGGCGAGGCTCTTGGTGAAGGCGTCGTGGTCGCGTGCGATGAGGCGGTGGAAGAGAGCGACGGGCTGGTAGTCGATCTGGTTCACGAAGTCCATCGGCGCGTGGGTCACGGTCTCGGGCATGGACGTTTCCATGGTCGCCAGGAGTTTCTGTACGACGTCGTCCATGGGGCGCTGGGACCAGTAGGTCTGCAGCGTGTCGATCCAGTGCAGGACGTAGGCGTCGACCGAGTCGTCCTGCCGCAGCGCCTCCAGCGGCACCTGGCACAGCCGGTCGGCCCGGTCCTGCCTGCGGCACGCGAGAGCGAGGTAGAAGGCGTCGAGCCAGGCGCGGGCGTCCGCGGGCGGCTCGGCGGGGAGGGCGGGCAGCTGCGGTTCGATGTCCTCGCCGAGGCGGCATTTCTGCGCCTGCGCGCCGGTGAACAGCGCCGAGCCGAGCTGTACGGCGGTGGCCCAGGCGTCCCACGTGTCGATGTGCGCCACTCGGGGGTCGGCGGCGCAATGGCTGTGGGCGAGGGTGAGCGCCGAGGTGAAGGCGTCGGTCAGTCCGGCAGGCTGCTGGGCGAGCCGGGTTATCGACTCGGCTGTGGTGGGGGTGAGTTCGGCCGTGTCGGGGGCCTTGGCGGTGGTGCTCGTGGCGAGCCGTCCGGCGGCGTCGAGGCGGACCAGGCCCTTCATCAGGCGGAGCAGTTCCGGCGGCGGCCGCAGCGAGAAGGTGCGGGTGTCGGGGTCGATGACCGTGAGCGACGTCAGGGCGCCCTTGTGCCACCAGTAGACCCGCGGGGACAGGGCGCCAGGACCGTCCTCGTGAGCCCCGAGTGCGTACGCGGCAAGGCCGTTGACGGCATCGACGACGGAACCGTCGGCGATCGGGTGGTACGCGAGGAGATTGCGGTTCGGCATGACGACGAGGGCACCGGCGTCGGGCAGTGCCTCGCCGGTGATCTGCCGGGCGGCTTCGGACAGGAACAGCGCCTTGCTCGCGATGAACGGGGATTCGCCGTACAGGGAGTGCAGCAACGCCCCTCCCTCGACGGACACTTCGTCGTGCTCGACGGGCACGCGCATCAGGTTCGCGTACGCCGCCTGGCCCAGTTCCTCCAGACCGGCACGCTCCACGTCGGCGTCGGTCAGGATCCGGACGCTGGTCGGCATGTCGAGGGCGTAGGCGAAGACGAGCCCTTCGGCCACCACGCGTGCGTAACGCATGGCACCGGCGAGCTCAGGGCCGATCGAATCCGCGGGCAGCAGCCGCGCGTGCACACCGCGCAGCAACTCCGCGGCGCTCTCGCCACCCCGGCTCCCCTCCCGCAAAGCGGCGAAGTGCTCGTCCACCAGGGCCGGCCAGCGGTCCTCCGGTGCATGGCGGCACTGCTGCGCCAGGTTGTGCAGGGAGTAGCCGCCACCGTCCTCGCAGTACGGGGCGGCAAGTGCCCGCAGGCGTTCGGCCTGCGCGACGGTCAGCATCGGCAAGTCGGGATCGGGGGTTGCTGGCGCGGCGATGGCGTCGTCGTGATTCACCCCTCTGACCCTACGAGTCGGCAGAACGACGGCTGACGCCGGGTCATGCCGCACCACATCGCGGCTTCGGCTGGGCGGGACCTTTCGCCCACACGAAGACCTCGGTGCCCGGTTGGCGCTCGGAGAAGCGGCCGGACGGGGAGCTGTCCAGGAGCAGGTGGCGCAGGTCCGCCTCGAAGGCGTCGCGGTCCTCGCCGAAGAGGTGCGGCGCCGAGAACGACATCGAGAACACCCCGGCGACCGCGTCGTCGACCGTGCGCACCAACTCCTGGCCTCCGGGCACGACGTGACGCCGGGGGCCGGTGAATCCCGCGCGGGCGAACACCAACGCCTCACCGCCGGGGGTTCCCTGGGGCAGCACGCCCCGGCCGGCCCTGCGGACCGCTCCCAAGTAGCGTCTGACCAGCTCGTCCACCGCCGCGTAGGGCACCGCCGGATACGGCAGGCCCTCGGTGGTCCGGGGCTCCGACTTCTCGTCCGAGATGTGTACGAGGACTCCGCCGGGCCGGAGCATGTCCCTGATCGTCGTCGCCACCAGGTCGCGGTCCATCCAGTGGAAGGACTGGGCGAAGGTCGCGACGGTGAACGTACCGAGCCCCGCGGGCAGTTCCTCGGCGCGGGCCCGCACCCACCGCGTCTTCCCGGCCACTCCGCGCTCGGTGGCCGCGCGCCCTGCCTCGGCGATCATTCCGCGGTCCGGGTCGACGCCGACGACCTCGGCGAACAGGTGCGCCAGCGTCAGGGCGATGGTTCCGGGCCCGCAGCCCACGTCGATGAGGCGTCCGCGTCCGTCCAGGTGCAGAACCTGGGCGAGTTCGTCCGCAAGGCCGGGGGCGTAGGGAAGCCGACCGCGTCGGTAGTAGGCGGCAGTGCCCGAGAACAGGGTTTCGTCCCACTCCCAACCTGCCGTCATGCCCAGCACCGCCTTCGCCGTCATCAAGTCGTCCGTCCCTGCCGGACGGACGATGATTTCACGCCGCGATAGCCTCGAGGCTCTTGTGCGGCAGTGGGCGCGGATGCGCCTCGGAACCTGGGGGCTTGGGATGACGGAGCAGACGGAGAGTGCGGCGGTCCGGGCCGCCGTCGAAGAGCGCTTCCTGCGCGAGTGGGGGTTCGAACTGCCTGAGTCGGTCTTCCGGTTCTGGGCGTTCCTCGGCTCGCTCGGCCCCGTGGAGCAGCAGGCGCTCGGGGAGCTGGACGTGAGCCCCGTCGGCATCATGGACCTGTTCGCCGATCCCGGTCTGCGGCCGCGCGACGGCATCGACGTACGCGTGCACGGCCGCTACTACCGCGACCCGCCCGAGTTCCTGACCTTCCTGCACGGCGGCTCCGACGGCCTGCACCACGGCCTGTGGTTCGACGACGGCCGCACCTGCAGCGGGGTGGCGTCGTACTACAACAACGACGGCGGCGGCATCAACACGCATGCGGCCACGCCACTGGAGGCGGTGCGCGCGATCCTCGAACTCGTCTGGCGCGACCTCGACGACGACGTACAGGACGAGGAGGTGACCGCACGGCGCTCCCGCCTCGCTCGGCTGCGCGATGCCCTGACCGGCTTCGAGACCGGCGACCGGCCCGAGGTCGGCCTCGCCTATTCCCAGGCGTACGACTGGACGATCCAGCCCGAGGACCCCGACCGGGTCACGACGCTGGACGGCGCGGGCGCACTCGCCGCGGGGGAATCCGTGCTTGACCGCCCTGCCCACAACGGCGCCGACGAGTACAAGTTCGCGACGTACATGTACGCCCTCTTCGACGACGCCGAGGAGCTGCAGGCGAACCTGGAGGAGGCCCGCAGCCGTTGCTCGGCGGGCGATCCGACGGAGGCGCTCCTCCTCGGCCGCGACCTGCACTGGGCGTCGGGCGGCGACCCGGCCCGCGAGGCGCTCGCCCACGAACTGCTCGTGCTGGCCTATCGCGCCCTGGGTCGTCCCGCGCTGGCGGGGATCGCCGAGGCACATCACCGGCACCGTTCCTTGGCGAAGGTGAACGTCCTTGAGACGAAGAAGGCCTGACTTCTGCCGGCGCCGTCATGGGAGGACGTCGTAGGTCAGGTGCGTCGCGGTCGATGTGGCGGTCACGCTCCGCTGCACCAGCGTGCGCGGAGCCCCGCCGGTGAACAGTGGTGTCCCCGCACCCAGCACGACGGGCGAGAGGTGCAGCGTCAGCACGTCGACCAGCCCCGCTTCGAGCGCCGAACGGACCGTGGCGCCGCCGCCCATGAGGACGACGTCGAGGTCCTTGCCGCCTGCCGCCGACGCCGCCTCGGCGTGCCGGCGAGCGACGGTGACGGCGTCGGGCAGACCGGTGGTGACGAACGTCCAGTCGAGGCCGGTCAGCCGCACCGACTCCGGCGGCGAGCTCGTCACGACGACGAACGCGGGCTTGCCCACCTCGGCCGCCCCATAGCCGACCTTGTCGTCCCAGCCGTGCGGCCCGTCGACCACGTCGAAGAGGTGGCGGCCGAGGATGACGGCGCCCGAGCGGGCGGTCGCCTCATGCAGGATCCGGCGGTCGTCGGGGTCGTCGGAGAACGCCCAGGTGTGCAGGGCCTCGCCGCCCGTGCCCAGTCCGCTTTCCGGGCCGGGGTCGGGACCGGTGACGAAGCCGTCGAGGGAGACCGAGATGTCAGCGATAATGCGCGTCATACCAAGGCAGACTCGCCCCGCCGCCCGAACTCATCGCTCACAAATGAAGCGACAGCGACCCTGCGACTTCAGTACCCGATGGTGAAGCGGCGCTGCACGAAGCGGGGCAGTTCCGCCTCGTCTATCAGGGCGACGGCGGCGTCCTCGGCCGAGATGCGGCTGCGGCCGGCGGCGTCCACAACGGGCTGGTCACCGCCGGTGCGGAAACGGCCCGTGCGTTCGCCGGGGGCGATGTCCTCGGCGGGGCTGAAGTAGGTCCACAGGCGGTTCGACGTGCGCAGGACGTTCAGGGCGTCCCGATGGCCGCGCACGGCCGCCGCGTAGGCGCGGGGCAGGCCGACCTGGTCCAGGGTCGCGTGCAGCAGGTCGTCGGAGTCGGCTCGCACCACTCCTGGTTCCACCTCCAGGCTGCCCGCGCCGCCGATCACGATCAGCCGGGTCCGGGGATGCCGCTCCAGCGCCTTCAGCAGGGCGCGCGCAGCGGCCGCGTAGACGGTGGGATCGGCGATCGAGCGCTGCACGGTGTCCGCGATGTCGTGGGCGGCGTTGCCGGGCTGGAACGCGCTGATCAGGACGTCGAGACCGGGCAGGGCGGCGGCGACGGCCGCGGGGTCCAGGACGTCGACGCTCGACCAAGTGATGTTCTCCCGCCGCTCCTTGCCCGCGGCCGACGAGGCGTCGCGGCTGAACGCCTTGACGTGGTGCCCCCGGCCCAGTGCTTCGGTGACGACCCTGCTGCCGATGGTCCCCGTGGCTCCGATGACTCCGATGTGCATGGCTCTCCCCTGTGCATGCCGATGTACGACGCAACCTGATGGTGACGCCGTGCGAAAACTATACGCCGTGAAGTTTTCGCACGGCACGCATAAAATTGACGCTGTAGATTGTCCGCGTGGCAGATACAGGCAGCAGGGGCAGAGGCAGGCGCGAGCGGCTACGGGCCGAGACGACCGCCGAAATCAAGGACGTGGCCTTGGCGTTGATGGCATCGAGTGGTCCCGACGCCATCACTTTGCGGGCCATCGCCCGCGAGATGGGCATGACCGCGAACGCCATCTACGGGTACTTCGCCACCCGGGACGACCTGATCACCACGCTCATCAACGACGTGTACACGGCCCTCGCGGACGCCGTGGACAGCTCCTGGGATGCCACCTCCAACCAGAGCCCGGCCGCGCGGATCCAGGCATGGTCCCGCACCTTCCGGAACTGGGCCCTGGCCAATCCGCAGGGCTTCCGGCTCATCTACGGCGATCCCGTTCCCGGCTACCACTCCCCCGAAGGCGGCGCCGCCCCGGACGCCGCACGCCGCGTCTGCACCGGGCTCACCGCACTGGCGGCGGCCGCCTGGCCGGACGCCGAACGCCTCTACCAGGGCAGCGAGTTCGCCTGGTCGGACTTCGACGCGGGGCTGCTCGACAAGGTACGCCCGGCCTTCCCGGAGCTGCCACCGGCTGCCGTCGCCCTCGCGCTCCGCATCTGGGGGCATCTGCACGGTTTGGTGTCACTGGAGGTCTACGGCCACCTGCGCACCCAGACCGCAAGCCCGGACAAGCTCTTCCGGGAGGAACTCGCCCAGCTGGTACGTATGTTGGGCCTCCCGCAGCAGCGCTGATCGGCCACCCCGACCGGATGTGAAGTGAATCACCGCGGCGGACTGTCACGGTTCGCCGCTCCGGAGTGTCTCGATGGGCGTCCGACAAGTCCGACGAGAGGAGCCGGGTGTGATGTCGAGGTACCGACGAGTGCTTGCCGTGGGGGCGGGCCATGGCTGAGGACGCCTTCACCGAGCACCGTCCGCTGCTGTTCACCATCGCGTACGAGATGCTGGGCAGCGCCGCCGACGCCGAGGACGTGCTGCAGGAGAGCTACCTGCGGTGGAGCGCGGTCGATCCGGCGACGGTCGAGCATCCCCGCGCCTACCTGGTCCGCCTGGTGACCCGGCAGGGCCTCAACCATCTGCGCGCGGTCAGGGCGCGGCGCGAGGAGTACGTCGGCCCATGGCTGCCCGAGCCGATCCGCACCGTACCCGAGGTGAGCGAGGACGCGATCCTGGCCGAGTCGGTTTCGATGGCCATGCTGCTCGTCCTGGAGACGCTCAATCCGACCGAGCGCGCGGTGTTCGTGCTGCACGACGTGTTCGGCTACACCCACGGCGAGATCGCCGCGTCGATCGGCAAGACCGAGGTGACTGTCCGTCAGATCGCCCACCGTGCACGCCGGCACGTCCACGCGCGGCGCCGCCGCTTCGAGCCCGACTCCGACGCCACCCGCCAGATCGTCCAGCGCTTCCTGCAAGCGGCGTCGACCGGCCGGATCCAGGATCTGATGGATCTGCTGGCGCCCGATGTCGTGCAGATCTCCGACGGCGGGGGGAAGGTGGTCGCCGCCCGCCGCCCGATCACCGGGCGCGACGAGGTCGCCCGGTTCGTCCTCGGCGTGATCCGTACCACCGGCTCGACGACCCGTGTCGAGCCCGCCACCTACAACGGCATGCCCGCGGCCCGGTTCCTCACCGGCGACGCACTCGACTGGCTGGTCGCGTTCGAGATCCACGACGGACGGATCACCGGCCTCTACGGCATGCGCAACCCGGACAAGCTGCGCCGCGCCGACGCGGTGCGCCCACTCGACAGAGGAGGTCTCTGACCATGGAAACCATGACCGTCGAACGCGTCATCGCCGCCCCAGTCGAGGAGGTGTTCGCCTGGCTCACCACGACCACCAACTACACGCGTTCGCCCCTGGTGGTGCGCTGCCGCCTGACGCGGCGCGGCGAGAGCGCGCCCTACGGCGTCGGCGCGGTGCGCAGTCACCTCTGGCTGATCGGCTGGTTCCGGGAACGCATCACCCGCTACGAACCGCCGTACGCCACCGAGTACGTCGTCGAGCGCAGCCTGCCGCCGGCCCGGCACGAGATCGGCCGTATGACGTTCGCGGAGGTCGACGGCGGCACCCTGGTGCGCTGGACCACCCGTGCCGAGATCGGCGTCCCGTTGCTCGGCCCGCTGCTCACGCGGCGCCTCGCGAGGCCGATCATCACCCGCACGTTCGGCGCCATCCTCGACGCCGCCGCCACGGCGCTCGCCACCGCTTCGAGGCCGGCTGCATGAACTGGCGTACGCACACTGATCGTTGGGACGTAGGTTGTGCGGTGGAACACTTCACGCCTCGGTGGAAAGACGGACGGAACCCATGACCGACCCTGCGACGACGCCCGGGTCTGCGGCACAGCAGCAGATCGACACCTCTGTGCCGCACTCGGCGCGGATCTGGAACTACTGGCTGGGCGGCAAGGACAACTACGCCGTCGACGAGGCGGCAGGCGACGCGTACAGCGCCGTCTTCCCCGGCATCGTCACCGTCGCCCGCAGCAGCCGCGCCTTCCTGCGCCGGAACATCACGTACCTGGTCGACGACGCGGGCATCCGGCAGTTCCTCGACATCGGCACGGGACTGCCGACCGGGGACAACACCCATGAGGTCGCCCAGCGGCTCGCTCCCGAGACCCGGATCGTCTACGTCGACCACGACCCGATGGTGCTCGCGCATGCCCGCGCCCTGCTCACCTCCACCCCGGAGGGGGCGACCGCCTACGTCGACGCCGATCTGTCCGACCCCGACCGCATCCTGGCGGCGGCCGCTCAGACGCTGGATCTCACGCGTCCCACGGGCCTGATCCTCAGCAACATCCTTGGCCACGTCGCCGATTACGACCAGGCGCGATCCATCGTCGCCCGCCTGATGGAGGGGCTGCCGTCCGGCAGTTTCCTCTCCATCAACGACGGTTCACGGGGCACGGACGCCGATTACGAGCAGGCCCAGGATGCCTACAACGAAACCGGCGCCGTCCCGTACTTCCTGCGTCCCGTCGACGAGATCACTGCGTTCTTCGACGGCTTGGAGCTCCTGGACCCCGGGGTCGTCTCGGTCCCGCTCTGGCGGCCGGACGGCACCGCTCCTGCGCTGGAGCCCATTGGCGAGCACGGCGGTCTCGCCCGCAAGCCGTGACCCTTCAGTCCCTTCAGGCCCTTCAGTCTCTTCAGGCCGGGAGGGCCTCGACGTCGGGGACGACCGTGCCGAACAGGTCGGTGATCGCGGTCAGCGCGGCGGACTGGAGACCGGCGGCGGGCAGGACGCCGCCGTCGGGTGTGGCGAGGGCGCGCGTGGCGGTGGTCTCGGCGACGACGGTGGGCCGGTATCCGAGGTTGAAGGCGCCCTGGGCCGTGTAGTTGACGCACATGTGCGTCATGAAGCCGCCGAGGATCAGGTCCTTGCCGCTGCCCGGCGCGGCGCCGAGGTCGGTCAGTGTCTTCTCCAGTTCCGTGAGGTGGAAGGAGTTGGGGAACTGCTTGACCACGACGGCTTCGCCGTCCACGGGGGCGACCTCGTCGCTGATCGCCCCGATGTGGGCGCGGATGTCGTACGGGGTGCCCTCGCCGCCGTCGTTGATGACGTGGACGACCGGGGTGCCCGCGGCGCGTGCGCGCTCCAGCAGGCGGGCGCCCGCCGCGACGGCCTGCTCGGCGCCGTCCAGGGCCATGACGCCGCTGCGGTAGGTGTTCTGGAAGTCGATCAGGATCAGGACGGATTCGCTCAGCCGGGGCGGCTGGTTGTCCAGGCCGATCACGTCACGCAGGGGCGTCGAAGGCTGATTCGTGCTCATGGGGAACCTTTGAACCTTTCCAAGGGGAAAAGGGCATGGCGAAGCCACAGGGGGGCGCTCGCCTGCCGGCGAAGAGATGGATGGATGTGGATGGGTGCGGATGGGCGTGGCTGGTGTGGCTGGTTGTGGCTGGGTGAAGAGGGTCAGATGGTCTGGGTGCGGAAGCGGCGGCGGTAGGCCCCCGGGGTGGTCGCGAGCTGCCGCTTGAACGCCCGGTGGAGGGTTTCCGCCGAGCCGAGCCCGGCGGCGGTGGCGACCTGGTCGAGCGGGCAGTCGGTGGTCTCGAGCAGGCGGCGGGCCGCCTCCACGCGGGCGGCCTCGACATAGCCGGCCGTACTGGTGCCCGTCTCCTGTTTGAAGACGCGGGCGAAGTGCCGTTCGCTCAGGCACATCCGGGCCGCCAGGGCCTCCGCGGACAGATCCGCGTCGAGGTGATCGGCGATCCACAGACGCAGTTCGTCGATGTCACGCCGGGAGGCGGCGGGGCGGCTGAGCGGGACGGAGAACTGGCTCTGGCCGCCCTGCCGTTTGAGGTACATCACCAGCTGCCGGGCCACCGCGAGCGCGGCGTCCTCGCCGAGATCCTCGGCCACCAGGGCCAGCGCGAGGTCCAGGCAGGCACTGATCCCGGCCCCGGTCCACAGCCGGCCCCGGTCCGTGCGTACGAAGATGGGGTCCGGGTCGACCCTGACGGCAGGATGGTCGGCGGCCAGCTGGGCGGCGGTCGACCAGTGGGTGGTCGCCGTCTTCCCGTCGAGGAGTCCGGCCGCGGCCAGGACGTGCGCGCCCACGCACACCGACGCGACGCGCCGGGCGTGCGGGGCGGTCTCCTTGACCCAGTCCACGACGTCGGCGTCGATGCGGGCGACCGGGCCCTCCTCGGTCATGTCGACCGCGCCGGGCACCAGCAGGGTGTCCACCTGGCCGCCGACCTCGCCGAAGCCGAGGTCGGCAACGAGGCGCACACCCGCGGAAGTCCGCACCTCACCGCCGACGGGCCCGGCGAGGCGGACCTGGTAACCGGCGCGGCCCGCGGTCTCCCGGTTGGCCAGCGCGAAGACCTCGGCGGGGCCGGTGACGTCGAGGAGATCGACATCGGGGAAGACCGCGATGACGACACGGTGCGGAGTGGGCATGACCTCATCCTCACCGCCACCACCGATGGCCGCAATGACGATTCCCTGTCACATCCGGACATGCGGTGGGCGGTTCAGGATGGGGCTGACGTGGGCCGGTGCCGGGGGCGTGAGGCGAGCCTGAGCTGAGCTCGCACCGGGGTGGCCGGGACTTGGCCGGAGGAGTCGGCCCGCGCTTGCCTGCATGCGGCCGCGCCCTGGGGTCGCGCTGCGGACGGATGTCGGCGGACCGACAACCCAGGCCCGAGGTCGTGCCGGAGGCGATCGCGGCCAGGCCCGGAAGCATCAGCCCACCCAAGCCTGCACACCGAAACGGACGCACCCCCTCACCGCCACACACCGACCCCCGCGGACCGACAAACCCACCCCGACACCACACCGCAGGCAATCGCAGCCACACCCGGAAGCATCAGCCCACCCAAGCCTGCACACCGAAACGGACGCACCCCCTCACCGCCACACACCCACCCCCGCGGACCGACAAACCCACCCCGACACCACACCGCAGGCAATCGCAGCCACCCCCGGAAGCATCAGCCCACCCAAGCCTGCACACCGGAGCAGACGCACCCTCTCACCGCCACAGACCGACCCCGGCGGACCGACAACCCCGCCCCGAGACCACGCCGGAGGTGATGCGGGACCAGACCCGGAGGCGTCAGCCCACCCGAGGGCGCATGCCCGGAAGCCGCCACCGCCCCTCCCCGCTGGAGATCCCTCCGCGTCAGGCCACGGGCCCGTGCAGCCCCGCCACCGCCCACTTCGCCCGTGTCGAGAGGCCGCTCAGCGCCTTCGCCGACTGCTTGGCGATCGTGTTGAGCAGGAGCTTGCCGTGGGTCATCGTCGCCCGTGCGAGGTCCGCGTCGCCCGCCGCGACCGCCGCCAGCGTCAGCTCCAGGTGCTGTTCCGTGATCAGCCGGCCGAGCCCTCGGCGGTGCCACTCCGCCACCGAGCTGTCCGGAGCCGTGCCGTCGACGCCGACCGCCGCACGGGCCCGCTCCAGGGCTCGCCCCGCTGCCGCGAGGTCGCCCTTGCCGCGCTCCAGGCGGGCCAGGATGTACGCCTCCGAGGCCCGGTCCCATGCGGTGTCCTGGAGCGAGAGGAGGTTGAACTGGGCGCGGGCCGCCTGTGCGTGGTCGCCTATGCGCTCCAGCGCGCGGCTCAGTTCCCGGAGCCGTTCCGCGTGCGGGCCCGTGTCGTCCAGGAGGCGGATGAGCGCGACCCGGGCGTGCTCGGTGAGCCCCTGCCGGTGGGCCAGCTCGATCCAGGTGAACTCGTTCTCCGCCGCCGCATCCCGCCCGTGGCGCTTCGCCTCCTCGGCGCGGGCCCACTCCACGGCACCGACGCTGTCGTTGACCTGCCCCCAAGAGGCCGACCGCAGCAGCGGAACATCCTGGTCCTGCCCGTACGACGCCACCAACACCGCGGTAAGACGCCGCTCCTCGAACGACTCGGTACGCTCGGCATCCTCGCGCTCCAGCAGGAAACGCAGAAACGGCAGGTCACCGTCCCGGCGGTCGAACTGCGCCGCCCGCAGCGCCCCCGCCCGGAGCACCGGATCCGCCGCCGCCTCCTCCCGCGCGCCGAGGTCGCCGGAGCGCATCCGCTCCAGGATCTCCCGCCCCGGGCCGAGGACTACGTCGCGCAGGCACTGCCGGTAGGACTCGTGCAGCCGGTACGCGCACAGGTCACGGGAGTTGAGCAGCACATGGTCCGGTTCGGTGCGCGCGGCGGCCGACTCCGTCAGGGCGAAGAGCTCGACGAGCGGCCGGTCCGGCAGTCCGAGGCCACTGACCAACGCGGCCCGCTGCGCGTCCAGTTCGGGGGCGAACTCCTCCCGGGCTTCGTCGTCCCCCGCACGCACCTGGGCCCGCAGCCCCTCCTCGTCCAGCTCGGCGGTGAGCCCTTCGCACCACTCGGGCAACCGCACGAGCATCTCGAGCGCCTCCCCGACACTCTCGGCAATCAGTACGGCGTCGCCCTCGGAGGACGCGTGGAGCACCGCCTGATCCGCGCACAGGAAGTACGTACCGCCGGTGTCGTCGCCGGCGATCGCCTCCAGCGACGCACCTGACGCCAGGTGCACGTCCTCGACGTGGTACGCCCTGCTCACGTCGAAGTTGAAGGGAAACGCGGCCAGTTCGGCCAGGTCGGGGCGGCTGCGCAAGAGCTCCAGTACGCGATCGGTCATACGACCGGACCCTAGCGAGGCCCTGGCGGCTGCCAGGCATCGCCCACGCACAACGGCCGCCCCGCGCAACCTCAGAAGGGAACAGCCGACCCGGCCTCACGCAGCCGAAGCAGCGCCCTGTCCATGCACTCGGCAACCGAGGCGCCGTCGGCCCGCAGCCCGGCGGGCAACGGTCCACCACCGGCGACGAACGTCCATGCCGACCGGCCGTCCCGCAGGCGCTCCGCATCGACATCGACTCGGATCATGCCCCCACGCCCTGCTCCTCGAGCCACTCCAGGATCAGCACCGCCGCATCCTCGACGCCGCTGTCCCCCGCCGCGGCCGTCGGGCAACCCGACCCGCCGACTCCCCGACATCGCCACCACAGACATGCACTCCCCCGCATCAACCGAACGGCCGACACAGGAGTCGACTCAACGCCCCCGCAGCTCCATCCGGTTCAGCGACAGCTCAGGCCCCCGGACCGCCCGAGCATGTACAGCGCGGGCTCAGCGCACGCCCCCGTCCGCGCATGGCGGTCGCCGCCGACGCCGATCCACCAGCCGAGGAAGGCGGCAACTTCAACCGCCCCCACCGAAAGAGAAAAACCATGGCCTCCACACGTCACGCGCCTCTCCTGCTCGTCCCCCTCCTCGGCCTGGGCCTGCTCGCGACCACCTGCGGAAGTTCCTCGTCCGACAGCGACGCCGCCGCCGAGCGCAAGCCGTCGGCCACCCGGTCCGACTCGCCATCCCCCAGCACGAAGCTGAAGGGGACGGCCGCCGGCCGGGCCCTGCTCGACGCCGCGCGATCCGGTGACGCCGACGCGGTGCGCGGCGCCATCAAGCGGGGTGCCGATCTGGAGACCCGCGACAGCAGCCGCCGTACGCCGCTCCTCCTGGCCGCCACCGGCGATCACGTCGAGGCCGCCCGGCTGCTCGTCGAGGCAGGGGCCGACCCGGATGCCCTGGACCAGCAGCACGACACCCCGTGGCTGGTGACGGGCGTGACCGGCAGCGCGGCCATGGCGCGCACGCTGGCGGCGGCCGACCCCGACTACACGATCCTCAACCGGTACGGCGGCACCTCCCTCATCCCGGCAGGCGAGCACGGCCACGTCGCCTACATCCGGGAGGTCACCACCAACCCGGACATCGATGTGGACGTCGACCACGCCAACAACCTCGGCTGGACCGCGCTCCTGGAGGCCGTCATCCTCGGCGACGGCGGGCGCGACCATCAGGAGACGGTGAGGCTCCTCCTGGACGCCGGAGCCGACGCGTCCATCGAGGACAAGGACGGCGCGACCGCGCTCGACCACGCCGAGCAGAAGGGATACGACGGGATCGCCCGGCTCCTGCGCGGGTGAGCCGTGCGATGCGTGCTGTATATCTGCTGCTCAGGGGGACCGTCAGCGCCCTGTCCCACCCGATCGGACCGGGCACAGGATGTCGGGTCCGGCAGGGTGCGGCCTTCCTAACGTGAGGGACGTAAAGGGAAGGAGCCCGAAGTGCTTGAGCGGCTGAACGAGGCCCTGGATCACATCGAGTCGCATCTCGATCAGCGGATCGAGGTGACCGAGCTGGCGCGGATCGCGATGACGTCGGAGTACCACTTCCGCCGCATGTTCTCCGCGCTGGCGGGGGTCTCGCTGTCGGAGTACATCCGGCGCAGGCGGCTGACCATCGCGGGCGCCGAGGTGCTCGCCGGGGAGCGGACGCTGCTGGACATCGCCGTGCGCCACGGCTACGGCTCGGGGGAAGCGTTCGCGCGTGCGTTCCGCGCCGTACACGGTGTGGGGCCGGGCGAGGCCCGGCGGGACGGTGCCGCTCTGCACGCTCAGCCTCGGATGTCCTTCCGCCTCATTGTCGAAGGGAGCAGCAGCATGCGATACCGGATCGTGGAGAAGGACGAGTTCCAGGTGGTCGGCAAGAAGGTCCGGGTCCCTCTGGTCCACGTGGGGATGAATCCGGCGATCGCCGACTTCATCCGGGGCATCGACGCGGAGACGATGCAGCGCATCAGCGCGCTGTCCGACCAGCAGCCGGAGGGGATCGTGGGGGTCAGTGACAACCTCGACCCGAGCCGGGCGGAGGGAACCGAACTCGACTACTACCACGCGGTGGTGACGGCGACCGCCGGGCCGGAGGACCTGGACGCGCTCACCGTCCCGGCGGGGACCTGGGCGGTCTTCGAGAACTCGGGCCCGTTCCCGGAGTCGCTCCAGTACCTGTGGCGGGACGTGTTCACGCAGTGGTTCCCGTCCAACCCGTACGAGAGCCGGCCGGGCCCCGAGATCCTGCGGACCCGCCTGTCGCAGGACGCGGCGCAGGCGGACGCCGAGCTGTGGATCCCCGTGGAGCGCACGGCGGTCTGACCTGATGGTGATGCGGCGGTGCCCCGGCCTTGGGGCACCGCCGCATCCGTACGGGATGTGCCCGGACTCCGGCTTCCCTCATAGGCTGAATCTCGCACGCAACGAACAGGAGGCTGAGGTGTCCGAAGCGATGGTGGCCGAGGTGATGGCCGAGCTGGCCGAGCTCGAGGACCCGAAGGCCCGCGCGGTGAACGAGAAGCACGGTGACGATCACGGTGTGAACCTCGGCAAGCTGCGCGCGCTCGCGAAGCGGCTGAAGACGCAGCAGGAACTCGCGTGCCGGCTCTGGGAGACGGACGACACCGCGGCGCGGCTGCTCGCGCTGCTGATCTGCCGCCCGAAGGCGTTCGACGGTGACGCGCTGGACGCCATGATGCGCGAGGCGCGCACTCCCAAGGTGCACGACTGGCTCGTGAACTACGTGGTGAAGAAGAACCCGCACGCCGAAGAGCTGCGCCAGGCCTGGTCCGCCGATCCGGATCCCGTGGTCGCGAGCGCCGGCTGGGCGCTGACCACCGAACGCGTGGCGAAGAAGCCCGAGGGCCTCGACCCGGCCGGGCTGCTCGACGTCATCGAAGCGGAGATGAAGGACGCCCCGGATCGCCTGCAGTGGGCGATGAACCACTGCCTGGCCCAGATCGGGATCGAGCACGCCGAGCACCGCGCCCGTGCCATCGACATCGGTGAGCGCCTGCAGGTGCTCAAGGACTACCCGACTTCCCCGGGCTGCACGTCTCCGTACGCACCCACCTGGATCGGCGAGATGGTGCGCCGCCAGAACGACAAGACGGTGGCCTGAAGAATCCAATACGGCTTCCCCGCCATCATGAATTTCCGCTGAAGTGCGCCTTAAGGGCCGTCGAAGTCCGGCGGCTCCGAAGAGATCGCCTACGTGATCGACGACGAGGTCCCGGTCAGCGCGGGCGACGGCTGCTCCCACCCCGACGACGCGGACGACACCAAGGTCTCCTGCACGGTCGCCACCCTGGAGAGCCAGGACCCGTACGCCACGCTGAAGCTCGCCCTCGGCGACGGCGACGACACGCTCCACGCCACCGACGGCAGCATCGCCCAGGGCGGCAACGACAACGACACGATCTACGGGAACAGCGGCGACGACGAGCTGTACGGCGGGCCCGGCCGGGACACCCTCTCCGGCGGCCCCGGCAGGAACATCGTCCGCCAGGACTGACGCCTCACTCAGCGGGTCGGGCAGGGGCGGCCCGGCGGGACGGGTGCGGAGCCGGCGGCGCCTCTACGGCCTTCACCCAGTCGTCCACGGTGAGGACGTCCGCCCACAGCGGGAACAGTTTCTCGGTGAGGAAATCGTGTGCCTCGGGGTCGGTGTCGAGGCAGGCGTCGTGCAGGACCGTGAGGCCGAAGTCCATGTCGTTGGCCTGGCACAGGGTGTACAGGACCACGGCGCTGGTGGCGATGCCGGTGAGGACGAGACTGTCGATGCCGCGCGTCCTGAGCACCAGGTCGAGGTCGCTGCCCGAGAACGCGCTGCCCCGCCGCTTGGTGACCACGATGTCGCCCTGTTGCGGCGCGACGTCGTCGTGGATCCCGGTGCCGTGGTCGCCCTCGGTGAACAGACCGGCCCGCACGGCCGAGGTCACCGCGCGATTGTGTGGACTGACGTCGGGATTGCCCGGGCGTAACGCGATGACCACGTAGATCACGGGTATGTCCGCGGCGCGGGCACCGTCGATCGCCCGGCGCAGGCGGGTGAGATACCCGGAGCCGTCGTCGGCGATGGCGACGATGTCCCGTTGGATGTCCATCACCAGGAGAGCGCTGTTCGGCATGCCAGCCGTCCCTTCTTCCTTCACCGGGGTTCCCTCCAACGGGACTCCGCTCACCAGGAATTGCATCACGGAGAGGGGCGATTCGGGTCGGACAGGGGCTTTGTGGCGTCAGGCGACGGTCCGCGCCACGTAGTAGGCGTTCAGCGGGTCGCCCTCGATCGACCGGATCTGTACGTCGGTGAAGCCGGCCTCCGCGAGCATCCGGCGTGCGGTCTGCTCGCCCCACATGGTGCCAAGGCCCGCCCCGCCGGTGCTCAGCGACGTGGTCATGCAGTAGAAGACCGAGAAGCCGAAGAGGGCGGGCCCGAAGGGGTGGTCGAGGTTCTCCTCGAGCTTGCTGGACGCGGCGATGTCGCACATCAGGAACGTGCCGCTGTCGCGCAGTGCGGCGGCGACGGCGTTCAGGGTCTCCTGTGGCCGGGCCAGGTCGTGGATGACGTCGAAGGCGGTCACCAGGTCGTAGCGTCCCGTGATCTGTGTCGCGTCGCCGACCGTGTAGTGGACGTTGTCCAGGGCGAGGCGTTCGGCCTCGTCGCGGGCGGCCGCGATGCCTTCCTCGGACTGGTCGAGCCCGTGGAAGAGGCTGCGCGGGAACGCCTTGGCCAGGACGAGCGGGGCGTGCCCCTGGCCGGTGCCCACGTCCAGGGCGTCGATGCCGTTGCTCAGCTGTTCGGTGAGGCCGGGGACGAGCGGGATGATCGTGTCGACGAGGGCCGCGTCGTACACGCGGGCCGTCTCCTGTGCCTGGAGTTCCTGGAAGCGGGGGTAGGCCGAGTACGGGACGCCGCCGCCCTGCCGGAAGGCCTTGAGGACCTGCTGTTCGACCTCGCCCATCAGCCCGATGTAGGGCGTCATCCCGGCGAGGTTGTCGGGGCCCGCGGCCGTGGTGAGCGACGCGGCGTGCTCCGGCGGCAGCAGGTATGTCTCGCCGTCCGGCTCGTACTCGACGACACCGCCGAGGACCATGCCGCCGAGCCACTCGCGTACGTAACGTTCGTCGAGCTGCGCCGCCTTGGCTATGTCGTCACTGGTGGAGGGCGGCAGCGTACTCATCGTGTCGAAGAGGCCGGCCTGGTGGCCGGTGCTGACAAGGAGGGCGAGCACCCCCTTGTTGAGCACGTCGACCATCAGGCCGGCGAATTCTTCCTGCCGCGCGGGGTCCAGTGTCATGGTCCCTCCTCAGAACGGCATGGCCTTTGCGCCCCATTTATTACGTTACGCCCCTTCGCTGTGGCGGCGATGGGGGCCGAGGTGGCCCGTCGGCCGGGGGTCAGACGCCTTCCGGCCACGCCCACCAGGAGCTACGCGGCCAGGCGTTCGGCCATCAAGAACGCGCCGATCAGGATCATGGCGGCGCCCGAGGCGCGGGTGACGGCACGGGCGGCGGCCGGGCGGGTGCTCAGGACGGTGCGGGCCAGGACGCCCACGCCGAGGTAGACGACCGCACAGCTGAGTGTGTGCACCATGCCGAGCGCGCCGAGCTGGGCGGCCAGCGGCCAGCCTGCGGTCGGGGTGGTGAACTGCGGGAGTATCGCGAGGAAGAGCAGCAGGGCCTTGGGATTCAGGCCGCTGATGGCCGCCCCCTTGAGGATCCCGGCAGCCCGGGATGCGCCACCGGTGGCACCCTGCGAGACCTCCGAGACCCCCGAGGCGTCCGTCGCCTCACCGGGCGTTCCGGGCCGGGCCAGGGCCGAGGCGCCCAGCCAGATCAGGTACGCGGCGCCCGTCATCGTCAGCGCCGTGAGAACGCCGGGGCTGCTCGCCACCGCGGCCGCCACACCGCCCGCGACCACGGCGGTCAGGGCCACATAGCCGAGCACCAGACCGCTCACGGCCGGCACCACCGAGCCTCCGCGCAGGCCTGCCGTGATGGCGTACGCCCAGTCCGCGCCCGGGACCAGGATGAGGAGGACGGACACCGCCCAGAAGGCGGTGATGGTGCTGATGGCCACGGAAACACTTCTCCTATGAGTGCGTGAGCGCGTGAGCGCGTGAGCGCGTTTGAATTGCGACGCCGCGACGCTGCGACGCTTCGATACACAGAGAAGATTAGTTCCGATTTGACCAAAGATGTTTCCAAGTGTGATCGCCAGAGCGGTATGTCGTGGAAGAATCTCCCCCATGGACGATGTGGACCGGAAGATTCTTGCCGAGCTCCAGGAGGACGGCCGGCTGACCGTCACCGAGCTGGCCGCCCGCGTACGGCTCAGCCTCTCGCCCTGCCACCGCAGGCTGCGCGAACTGGAGCGCAGCGGCGCCATCCGCGGCTACCGCGCGATCCTCAACACTCAGCAGGTGGGTCTGACGTTCGAGGCGCTCGTCTTCGTCACCATGCGCCAGGAGGACCGGGACACCGTCGCCGACTTCGAGGCGGCCGTCGCCGACATCCCGTACGTGCTGCAGGCCCAGCGGCTCTTCGGCGACCCCGACTTCCTGCTGCGTATCGTCAGCCCGGACCTGCCCGCCTTCCAGCGGCTGTACGACGAGAAGCTGGCCACCCTTCCCGGTGTGATGCGGCTCAGCTCCACGCTCGTCATGAAGCACGTGGTGCAGGAACGCCCGCTGCCGCTGTGAGGGACTTCCTCAACTCCCGTGAAGGCGAAGCCACTTGTCGAGGACAGCGAAGTCCTCGTCGGTGAGGCCGCGCCGGGCATCGACGCGATGCAGCAGGGCCGGCTGCGGGTGGTGCGCCGCCACCCACGCGCGGTCGGCGTACGTGATCTCGTCGTCCACCCAGGCGAAGGGACGGTCCGCGGCCCGGTCGACCAGGGGGCGGGTCTTCCAGTGGAGTCCACCGGCCTCGTCATCGCCGGGCGGATCCGGCGGGCTCACCACGGGGAGTTCCGGCAGGCCGAGCCAGGGCGCGATGCAGTCGTTGGCGTCGGACATCCATGTCGTGGCCCACACGAGTTCGCAGGGCAGCGCCCGCAGGCGGCGGCCGTGGGCCGGATCGATCCTGGTGATCAGCGGGTTCGCGTCGGCCATCGCAGGTGCGAAGGGGCTGTCGTACGTCGGGTATCCGTCGGGAAGCTGTTGCCGGGTCGCCCCGAAGGGAATGAGCGGGCCGTCGACGTCGAGGAAGAGAAGGGGCAGCGTGGAACCGATCACGCCTGCACCGTAGCGATGTTCGGGCACGCGGCGGTCAGCTCGCACCGTTCTCCGGGCGTCGCGCCAGGAAGACGAGCTCGCGCCCCGGCCGATCGGGCGCGTCACGAACCTCCTCCACCACGAACCCGTGCGCCGTCAAGTCCGCCTCGACCTCCGCCCGTTCGCGGAACCGCAGGGTCAAATGCGATGTCAGCACCTCCCTGTCCGCGACGAGTACGCAGGTCCCGCGGAACGTCACCAGCGGGCCACTGACCTCGATGACCTGAACCCACTTCTCGACCGCGCCAACCCCCGGGACCTCCATGACCTCGTAAGAAGCATCGCGGTTCCACTCCTCCCAGGCGCGCCTGGCCGGATCCCGGGTCTCGAAGACCAGATGTCCGCCCGGCCGCAGCGCTTCATGGGCACCGCGCAGGGTCCGTTGCCACGTCTCCGGGTCGTCGATGGCCTGGGCGACGTTCGCCGTCATGGTCGCCAGGTCGACCCGCAGCGGCGGGAGCGACGTCGCGTCACCGCAGATCCACCGCACCCGCTCGCTGCCCGGCTTGGCCCGTGCGACATCGAGCGACGCCCGTGCGGGATCGACGCCGACGACCTCGATCCCGCGATCGGCGAGCAGCAGCGCGAACACCCCTGTTCCACAGCCGATGTCGAGCACCCGACGCGCACCGAACTCCCCCGCGATGCGTACGTAGGCGTCGAGATCGCCGCGGTCGGGGTCGAGCGGATCGTAGAGCGCGGCGAGCCGCGGATTCCCGAAGGCTTCGTCAACCATGCCGCCGAAGGTATCTGCGGCCGCCGCTCGACGGCTCGTCAATTTTCTCCGGCGGCCGGGCCGCCATCAGTCGGACTTCAGTGGAACTCGTGGACCAGCTGGATCTCGCCGACGATATGGGCGTTGAAGTCGTCGAGCTCTTCCGCCGGCACCCACAGCTCGAGGATCGTGCGGCCGCCGGCCTGCTGGACGGGGTAGCGGCCGACGAAGTCCGTGTCGACCTCGAAGCGGGTGACGAAGCCTGCTCCGTCGTGCTTCACGTTCCAGTCCCGCGCGATGCTGATCGCGTAGTCCTCGTTGAGCACCGGGTAGAAGATCGGCTGCTCGGGCAGGCGGGGCGGCCAGGCGCGCCAGTTCAGCTCGCGGACCAGGTCCAGCTCCTTGGGGCCCGTCGGGCGCCACAGGGTCGTCGTTGCTTGCCGGCTGGTCATGAGGGGGTCACTCTCTGAGGGTTGGCGGCTGCCGTTCGAAATACGGCTGGTCGGAGAGGGGAAGATACCGGGTTCGTCGGGCTGGGGGCCATGTCGTTTCCGTACCGGCCCACACCTCGGGTGCGGGACGAGTAGCCGTACTCAGGCGCCGGGTCCGGTCTCGCCGATGCCGCCCGGCGGGAGGCGACCGACGACAATGGAGCGGTGGCACGGTTGCTCGACGCCGCGTTTGACGAGTGATGCCCCTTTCGAGGTGCCGGGAGTCCGGGTGGGCGGCCTCGGAGCCCGGGCCGGCGACGGCATCGAGGTCGAACTCCTCTGTCACGCCATGATGTTCGAGGGTCGAGATCGCGACGAACTTCGCTCGCGGGCGGCTCCGATCCGGCCGCTGAACACCGAAGAAGTGATGACACAGGCCGGTGTCGGTGTCGACGAGACGGCCGACGTGGCCGCCAAGACGACGACCACGGTGGCGTTCGACTTCGGGCGGATCAGCCTCAACGAGCGTGTGGTGCTTTACCTCTTCGGCGCACCCGGCCAGGAGCGCTTCTGGTTCCTCTGGGACCGGCTCTTCTCGGGCACGCTCGGTGCGGTCGTGCTGGTCGACACGCGGCGCATGGACGAGTCCTGGTACGCGATCGACCGCCTCGAACACCACAAGACGCCGTTCGTGGTGCCGTGAACCGGTTCGACGACGACACCTCCGCGCATTCCCTTGCGGAGATCCGGCAGGCTCTTGCGCTGCCCGGCCATGTGCCGCTGATCCACTGCGACGCGCGGGTGCGGTCGTCGGGCAAGGACGTACTGATCGCCCTCGTGGACCACCTCTACGAACTGGCCATGGCCCGGGAGATGACACCGTGACCGAGCCGACCGGACCCGCCGCCGAGCAGAGCCCGCCCCCGGCTGTCCCGCCCATGCGGGCGCCGTGCGCCTGGGCGGTCTGGAGTATCAGCAGACGCCGTCGCAGCTCTACCGCAGCTTGCGCCGCGAGCAGGGCGCGGTGGCGCCGGCGCTCCTGGACGGGGACGTGCCCGCGTGGCTGGTGCTCGGCTACTCCGAGGTCAGCTATGTGACCGGCCACGACGAGCTGTTCGCCCGCGACTCGCGGCGCTGGAACCAGTGGGAGCACATTCCCGCCGACTGGCCGCTGCTTCCGTTCGTCGGCCATCAGCCTTCGGTCCTTTTCACCGAGGGCGAGGAGCACCGGCGGCGCGCCGGGGTGATCACGGAGGCTCTTGAGGGGGTCGACCAGTTCGAACTCGCCCGGGACAGCGGCCGGATCGCCGACCGGCTGATCGGTGAGCTCGCCGG
Organism: Streptomyces sp. NPDC021622; assembly: GCF_040640795.1. Taxonomy (NCBI): domain Bacteria; kingdom Bacillati; phylum Actinomycetota; class Actinomycetes; order Kitasatosporales; family Streptomycetaceae; genus Streptomyces; species Streptomyces sp. NPDC021622. The sequence goes on from NZ_JBFACK010000023.1 coordinate 134,376, forward strand.
CAGCGGGCAGGCCGAGCTGATGAGTGCGTACGCGCACGCGCTGCCGATGCGGGCCGCGGTGCAGATGTGCGGCATGCCGCACACGGGCACGGACACCCAGCAGTTGGTGGACGATCTGCGGATCTCGCTCGACGCGGCGGAGGGCGACGACCCGGTGGCGGCGTACCTGCGCGTCGGCGAGCGGATCCAGCAACTGGTCAAGGAGAAGCGGGAGAAGCCGGGCGCGGACGTCACATCGCGGATGCTGCTTCACCCGGCGGGCCTGACCGACGAGGAGATCGTCCAGGACCTGATCTCGATCATCGCGACGGCCCAGCAGCCGACGGCCAACTGGATCTGCAACACGCTGCGGCTGATGCTGACCGACGAGCGGTTCGCGCTGAACGTGTCCGGCGGTCGGCTGAGCGTGGGCGAGGCGCTCAACAAGGTGCTGTGGCTCGACACCCCGACGCAGAATTTCATCGGCCGCTGGGCGGTGCGCGACACCCAGCTCGGCGCGCGGCAGATCCGGGCGGGCGACTGTCTGGTGCTCGGCCTCGCCGCGGCCAACACCGACCCGCAGATCTGGCCCGAGTCGCATGTGGGCCCGGAGAACTCCGCGCACCTGTCCTTCAGCCACGGCGAGCACCGCTGCCCGTACCCCGCCCCGCTGCTCGCCGATGTCATCGCCCGTACGGCGGTCGAGACGCTCCTGGAGACGTCGCTGCCGGTGCAGTTCACGCCTGTGGCGCACTGAAAGGTGGCTGGGCGCCGCGTGGGCGGCGCCCCGGTGGGGTCAGGCGGTGACAGGGGTGAACCGCACCGGCAGGGACTGCGGCCCCCGGGTGAACACCCCCTGTTCGACCGGGTCGAAGCCCTCGGCGAGCCGCACATCGGGCATCGCGTCCAGGAGCTGGCCGACGCCGGTCTCGACCTCGGCCTTGGCAAGCAGCGCGCCCACGCAGAAGTGCCGGCCGAGCGCGAAGGAGAGATGGTCGGCGGCGGCGGAGAACGCGGTCGTGGTGGTCAGGTCCTCGCGGAAGATGTCGAAGCGGTCCGGCTCCGCGTAGCGCTGCTCGTCGCGGTTGGCCGAGCCGATCAGGCAGGTGACGGTGGCGCCGGCGGGGATCGTGCCGCCGGTGAGCTCCACCTCGGTGGCCGACTGACGCATGATCATGTGGACGGGCGGCGTGTGGCGCAGCGTCTCGGCGAAGGCACGGGCGATCAGCGTGCGGTCCTCGCGGACGGCCGCCAACTGCTCCGGGTGCGTCAGGAGGTTGGCGAAGATGCTGGCGATCGCCTTGTCGGTGGTCTCGCCGCCGGCGGCGAGCAGCAGGCTGCAGAACGCCTTGATGTCCTCGTCACTCATGCGTACGCCGTCGACCTCGGCGGCGCACAGCGTGGACAGCAGGTCGTCGCCGAGGTTGTCGCGACGCTCCCGGATGATCGGGAACATGTACTCGGCGAACTCGACGCGGGTCCGTTCGCCGGCCGCCGCGACGTCCGGGTCGCCCGCCAGGTTGCCGAGGAAGGCGATGACGGTGGTGTACCAGCCGTGGAAGCGCGCGTGGTCGGCCTTGTCCAGGCCGAGCATGTCGGCGATCACGTTGACGGGGAAGCGGGTTGCGTAGTCCGCGACCAGGTCCACCGTGCCGGTGTGCCGGAAGGCGTCGATGAGTTCACGGGAGTTGCGCTCGATGACGGGCAGGAACTTCACCTGGAGGTCGCTGCCGCGGAAGGCGGGTGCGACCAGGGCGCGGCGCACCGCGTGTTCCCGGCCGCTGAGCTGGAGGATCGTCTTGCCGTGCACGGGCTCGATCTGCCAGTCGTAGTTGTCGGTGGTGAACTGCGAGCTCTTGTCCTTGAACACGCGCTCGACATCGGCGTACCGCGAGACGATCCAGCTCTGCGTCGCCTCGTGCCACAGCAGCGGCGCGCTCTCCCGCATCGCCCGGTAGGCCGGATAGGGGTTCTCGGCGAACTCCGGCGAGAGGATGTCGGGGAGCTGCTGCGCGGTGGACATGAAGCTCCTTGGTCATAACAGGGGGTGCGCACCAGGCTATTGATCACCTGGTGGCCCAACCACCCTGCCCTGACCTCCTGTTGAGCGCTGCACTGGCCTTGGCTGAAAATCGCAGTCCGCCGCACCGGATCGAGCGGGTGCGGCGGACGGCGAACTGCGGACTGCGGGAACCGCGACGCCGAGGGTCAGCAGCTCAGGTTGCCACCCGGGTCGACACCCAGAACGTCGGCGAACCGGGTGTAATTGTTGATCCGGCTCTGCACCTGCTCGGGGTTCTGCCCGTTGCATTCCAGGCTGCCGTTGATGCTGCGGATGGTCTCGCCGAAGCCCGCACCGTTGACCATGGCGTTGTGCGGCGTCATCGTCCCCGGGCCGTTCTGGGTGTTCCAGTACCAGAGGCCGGTCTTCCAGGCCACGGCCGGATCGTTCTGGACGAGGTCGGGGTTGTTCAGGAGGTCGATCTTCAGGGCGTCGCCCGCCGCCTTGTAGTTGAAGTTCCAGCTGAGCTGGATGGGGCCACGGCCGTAGTACTTGTCGTTGCCCGCCGGGCAGCCGTAGGGCTGGGAACTGTCGCAGTAGTGCGGGTAGTTGGCGGTGTTCTGCTCGACGACGTGGACCAGGCCGCCCGTCTCGTGACTGACGTTCGCCAGGAAGGCCGCGGCCTCCTGCTTGCGCACGGTGTCGCTGCCGGTCCCGGTGAACTCGGGATAGGCGCTGAGCGCGTCCGTGAGGCCGCTGTAGGTGTAGAAGGAGTTCCGGTTCGGGAACATCTGGTTGAACTGGGCCTCGCTGACGATGAATTCCGCGGCGGCCCGCTCCTTCGCGTCCGACTTCTCCGCGGAGGCGTCGGGGGCGAGGGTCAGCAGGGTGAGGGCGGCGGCGGACGCCGTCGCGGTGAGCGTGGCGGCGAGTGCACGAGGACGCATGAGCGATCACTCCTTGGGCGGACCGGGGCATGCCGGGGGCACGGCCGACCGCCGTGTGGTGGGGGGTTGAGCGGCGAGGAGCGCACCGGCACACCGGAGCTGCGGCTATCCGGAATAACCCCTGCCGCCGTTGGCCTAGACCATACCGAGTGGCGGATTCACGTCAAGAGGCATCCGGATAACGGCAGTTGAAAGACAGCGCGTCAGCCGGTGCCCGCCGCGGCCAGCTCCTCGATCACTTCAGTGACGTATGCCGCCCAAGGGCCCACCAGCGGCTGGAGTTCGCCCCAGCGCTCCCTCTCCCCCGTGACGTACACGGCGCGCGCGTAGGCGAGCACGGGCCGGTGTTCCTCCGGGAGCCGGGCGATGGCCCAGTCCGCCGCGGCGTCCTTGGAGGTGATCGCCCCGGTCGTCAGGGTCATCCAGATCCGGGCCAGCGTGAGGACGACGTTGCGGGTGTCCGCCGCGAGGTCGGCAAGGAGCTCCGGTACGCCGGCGGACAACGCGCGCGCGAGGTCCGCACGCGGGACGGGGGCCAGCACATCGCCCGGCGGCGGTCCGGCCAAGGGCGTGCCGGCCGTCAGCACCATCGTGATCAGGGGCGCGAGATCGGGGCTCGGCACCGGCGACGGCAGCCGCCCGCGCTCGTACTCCTCGCGCAGCCACTCCCCGTACTGGAACTCGCATCGCGGCGGGTATCGCCACGGGCTGACCTCGCGCCGCACGACGATCGTCAGCTCGACGGGCCGCACGGTCTCGCCCCGTGGCGGCCAGGCGGAGATGTCGAGGAGCGCCTCGACGAGCCGCCGCCGCTGCCGGACCGACAGAGGCCGCTCGACGACGGCGAACACATCGATGTCGCTGTACGGGCGCAAGCCGCCCAGCCCGGCCGAGCCGTACAGGTAGCCGCCGACGAGGTCCGCGCCGAGCGTCTCGCGCAGCAGGTGAACGGTGTCCTCGGTCTGTGTCACTGCGGTCCTTTCCCTTGCGCGGCGGGGGTGGGCTGTGCGGCATCGGCGGATGAGCCAGTCATGATCGTAGGAAGCACGAGAGCCCTGGAACCAGCGGGTTTCCGACACGGCGGCGGCGAGCCGGGGCGCACGTACACTGAAGCGGTGTCGGGCAGGCCCCTGCTCCGCCCGGCCACCTGTGGTCAGCCCTCCACGCCCGGATCCCGTCCGACGCGACCGGCCGGCCGTGCGGCACACAGGTAGCGATCCTCGGCCGTCCCGGCCCTCGGCCCGCACGCAGATATCCCCCTGCGGGGCCCGCTCGCCCAACGCGTCACACCGCGGATTCCGGTTCACCGTCGCCCTCGCCCCCGCTTGTCGGGCCGGGCATGCGCGGCGTGCCGCCGGCCGCCTTCGAGGGGACAGATATGAAGCTCAGCGCACTGCTCCATGGGCACGACCACGACGTTCTGCACGGTGACCCGGGGGTGCCGGTCACCGCGGGAATGACCTTTGACGCCGGGCAGGTCGGGGCCGGCTCGCTGTACATCGCCGTTCCCGGGCACGAGGAGGGCGGGCCCGGGGGCGTCGCGCGCGCCCTGGAGCGAGGGGCGGTGGCGGTCCTTGTCGAGGACGGCGGGGCGCCGGCGGACAGGGCGGCCGGGCAGGCGTGCGTGGTGCGCGTGGCCGATACGCGGGTCGCGGCATCGCTCGCCGCCTCCCGTTATTACGGCGAGCCCGGGCATGCGATGGATGTCGTGGCGATCACCGGTACGAACGGCAAGACCTCGGTCTCGTACATGGTCGAGTCGGCTCTCCGCCTCGCGGAGGGCGCGAAGGTGGGGGTGATCGGCACCTCGGGCAGCCGGATCGGTCCGGAGCGGATCCCGATGCCGCGGTCGGTGCTGAGCACCCCGGAGTCACCGGACCTCCACTACCTGCTCGGACACATGCGTGACCGGGACACGGGCAGCGTGGTCCTTGAGGCGACGTCCATGGGTCTGCTGCAGAGCCGCCTGGACCATGTGCCCGTCGACATCGGCGTGTTCACCAATCTCACCCAGGATCACCTGGACGACCACGGGACCATGGCGCACTACAAGGACGCAAAGCTGCGCCTGTTCGGCGGGCTGTGCGACCGCGCGGTGGTCAACGCCGACGACCCCGTCAGCGCCGAGATCCTGGCCCTGATGCCGGGCGCCGTGACCACCTACGGCCTGGACGCGCCGGCCGACTACCGGGCGAGCGATCTGGTCGTGGACGCGGCGGGCAGCCGCTTCACCCTCCACCACGACGGCCGCAAGTATCCTGCCGCGATCCCGGTCCCGGGCCGCTTCTCGGTGTCCAACGCGCTCGCCGCCCTCGCGGCGTGCCATCTGCTCGGGCATGAACTCCCGGCCCTGGTCGAGGCGTTGGACCGGATGCCGCCGACTCCGGGCCGGCTCGAGCGCTTCACGACCGCGCGGGGCGTCTGTGTGATCGTCGACTACGCGCACTCCCCCGACTCGCTGGAGAAGGTCCTCGCCACGATCCGCGGTTTCGCCACCGGGTCGGTGATCACCGTCTTCGGCTGTGGCGGCGACCGTGACACCACCAAGCGTGCCCTGATGGGGGAGATCGCCGGCCGCCTATCCGACCTGTGCGTCCTGACCACGGACAATCCGCGCGGCGAGGATCCCGAGCGCATCCTGGACCAGATCGTCCCCGGCCTGACGTCCACCGCGACGCCCTTCCACCGCCTTGCCGACCGTCGCGCGGCGATCGCGTGCGCGCTGTCCGCCGCGCGTCCCGGCGATGTCGTCCTGGTCGCGGGCAAGGGCAGCGAGCCTCACCAGATCGTCGGCGAACTGCTCCTGCCCTTCGACGACATGACCGTGGTCCGCGAACTGGCTTCTGCTGCCGGGTGACCCAGGCGGCGGGTCCGCGGGGCGGCATCGCGGACGGCGCCGACATCAGCCTGCCGCTCGGCGCGGCCGTGGCGGCAATCGTGTGTCTCGCCCTGCTCGCGGCGTTCCCGGAGGCCCGCCATCGACCGGTTCGGGCTTCGCCGTGTCCACCGCGGCCTGTTTGCGGGCCTCGCCACGGCCGCGGCCCTGCTGACCGCGACCCACGTCCCCGGCATCTCCCTGCCCGCGGCCCTCCTCTCCGCGCTTCTCTACGGCCCCTGCTTCATGGCGGGTTCCGGCCTCCTCGCCGTGTGGAGCTACCGCGTCTTCCCCGACCGCCCGACGCCCGGCTTCACGGCCACCGTCCTCGCGCTCGGCCTCGGCACCATCACCGGCCCGGCGCTGCTCGGCCAACTCGCCGACCGCCAGGGCCTCCCCGCGGCCTTCGCCGCCACCGCCGTCGCGGCCGCGCTGACCTCACTGACGCCGCCCCGGCGTCCTGGCGCGCCGCGTCGAGCCGCCGCTTGCCCGCTCCCGGTTTCGTCGCGATGACAACCTCCTAGGCGACACCGTGCGGCGCACTCCACATGGCCGAAAATACCCCCCTGGGTATCTTTGTTACGGTGAAGGAGAGATACCCCGGGGGGTAAAAAGTGTGACGAGGGAGTGTGAGTGTGCCGTGTTCTTTGCCGATGTCCTGGAGACCGAAGGCCTGGGCAACCGGAGCTACCTGGCGGGCGGGGCCCGGTCGGTGGTCGTGGTGGATCCGCCGCGCGACATCGACCGGGTGATCGCCGCGGCCGCCCGGCGGGGCGTGCGGATCGTCGCCGTCGCCGAGACGCATGTGCACAACGACTACGTGACCGGCGGTCTTGAGCTGGCCCGCCTCACCGGCGCCCGCTATCTCGTGCCCGCCGGGGCGTCCGTCGCGTACCCGCGGGTCCCGGTGGCCGACGGGGACGTGGAGGAGGTCGACGAGGGGCTGACGCTGCGGGCGGTGGCCACGCCGGGCCACACCCCGCACCACACCTCGTACGTCCTGGAGGAGAACGGGCGTGCGGTGGCCGCGTTCACCGGCGGATCGCTCCTGATCGGCGGCGTGGGGCGGCCGGATCTGGTGGAGCCACGGCTGACCGAGGAGCTGGCCAGGGCGCAGCACGCCTCCGCGCACCGGCTGGCCGACGAACTGGCCGACGAGGTGGCGGTCCTGCCCACGCACGGCTTCGGCAGCTTCTGCTCGTCAGCCGACGGGGGTGGCGGGCGCAGCACCATCGGTACGGAGAAGGCGTCCAACCCGGCCTTGGTCCAGGACGTGGAGACGTTCGTCGCCGAGCTGCTCGCCGGTCTGGACGACGTACCGGCGTACTACGCGCACATGGGTCCGGCCAATGCCGCGGGCCCGGCGCCGGTGGACCTGACCGAACCGCGGCGTGCCGACGCCGCCGAGATAGCCCGGCGCCTGGCGGCGGGCGAGTGGGTCGTGGACCTGCGCCATCGGGTGGCCTTCGCCGAGGGGCATGTGGCGGGGTCGTTCAACTTCGAGGCCGACGGTCGTCTGGCGACCTACCTGGCGTGGATGATCCCGTGGGGCAAGCCGGTGACGCTGCTCGCGGAGAGCGCCGATGATGTCGCCCGCGCCCAGCGGGAGTTGGCCCGCGTCGGCATCGACCGGCCTGCCGCGGCCGCCACCGGCACCCCCGTCGACTGGGCCGACGGGCAGGCGCCGCTCGCGTCGTTCCCTCGGGCTACGTTCGCCGAGCTGGCCGCAGCGCGCGAGCGGGGCGCGGACCCGGTGGTGCTCGATGTGCGCCGCGCGAGCGAGCGCTCCGGGGGCTGGATCGAGAGCAGCGTGCACATCCCGGTCCACGAGATCCACCGGCGCCTCGACGAGGTGCCCGCGGGCGCGGTGTGGGTGCACTGCGCCGGTGGCATGCGTGCCGCGATCGCCGCCTCCGTCCTGGACGCGGCAGGGCGTGCGGTGGTGGCCGTCGACGACGGCTACGCGGCCGCCGCCGACGCCGGCCTCACGCTCGTAACCCCCGCCCGGACCTGACCGCACAGCCTTGCGCGCCGGGCGGCGACCCGGCGCAGGAGGAGCTACCGAGGAACACCATCATGCCCATCTCTCCACGCGGCCCCGGCCACGTGTCCCCGCACGCCGGGCGCCGGGCCATGGGCGCCGCGCACGCCCGGCGCCGGGGCCCGGACGTCGCGCACGCCGACCACCGGGGCACAGGCACCGCGCACACCGACCGCCGGGTCCCGGGCACCGCGGACACTGACCGCCAGGCCCCGCGCGCCACCCACACCGACCGCCAGGTCACAGGCGCCGGGCGCACCGAGCAGCGGACCACGGCCGTCGGGCGCGCAGGCCACTGGGCCATGGGCGACACGCACACGGAACGCCGGGGCATGGACGCCACCCACACCGAGCCCCGGCCGACAAGCGCCGCGCACACCGACCGCCGGGCCGCAGACCCCACGCACACCAAGCGCCAAGCCCAAGCCACAGGCGCCGCCCAATGACCGCGCCGATACTCGCCCTGATCGCCGGCGCACTGGTCGGTCTCGCCCTGGGAGCGCTCGGGGCCGGCGGCAGCATCCTGACCGTCCCGGCTCTGATCTATCTCCTTGGCTTCAGTCCGGCCGAGGCCACCACCGCGAGCCTGGTCATCGTGATCGTCACCTCGCTCGCCGCGCTGGTGGCCCATGCACGGGCGGGAGCGGTGCGCTGGCGGGCCGGGCTCGTGTTCGCCGCGGCCGGGCTGCTGCCCGCCGCCGCGGCGGGGGTCCTGTCCGCGCGCATCCCCGCCACCGCGCTCACCCTGGCCTTCGCCGGCCTCGCGGTACTCGCCGCGCTGCGCATGCTGCGCCGCAGGTCATCGCAGGAGGGCGGAACGGTGTCGGTACCCCGCGCGGCGGGAGCGGGCGCCGGGCTCGGGGCGGTGACCGGGTTCCTCGGGGTCGGCGGTGGATTCCTCGCCGTGCCTGCCCTGGTGGCCGCGCTAGCCGTGCCGATGAGTGCGGCCGTGGGCACCAGCCTGCTGGTCATCATCGCCAACGCCCTGGTGGCCCTCGCCGCTAGGGCCACCACCGCCGTCACCCTGGACTGGGCGCTGATCATGCCGTTCATCGCGACGGCGGTCCTGGGCGCCTGGGACGGCAGGCGGTTGAGTACGAAGGTCTCCCCCGGCACGCTGCAGCGCGTCTTCGGCAGCCTGCTCCTGGTCGTCGCCGCGGCGATGGGGATCGGCGTACTGCTGTGACGCGCCGCAACAATGCACTGCCCGGATGCCGGTCGGCGACGGCGGGTATCAGGCCAGCGACAGGAAGAGCTTCTCTAGGCGGGACCGCATCTGCGCGGAGTCCCGCACCTCGGGATCCTCGCTGGTCATGCACTGCTGCAGCCCCGTCGCGATGATCGAGAACCCGGCCCGGTCCAGGGCCCGGGACACGGCGGCCAACTGCGTGACGACGTCCTCGCAGTCCCGGCCCTCCTCGATCATCCTGATCACTCCCGCGAGCTGGCCCTGCGCCCGCCGCAGGCGGTTCAGCGCCGACTTCAGCTCGTCGGCGCTCATGTCGAGTTCCACACGTCCTCCTCCGTATACCCCCACGGGTATTCTACCTGGAGGGGGGAGACAATCTTCGAAAGGCATTGTTCCGTGAGCAACCCCAACACCCTCACGCCAGGCCAGGCCACGGCGCGTTTCGGTGAGTTCACCGTCATCGACGTCCGCACCCCCGGCGAGTACGCGGGCGGCCATCTGCCCGGTGCCCACAACGTCCCGCTCGACCGCCTGGACGAGGCCGCCGACGCACTGCGGGCGGCGTCGGCACGTACTCCCCTGCTCATCGTCTGCGCCTCCGGCGCCCGCTCCGCCAAGGGCTGCGCCCGTCTTGCCGACCTCGGCGTCGAAGCCGCCACCCTGGCGGGCGGGACCGGTGCCTGGGCCGCGGACGGCCACCCGGTGGAGCGTCCTGCCGGGGCCCGCACCACCTGGCCGATGGACCGGCAGGTCCGCCTTGCCGCAGGATCGCTGGCCCTGCTCGGCTTCCTGGCGGGCCTCGCCTGGCCACCGGCTCACTGGCTGTCCGGAGCCGTGGCCGCAGGGCTCGTCTTCTCCGGCGTCACCAACACGTGCGGCATGGCCGTCCTGCTCGCCAAGCTCCCCCACAACCGGCCCTCCGAGCAGGCCGTCCCCTTTCAGGAGACGTTGGCACGGCTCACCGCCTGACACCGAAGCCGAAGGCGCCTAGCGGCCCGCCTCCCCGCGGTAGAAGTCGAACTGAGTCACTCCGTCGTATCCGTAGCTCTCCGGATGCAGTTCGTGCAGGGCGACCCCACCCCGGGGCAGCGGGCCGAGCAGCTCCGACAGGAGTGCGCCGGCCTCGGCGATGAAGGCGGCCTTCTGGGCGCCGCTGTTCGTGCCCGCGGTGATGCTGCCCTCCACGTGCGCGTCGCGCACGCCGGCCAGGGGCCTGCCGTCGATGAAGTAGACAGCTCCCGGGACCAGGTTGATGTGGACGACGGTCCGCGCGCTCGACTTGCCCAGTGCGGTGACGGCGAGGCGGGTCAGCCCTTCGGCGATGGCGCTCTGGACGTCGGTGGGCAGGTCGGGGTCGGTGACGGTGACCCGGAAGTACGGCATGACTCTCCTTGCGGATGCTCGGCAATCCGCCGGTCTCGGCGGCGCGGAGCAAGCCTCGCGGGCCTGGCACGATGGATCCAACGCATGGTTTTCATACGCACATGAGGCGCACGCATGACCGTGAACATCCCCCAGCTGAGGGCCTTCCTCGCCGTCGTCGACGCGGGCGGCTTCAGCGCGGCCGCCGACGAACTGGGCATGAGCCAGTCCGCGGTGTCGCACGCCGTCGCCTCCCTGGAACGCGAGTTGGCCGCCCCGCTGCTGGTCCGCGCCACGCCCGTACGGGCCACCGCGCTCGGCGAGCGGATCGTGCCGCACGCACGCGGCGCCCTGTCGGCGGCCCGGTCGGTGGAGCGGATCGCGGCCGATGCCTCGCGGACCCTGACCGGCACCGTGCGGCTCGCCGCCACACCGACCGTCTGCCAGGGGCTTGTTCCCGGCCTGCTGCGGCACTGGCGGCAAGACCTGCCGCAGCTCACCGTGCGGGCCTTCGAGGGGGACAGCGCCGAAGTGGCGGCCTGGCTGGAGAGTGGAGCGGCCGACGCCGGCATCGTGATCGACCCGCCGCCCGGCACCGGCATCCCGCTCGCCACGGACGGCTACCGCGCCCTGCTGCCGCGCGACCATCCGCTGGCCCGCGAGCCTGCCGTGGACGTCCGTGATCTGGAGGACGACCCGTTCCTCATCTCCCCCAACGGCTGCGAAGTCCGTATCCGTACGATCCACGAGCTCGCGGGGCTCGACTTCGCCCCCGCCCACCGCGTGCGGGACCTGGCCACGCTGATCAGCATGGTGCAGGCCGGGCTCGGCGTGACGGTCCTGTCCGAGGTCTCGCGCTCGCTGATCCCCGCCGATCTGGTCCTGCTGCCGCTGCGGCCGCATGTCGCGCGCCGTCTCGCACTGACCGGGCCGCACGCCCGCCCCTGGCACCCGGCGGTCCGCGCCCTCGCGGAATCAGCCGTCGCTCACCTGGACCGAACCCTCCCCCAGACCGCGCCCGTTCTTGCGCGCGGTCACCAGCGCGAAGGTGAGGAAGTCTCCGCCGTCGGCCGTGAGCATGTCGATCACGGGCCGGTTGGCTGACTCTCCGTCGGGCAGGTGCTCGGCGCAGGCACGGGTCCACAGCAACCAGTCCTGCCAGCCGTCCTGTTGGAGCCGCGCCGAGGTGACGGTGACGAGTTCGGTGATCGCCCACTGGAAGCGCCACCATTCGGCCGTGTGCCAGGCCAGGGCCTCCCAGCCGACGAGTTCCTTGATGTGCGGCGGGATCGCCCCGAGTTCGCGGACCTCCCGGGTCATCGCGGGCGTCGCCATGCCCAACTGGCCGCCAGGACGCAGGAAGCGCAGCAGGTAGGGCAGGTAGCCGTCGGCCGTGCCGAAGTACTCGAAGGCGTCGACGCTCACGATCGCGTCGAAGCTCTCCTCGGCGAACGGCAGGGCATGCGCCTCCGCGCGCACGGCCTCCACCCGGTCGCCGACACCGGCATCGGCGAAGACGGCCGCGGCCTCGTCGGCGCCGATCCACCAGTCGGCCGCGACGACCTGCACGCCGTACTCGCGGGCCAGGAACACCGATGTCGCCCCCTTGCCCGAGCCGAGGTCGAGCACCCGCATCCCGGGGCGCAGATCGAGGTCCCGCGCCAGGTCCTCCAGGAGCCACAGCGGATTCGGGCCCATGTCGAGACCGAGCAGCCAGGCCGGGTCGTAGCGGGAGGAGCGCGGGTAGCGCTCCGGGCGTACGAGGTCGTCGAGGGCGGTCACGGGCGTCCTGCCGGGCGGGCGAGCAGGGCCGTCGCCATCTCCTGTACGGAGCGGGTGAAGTGGCGCGGGTCATCCGGTGGGGTCACGTGGCGGATCAGTGCTCCGTCGAAGAGGGCCAGCAGGCCGTGGGCGAGGAAATCTGCATCCAGGTCGGGGCGTTCGGCGGCGAGCAGGGAGGCCAGGTGCCGGTGCCAGAAGCGGAAGCTGGGGTCGCTGTACTTGTCATCGGCGCATGCCTGTTCATGGGCGGAGAACAGGATGGCGTTGGTCTCGGCGATCGCGCCGAGGCCGTCGAGGAAGGCGTGCAGGCGTCGCCCGGCAGGTGCGCCGGGACCCAGCGGCGGGGGTCCGTCGGAGACGGCATCGCGCAGCTCGCGCGAGCGTTCTTCGAGGAGCGCCTGGAGCAGTCCCGCGCGACTGCCGAAGCGGCGGAAGACCGTGCCCTTCCCGACGCCGGCCAGGGCGGCGACCCGGTCCAGCGACACGGGCGCCCCGTCGCCCTCGGCCAGCAGGCGCTCGGTGGCGCGCAGGACCGCGGCGCGGTTGCGGGCCGCGTCGGCGCGCTCCGTGCGTTCGCCGCGGTCACCGCCGCCGGGTCCCGTGCCCGCGGCGCGCCGCTCCTCGGCCATGACGTCAACTCCTCATTGAAAGCGGGCTGTTGGTCCGGATAGATTACCCCCGACCCAAGCGGACCAGCAGTCCGCATGGGCGGAGTCCGTCCTGCCCTGCCCCGAGGAGTACTGAATGGACATGCGCGCGCTCGTCGTCGACCCCGCCGCCCCCGGTTCCCTGCGCCTGGGCGAAGCCCCCGAACCCCGGCCCGCCGCGGGCCAGTTGGTGCTCGACGTACGGCACATCTCCCTCAACCGCGGCGAGCTCGCCTTCGCCGGGCAGCGGCCGCCCGGGACCGTGCACGGCTACGACGCCGCCGGGATCGTCGTGCGCGCCGCGGCCGACGGCACGGGACCCGGCGTCGGCAGCCGCGTCGCCGCCTTCGGCCCGGGCGCGTGGGCGCAGCGCATGGCCGTGGACACCACCGCGGTGGCCGAAGTGCCCGCCGGTGTCGACCTCGCCGATGCCGCCGCGCTGCCGATGGCGGGCATCACGGCCCTGCGGACGCTGCGCTCCCGGCCCATCCTCGGCCACCGGGTGCTGATCACCGGGGCGGCCGGCGGCGTGGGCCGCTACGCCGTGCAGCTGGCCGCACTGGGCGGCGCGCACGTCATCGCCTCCGTCGGCTCGGCGGAGCGCGGCAAGGGGCTCGCCGAACTCGGCGCCGACGAGGTGGTGGTCGGCCTGGAGGGGATCGACGCCCCTGTCGACCTCGTCCTCGACACCGTGGGCGGGCCCCAACTCACCGCCGCCTGGGAGCTCCTGGCCCCCGGCGGAGGCGTGCAGAACATCGGCTGGGCTTCCGGCGAACCCGCCGTGTTCGCCCCCTACTCGCTCTTCCACATCGGCGCTCCGAAGACCATGAGTACGTTCGGAGACGTCCACGAGGTGGGGCCCGACCTCGCCACGCTGCTCGCGTTCACCGCGGCGGGCCGGCTCTCCCCGGAGGTCGACTGGCGCGGCCCCTGGGAGCGTGTCCCGGAGGCCGCGCGGGCGCTGCTCGACCGGCGGATCTCCGGCAAGGCCGTCCTCGACGTCACGCCGGGAGCGGCTCCTTGAGCGTCCCGCGCACGCTCCGTTGCGCGCTCACACGCCGATCGCCCCGTCGATCCGCTCCCGCAGCAGGTCGGCGTGGCCGTTGTGCCGCGCGTACTCCTCCACCATGTGGATCAGCACCCAGCGCAGCGACACCTTGCCCTTCCAGCCGTCCTCCCCCTCGACGTCCAGATCGGGCGCGCCGGCGACGAAGCGGTCGGCGAACTCGACCTCCGCGCGCCAGGCCTCCCAGGCCTCGCCGATCACCGCGGGGTCGGGCACCGCGCCCTCGAAGTCGTGGTCGGGGCGGGCGGCCGAGACGAACAGCGGCGGTGCGTCCTCGCCCGCGAGGACGCACCGGAACCAGCGGCGCTCCACCTCGGCCAGATGCCGGACGATGCCGAGCAGCGACAGCGTGGACGGCGCGACCGAACGCCGGGACAACTCACGCTGGAGGCCCGCGCACTTCATCTCCAGCGTCGTGCGCTGCGCCGTCAGAAAGTCGGCGAGCATCTCCCGCTCGCCTCCGGTGGTACGGGCGTTCAACCGCCCGTCCCGCTCGGCCTCGACGAACATTTCCGCTCTTCTGCGTACGTTGCTCATGCCCGCCATCCAATCCCAGCCATCACCCGCGGATCCAGATCTTTGGTGACCCCCAATGTGGCCTCAACCGGCGGCCGAACAGGCGCCGTTCAGGCCGACGCCGCCAGGAACTGGGTCGCCGCCAGCTCCCCGTACAGCGGATCGGCCGCCACCAACTCCGCGTGGGTGCCGGACGCACGCACCATCCCGGCGTCCATCACCACGATGCGGTCGGCCAGCGTCACCGTGGAGAGCCGGTGCGCCACCACGAGGACCGTCACCTCCCGCGCCACCTCGGCCACGACATCGCGCAGCGCCAGTTCGTTGACCGCGTCGAGCTGCGAGGTCGCCTCGTCCAGGAGCAGCAGGCGCGGCTTGCGCAGCATCGCCCTGGCGATCGCCACCCGCTGGCGTTCACCGCCGGAGAGCTGTGAGCCGCGGTGGCCGACCAGGGTGTCCAGGCCGTCGGGCAGCCGCTCCACCAGGGTGTCGAGCCGGGCGCGTACAAGAGCGTCCTGGACCTCGGTCGCGGTCGCGTCGGGCGCCCCGAAGAGCAGGTTCTCGCGCAGGGTGCCCGCCAGGACGGGCGCGTCCTGCTCCACGTATCCGATGGCGGCGCGCAGTTCGGCAAGCGGCCACTCCCGTACATCGCGGCCGTCGACCAGGACACGGCCGCCGGTCGCTTCGTAGAACCGCTCGATGAGGCCGAACACGGTGGTCTTGCCCGCGCCCGAGGGGCCGACGAACGCGGTCATGCCGGGTCCCGGAATCTCGAAGCTCACGCCGTGATGGACGTACGGAAGGCCCTCCCGGTAGCGGAACGTCACGTCCTCGAAGGCGACCGAGGCGGGACCGTCCTGGCCGGGTCCGTCCACGGGCCCGGTGACGTCCTCGGTCTCCAGGCGCTCGGCCCGCACGATGCGGGCGATGGCCGCCGAGCCGACCTGGTACTGCGTGGCACCCTCGACGAGCCGGGAGACGGGGTCGATCAGATAGAAGAGGAACAGCAGGAAGGCGACGAGCGTCGAGATCGAGATCGCGCCGGACGCGACCCGCGCACCGCCGATGCCGAGCACCGCGAGGAACGACACCTGCACCGCGAGCCCGACCGAACTCCACGCCACCGCCTGCCACTTGGCCGACCGCACCCCGTGCCGCCAGGCATCCTCCGCGGCCGCCTGCACCACCTCGGTCTCCCGCTGCTCGGCGCCCGATGCCTTGAGGGTGCGGAACGCGCCGAACGCCCGCTCAAGCGCGGTCGAGATCGTGCCGACCGCCTCCTGGGCGCGCTCCGTCGACCGTGCGATCTTGGGCATCACCAGGCTCATCGCGCCGCCGATCAGCACGATCACGCCGAGTGTGACGCCGAGCAGGACGGCGTCCATCAGACCCATCATCACGATGGTGGCGATGAAGCTGAGTCCGCCCGCGACCGCCGACACCACGGACTGCGTGGTGACCGCGCGCAGCAGCGTCGTGTCCGACGTGATCCGGGACATCAGGTCGCCCGGCTGCGTCCGCTCCACCTCGGGCAGGCGCAGCCGCAGCAGCCGCCCGATGAGGGTGCGCCGGGCCGCGAGCACCACGGACTCGGCGGTGCGTTCAAGGACGTACGCGCCTATGGACTCGATCGCCGTGCCGAGGACCACGAGGGCGGTGAGGACCACGAGGATCCCCGCGATCGACTCGTCGCCGCCGAGCCGGTCCACCAGCGCCTTCGCGGCCAGCGGCTGGGCGAGGCCGGTCGCGGCGCCGATCAGCGTGCACAGGGCGCCGAGCGCGACGACCGCGCGGTGCGGGCGGAAGTAGCCGTACAGCGCACGCCAGGTCTCCGCGGCGGACAGCCGCTCCGGTGCCGGCTTCTCCGGCTCGTTCCCCGGCCCGTTCTCGGTCACTGCCTTCGTCATGTCCTTGGTCACATCAGAACAGGACGCACGGGACGGGTGATCCGCCTGACCGTGGCGGGCCGTCGACCGTAACTCAGATCCGGGCGCGGAGTTAGAGGATCTGTCGAACTCGGTGCAGTGACGATTCTGCAGGGCGAGTCCGGCATGGGGCGGACAACAGGGCTCGCGGTGCGGAAGGGCCCTAGCGTGACGAGGAGGACAGGGCGCGTGCGTCTTCACGGGGGCGGACTTGTGGGCCGCACGGAGGAGCTGGCCAGGCTCCGCCGTCTGCTGGCCCAGAGCAGGCTGGTGACGGTGGTGGGCGGACCCGGTGTCGGCAAGAGCAGCCTCGCCGCGCACGCCGCCGCGGCGACGGGCGGCCAGCTGACCGACGGCGTGGTCGCCGTGCGGTGGTGGGACGGGGCCTGCGCGCGGGGGCGGAGCGTGGCGCGCGCGGTGGTCGAGGCGATGGACGGTGAGACGGCCGACGGCGACGGGCTCGAAGTCGGGGGCGGGCAGGGCGACAGGCGGGGCGATGACTCCGGGGAGCGTGAGCTGTTCACCCGTCTTCGCTCGCGCCGGGTCCTCGTCGTCCTCGACGATTTCGATCCCGTACGCGACGAGTGCGTACGCCTGGTGCAGTCCCTGCTGCTGTGCGCGCCGGGGGTGCGGGTCCTCGCCGCCGGGCGCCAACCGCTTGGCCTGGGGCCGGAGTTGGTCCTGCGCCTCGGCCCGCTCCAGGTCACCGTGCCGGGTGCGGACGAGGAACCGGGGCCCGCGGTGAGGCTGTTCATGCAGCGGTCGCGTGATGTCCGGGGAACGGCGGGGGAAGCGGCCGAGCTACCCGCCGTGAGCGACATCTGTACGCAGCTGGAGGGCGTGCCGCTGGCCGTCGAACTGGCGGCGGCGCAGACCGTGCACCATTCGCCCGCCCAGTTGGCCCGCATGCTGCGGCCCACGCAAGGCTGGCTCGGCATGCCGGAGGCGCCGCTGCGGCGGCACCGGTCCCTGCGGGCCGCCGTCGGCGCGAGTTACGCGTTGTGCGGGCAGGCCGAGCGTTCCGTGTGGGCGCGGCTGAGCGTGTTCGCGGGCGAGTTCGACGAGGACGCCGCCGTGTTCGTGTGCGCGGGCGGCGGCCTGCCACCGGCGCGGGTGGCATCCTGCCTGGCGCGCCTCGTCCTGGCGTCGGTCCTCGAGCCGGTGCGCGATCCCGGCGGGGTGCTGCAGCCCCGCTACCGGCTGCCGGCGGCGGCCCGCGGGTTCGGCGCCGAACGCCTCCAGTCCGTGGGCGAGTCGGCAGCGGCGGGCACCCGGCACCTGAACTGGTACAGGGGCATCGCGCAGACCGCCCACCACCTGTGGAGCACCGGGCGGCACGAGCGGGCGACCCTGCTGATCCGCGACGAGGAGCCGAACCTGCGCGTCGCGCTCGCCCGGGGCCCGTACAGCAACGACCAGAGCGCGGTCGCCCTCGGCATGGCCGTGGACCTGTGGTTCTGGTGGGCTGTGTGCGGTCACGCCGCCGAAGGGCGGGAGCATCTGCGGCAGCTGCTGCCGCTGGGCCGTGCCGACACGCTCGTCTGCGGGCAGGCGCTGTGGCTCGCCGGGTGGCTTTCGGCGTGCACCGGCGGCCCGGAGGCGGAGGAACTCCTCGGCCAGGCCTGGCGGGTGGCCGTCCTCGCGGGAGACGACGCCACCGTCGGCCGCGTCGCCCACGCCCACGGCGTGCTCGCACTGCGCAACGGCGAGACCGAGCGGGCCATCGAGCATCTGCGGGAGGCCGCCCACACCATCCCCGCCTTTGCCCAGCACGGCCCCCCGGCCGCGGTCAGCTGGGCCGAGCTCGCCGTGGCGCAGGCGCGGGTCCGCCCGGCCGACGCGTTGCGCAGCGTCCGCCGCGCGTCGGCCGGTACGCAGACCCGGCACGACGTGTGGACACGCTCCCTGACGCAGTACGCCCACGCTCTCGTCGAGCATCTCCGGGGCCGCCGCAGCAGCGCCTGGCGCCGCGCGCACAAGGCGCTGGCCGGTGTCACCGCCGTCGCCGGACCGCTCGGCGCGGTGCCGGTCCAGGAACTCATCTCCGAGATCGAGCACGGTTCGACGCGACCGAGCGGCAGCGACCCTCCGCTCACCGCCCCCTGACGGCTCATCGCCTTCTCACGCTCCATCACTTCCCGGACGGGACAGGCCCTTCGCTGCGCGCCGGCCACTCCCCTGACGGTCACCCTCCTGGGTTAAATCCCGGGAAAGTGATGGATTGCCCTGATTCATTCGCTTTTGTGCGGTCTACAGATAGTAGGACCGGTCGACGAGTGGACGGAGCGAGAGCATGCGGGCGTTCGACCGAAGGCGCGCGCTGGGTCTGGGACTTGCCGTGACGGCGGGAGTGGGTCTTACGGGGTGCGGTGCGAAGGAGTCCGGGTCCAGGGCTTCGGTCTCCCCTCCACCGTCCGGACCCGGCAAGGGCCGTACCGGCGGCGGTCAGCACGGTGCGCACCGCGAGCGGCCGTCGATCAAGCTGATCGGGGATGGTTCGACGGCCTTTACGGGGCAGCAGCCCCGGCAGCCCGCCAAGCCCGTTCCGCTGGAGCCGGGGCAGACGCCCCCGCAGTTCGTGGTCTTCTCCTGGGACGGTGCGGGCGAGGTCGGCAACGGTCTCTTCCCGCGCTTTCTGAAGCTGGCCGAGGAACACGACGCGCGGATGACGTTCTTCCTTTCCGGGCTCTATCT
>NZ_JBFACK010000024.1:0-140318 GCF_040640795.1 Streptomyces sp. NPDC021622
GTAGGTCACGCCGGTGAGCTCGTCGCGCACCGGCACGGTCTCGTGCCAGTCGAGGCCGAGTTCCGGCATGTCCAACGAGACCGTGGCCTCCTGGGCCTGATGAGGGTCGAGGTTGGCGACCACCAGAACCGTGTCCTGGCCATCGCGCTTGCTGTAGGCGATGAGGGCGTCGTTGTCGGTTCGGTGAAAACGGAGGTTCCTGAGCGAGTGCAGGGCGCTGTGGCGCCGCCGGATCCCGTTGAGCGTGGTGATGAGCGGCGCGATGGAACAGCCCGCACGCTCGGCCGACTCCCAGTCGCGCGGGCGCAGTTGGTACTTCTCCGAGTGCAGATACTCCTCGCTGCCCGCGCCGACCGCGGTGTTCTCGCACAGCTCGTACCCGGCGTAGATGCCCCAGCTCGGCGAGAGGGTGGCCGCGAGCACCGCCCGCACCTCGAAGGCCGGGCGACCGCCCTCCTGGAGGTATCCGGGGAGGATGTCCGGGGTGTTCGCGAACAGGTTGGGGCGCAGGTACGCGGCGCTCTCGACGCTGAGATCGGTCAGGCAATCGGTCAGTTCCTGCTTGGTGTTCCGCCAGGTGAAGTACGTGTACGACTGCTGGAAGCCTGCCTGGGCCAGGGCCCGCATGACCGCGGGACGGGTGAAGGCCTCGGCGAGGAAGATGACGTCCGGGTCGGTGCCGTTGATCCGGGCGATCACCTCCTCCCAGAACACGACGGGCTTGGTGTGCGGATTGTCGACGCGGAAGATACGCACGCCGTGGTCCATCCAGAACCGCAGCAGACGTACGGTCTCGGCGACCAGACCCGGCACGTCACGGTCGAAGGCCAGCGGATAGATGTCCTGGTACTTCTTCGGCGGGTTCTCCGCGTACGCGATGGTCCCGTCGGCCCGGTGCGCGAACCACTCCGGGTGTTTCTCCACCCACGGATGGTCGGGGGAACACTGCAGCGCGAAATCCAGGGCGACTTCGAGCCCCAGGCCGGCTGCCCGGCGTACGAAGGCGTCGAAGTCGTCGAGCGTGCCCAGGTCGGGGTGGACCGCGTCGTGCCCGCCCTCCGGGGAGCCGATCGCCCAGGGCACGCCCACGTCCTGCGGGCCGGAGGAGAGGGAGTTGTCCGGCCCTTTGCGGAAGGTGGTCCCGATGGGGTGGATCGGCGGCAGATAGACGACGTCGAAGCCCATCTCCGCGATCGCCGGCAGCCGCTCGGCCGCCGTACGGAAGGTCCCCGAGACCGGGGGCTCGCCCTCGCGCACGACGGCACCCTCCGAGCGCGGGAAGAACTCGTACCAAGAACCGAAAAGCGCCCGCTCCCGCTCCACCAGCAGCGGCAATGCGTGCGATCGAGTGATGCGCTCACGCAGCGGGTGCCGCGAGAGCACCTCGTCCACCCACGGAGCGAGCGCGGCCTCCAGACGTGCCTCGGGCGAGCTCTGCTCGTCCCGCAGAGCCTCCGCGGCGTCAAGGAGTGCCTGGCGCTCCCCGCCGTCCGGCACTCCGCCCGCGGCCCGCTCGTACAGCAGCGCGCCCTCTTCGAGCGTCACTTCGGCGTCGATGCCGGCCGGGACCTTGATCCGTGCGGAGCTACGCCATCCGGTCACCGGATCCGCCCAGGCCTCCACGGCGTACGTCCAGCGCCCCTCGGCGTCCGGTGTCACATCCGCGCCCCAGCGGTCGGTGCCCGGGGCCAGTTCGCGCATGGGGGCACACGGCCGGGCCCGGCCGTCCGGGCCGATCAGGACGACCTCGGCACCGACCGGGTCATCGCCCTCGCCGAATACGGTGGCCGTCACCCGGAAGGTCTCCCCCGGGACCGCCTTCGCGGGACGGCGGCCGCAATCGACGATCGGGGCGACGTCCAGGATGGGCACGGTGAAGGAGACCAGAGCCTCTTCCGGAGCTGGGCCCGTCGAATCCGGGGCCGGGCCCGTCAAATCCGGAGCCGGGCCCGTCGACGGAGCGGAGGCCATCGACCGGGCGAGGGCCATCGACGGGGCGGGGCTCGTCCGCGGAGCTCGGGTCATCGCTCTCTCCTTTGCCACGCCCCGGTGCCCGGGGCGCAGGCCGTGGCCACTTGTGGCCGGCGGCCACGGGCTGATGGCCGCCGGTTGCCGACGCGACGGCCGCAGGCCGAGATAGCGCTCGGCGGCCTCCGCGGCGAGCCGCGCCGTGCGCTCTCCCATCAGGACGCACAGCGTGTACGCGGTGTTCTCGAAGTGCTTTCGCACACCGAGGTCGGCGCGACCGGCCAGCAACAGCCGCTCCCAGGACCGGTATCGGTTCAGGTGCCGCGCGACCTCGGCTTTGTCAGGCAGCAGCATCACGCTGGTCACCTTCTCCTGCTCCCGCGAGTCCCTCGCGGTGCACCTGGCTGGCGCCGGAGGGGGTCGACAAACCGGTGTAAGTGCCGGACGCACTTCCTGACCCATAGTGCACGCCCGTGCACGCAGCGTCCTGTTGGATCTTCAACAACCGGCACGAGCCGCTCGTGTTGCACGAACGGAGCAGCACTCCCACCCTGAAATGACTCAGGAGCGATCAACTCGCACGCTTCGTGTTCGGGGCGGCGGCTCGACGAGCCGACCGGTCGGAAGCTTCGCCGAGAGGAGTCAAGAGCGATGAAGACCGCAGTCCCCTGCCACTACTACTACCTCGAGGTGGAGCTCACCCCCCAGCGGGTCAGGCAGGTCAGGCGCATTCTTGCCGCACACCTCCGGCACTGGGGCCTGGGGGTTCTCGTCGAACCCGTGAGCCACTGCGCAAGCGTGCTGCTGCAGGCGATCGAGACGCATGCGACGGACAAGCACACCGTCGTCGAGATGTGGTGGACCGGCCAGCACCTCATCACCGCCGTGTCCGACAGCGAACGCGACCTTCGTCATCCGCACTGCGGGCCGGAGGGCTATCTGGCGCAGATCGCCGCGCTGAGCGACGGCTGGGGCAACTACCCGGCGAGCAACGGCAAAATCATCTGGTTCTCGCACCGTGCCCGGTCCGCCGACGGCGCCCTGCTGACCCCCGCCCCGCCCGCGCCCACTCTGCGCGCGGCCGCCTCCCCGATCGGGCACGACGAGCAGCGGGACGAGTTGTGCCCCACGCTGGGGAAGCGGCCCGCGGCGTCGGATCCGCTGCCGCAAGCGGTGCCCGTCGGCTGAACGCGGCGCTCGACGGTGGCGGCGCGCCACGGCCGCGGCATCCCCTCGGAGAAGCCGCGGCCCGTCCGCGTCCATGGGAGCGGTACGCGCGACACACGCCGACGACCACGCTCATCCATGCGTCACCCATACGGAGGCAGCAGCGTGCGCACCTGGATCGGACACCCCTTCCCGCTCGGCGCGACCTACGACGGCGAAGGGACGAACTTCGCCCTGTTCAGCGAGGTCGCCGACCGTGTCGACCTCGTCCTCATCCAGGAGGACGGCACCCACGACAGCGTCTCCGTCACCGAGGTCGACGGCTTCGTCTGGCACTGCTACCTGCCGGGTGTCGGCCCGGGACAGCGCTACGGATACCGGGTGCACGGCCCCTGGGAACCCTCCACGGGCCATCGGTGCAACCCCGCCAAGCTGCTCCTCGACCCCTACGCCAGGGCGTTCGAGGGGGAGGTGGACAACGACGCGGCACTCTACGAGCACGCGGCGCGGGGTCCCGAACCGGCCGACAGCGCAGCGCACACGATGCTCTCGGTGGTGACCGACCCCTCCTTCCCCTGGGAGGGCGACGTACTGCCGAGGCGCCCCTACGCCGAGACCGTGATCTACGAGGCCCATGTGCGAGGCCTGACCCGCAGGCACCCCGGGGTCCCCGCTGAACTCCGGGGCACCTACGGGGGGTTGGCGACCGAGCCCGTGATCGATCACCTCCTCTCGCTGGGGGTGACCGCCGTCGAGCTGATGCCGGTGCACCAGTACGTGCAGGACGGCTTCCTGCGCGACCGCGGCCTGTCCAACTACTGGGGGTACACCTCCATCGGCTTCTTCGCGCCCCACAACGCCTACGCGGCGCACAGCTCGCGCGGCGAGCAGGTCACCGAGTTCAAGTCGATGGTCAAGAAGCTGCACACGGCCGGGCTCGAGGTGATTCTGGACGTGGTCTACAACCACACCGCGGAGGGCAACGAGAACGGCCCGACCCTCGCTTTCCGCGGCATCGACAACGCCTCGTACTACCGCCTGGCGGAGCGCGATCCGGCGCACTACTTCGACACCACCGGCACGGGCAACAGCCTGCTGATGCGGCACCCCAGCGTCCTGCAACTGATCATGGACTCGCTGCGCTACTGGGTGACCGAGATGCATGTGGACGGGTTCCGTTTCGATCTGGCCGCCACGCTCGCCCGGCAGTTCCACGACGTGGACCGGCTTTCCGCGTTCTTCGACCTGGTCCAGCAGGACCCGGTGGTCGGACGCGTCAAACTCATCGCCGAGCCCTGGGACGTCGGCGAGGGCGGCTATCAGGTCGGCAACTTCCCGCCGCTCTGGTCGGAGTGGAACGGCAAGTACCGCGACGCGGTACGGGACTTCTGGCGCGGCGCGGACAACTCCCTCGCCGAGTTCGCCTCCCGGCTGACCGGGTCGTCCGACCTCTACCAGCACGACCGTCGCCGTCCGCGCGCAAGCGTCAACTTCGTCACCGCGCACGACGGATTCACGCTGCGTGATCTGGTCTCGTACGACGACAAGCACAACGAGGGCAACGGCGAGGACAACCGGGACGGCGAGAACGCGAACCGCTCGTGGAACTGCGGCGTCGAGGGGCCGACGGCCGATGAGGGCATCCTGGAGCTCCGTGCGCGCCAGCAGCGCAACTTCCTCGCCACACTCCTGCTCTCGCAGGGGATTCCGATGATCGCCCACGGCGACGAGATGGGCCGCAGCCAACTGGGCAACAACAACGCCTACTGCCAGGACAGCGAGATCTCCTGGGTCGACTGGGATCTCGACGAGGACCGGCGTGATCTGCTCGCCTTCACCCGGCGGGCGATCGCGCTGCGGGCCGAGCACCCGGTGTTGCGAAGACGCCGCTTCTTCCTTGGTGACACGACCCACGGGGCCGGGCCGCTGCCGGATCTGGTGTGGTTCAGGCCCGACGCGCACGAGATGACGCGCCAGGACTGGCAGCGGCCCGACGCCCACGCCATCGGCGTCTTCCTCAACGGTGACGCGATCACGGAACCCGACGCCTGCGGCAGACCTGTGGTGGACACCTCCTTCCTGTTGCTCGTGAACAGCCACCGGGAGCCGATCGTCTTCCAGCTGCCGGGCACCGCGTTCGGCGAACGCTGGAGCACACGGATCGACACCTCGGACCCGCGAGGCCTTTCGGACGAGAGCGAACACAAGGCGGACAGCAAGATCGCCGTAGGGGCGCACAGTCTGCTCCTGCTGTCCCGGGCGCACATCGCGCCATGACGCGGTGGCGGGGGCCTCAGGATTCCGTTGGGTGGGCGTACAGCGGTTGTGCCCGCCCCGGGGACGGCGGATTCTGTAGGGGATGAACGGGGCTGGTGTGGCGCGATGACTGTATGGAACGCGGAGCGGAGCTCGGACTTTCGTGGCCCCCTCGACGTCAACAGGGCGGCCACGGCGGTCGTCGACGCCCAGGACACGGTCATCGGATGGAGCCCCGCGGCGGAGCGGCTCCTCGGTTACAAGGCGGAGGAGATCCTCGGTAAGCCCGTGGCCACTCTCCTGCCGCCCGGCCAGGCGGCCGCCGTTCTCCCGCCCCCTCCCCTGTTCCGGGGGAACGAGATCCGCGTCGCCCTGCACCGGGACGGGCGTGAACTGACCGTCGCCACCGCGGTGTGTCCGCTGGCGGGCGCCGACACGGCGTTGCGCGTCGTCGTGGCGACGGAGCTGCAGGATCTGCGGATCTGGGAAGCCCGGCAGTCCCTCTTGCACGGCCTTGCCACCCAGTCACCCGTAGGCCTGGCCATCTACGACACCGACCTGCGCCTGACCTGGTGCAACTCGGCGTACGAACAGGAGATGGGGCGACCCCTCGCCGAGTTCCGCGGCTCTCGGGCCGATGAGCTGTACTCCGAGGGAAAGTTCGTGACCCGGGGGCATCCGCCCACCCTCGACACGGTCATGCGGCACGTCCTTGACACCGGAGAGCCCTTTCTGGACCTGCACTTCCAGGGCAGGCCGCCCACCGACCCGGAGACGGACCACCTCTGGTCCTGCGCCTACTACCGGCTCCAGGATGCCAATGGACATGTCTTTGGGGTGTGCGAGGACGCCTTCGACATCACCGATCGCTACAGGGCCCAGCGTCGCCTCGCCCTGCTCGTCGAGGCGGGCCGCGGAGTCGGTACCGCCCTCGATGTGATGGTCACCGCCGAGAAGATCACCGAGGTGGCGGTGCCGGAGTTCGCGAGCACAGTCACGGTCGACCTCGCGAGGGCCGTACTGGAGGGCGAGGTGCCGGCCACCAGCGGCTCGGCGGCGATGTCCCTGGTGCGGGTCGCCCGCTGCTCGGCCGATGAAGCCGGCCAGGAGAAGCCGGGAGAGGGGCCTGCGCCCGCTCCCTCCGTGAGCCACTCCCCCGTGGAGTACCCGTCCGGTTCACCGCAGGACCGCAGCCTCGCCTCGGGCGGGCTCGTGCTCGACGACTCGGTCCTGGTAGTGCCGCTGCGGGCCGGGAACAGCACGCTGGGACTCGTCACCTTCATACGCGGCACCGGGGCCATCTTCGACAGCGGCGAAGTGTCGCTGGCCGACGAGTTGGTCGCCCGTACGGCCGTGTCCATCGACAACGCGCGCCGCTTCACCCGTGAGCGCACCGCATCGCTTGCCCTCCAGCGCCAGTTGCTGCCGCAGCACGTGCCGGAGCAGTCGGCGGTCGACCTGGCCTACCGCTATCTGCCCACGGACGACGTGACAGGCGTCGGCGGTGACTGGTTCGACGTCATCCCGCTGTCCGGAACCCGGGTCGGACTCGTGGTCGGAGACGTGGTCGGCCACGGTCTGCAGGCGGCCGCCACCATGGGACGGCTGCGTACGACCGTGCGCGCGTTCGCCCAGATGGACCTGGATCCCGTCGAGCTGCTCTCGCGGCTCGACGATCTGGTGGCGCAGTCGGCGGAGGAGCAGCGGGCCGAGCTGGGAACGCCCGACGGCATGTACGCCGATGTGACCACCGGGGCGACCTGCCTCTACGCGGTCTACGACCCGGTGTCGCGGCGCTGCGTCATGGCCAGGGCCGGGCACCTGCCGCCGGCGGTCGTCGACCCGGACGGCCGGCTGTCCTTCCCGGACCTGCCGGCAGGACCGCCGCTGGGCCTCGGCGGTCTGCCGTTCGAGTCGATGGAGATCGAGCTGCCGGTGGGCAGCCTGCTCGCGCTCTTCACCGACGGCCTTGTCGAGGCCCGCGACCGCGACATCGACCACGGGCTCGACATCCTGGGACGTGTACTCAGCGACCGGCACGTGTCGCTCGAAGAGCTCTGCGACCGGGCCGTGGCAGAGCTCCTGCCCGGCGGCTCGACGGCCGACGACACCGCCCTGCTGCTTGTCCGTACCCGCGAACTCGACCCTTCGCAGGTCACCGAGTGGGAACTGCCCGCGGAACCGGTCGCCGCGGGCCAGGCCCGGGAGCTGGCCACCCAACAGCTGCACCGCTGGGGTCTGGAGGAGCTGTCCTTCGCGACCGAGCTCTGCGTCAGCGAGCTGGTGACCAACGCGGTCAGGTACGCCGAAGGCCCGATCCAGGTACGCCTCATCCGCGACCGCACCCTCCTGTGCGAGGTCGCGGACCGGGGCCACACCTCACCGCACCTGCGCCACAGCGGCGACGACGACGAGGGCGGGCGCGGCCTGTTCATCGTCGCGCAGCTGGTCCAGCGGTGGGGAACGCGCTACACCCGCTCCGGCAAGACCATCTGGACGGAACAGGCCTTTCCCACGACGGGACCGTCGTCGTCGCTGTCCTGACCGATTTCAAATACCGGCGGAGTGAAGCGAGTTGAGCATGCGCACACGCGCTTCTGAGTACGTGTACTCAGGGTCCGGCGGCTTCCCGGCGGCGAGAGTGAGGCAAGCCGAACGACTGGAGACCACCGTGACCATGCGCCGCAGGATGAGCCGACCCGCTGCCGCTCTCGTGAGCGCCGCCGCGTGCGTGGCTGTCACTGGATGTTCCGACTTCGAGTACCAGGAGGACATCTGCAGCAGCGGCGAGTACCCGGTCATGACCGTGGGCGACACCGGCTCCGCGTGCGTCGCGGACAAGGACGAGCCGCCGGCGGGATTTGTGCGCTACCCGAAGGGCAAAGTGCCGCAGCAGGTCGACGACAAGTGGGACGTGTACTGGCGCACCCACACGCTCGACAAGAACGGCAAAATCATCGACGCCCCCTAATCTTCCGCTCGCAGGGCGGCGATCAGCCATTCGAACGCAGGCACCTGCGAGGGGACCTGCGGCCGACCGTTGAGCACGGCAAGGAGCTGCCAGTACCGCTCCACCCTGCGGTCGGTGAAAGTCGCCAACTGATCGGCCAGCCGGGCGCGTTCCGCTGGCGGCAGGCCGGGGTCGACGATGCGGTGAAGGAACTCCTTGCCTGCGGCCGTTGCGGGGGCGACGTGTTCGCGTACCGCCTGGCCGGCGTGCTCCGCGACCTTCGCCGGGTCGGGGCCCGCCGGCTGTTGCTCTCCCTGCGCCCCGGCCAGGGCCATCTCGCGTACCCGTTCCCGGAACGGCTCGTCGCCGACCAGCTCGGCCAGCTCCACCCAGGCGTCCACCTGCTCGGCGGTCGGGTCGGCGGGAAGGTGTTTCGGTACGGTGCGCATGGCTTGGGCGATGTGGGCGCCCGGCGCGTCGGGGTCGACACCGTCGAAGGTCTCGTGGACAAAATCGTCGATGATCCGCTGTCGCTCGTCGGCGGACATCCGGGCCAGTTCATGCATGAGTCTCATCTCCTTGGTCGTACTGCCCTGCCGAGCGACCCGGTCAAGGACCGCGCGCCGTGCCTGCAGTGTGCGGATCTCCGCGTCGACTGCCCGCGCGTGCGCCCTGGCCACATCGCGCACCGTCACCTGCCTGTCAAGGACCCGGCGTACCGTCTCCAGGTCAAGGCCCAGCTCGCGCAGGGTCCGGACGAGGTCGAGACGGGCGGTCGCATCGGCGTCGTAGAGCCGGAAGCCGCCGGCCGTGCGGCCGGTCGGCACCACGACTCCGCTGTCGGACCAGAATCGGATGGTCCGCACGGAAAGCCCGGTGCGCCGGGCGAGTTCGCCGATGGTCAGCAGCTCGGTGTGGTCGCTCACGAGGCCAACTCTCATCCCTCCAGCGGATGGAGAGTCAAGCGTTTGCCGACACAACTGAGCCACCGGACGCCGATTGGCCCGGTTGCTGGGCGCAACACGCCTGAGAATCTGCACCTCCAGGCCGGTTCCGGACTTCGAGGAGATGCCATGCAGGTAGCCGTGGTCACCTTTGACGGATTCAATGAACTCGACAGCTTCATCGCCTCCGCGCTGATCAATCGGTGCCGAAAGGACGGCCTGGAGGCCTTCATCACGACACCGACGCCGGTGGTCACGTCGATGAACGGCGTCGAGACAACCGGGCAGCGCCCCATGGAGTTCGTGACCGAGGCCGACGTCGTACTGATCGGCAGCGGCGTGAAGACGCGAGACGTGGTCGCCGACGACCAGCTGATCTCCAGGCTGCCCCTTGACCCTTCGCGCCAGTTGATCGGTGCGCAGTGTTCCGGCGCGCTGGTGCTCGCCCGGCTCGGGCTCCTGAACTCCATGCCCGCCTGCACGGACATGACGAGCCGGCCCTTTGTCGAGGCCTGCGGTGTCACCGTCCTGGACGCGCCATTCCATGCCGAGGGGAACATCGCGACGGCGGGCGGCTGCCTGGCCTCGCAGTATCTCGCCACGTGGGTGATGGCCCGGACGCTCGGCGATGACGCCGCGCGCGACGTCATCAACTATGTGGCTCCGGTCGGCGAGAACGAGGAGACCGTCGAGCGCGCGCTGCGTGCCGTCCGCACGGGCGAGGCGGTCCTGCGCTGACGCCACCGCACGTCAGTCGACCGCGAGTTCACGCTTGAGGATCGCCGTCTCAGCTCGGGCGGCGCGTGAGCGCGCGGCGTATCACCTTGGCGAGCACGGCCGGGCGGAAGAGCAGCGAGGGCGGGGCCGTCATGTTCAGCACCCGTACGAACCGGGCCCACACGTCCGGGTCGTGCACGGCGAGGGCGAAGACGTGCTTGTTGTACCAGTGGGCGAAGCGTGCGGACCGCGGCTGTCCGGCGGGTGCCCACATCAGGTCCGAGCTGGTGGCCATGGTCCAGGGGACCTTGATGACACGGGCCGCGGCGCGCTGGTAGGCGCGGCTGAGGCCGTCGAGTCCGGCCGCGTCGGCCCGTCGGCGGCGCAGCTGGCGGCCGAGCAGCTCCGCTTCGAGCGCGGCGACCGTGAGCCCTTGGCCGTACACCGGGTTGAACACACAGAGCGAGTCGCCGACCGCGATGAGGCGTTCGGGCCAGCGGGCGTTCTTGTGGTGCAGGCGCCACGCGTTGCCGGGGTTGGTGTAGCGGTGGATCTCTCCTTGCCGGGTGCCGCGTTTGATCTGTTCGGCGAGGCGGGGGTTGCCGAGGCTGTGGGCGAAGTCGAGGTAGCCCTCGTCGTCGGTGGGCGGCACGTGCTCGTCGACGCCGAGCAGCGAGCACATCCAGCGGTGGTGCTCCACGGCAAGGATGACTCCGCCGCGCGGGACGTCGGGCGCGAAGGCCATCTGGTACGCGATGTCGAAGTCCTGCCGGTCCTGCGGCGGGCGTTCGTAGCACGCGGAGGTGTAGGTGATCTTCGCCTTGATGACGGTCTTGGCGGACACCGGCAGCCGTGCGTCGGTGAGCCACCGGTCGACGGAGGTGGAGCGACCCGAGGCGTCAACGACCAGGTCCGCGGTGACGTCGGCCGACCCGTCGGCGCCGTCGGTGCGGTAACGGACCCGGTCCAGCCGGCCGGGGGCACTCGCCGTCACGGTCTCGCAGCGCGTCGCCGGGAGCACGCGTACTGCCGGCAGGGCCAACACCCTTTGCCGCAGGCGCCGTTCGAGCTCGTCGCGGGTAAAGGTCTGGATGGGTAAGCCCACCGGGTCGGTCGGCGCATAGCCGGTCGGCAGCAGAAAGCTCATCCGCTCGCCGTAGTCGAGGACCGGCGCACCCAGTTCCGCGAGCTCCGCACGCAGCCCCGGGAAGAGCGCCTCCAGCGCCTCGCCGCCCCGGGCGAGCAACGCGTGTGCGTGGTAGCCCTGCGGGACGTGCGGATGCACGCCCGTGTCCGACCGCACCGGGTCGTGCTCCAGGACGAGCACCTCTCTGAAGTGATCGGCCAGGACGCGGGCGGTGACGAGACCGGCGTACCCGCCACCGACGACGACGGCCCGCTCCCAGCGAGTGCCTGGCGACGCGCTGTGCTGGTTGTTGGTCATGACGGGTCCCGTTCCTCTCAGCCGCACTAGTCGCAGTTTCGCCCCAGCGGTACCCCTCCCTGCAGGAGCCGTGTCGCGTTTCCGACGCCGTGACGCAGGGCTGCCCCTGCGCATACGGACGGTTGCTGCGGTGTGCGTGCGCCTCACCGGCCCACGACGGCCTGGTTGTACGGCACTTCGACGGCCCTTCAGCCGGTCGGTCCGCATCGCGCAAAGCCGTCCGCAGCGCGCCGGAACGTGCCGTCAATCGGGGCTTAATCCCGCCGGTACCTGCGCAAACATCGCGCGCGCTCGATCATCGTATCGAGTTAATGTCGGCGACTTTCCTTGGTCCGGGCGGCCGAGCGGCCGTTAGTGTTCCCTCTGGATCTGGCCGGATTCCCGTTCTTATACCCCTGTTTCCCTCCTATTGCCCGGTGACGTCCGCATACGCACGCCACCGCACTGACCAAGGAGAGCTCGCCCGATGACTGTTGACTCGAGCCCGGAAGCACAAGTGGAGCTGCCGCGGCAGTCCAGCCTGGGTACTGCGGCCGCCCGCAACCTCGCCACCACGACCAAGTCCGCCCCGCAGATGCAGGAGATCACCTCCCGCTGGCTGCTGCGGATGCTCCCCTGGGTGGAGACCAAGGGCGGCGCCTACCGGGTGAACCGTCGGCTGACGTACACGGTCGGCGACGGGACCGTGGAGTTCGTCCAGGACGGCTCCGACGTCCGGGTGATCCCCCGTGAACTGGGTGAACTGGCCCTGCTGCGCGGCTTCGACGACGACGAGGTGCTGACCGCCATCGCCGATCGGTGCGTCCAGCGCGACTTCCGGATCGGCGAGACGCTGGTCGAGCGCGGCACGCCCGCGGAGCGGCTGCACCTGATCGCCCACGGCCGTATCAGCCAGACCACCGTCGGCAGGTACGGCGACGAGGTCGCCCTGGACGTACTCGCCGACGGCGACCAGTTCGGGGAGAACGCCCTCATCGACGAGGACGCCCGGTGGGAGCAGACCGCCACCGCCGAGACCTCGGGCACCCTGCTGACCCTGTCACGCGCCGACTTCGCGGCCGTCCTGTCCACGGCGCCGAGCCTCCGGGACCATCTCGCGGAGTTCGCGGCGCTCTCCCGCCAACGGCAGAACCGTCGCGGCGAGGCGGAGATCGCGATGTCGGCCGGCCACACCGGCGAGCACGAACTGCCCGGCGCGTTCGCCGACTACGAACTGAAGCCGCGCGAGTACGAACTCTCCGTCGCCCAGACCATTCTGCGGATCCACACGAGGGTCGCCGACCTCTACAACGGGCCGATGAACCAGACCGAGGAGCAACTCAGGCTCACCGTCGAGGCGTTGCGCGAGCGCCAGGAGCACGAGCTCGTCAACAACCGGGAGTTCGGCCTGCTCCACAACGCCGCCTTCAAGCAGCGCATCCAGACACACTCGGGTCCGCCGACACCGGACGACATGGACGAGCTGCTCTGCCGCCGTCGCGGGTCGAAGTTCTTCCTCGCACACCCCAAGACGATCGCCGCGATCGGGCGCGAGTTCAACGCGCGCGGGCTCTATCCGGACCACGTCGACCTCGGCGGCCAGCAGGTCCCGGCCTGGCGCGGGGTCCCGATCCTCCCCTGCAACAAGATCCCGATCACCGAGGAGAAGACCAGCTCGATCCTCTGCATGCGTACCGGCGAGGAGAACCAGGGCGTCATCGGACTGCATCAGACCGGTCTGCCGGACGAGTACGAACCGGGCCTGTCGGTCCGCTTCATGGGCGTCGACGAGAAGGCCATCACGTCCTACCTCGTCAGCACCTACTACTCCGCCGCCATCCTCGTGCCGGACGCGGTCGGCGTGATGGAGAACGTGCAGATCGCCCGCTGGCCCAGGTAGCGGCCCCGGCCCGCGAGGCCGCCCACCCCCCGAAGGAGCCATGGATGCACGTACTCGCCGACGCCGCGGCCCGCGCCCGCGACATCAAGGCCGCCATCGGCGGCCCGCCTCCCCTCGATGCCCCTGCTGCCGCGGCGCCTGCCCCGAGCGCCGGCCTGGAGCGGCTCCTGCGCGGCCCCAGCGGCCTGGGCACGGGGGGCCTGCGGCTGATGCTGCGGGAGGAGCCGCCGACACCTCCGGAACCGGCGCCGCCGCAACCGGTGGCTCCGGCGGAAGGCACGCCGATCCCGGGGCTCTACTTCCACCCGGTGCCCGAGCCCGACCCGGTGCGGGTCGATGAGGTCAGCCGCAGGATCAAGTCCTGGGCCCTTGACGAGGTTTCCCTGTATCCCGATGACTGGGAGGAGCAGTTCGACGGGTTCTCCGTGGGGCGTTACATGGTCGCCTGCCATCCGGACGCGCCCACCGTCGACCACCTGATGATCGCCACCCGCCTGATGGTGGCCGAGAACGCGGTGGACGACTGCTACTGCGAGGACCACGGGGGCTCGCCCGTCGGCCTCGGCGAACGTCTGCTGCTCGCGCACACCGCCCTGGATCCTCTGTACACGACGCAGGAGTACCAGCCGCACTGGGCGAAGTCGCTCCACGCGGACGCGCCCCGGCGCGCCTACAGCTCCGCCATGGAGTACTTCGTCCAGGTGGGCAGCGCCGCGCAGGCCGACCGGTTCCGGCACGACATGGCACGGCTGCACCTGGGCTACCTCGCCGAAGCCGCCTGGGCCCAGCTGGAACACGTACCCGAAGTGTGGGAGTACCTGGCGATGCGCCAGTTCAACAACTTCCGCCCCTGCCCGACCATCACCGACACCGTCGGCGGCTACGAACTGCCGGCGGACCTGCACGCACAGCCCGCCATGCAGAAGGTCATCGCTCTCGCGGGGAACGCGACGACCATCGTCAACGACCTGTACTCGTACACCAAGGAACTCGACGCTCCTGGCGTGCACTTGAACCTGCCGGTCGTGATCGCCCAGCGGGAGGACCTCTCCGCCCAGGACGCCTATCTGAAGGCGGTCGAGGTCCACAACGACCTCATGCACGACTTCGAGGCCGAAGCCGCGGCCCTGGCCGCCGCCTGCCCCGTGCCGAGTGTGCAGCGCTTCCTGCGCGGCGTGGCCGCCTGGGTCGACGGCAACCACTACTGGCACCAGACCAACACCTACCGCTACAGCCTGCCCGACTTCTGGTAAGAGAAGTTCCGGTAAGAGAAATGGATTCATCTGTGACCAGCACCGAACTCACCGCCACCTCCACCGGCACCCCCCTGCGCATCCCCGGCCCGGCGACGCCCTACCAGGGGGACATCGCCCGCTACTGGGACGGGGAGGCCAGGCCCGTGAACCTGCGTCTCGGCGATGTCGACGGTCTGTACCACCACCACTACGGCATCGGCGGCGTCGACCACGCCGCGCTCGGTGACGCCGAGGACAGCGAGAGCGAGAAGAAGCTGATCGCCGAGCTGCACCGACTGGAGTCGGCGCAGGCCGAGTTCCTCCTGGGGCACCTCGGTGACATCGGGAGTGACGACACCCTGGTGGACGCCGGCTGCGGCCGCGGCGGCTCGATGGTGATGGCGCACCAGCGCTTCGGCTGCACGGTCGAAGGGGTCACACTGTCGGCCAAGCAGGCCGACTTCGCCAACAGGCGTGCGCGCGAGCTCCGCATCCAGGACCACGTCCGCGCCCGCGTCTGCAACATGCTCTCCACGCCCTTCGAGACCGGGCAGGCCGCGGCCTCGTGGAACAACGAGTCGACCATGTACGTCGACCTGCACGACCTCTTCGCCGAACACTCCCGCGTCCTCAAGGTCGGCGGCCGCTATGTGACCATCACCGGCTGCTGGAACCCGCGGTACGGCCAGCCCTCCAAGTGGGTCTCCCAGATCAACGCGCACTTCGAGTGCAACATCCACTCGCGCCGCGAGTATCTGCGCGCCATGGCCGACAACCGCCTCGTCCCGCAGGCCGTCGTCGATCTCACCCCCGACACCCTGCCGTACTGGGAGCTGCGGGCCACGTCCTCTCTGGTCACGGGAATCGAGGACGCGTTCATCAACTCGTACAAGGACGGGTCCTTCCAGTACCTCCTCATCGCGGCCGACCGTGTCTGACATCGGCTGATCGGTAGGGCCCGTTCCCGACGGAACGGGCCCTGCCCCCATGTCACTTCCAGTTGTACGCGTACGCGGCGACCCAGGTGATCTCCAGTTGCGCGCTGCTGCCGGGCGCCGCTCCGGGTCCTTCAAGGGCGCTCTCGTTCTGCAGGACCCAGGACAGCGGGTCG
Source organism: Streptomyces sp. NPDC021622 (assembly GCF_040640795.1). Lineage (NCBI taxonomy): Bacteria > Bacillati > Actinomycetota > Actinomycetes > Kitasatosporales > Streptomycetaceae > Streptomyces > Streptomyces sp. NPDC021622. The sequence goes on from NZ_JBFACK010000024.1 coordinate 15,672, forward strand.
TCCGGCACGCCCCTGGTGTCATGTCCCGTCTCACGTCCGTCGACGAAGAAGCGGACGTGTCCGGGGGTCCACTCGGTCGACACCGTGTGCCACTCGGTCCAGTCGTCGGCGCCGCGGAACGAGCCCTGCTCGCCGCCGCCGCAGGGATGGTGGAAGGCGGTGAGCGAGCCGGTCCAGTTGCCCTCGGGGTGGTCCATCTCGCAGCCGCCGCCGTAGTGCAGCCAGGCCGACTTGTATCCGGGGGCCGGGTCGGTGACCTTGATGCGGGCGCTGTACTTGCCGTACTTCATCTGCATGACGGCACGCGGCACGACCGCCGCGGCGTGGACGGGGCCGCCGTCGGCGGGCCGCCACATCCGGATGCGCATCCGGCCGTCGCCGTTCTCCGCAGGGCCCACGCTCACGGTGTCCTCCGGGTGGTAGACACCGACGACATCGCGGCCGCGGTCGTTCGCCGTGTCACGCCAACCGGTCGGGTACGCCCACCAGTTGTCGCGGTAGTCGCCCTTGAGGCCGCCGCAGTACGCCGCGGAGGTGTCGGCGTGGTGGTCGCAGTCACGGAACGCGCCGAGCGGCACCCGGTCGCCGTTGAAGTCCTCGGCGAGGACCTGCCAGAACGGCCCGCAGTCACCACTGGGCAGCTCGGTGCCGGAGGTGGCGGAGGTGGCGGCGCAGGCGTCGGCCGACCGTGGCGCTCCCCCTGCGCTCGGGATGGACAGCAGGGCGGCGAGCAGGGCGGTGCCGATCGCCGCGAGCACGACCGGCCTTCCTCGTCTCGCCGCCGCGTGAGTTCCCATCGCGATGCCCTTCGTGGAAGGGGGTCATCCTCGCGGAGCGCGCGACGTCCCGCCATACCCGTGCGTCGCCGTGGAAGAACTCCTCACTGGCCGGCCCAGCGCCGCAGCGTGGCCTTGGCGGCGGCGGAGTCCTTCGCGGGAAGCGACTCGATGCGTGCCCGGTGGTTGGTGTCCGGGGCGACGTAGAGGTGTGCGTCGCGGCTGCCCCGCCCGAGCCGGAAGCGCTCGGCGGTCGCCACGTCGTTCTCGCCGTAGACGAAGAGGAGTTGGCTCCCTTGGTGCCGTACCCAGCGGTCGATGTCGGCCATCGCGTGCGGCTGGAAGCGGAGCGGAATGTCGCGGGGCACGTAGGTGCGTACGTCCTGGACGCCGGGGTGGCGGAGCAGACCGGTCAGGTGGGGGGTGCTGTACTGCGGATAGCCGAGCTGGGTGCCCAGTTGGTAGAAGTACGGCGTCAGGGGCTTGAGCGTGGTGTCCGTGAAGTTCGCGAGGCCAGTGGTCCGGTCGAGCCAGGTGTACAGCTGCTGCGTCGAGGCCGTGGGCTCCGGGACGTCGGTGCACTGGGCGTCGCCGTACTGCCAGTACATCGGTACGGCCCGCAGCACGGCGAGTTCGTACGCCTTGTCGGCGCTGCCGATGATCCCGAACGTGTGCCCCTTGTCGGCCGCCCACGTCGTGTACCGGGCCACCATCTCGTCGCGCCGCACCAACGCCTCGCGCTGTACGGCCTTCAGCCTGGCGCGGCAGGCCGGTGTCCCCACGCGTTCGATGAACGCGTCGTACGCGCTGTCGTCGCGGTCGTTCACGTTGTCGGGGGCCGCGTAGACGACCGTGCCGTCCACGTCCCGGGGGTGGAAGCGCCGGTGGTAGACCGAGGTCATGCCGCCCTTGCTGCCGCCCGTCGATATCCAGCGGCCGTCGTAGAGCGGCTTGAGCGCCTGGATCAGGCGGTGGTGGTCGTCGGCGGCCTGCCGGATGTCCAGCTTCGACCAGTCGACGGGCTTCGGCACGGACTTGTCGAAGTACCGCTGCTCGGTGACGATTTCATTGCCGTCGACGAGCTGGGTGGGCTCGGAGCGGAAGTCGGGGTTCGAGACGAGGCCGTAGCCGGATGTGTAGAGGACCGTCGGCCGGTCGGTCGACTTGTGCAGCAGCCTCAGCCGCTGCTCGAACGTGCCGCGCTCGGGATGCCGGTGGTCCACGGGCTGCCGGTAGGCAAGGTCGAAGTAGCGCTTCCCTTGCGGGGCGGCGCGTTCGGCCGTGACCCGCATGCCGGGGATGGCCTCGATGCGCGCGCGGATGTCTCCGTCCGGCGGCTGCTCGGCGCCGGGGGCCGCCGCTGCAGGGGCCACGGCTCCCGGTAACGGCCCTGCGGTCAGCGGGACGGTCAGCAGGCCGAGGACGACGAGGGCCATGCGGAGGCGGGTGCGGTGAACGTTTCGCATGCGGCAAGTCAAGCCGTCGGGGTGGGCCCGCGGGCCCCCTGGCCGGGTGAGCGGCCTCCCCCGCGCGGGGGGTGACTACGGGCGGCGCGGCCTGGGGATCAGAAAGGGCCGACCCGGCGCCGGGTCGGCCCTTCTGGTGGTTCCTCTCGGCGTGGCCGGTCAGTCCGTGCCGGACTCCATCGCGGCGCGGTCCAGCATCGCGTCGTCCTCGGAGACCTCGCCGCGCGATGCGATGGCCTCGGCGCCGCCCTCCGGCATGGTGCCGATCAGGCCGGTCGCGGCCGCCTGCGCGGCACCGATGGCGGGGCTGCCGGTGCCGATCAGGCCGAGGCCCGCGTACTGCTCCAGCTTGGCGCGCGAGTCGGCGATGTCGAGGTTGCGCATGGTGAGCTGGCCGATCCGGTCCACCGGGCCGAACGCGGAGTCCTCGGTGCGCTCCATGGACAGCTTGTCCGGGTGGTAGCTGAACGCCGGGCCCGTGGTGTCGAGGATCGAGTAGTCCTCGCCGCGCCGCAGCCGCAGCGTGACCTCGCCGGTGACGGCCGTGCCGACCCAGCGCTGGATCGACTCGCGGACCATCAGCGCCTGCGGGTCGAGCCAGCGGCCCTCGTACATGAGGCGGCCGAGGCGCCGGCCCTCGTTGTGGTACTGGGCGAGGGTGTCCTCGTTGTGGATCGCGTTGACGAGACGCTCGTACGCGGCGTGCAGCAGGGCCATGCCGGGCGCCTCGTAGATGCCGCGGCTCTTGGCCTCGATGATCCGGTTCTCGATCTGGTCCGACATGCCCATGCCGTGGCGGCCGCCGATGGCGTTGGCCTCCATCACCAGGTCGACGGCGGAGGCGAACTCCTTGCCGTTGATCGTCACCGGGCGACCCTGGTCGAAGCCGATGGTCACGTCCTCGGTGGCGATCTCGACCGACGGGTCCCAGAACTTCACGCCCATGATCGGCTCGACGGTCTCGACACCCGTGTTGAGGTGCTCGAGGATCTTGGCCTCGTGGGTGGCGCCCCAGATGTTGGCGTCGGTGGAGTACGCCTTCTCCGTGCTGTCGCGGTAGGGCAGGTCGTGCGCGACGAGCCACTCCGACATTTCCTTGCGGCCGCCGAGCTCGGTCACGAAGTCCGCGTCGAGCCAGGGCTTGTAGATCCGCAGGTGCGGGTTGGCGAGCAGGCCGTAGCGGTAGAACCGCTCGATGTCGTTGCCCTTGAAGGTCGAGCCGTCGCCCCAGATCTGGACGTTGTCCTCGAGCATCGCCCGGACCAGCAGGGTGCCGGTGACGGCACGGCCGAGCGGCGTGGTGTTGAAGTAGGCACGCCCGCCCGAGCGGATGTGGAACGCGCCGCAGGTGAGCGCGGCAAGGCCCTCCTCGACCAGCGCGGCACGGCAGTCGACCAGGCGCGCGATCTCGGCACCGTAGCTCTTCGCGCGGCCGGGCACCGAGGCGATGTCGGGCTCGTCGTACTGGCCGATGTCGGCGGTGTAGGTGCACGGGACGGCGCCCTTGTCGCGCATCCACGCGACCGCGACCGAGGTGTCGAGGCCGCCCGAGAAGGCGATGCCGACGCGCTCGCCGGCGGGAAGGGAGGTGAGGACCTTAGACATAGGAAGAGTATGCATCATCGCGCATGGTCATGCAAAGCGATGTCTTGGCCCTGCTTCAGGGGGCCATGTGCGGGCACCGCACCCCACTGGGCGGGAAGGCGGTCTCCGTCTCGTCCTCTATGGCGGCGAAGAAGCGCCGCCCCTCGGACGACTGCCGTGACGTCGACCAGGAGTAGTCCGCGCAGCCGGCCAGGGCCGTGTGCAAGGCGTGGCGGCCCAGGCCCTGGCCCTGCCAGTGGGCGGCGACGGCGATGTTGCCGATGTAGCCGAGCCGGCACGGATGGCAGATCTGGTAGTCGAGGCGGCCCACCGACCGGTCGGCGAGGTCCACCATGGCGACGGCCCTGCGGCCTGCGGGCAGTGTCTCCGCGATGCGCTCGAAGCGGGCGGCGGCTTCCCTGGCCGGGCGGCTCACGCGGTTCTCGCGGTTCTCGCGGTTCTCGCGGTTCTCGCGGTTCTCGCGTGACGTCTCGTAGAGCACGGCATGTGACTCAAGATGCCTCCCGCAGACAACGCTGTCGCAGAACATTGCCCGCACCCTAGCCACCCTTCTACAGCCGCGTAAAACCTGCTGGCCGCCGCCCCGCGTGTGTCGGGCCGCCCAGCGCCGAGGGGGGAACACGGGCGGCCCGACGGTCAGGCGGCGCAGCCCTTCGGCGGGATCAAGGTGGCGAGCTGATCGAAGGAGAGCCAGTAGATCTGGTTGCCGCCGAAGGAGGCGGGGTCGGCGATGAGGACGGTGCGGTTCGCGTCGTCGTAGCCGATGACCGTGAAGTAGTGGTAGATCGTCTGGTCCGGTGGGTAGCCGGGCGGCTGGTTGCCGGGCGGGGCGACGATGTTGGCCACCAGCGGGTAGTTGTTGTCGATGTCCAGGACGATGTCGTTCCACAGCAGGTCCTTCTGGGCCTGCGTGGGCGGGTCGTTCGGCATCTCCTTGGTCTCGTACCAGCCGGTGCCGAGGTTGCCGTTGAGCACGCCCGTCACCTGGCTGATGTGATCGGTGCCGGCCTCGGTGGTGCCGAGCTGCGCGGCAAGGTCGCCCTGGCTCGGCGGGGCGACGCGTGCGGAGAGCGCGATGCGGGTGGCGGCGGGGCCGCACCAGTAGCCGGTCTCCTGGACCTGGTAGTCGACCGGAAGGGTGTGCGCGCCCGCGGTGTCGACGCCGCCGACGCTCAGGCGGGTGCCCGGCTCGTTGCGTCCGCTGACGACCGCGGTCCCGGCCTTCGAGCCGTGCCGGAGGACCGACACGGCGTCGGGGTGTGCGGGTTCCGCGTGCGCCGCGGCGGGGGTGACGAGGGCTCCGACCGCGGCAACGGCGATCGCCGAGGCGACAAGTCTCTTGCGCATACGGGCTCCTGGGGTGAGGGGTGGAGGGACTGACGCCCATGGGTCACGGGATCGGCGGGACCGATGGGCCTTCCTGGGCGAGCAGGTCGCGGGCGAACTGCTCCCACTGCGCATAGCGGTCGGGGAAGGCCGAGACCTGGACGGCCCGGCAGACGTCGCCGGGCGGCATCGTCTGCCAGCCGTCGATCTGGATCAGTCCCGGATTGCTGCCGAAGGGTGCCACTCCGTAGAAGGACTTGGACGAGGTGGGTACGTCGGTGATCTGCCGAGTTCCTCCGGGCCGAGGTCGGCCGCGGTCCGGAAGGTCCGCAGCAGTTCGGCATCGGATGCGCGGTGCAGGGCTCTGGCGGTCGCGCCGTCGACCACGCCGGTGCGGGACAGCCCGTGCCGCTCCTGGAAGGAGTTCAGGCCGTGCCCGGAGGATTCCGCCGCGGCCGCGTGGGGCACGGCGGCCTGGGCCGGGCCTGGCAGGGCGGTCAGGGTGCCGGCGAGGGCGAGACCGAGGCCGAGTGAGGCGGCCGCGGCCGCGGTTCGGGGGAGGGGGAGCGTCCGGGTGCGGGTGTGGGTGTGGGGAGTACGCATCGCCACTCCTTCATCGGATCGTCGATGCGTCCCCCGCCCGTGCGCGGGCGCCCTCGCGGCCCGCGCCGCGTCGGCGGGGCGGCAACACTCCGCGCACGGCGCGCTGTTGGGACACCACGCGGTGGGGGACGCGTGTGCAACAACCCGGCAAGGGTGCTGGCATGCTCACGCCATCCGCAAGGAATGAAAGCTGAGGCTTACGACCCGCCGCGCTCGCAACTGCGCACCAGCGCACGCCCTTCCGCGGTCGCGACGTGGAACGACCGTCCGGCCCTGCGCACCGTGGTCACCAGGCCCGCCCCGCGCAGCACCTTCATGTGCTGGCTGATGGCGGGGTGGGTGACCGCCAGGAGGCGGGCGAGCTCGATCGTGGAGGAGCCGGTGCGGACCGCTTTGAGGACGGCGGCGCGGGTGTGCCCGATGAGCGCACCCAGAGCGTCGTCGTCCCTGCGGTCGGGTCGCGCGGGGCGGGTCCAGTCCATCGCGTGGTCCATGGGGTACACCAGGACGGGCGGCAGTTCGCCGTCGGCGAGCGTGACGGGCGTGGGCCAGCAGAAGAACGAGGGCTGGAGGGTGATACCACGGCCGTCCAGGCGCAGCTGATGGTCCACGGGGTAGTCGACCTCCAACACCGGCGGTTTCCAACCGAGTTGGGGGCCGAGACCGGCGAGCAGGCCGTCGGTGCCGCCGTCGAGAAGACTGTGCAGACGCACGATGCGGTCGGCGTCGATATGGGCGTGGATGCGCGGCCAGAAGGGCGCGAGCGCCTCCAGGTGGTACGTGTGGAGCGCCCCCCCCAGTCTCCGCAGGGCCTCGCCGTCTCCCCCGGCCAACGACTCCGTCCAGCCCGGGAGTCGACGCGATGCGGCCACCCGCGTCAGATCGGTGCGCAGCCGCGGCCGGGGTGTGCGCACCAGGGTCTCGACGGCCGCCTGGAGGGTGGCGCAGTCGCCGTGGGTGGGGGTGAGGAAGTCCGGCGAGTTGCCGTACGGCGGCAGCAGGGGAGGCAGCAGTCGGCAGCTGCCCGACAGACGCGGGCCCGCCCACCGGCGCCACGCGCCGAACACCCGTGAGCCGTCACGTCGTTGGAGGGTCTGTACGCTGTTGCTGATCTCCCAGAGGTAGTCGGGCCCCGAGGCGACCCGCACCCGCGCAAGGTCCTCGGTGGTGAAATACACCCGCAGCATGCCCGCCCCCCCTGCACCCGTCCCCGCTCCCGCGCGGCTACTTCGGTGCGTCGAAACTCCACACGGCGCCGAGCCCCGGGCCGACGACGAGGGTCGACCGGCCGATCCGCTCCTCGTGCCGGTACCCCACGGGCCCGTTGAGCGCGAACGTGACCTGCCGCAGTCCCGCCTGATCGCGCGGCGCGGCGTCGAGCCGGACCGTGACACCGCCCCGCGTCGCCACGGCGCCGTCGCCCACCTCTCGGACGGCGAACCCGCCGGCGCGCAGCAGCGGCACCGTGTTGTCCACGTCACGCGCGGAGGCGGCGAGGCGGACCGATGTGACGTCGCGCATCTCGTGGTCGCGGTAGTCGTCGGGCAGATAGCGCTCGCGGCCCACGTCACCGGGGTAGTTGGGCGGTTCGGTCTTGCTGCGCGGGTCGGCGAAGTACTCCGGCCGGTACTCCATCCCCCAGGCGCCGAAGGAGTCGTACCGGTCCGTGGTGAGCACGGCGTCGTACCACGGCACCGGGACGCCGTCGCCGAAGTCACGCGTCTGCTGGAACTCGACCGGCTCGGTCACCCCCAGGTCCCGCAGCCGCTCGATGACCTTCGCCCCGTCACCCGCCCGCTCGGTCGATACGCCCATCCCCGCGGAACCGAAGGCGCCGTCCTGGCCCGGCAGATCACCGACGCCGAACAGTTCGAGGTAGGTCTCGCGGCCCATCAGATAACGCCCGGTCCACGTCTGTCCGTCGGAGCCGGTGGTGGTGCGGACCTGGAAGTCGGCGAACTCCCGCAGATAGGCGGAGTGCTCGATGGCATCCGCGGTCTCCCGGTCGAGCACGCCGTAGGCGTGATTGAAGAAGAGCAACTGCCGCCCCTGGGAGGGCTTTCCCTCCTCGGCCCGCGCCGTGCTCGTACCGCCCCCGACCGTCCCGACGAGGGCGGCGGCGACGGCCACGGCGAGGACCATGACGGTCCGCAGCATGCGGTGAAGGAGCATGCGCTGGAAGGGCGTGCGCTCAAGAGGCATGCGCTGAAGGGGCATGCGGGCGATCGTAGGGCGGACGCGGTCCCGGTCGCCGTCGATTCGAGGGAGGCGTCGCAAAACTGACGTCTGCCGGTCACCTTGCCCCAGTGGAGGGCCTCGGGAGCGGCCCGCGCGGGCAGTTACCGTTGCCCATCATGCGATTGAGCACAGATCGACTTCGACCCCTTGGAGAGCCCGTGGCCACCACCGCCCCTGCCCCGCTGACCGGCCCTGTTGTCATCGTCGGCGCGGGCATCACGGGAGCCACCGCCGCGCTCACGCTGCGCGCCGAAGGGTACGCGGGCGAGCTCACCCTCGTCGGCGACGAACCCGAACTCCCCTACCGCAGACCGCCGTTGTCCAAGGAGGTCCTCTCCGGGGCGCTGCCGCCCGCCCGTACGCTGCTGCGTCCCGCGGAAAGCTGGGCGGAGCAGCGCGTCGACGTGCGCACCGGCACCGCGGTCACCGAGGTGGGCGTGACCGAGCGGACCGTGCTCCTCGCCGACGGAACGGTCCTCCCCTACGAGCGGCTGCTGCTCGCCACGGGCGGCCGCCCCCGCCGCCTTCCGGGAACCGACGGCCTGCCCGGCGTCCACCAACTGCGCAGCCTCGCCGAGGCCGACGCGCTGCGCGGCACGCTGTCCGCGGGCGGCAGGGTGCTGGTGGTCGGGGCCGGTCTCATCGGTCTCGAGGTCGCGGCCACCGCCCGCGGGCTCGGCTGTGACGTGACGGTCGTCGAGTCCGAGCCGCAGCCGCTCGGCCGGGTGCTGCCGGGTGCGGTCGCCGATGCGGTCGCCCGCCTGCACCGGTCCGAGGGCGTGGAGATCCGCACCGGCGTGCGGCTCGAGCGCTTCGAGCGGCGGGACGGGCGTGTCGTCGCCACCGACGACACGGGCGGCACGCTGACGGCGGACACGGTCGTCGTCGCCGTCGGCATGGTCCCCGAGACGGCGCTTGCCGAGCGCGCGGGACTGAAGGTCGACGACGGCATCGTCGTCGACGCCCACGGCAGGACCTCGGCGCCCGACGTCCACGCGGCCGGGGACGTGGCCCGCGGCCCCTACGGTCCTGAGGGTCAACTGTGCCGGTTCGAGCACTGGTTCAACGCCCAGGAGCAAGGCGCCGCCGTCGCCCGCAGCCTGCTCGGCTCGCCCGATCCGTACGCACCGAAGCCGTGGTTCTGGACCCAGCAGTACGGCAACAACCTCCAGGTCGCCGGTGCGCCGCAGGACGCCGACACCCTGGAGGTCGACGGGGACCCCACGGCACCCGGACGTCTCGACTTCGCGGTGCGGGCCTACCGCGACGGGGGCCGGCTCGTCGGCGTGGTGTGCGCGAACCGGCCCAAGGTGTTCCACGGGCTGCGCGCGGAGCTGGACGCGGCCCGGTGAACCGTCGGGTCCCCGGCATCGCCACTATGCGCGTGCGAGCGCCGAGGCCAGCTCGTCCAAGTACCTGGAGACCGGACCGCAGCTGATCAACCCGCTGCCGGCGCCCGCCAGTTCGGCGGACGCCGGCTCCAGCTGCGTACGGGCGCGGCGCATCACCGCGTGGTCGCCCACGAGGACGGCGGCCCGTGCCACGACGCACCAGAGCGCCTCGAACAGCAGGTCGCGCGGCGGTGCGGCGATGTCCCGGAGCCCGGCACGGGCGCCCGCATCGTCGCCGCGGGACGCGAGCAGGAGGGGGCGCACCCAGGGTTCGTAGGGGCCCCAGTCGAGGCCCCGGTCCATCGCGGCGATCCGGGACGTCGCGTCGGTTCGGGACGTCGCGTCGGTTCGGGACGTCGCGTCGGTTCGGGACATCGCTTCGATCCGCGACGTCGCGTCGTGGCGGACGTAGAGACTCAGCCGGGCCAGCGGCGGCAGGCCGTGCCGCAGCCCCGGCATCCCCGCGCCCTCCAGGGTCGCGGCGGCCGCTTCGTACGCGGACTCCGCCGTCGCAAGGGGCGCTGTCAGGGACGTGCGCAGCGCCCGGTACCACGTCGTGAAGACGGCGACGAGGGGCAGTTCGTGGCGCTGGGACAGGAGGTCCGCCGCCTCCGCGTGCAGGTCGGCCCCGGCGAAGTCGGCGAGCGCGGAGCGCGCCTGCAGCCGGATGAGATGGCCGAGCACCTCGTAGGTCACCAGGTTGTTCTGTCCGGACAGGGACACCAACTCGGCGCCGATCGCATCGCGCCGTGCGGCGAGGCCCGCCCGCTGGAACGTCTGCATGAACACGCCGTTCAACGCGAAGGCAAGCAGTGACGCGTCGCCCAGGTCCCGTGCGATCCGCTCCGACTGCCGTGCGGCCTGCAGGGCGCGCGCATGGGTGCCCGACGCGCTCGGCTCGCCGGGGAGCATGCCGCGGGACTCGACGGCGACCGTGGCGAGCAGCCGTCCGCGTACCGCGTCGTGCCGTTCGGCAGGAAGCAGCCGCAAGGTGCGTTCGGCGGCGCCCACCAGCCATGCGGCCTGTTCGGGGTCGTCCGACCGCGTCCAGATCGCGGGCACGTCGTAGATGCCGATGACGCGCGCCGTCAGTTCCGGGTCGCCCAGTTGCTCCGCGGCGGCCACGGCCGCGACCCGGTGGCGCCGGGCGGCCTCCAGGCCGCCGCCTCCGGTCACCGCCAGGTCGCGCATCAGACCGGCCGTGGACTCCAGGCGGGCGCGGGAGCGTGAGGGCACCGCGTTCTCGTACGCCGCTGCCGCCTGGGCCCAGACCTGGGCCGCCGTTCCGCCGGGGCCCGGGTCCAGATGGTCCTCCTGGCGCAGCATGTCCGCTTCGAGGCGGCGCAGCCGCGGGCCCGGGTCCACCCCGAGGTGTTCGCCGAGCATCCGCCGTGCGCGGCGGACCACGGACAGCGCGTCGGCCTGGCGTCCCGACCGGTACAGGGCCGTCGCGAGCAGATGCCAGGCGTCTTCGCGCCACGGGTGGTCGGCGACATGGGCGTCGAGGTCCGGCACCGCCTCGGCGGCCGCGCCAAGGGCGATCCTGCCCTCGGCGCGGCGCTCGACGGCGTGCAGGCGCAGTTCGGTGAGCCGGGAGCGCTCGGCGCGGGCCCACGGCTCGTCCGCGAAGTCGGCGTAGGCGGGACCGCGCCAGGTCGCGAGCGCGTCGGTGAGCCGGGCCACGAGCCGCCCCGGCGGGAGTTCGGCGGCGGACCCGACGTCCTTCTCGAACCGCCAGGCGTCGACGTCATCGGGGGCGGCCCGCAGCGCGTATCCGGGGCCCTCGGTGACGAGCAGGCGGGCCGGCGCCCGGGGCGGCCTGTCCGGTTCGATCGCGCGGCGCAGACCGGCGACGAACGTCCTGATCGTGCCGACCGCGTCCGCAGGGGGCTCCTCCCACAGGTCTTCCACCAGGCGCGCGACCGGGACGACGCGCCGGCGGGCCACGATCAGCCGGGCGAGGACCGCCCGGTGCCTCGGCCCCTTGAGCGGGACGACAGCGCCGTCCTCGCCCCAGGCAGCGACGGGGCCGAGCACCCCGAACTCCACGTGCACGTCCCGCCCGTCCTTCCGTCCCACGCTGTGCTTATCGCCGTACCCGCTCAAGTCGATGCGGGCCCTGGCCCGCATCGACGTCGCAGAGGAAGTCGGCGAGCGCCGTGGCCGGCTCGGTCCTACCGACGCCGGTCGGCCCCAGGAAAGAGGAACGATCCGGTGGGCCGGTCGGGGTCGGCGGTCCCGGCACGGGTGCGCCGCACGGCATCCGACACGGCGCGCACGGCCTCGGCCCGCCGGCCTCAACGTACAGCGCGTTCATCGGCTGCTCATCGGGGGCCCGCAGGCTTGACCCACCGCGTGACCGGGACGCGGGCCCGGCGCCGGCCGCCGGCCGAATCCGGGACGCCGACCTGCGAGAACCCTCCGCACCGAAATGAGCGCAGCCATGGAACCCACCATCGACGGATTCGACCGCCACCGCGTGCCGGTGGCCGACGGCATCACCCTGACCGCGGCAGTCGGCGGCTCGGGGCCGCCAGTCGTCCTGTTGCACGGTTTCCCCCAGACGCACTTGATGTGGCGCCATGTCGCCGCCGACCTCGCGGCCGACCACACCGTCGTCTGCCCCGACCTGCGCGGCTACGGCGACAGCGACAAGCCCGTGGCGGAGAGCCCCGACACCTACTCCAAGCGGACCATGGCAGGTGACATCGTCGCCCTGGCGAAGAGCCTCGGGCACGACCGTTTCGCGCTGGCCGGGCACGACCGGGGAGCGCTGGTGGCCTTCCGTGCGGGGCTCGACCATCCGGACGTGATCACCCATCTGGCCTGCCTCGACGTACTGCCCACCCTCGACATGTGGGAGGCCCTGCACGGCACGGCCGCGGCCGTCGGCTTTCATCTGTACCTCATGGCCCAGCCACCAGGGCTGCCCGAGAAGATGATCGCCGCCTGCGCGGACGAATTCTTCGGTCATTTCCTCGACGTGTGGGCCCATGACCCCGAGGCCGTCCCGGCCGAGATCCGGGCCGCCTATCTGCGGGCCTGCCGCGATGCCGTGCCCTCGATCGTCGCGGACTACCGCGCTTCCGCGGGCATCGACGCCGACCACGACCGGGCGGACCGCGCGGCGGGCAACCGGCTGACCATGCCCGTGACGGTCCTCCAGCAGGACTGGGGCGCCGCACTCGGCTTCGAGGCGGCGACGTTGTGGGGAGCGTGGGCGGCCGACCTGCGCCACGCCACCGTCTCGTGCGGGCACTTCATGGCGGAGGAGGCCCCCACCGACATCGCCAAGGCCCTGCGGCACCTGCTTGCCCGCTGACCGTCGGCGGGGGCTAGCCACGCGTGTCAGCTCGCCTGCTTCAATTCCCTGGCCGAACCCTCCTCGTCCCACTCGACCTCCAGGATCCGCTCGACGGCGTCACGGTTGACCGGCCCGAACACATGGGGAAACAGGGTGTCTTCGGCGACGCCGGGCGGCGGGGCGGGGGCCGCCGCCTCGTGTTCCACCCGGGCGGCGAGACGGTCCTCGTCGAGGCACAGCACCAGCAGCGGCCGCGGCGCGCTCCGGTAGAAGGCGTTGACGACGGCCAGAGTTGTCGCCTCGTCAGGGGAACAGTGGACGAACCCTTCCTCCGCGAGCGAAGCGGGTGCGTACGGGCGGTCGGTCTTGGCGCTCCACTCGCTGAGCGGCACGGCGTGGTAGATCATGCGCCGGTTATACCGCAGCGGTCATGACAAGGGGGTCCCGCGCAGGCACGCCGGCGCTGCCGCACTCACCCCTGGCCCGCCTCCGCCACGGACGTGGCGGCGCGGACGAGTGCCGCCACGTCCGTCGAGCGGGACTGCTGCGGCCAGGCGACGGCGAGGACCGCGGGCGGTGCGTCCGTGACCGGGCGGTAGACGACACCGGGGCGTGGGTAGCGGTCGGCCACCGAGACGGGGAACAAGGGGGTGACGTCGCCGAGGCCGACGAGCGTGAGGAGTTGGGCGAGGTCGTGGCCCCGGCCGCGGGTCTCGTCGATGAAGCGGTCCACATCGCCGGGGCGCAGGCCGAGATCGGCGAGCGCCACCTGGTCCTTGCCGGCGAGCGGGTGCGTGGCGGCGAGTGCCACGACACGCGGTTCGGCGACCAGTGTCTCGCTGTCCAGGCCGGTGCGGTCGAACGGCTCGTGCACCAGGGCCACATCGGCTTCCCCCTGGCGCAGGAGCCGCGGCTGTTCGTGCCAGGCGCACAGCCGGACGGCGACGGGCACGGCCGCGGGATCGGCGGCGTGCCGCGCCAGGATCGGCTCCAGGAGTCCCGCGTCCCCGTCGGCCTTGACGGCCAGGACCAGCTTCGGCTCCGGGGAGGCCGCGCGCTGCGCCCGGCGCGCGGCGGCCCGCAGGGCGTCAAGGGCGATCCTCGCCTCGGCGAGCAGCACCGACCCGGCCGGGGTCAGCGTCACGCTGTGGGTGGTCCGCTCCAGGAGGGTGACGCCGAGATCCGTCTCAAGCCGGCGGATCGCGCGGGACAGGGGCGGCGGGGAGATGCCGAGGCGCTCCGCGGCGCGGGCGAAGTTGAGCTCCTCGGCAACGGCGACGAAGTAGCTCAGCGGCCGGGACTCCACGCTCTCCCCCCTCCGGTCGGTATTGCCCTGAGGGTAACAAGCGGGAGCTGATCGGTCCTTCAGTTCGGGCGCGCGACGCAGCAGGCTCGACGACATCCGGCGAAGCACCCGCCGAAGCCTCCTGAGGCACCACCTGCCATCTCCAAGTCGACGTACGTCTATGGGAGTTGTTCATGATCGTCATCACCACCCCGACCGGGCAGATCGGCCGCCAGGTCCTCGACCGTCTCCTCGACGCCCCCGACGGCACCCCGCCGATCCGGGTGATCGCCCGCGACCCCGCCCGTCTCTCCGAGCGGGCGCGCGAACGCGTCGACGTCGTACGGGGATCTCATGCCGACCCGGCCGTCCTGAAGGAGGCGTGCGCGGACGCCGACCGCCTGTTCTGGCTGGTGCCCCCGACGCCTGGGGCCGACAGTGTCGAGGGCCACTTCCGCGACTTCACCGAGCCGCTGCGCGAGGTGATCGGGCAGCAGGGTGTCACGCGGGTCGTCGGCGTCTCGACCCTGGGCCGCGGAGTGGCGAAGAACGCCGGGCAGATCTCGGCGTCGCTCGCCGCGGACGAGGCGATCTCCGCGATGGGGGCGCACTACCGGGCACTGTGCCCGCCGTTCCTGATGGAGAACCTGCTGGGCCAGGCCGAGTCGGTCCGCGCCACGGGAACGCTCCGCCTGGCGCTGGCTCCGGACCGCGTCCTGCGCACCTGCGCCACCCGCGACATCGCCGCCACGGCGGCCCGGCTGCTGCTCGACACAACCTGGACCGGGCAGGCCGACGTCCCCCTGGTCGGACCCGACGACCTGTCCCCCGAGGCCATGGCGCAGGTCGTCGCCGAGGTCATCGGCCGTCCGGTGCGCGCGCAGCAGACCACCGGCGCGGACTACAAGGTGACGATGGTGCGCTTCGGGGCGAGCGAGGCCTGGGCGCAGGGCCTTGCCGACATGACGGATTCCCTGAACGACCAGGGCTACTACGGCGCCACCGCGCCGAGCACTCCCGAGAACGCGCCCACGACCTTCCGTCAGTGGTGCGAGGAGGTACTCGCGCCGGCAGTCGCCGATTGACCATCCCCTCAAGGGCGTTGGAACGTTCGAGGATGACGGGATGACGACAGCCATCGCGCATCTCAGCGATCCGCACCTCACGACCGGCCCCCTGGCGGGTGATCCCGCCAGGGGGCTCGACCGGGCGCTCGGCCGAATCCTCGCGCTCCACCCCCGGCCGGACTGCGTGGTGATCACCGGCGATCTGGTGGATCACGGCAGTCCGAAGGAGTACCGGACCCTCCACGAACTGATCCGCCGGTTTCCCCTCCCCCTGCACCTGGTGGCAGGCAATCACGACGAACCCGATGCGCTGCCGACAGCCACGCCGCGGCGCCGATCGGCGGTTACCAGGCGCTCCGCGGGGAGTGCGGTATTCGTCCGCGGGTCCGTCGTGGCTGGTCGCGCAGTTCCTCGCGCCCCTTCGGGGCGCACAGCCCGTACGTCGATGGCCGTCAGCGCAAGGGCCAGTGGCCCCGGCACCAGCAGCGGCAGCGGCAGCGGCAGCGGCAGCCACGCACACAGCGCCGCCGCCGCGAGCGCGAGGAGGGTCAGGCCGCTGCCGAGCGCGGCGGGAGCGGTGATCAGCGGGACGCAGGCAGGGACGTGACGGCGCCGAGCCACAGCACGTCAGCGAAAAGCGTCATGCGCGGCCCGAAGCTCCTCTCTGGTTCTTGACGCGCGCTTCTTGGGGGGCGGTTACTCGTCGTGGTACGGGAAGGTGGTGCCCGGCAGTTCGTACTCGTCGCGGCGGCCGCACATGCCGTATCCGCCGCGCCGCGAAGGAGCGGTGTCGTACGTGCCCGATGCGGCGAGGTAGCCGGGGTCGCCCGCCTCCAGCGCGTCGAGCTGCGTGCCGGTGCGCTCGGCCGTGGCCAGCGCGCCCGCCCGCCACAGCTCACGCCACGTGGGGACCTTGTCCCGGACCAGGCGGGCCGCGGCCTGCTGGAACTCCAGGTACGGGCCGTTGTCCCCGGCCCTGAGCGCCTCGCGCAGCGGCAGATATCCCTCGACGGCCAGATCGCGGCGTTTGCGTGCGGCGGCCTCCGCCTCCGGACCGGACTTCGCAGGGAGCCGCGCCGCCGCGGCGTACCGCTCGGGGTCGGCGAGCACGTCGGGCGGGAAGGTGAAGACCGCGTCCCCGGCCTCGGGCAGGCCGCTGTTCTGCATCAGCACGGTGATCCGCAGCTCCCCGCCCTGCACCATGCGGTGCACGGTGCCCGGCGTGAACCAGGCAACCGAGCCCGCCTCCAGGGGGACGTCGCGGTAACCGTCGGGGCTGAGCGTCTGGACGGCGCCGCGGCCGCCGGTGACGACATACGCCTCCGTGCACACCAGGTGCAGATGGGGGCTGCCGCCGCAGACGCCGTCGGCTGCCTCCCAGTCGTAGGCGGTGAGGTGCGAGAGCCCGACGGCTCCGGGCAGCGGGTGCGGGAGGCTCACCATGTCAGTCCCTTCAGGTGCGTTGAGACGCGGTCGCGGTAGCGGTAGGCGAAACACGCGCCGGGGGCCAGCTCGAACTCCTCGAAGAATGCCCAGGAGAACGCGACGGTGGGGATGGGTTCGGAGCGTACGAACCAATGCGATGCATGGACGGCGTCGAGGTGCTCGAGGGCGTGCGCGAAGACGAGCGTGGAGTGCGCGTCGACGTCGCCGTGCTCGGCGGTGAAGGCGAGCCAGGGGCCTTGGCGGGCGTGGACGGCGCCCGAGCCGTAGCGGTGCTGAAAGACCACGGATGCGTACGTTCCCGATGCCTCCTCGGCGGCGGCGATCTCGTCGTACTCGGCGAGCGGGAGGCACAGCGGCTTCTCGCACAGCACCCAGACGCCCGCCGTCAGCGCGGCCACGATCTGCGTGCAGCGACGGCGGGGTGCTGATGAGGACCAGGTCGCGGCGAGGCCGGCGTACCCCTCGACGTCCATGCCCGACGCACGGGCCCGGGTGCGGAACGCGTCGAGCCGGGCGGGGTCGACCGCGGCTCTCAGCTCGATCCGGCCGGAGTGGGCCCGCAGGGCGGGCAGATGGCTGCCGGTGACGATGCCGCCGGTACCGACGACGGCGGCCCGCAGGCGAGTGGGGGTGGAGGACACGGGTCTCCTCGTACGGCGGTGGACGGCCGGTGGACGGCGACAGAAAGCGCTTGCCCCGATGGCGACCCTAGACACGGCGCGATTGTCAGGACAAGACCCCCGGCAGCAAGGAATGAAACGAATCAATCTGTGGACAGCGGGCGATCCGGAGTGTCAGCCTCAGGGGGCGACAGGCGACATCAACCGCACCCGTCCCGCCGCATCGCACCCCGCCGAAATCCATCCCGCCGAACGGATTCCGCATGCCCTAACGCCGTACCCCGTCGCCGCTGCGCCGTGGTGGGCCTCGGCGCCCGCGCCCAACTCTTCACCGAGGCACTCGCAGGCCCCTACGCGGACCGGATCGAGTTGGCCGGCTTCTGCGACGTCAACGCGCACCGCATGACCGTCCACAACGACTGGATCGCGGTCGACCACCCCGGCCGGCCACCCGTGCCGGCGTACGCCGCCGAGGACTTCGATGAGATGCTGCGCCGCGAGCGGATCGACCTCGTCGTCGTCTGCACCGTCGACCACCTCCACGACCGGTACATCGTCCGCGCCCTCGAAGCGGGCTGCGACGTGGTCACCGAGAAGCCGATGACCACGAGCGCCGACCGCGCCCGCCGCATCCTCGACACCGAGCGCCGCACCGGCCGCGAGGTCCGCGTCGCCTTCAACTACCGCTACAACCCAGTGCATTCGGCCGTGCGCGAGCTGCTCGCGGGCGGCGAGATCGGCGACATCGGCTCGGTCCACTTCGAGTGGCTGCTCGATCTGCGGCACGGCGCGGACTACTTCCGCCGCCGGCACCGGAACAAGGCCAACTCCGGCCGCCTGATGGTGCACAAGGCGACCCACCACTTCGACCTGGTCAGCTGGCGGCTCGGCACCGAGCCCGAGACGGTGTACGCGCAGGGCGGGCTCTTCTTCTACTGCGCGGAGGCTGGGCCGCCTGAACGACGACGGTCCGGTGCCCCGCAGCGCGGGACACCGGACCGGTCGTGCTTCGGGCCTTCGGCCCCCGTGGGCCTCAGGGCCTGCTGGATCAGACCTGCGGGACCGGGAAGGTCGGGTACTCCACCCCGGAGACGGTCTGGACGACCCGGATGACCTGGCACGAGTAGCCGAACTCGTTGTCGTACCAGAGGTAGAGGATCGCGTTGTCGCCGTCGACCTTGGTGGCACCGGCGTCGACGATCGAGGCGTGACGCGAGCCGACGAAGTCCATGGAGACGGCGTCGGGGGCGGTGGTGAAGTCGATCTGGCGCTTGAGCGGCGAGTGCAGTGAGACGTCACGGAGGTAGTCGAGGACTTCCTCGCGGCTGGTCTCGCGGCCCAGGCGCAGGCTCAGGATGGCGATCGAGACGTCCGGGACGGGGACGCGGATCGAGCTGCCGGTGATCGGCGCCTTGAGGTCGGGCAGCGCCTTGGCGACGGCGGAGGCCGCGCCGGTCTCGGTGATGACCATGTTCAGCGGCGCGGAACGGCCGCGGCGGTCGGCCTTGTGGTAGTTGTCCAGCAGGTTCTGGTCGTTCGTGAACGAGTGGACGGTCTCCACGTGGCCGCGCAGCACGCCGTACTCGTCGTCCATGGCCTTCAGCGGCGGGACGATCGCGTTCGTGGTGCACGAGGCGCAGGACAGGATCTGCTCGTCGGGCTTGATCGTGTCGTGGTTGACGCCGTGGACGATGTTCGGGACGTCGCCCTTGCCCGGAGCGGTCAGGACGACCTTGTCGATGCCGGGGCGCAGGTGCTTGGAGAGACCCTCGCGGTCGCGCCACTTGCCCGTGTTGTCGATGAGGATGGCGTCCTTGATGCCGTACGCCGTGTAGTCGACCTCGGACGGGTCGTTGGCGTAGATCACCTTGATCGCGTTGCCGTTGGCGAGGATCGTGCTGGTCGCCTCGTCGACGGTGATCGTGCCCTGGAACTGGCCGTGGATCGAGTCGCGGCGCAGCAGCGAGGCGCGCTTGACGATGTCCTCGGCGGCCCGGTCGCCTCCACCGCGTACGACGATGGCGCGCAGCCGCAGTCCGTTGCCGGAGCCGGCCTTCTCGATGAGCAGGCGGGCGACGAGGCGGCCGATACGGCCGAAGCCGTAGAGGACGACGTCGCGGCCCTCCTGGCACTCGATCTTGTTGGCACCCGTGGCACCGGCGACGGCCTCGGCGGTGAACGCCTCCACCGTCAGACCGCGGTCGTCGGACTTGTACGTCGCGGCGAGCATGCCGATGTCGATCTGGGACGGGCCGAGATCGAGCGTGGTGAGGGCCTGCAGGAACGGCAGCGTCTCGGTGACCGAGAGCTCCTCACCGGCTATCTGCCGGGCGAAGCGGTGCGTCTTCAGAATGCTGACCACCGACTTGTTCACCAAGGAGCGGCTGTGCAGCAGGATCGTCACGTCCCGCTCACGGTGCAGCTTCCCGATGATCGGGATCATCGACTCCGCGATCTCCTCGCGGTTTTTCCAGTTGGTGAACGAGTCGTCATTGACAGTCACAGGTTTATCTTTCGAGCTAGGCGGCGCTCATATGGTAACCCCTGGTCACTTTGATCTTTCCATGGGGTAGGTCACAGCGCCGCCCGCGCCCGCCCTACGGTTTGCGGCTCAGGTGTGCGGAGAGGTGGTGCTGCAGCGGCCGGCCGACCGCCGCGAGGTCGTGGACGAAGGTGAGTGCGCCGTCGTCGGTCAGGGTGTAGCGGCGGCGGGTGGCCTCGACCTCCTTGGCGGTGGGGGTGCGGGCCACGTCGCAGGTGGAGAGGTCGACGGTGCCGTCGGCGGCATGCCCGACCGCGATCTCCGCGATGCCGGTGGGCTGGGTGATCAGGGCCTCGACCCGGCCGTCGGGCTGCAGCCGCCACCAGCCGCTCTCCCGGGCCGACGGACGCAGCGGCGCGCCGTCGGCGTCGAGCAGCCAGGCCCGCGCCTCGTAGTGCAGGAAGGGGCGGCCGTCGTGGCTGAAGGTGACGTCCTGCGCGTACACGAAGTCACCGTCGAGCGTCGGGTACCCGCCCTCGCCACGGCCGTGCCAGGTCCCCAGGAACCCGAGCACGGGCGCGAGCAGGGCATGCGGCGCGGGCTTCTCCTCCGGTCCGTGGGCGTCGGGGTACGGGTACGCGGGTGCGGGGTCGAACACGGGGTGCGCTCCTGGGGTCGGGGTCGGTGCCTGGGGAAGCCTAGGGCTGCGGTCCACCCCGTGGCGGGAAGCAGCCGCCCCATTCCTCTGCCGACCGTCCACGATCTACGCTCCACGGGACCATGGGTTCCAACTCTCAGGGGGTACGCGGTGGAGTACGGCGACTACAGGGCTCACGACGCGGTCGGACTCGCCGAGTTGGTGGCCCGGGGCGAGGTCACGCCGGGCGAACTCCTGGAGGCGGCCGTCAGCCGTTCCGAGGCCGTGAACGGGAAGATCAACGCGATCATCCGGCCCATGCATGACATCGCCCGCGAGCGCGCCGCCCAGGAGCTCTCCGGGCCGCTCGCCGGAGTGCCGTTCCTGATCAAGGACTTGATGCAGGACTACGCGGGCCGGCCCACCGGACGCGGCTCGCGCGCCACCCAGGCGGACGTGGCCGCCGAGCACAGTGAGGCGGTGCGGCGCTGGCTGGAGGCGGGACTGGTGATCTTCGGGCAGACCAATGTCCCCGAGTTCGGCATCAAGGGCATCACCGAGCCGGAGGTCACGGGCGCGACCCGCAACCCCTGGAACCTCGCCCACACGCCGGGCGGTTCGTCCGGAGGCTCCGCCGCGGCGGTGGCCGCGGGCATCGTCCCTGCGGCCGGGGCGAACGACGGCGGCGGCTCGATCCGCATCCCCGCCGCGTGCTGCGGCCTGTTCGGCCTCAAGCCGGGGCGCGGCCTTGTACCCGCGGGTCCCGGCCACGCCGAGCTCCTGATGGGCGCCGCGAGCAACGGCGTCGTCTCCCGTACGGTCCGCGACAGCGCGGCCCTCCTGGACACGCTCACCACCCGCCCCGATGCAGGCGGGCCGTTCCTTGCCGCGCGCCCCGACACCACGTACGCGGAACTGGCCCGCCGCACGCCCGGCAGGCTCCGCATCGGTGTCAGCACCCGCTCCCCCATCGGCACCCCCGTGGCCCGGGAGGCGGTCGAGGCCGTCGACCTCGCCGTGAAGCTGCTCACCGGGCTCGGGCACGATGTCGAGGAGGCCGAGCCGCACATCGACGGGGTGCGTCTGGCCGACGACTTCATGTCGATGTACGCGGTGGCGGAGGCCGCGACCATGGCGGAGATCAAGCACCGCACCGGCGCCGAGGACGACCGGTTCGAACTCGACACCCGTCTGATCGCCGCTGCGGGCAACGCGGTGAGCGCGACGGAGTACACCATCAGGCACGCCCGCTGGAACACCTACAACCGCCGCCTCGCCGCCTTCCACGAGCGTTACGACCTGCTGCTCACCCCGACCCTTGGCCGTGCGCCGGTCCGCGTCGGCGAGCTGGACACGCCGTGGCTGACGCGGAAGGTCGGTGCGGGGCTGCTGAAGGCGGGCATGGCGGGCCGGCTCAGCAAGACCCGGCTGTGGAGGCGGGCGGTGGTGGAGAACCTGGCTCCGAACCCCTTCACGCAGCTCGCCAACATCACCGGCCGCCCGGCCATGTCGGTGCCGCTCTACCGCACGCCGCAAGGTCTGCCCCTGGGCGTGCAGTTCGTGGGCCCGCTGGGCGGCGAGGGGCCGCTGCTCGCCCTGGCCACCCAGCTCGAAGGGGCCGCGCCGTGGGCACACTTGGAGCCCCCGCTGTGACCTGCCGCGGCACCCGGCCGACGCCCGGCTAGAGTTCCGCCGTGCCGACGTACAGCATTGGTCAGGCCGCGCGCCTGCTGGGAGTGAGTTCGGAGACCATCCGCCGGTGGGCCGACGGCGGGCGGCTCTCGATGGAGCGGGACGGCTCGGGGAACCGGGCGATCGACGGCGTGGGCCTCGCGCGGTTCGCCGTGGAGCGGGCGCAGGGCCAGGGACCCGATGACGACGCGCCGCAGACGTCGGTGCGCAATGCCCTCACGGGGATCGTCACGGCCGTGCGGTCCGACGGTGTCGTCGCCCAGGTGGAGATCCAGTCGGGTCCGCACCGGCTCGTGTCGATGGTGACCCAGGAGGCGGTCGAGGAGCTGGATCTCGCGGTCGGGGTCACCGTCACCGCACGCGTCAAGTCGACGAACGTACACGTCGACCGGCCCTAGGACGCGACGGCTTCGCGCTCTTCGTCGGGGGGCGCGTAACGGCCGTCCACATGAATGGCCTGGATGCCGCTGATGTGACGGCCCCCGCAGCGGTCCTGGGGCAGGACCAGCTGCGGGCCGGCGCGGTCGAGCGGGGTGTCGTCGATGCCGACGGCGAGCAAGACGGGGGCCCGGCCGAAGTCGGGGTCGATCTCGGCCCAGGACAGCAGGCCGTGATGGCCGTCCGCGCCCGTCACCGCGATCAGGAACCGCAGCCGGTCCTTGCGCCGCGCCGGGTCGAAGCCCGGCCCGGCGTCGGACAGCACGTCGTGCAGCAGCGGCCCCTCGAAGAGGTGGTGCCGCATGCCGCTCGTGGCGCACTCGAAGCTGACCCGCACCCGATGCTGCGGCCAGGCGAGCAGATCGGCCACCGTCAGCCGGGCCGGACGCGCGACGTCACCGGTGAGGGCGAGCTCTGCCACTGGTCCTGCGGCCGTGAGGGACTGACTCACTGGCTACCACCTCCCGCAGGACCGTACCCGGACAGCGGCCTATCGGAAACGCAGATGCCCATACGTTCCTGAATTCAGCTCAGTGGATGGGATGGAGCAGGCATCAGATGCCTCTCATTTGCGCACAGTCACGCATCCCCCTGCTGTCGACGCGGACCCATGCCCCGAATTCCCCAAGTGCCGCTCCAGCGCCGCCCGTTCACGTCCCGCACACGACCAGGACGCGTTACCTCCGGGCAAGACTTCACCCACGGGCCGCACACTCTCCCTGCCTCTCCGACATGAAGGAGTCCCCCACGTGGTCACGTCCCACAGCGCACGGCCGGCACGGCTCGCGCTCGTCACTGCGGTCGCGGCGCTCGCCGCCACCGTCGTGCCCTTCCAGGCCCTGGCCGCCTCGCCGCTGCCCACCGTCACGCCGCGCTCCGAGACCCCCGCGCTGCACGACGACGAGGCGGGCGGTGACGCCGACGCGGACGACCCGGCGATCTGGCGCAACGCCGCCGACCCGGGGCGCAGCCTGGTGATCGGCACCGCCAAGCAGGGCGGTCTGCGCGTGTACGACCTGGACGCGCGCGAGGTGCAGTCGGTGCCCGCGCCCGCCGCTCCGGGCCCCGATCACGCGCCCGGCCGATTCAACAACGTCGACCTCGTGCACGGTCTGCGGCTGTCATCGGGCCGAGCCGACCTGGCCGTCACCAGTGACCGTGGCAGCGACCGGCTGCGCTTCTACCGCATCGACCGCGACCGCACCGGTGGCCCCCTCACCGACGTCACGGACCCTGCCGCGGCCCCGGTCTTCTCCTCATCGCAGGCCGAGATCGACGAGCAGCGCACCGCGTACGGCCTCGCCACCTGGACCGACAAGGCAACCGGCCGCTCCTACGCCCTGGTCAGCCGCCGCGAGCGCACCGGCATCGCACTGCTCGAGCTCACGCCCGGTCCCGGCGGCACGGTCGGCTATCGCAAGATCCGCACCCTCGACCTTCCCGCCGACTTCCGTCTGCCCAACGGGAGTTCGTGGTCCTCCTGCGGCGAGCCAGGTGAACTCCCGCAGGTGGAGGGCATGGTGGTCGACGCGGCCACCGGCACGCTGTACGCGGGCCAGGAGGACGTCGGCATCTGGCGGCTGCCCGCCGACCTGACCGGCAAGCCGCAACTCATCGACAAGGTCCGTGAGTTCGGCGTCCCGGGAACGTACGACGAAGAGACCGAGGAGTGCACCCCGGGCGCCGACCCGGGCTACGGCGGCACCCGCATCTCCGCCGACGTCGAGGGCCTGACCCTGGTGAACGAGCAGGACGGCGACGGCTACCTCCTGGCCTCAAGCCAGGGCGACAACACCTTCGCCGCATACGACCGCGAGGTGTCCGACGCCAACGAGTACGAGGGCGGATTCCGCGTCACCGCCGCCCCGTCCGGCGTCGACGGCTCGGAGGAGTGCGACGGCGCCGCCGCGCTGAACGCCCCGCTGGGCTCCCGGTACCCGAACGGGCTGCTCGTCGTGCAGGACGGCCACGACGCCCCCGGGGACGGCGAACGCCCTTCCACCAACTTCAAGTTCGTGGATCTCGGTGACGTACTGGACGCCGTCGACGACTGACCGCGCGCTACGACGTCGGCGGCGTCCCGTCGTCGGGAACGGATGCCAGCAGGCTGCGCACGACGGGGCCCGCGGACCGGCCGCCGGTGACTCCCTTCTCGACGACGCAGGCGATGGCGACATTGCCCCGGCGGGCCACCAGCCAGCCGTTGTTGGGGGTGCCATCGGCGACCTCGGCCGTACCGGTCTTGGCCCCGATGTCGCCGGGCAGGTCGGAGAGGAGGTCGGCCGTGCCGTCGGTGACGGTGGCGCGCATCATCGTCCGCAGGTCGCCGACCACCTTCTTGGGCAGGTCCGTGGTGGTCGTGGTGTCCTTCGAGCCGCGTACGAGAGTCGGCTGGCGGAACGTCCCGGATGCGGCGGTCGCCGTCACGGATGCCATGATCAGCGGGTTGGCGAGGACCCGGCCCTGCCCGATCATCGATGCGGCCTTCTCCGTCTCGTCACGGGGCTCGGGCACCGAGCCGTCGAACGACGGGACGCCGGTGTGCCATTCCTGGCCGACGCCGAAGTACTTGCCCGCGACATCGCCCATCTCACGGTCGCCGAGCTTGCCGCGCAGGCTGATGAAGGCGGTGTTGCACGACTCGGTGAAGTCCTCCAGGAAGCTGGCGCCGCGGTGCTCGGAGGTCTCCACGTTGTGGAACTCCTTGCCGACGGTCAGGTACTTGGGGCAGTCCACGGTGTCGTCCGGCGCGACGTCGCCCTTGAGCAGCAGCGCGCTGGTCGTCACGATCTTCCAGGTGGAGCCGGGCGCGTAGGTGCCGGAGACGGCGCGGTTGAAGCCGGCCGGCGAATTGGCCACGGCCAGGATCTCGCCGTTGTCGACCCGCAGGGCGACCAGCGCGGCGTCCTTGCCGCCGGTCTCGTCGGCGAGCGCCTTCTCGGCCGCGGCCTGCCAGGCGGGGTCGATCGTGGTCCGCACCGCCTCGTCGGCGGGACGGGACGGCTTCTTGCCGAAGGTGACCTCCGTCTTCCTGACGTCCCCGGAGGTCCGGTCGACGAGGTGGATCGCGCCGTGCGGTCCGGCCCCGGACGCCACGGCGACCTCGGAGAGGACCGGGGCGAGGGATGGGTGAGTGTCGGCCGACAGGGCCTTGCCGTCGCGGTCGACGGCGCCCGGCCCTTCGGTGTCCTCGCGCTCCAGCCGGAACTTCTCGCTGCCGCTCAGGTGCGGGTGCACGAGCGAAAGGCGCCAGTCCACCCTCCATCGGCCGTTCTGCTCGCGCAGGGGCAGTTGTGATGTGTACGTCCAGGTGCCGAGGCCCTTCACGGGCATCTTGGCGGTGAAGGGGACGGCGACGGTGCCGTTCTCCGCAAGCTTCGCCTTGGCCGCTGACGCGTTCAGGGCGGGCTTGCTGATGTCGAGCCCGGCGGTGAAGTTGCGCAGCACCTGCTGTGCCTCGCCGGGCTTGGTGGTGCGCGCCCCCGCTTCCGGCAGGCGGCCGCCCGCCCAGTCGGCGAGGAAGGCGCGCGCCTGGGTCAGGGCCGCCGGATCGGGGCCGTCAGGACCGGAGTCGAAGGGACCGAGGTCGGCGGCGTAGGCCCCGCCCGCGACGACGGCGAGCGCCACGGCCGCCGCGACGGCGGCCCGCAGCGCCTTGCGCGGTCTACGGCGGTAGGTGGTGACGGATGGAGTGGCGGAGGGCCGGTGGCCTGTATCGGTCATGCCAGGCAGGAGAGCAGCCGCTCGTCACGCATGTCCAAGTTCCCTATCAATCTCACATTGATACAGATGAGATATCGTTGCTGCTCATGGACCTGGTGCGGCACCTGGAGTGCTTTGTGGCTGTTGCAGAAGAGTCACACTTCGGCCGCGCCGCCACCCGTCTCGGGATGGCCCAGCCCCCGCTGTCGCAGCGCATCCAGCGTCTGGAGCGCGAGTTGGGGGTACGTCTCTTCGATCGCACCAGCAGGCAGGTGACGATCACCAAGGCAGGGGTGCTGCTCCTCGACGAGGCCCGTGCGCTCCTTGCGCGATCCGATGCCCTGATGGCCACCGCCCGCCGTATCCGGGACGGGGAGAGCGGGCTGCTGCGGGCCGGCCTCTCGGCCGACATCGGCGGGGAGACGGTGGCCGCGATCATGGCGGACTTCCGGCAGCGGCACGTCGGCGTGGAGCTGGAGCTGGAGCTGCATGAGCTGTCCACCGCCCAGCAGTTGGCCCGGTTCGCCTCGCACGACCTGGACGTCGGGCTCATCCACCACCCGTGCGACATCACGGGGCTCGAACTGGGGCCTGTGCTCCGCCGCGAGCTTGGCGTGCTGTTGTCGCGCGCCGCGCCGCAGGCCGCGCTCGGCGAGATTCCGCTGGCCTCCCTCAGCGGATACGACCTGGTCCTCTTCCCCCGCGCCGGGGCGCCCGCGCTGCACGACGACATCCTGACCACCTGCGCGCGGGGCGGCTACTCCCCCGCCACCGTCCGGCACGGCCAGGGATCCAGCTTCGTGCGGGGCCTGGTCCTCTCGGCGAACGCGGTCGCCTTCAGCCCCCGGGACGTCCACCCCTCCGGCGACCGGGACCCGGACGTCGTCTGGCGCCCCCTCACCGGTGCACCCCTGGCCTGGCGGCACTCCGTCGCCTGGCCGCAGGGGCACCGGGACTCCGCCGTCAGCACCTTCGCGGACGCGGCGACGCGCGCCCTGCGCGACACCGCGGGGGCGAGCGCCGACCCGCCGTCGCGACCTCTCCACCTGCGCCCCGCATCGGAGTTCTGGCTGTGAACGACACCCTCAACCGCATCCGCACGGCCTTCGCCGAAGCCGGCGTCACCGGCTGGCTGCACGCCTGCGACATCGACTCCGGCGCGGAGATCGACGCCGGCGGCGACCATCCGGTCGTCACGGCGAGCGTCCACAAGCTCTGTCTCCTTGTCGCCCTCCACCAGCGGGCCGCGGCCGGCGTCCTCGACCTCACCGAGCAGGTG
Organism: Streptomyces sp. NPDC021622; assembly: GCF_040640795.1. Taxonomy (NCBI): domain Bacteria; kingdom Bacillati; phylum Actinomycetota; class Actinomycetes; order Kitasatosporales; family Streptomycetaceae; genus Streptomyces; species Streptomyces sp. NPDC021622. Next base: position 43,029 of record NZ_JBFACK010000024.1, read on the forward strand.
GAATGCCCGCTGACGGACCGCGCTCCCGGCGGGACCGGCCTCGCCGCCATGCTCGATCCCGTCCGTATGTCCCTGCGCGACCTGGCGTACTCGATGATGGCGGTCAGCGACAACGCGGCCGCCGACCTGCTGCTCGACCGGGTCGGCATCGACGCCGTCAACCGCGCGACCGCGGACCTCGGTCTGAGCCGCACCCGGGCGCTGCACACCTTCGGCGGACTCCTGGCCACCCTCAGGGAAGACACGGGTCCTGGCGGTTCCCAAGTCCTGACGGACCCTCATGTCATCGGCAGGCTACGGGCGTTGGACCCCGCCCGGTCCAATCGCAGCACCCCGCGCGAGATGACCCGGCTGCTCGGCGCGGTCTGGCGTGACGAGGCCTGCACGGCCGAGCACGGGGCGGCCATCCGCCGGATCCTCGGCCTGCAGGTGTGGCCGCACCGGATGGCCTCCGGCTTCCCCTTCGACGACGTACACGTGGCGGGCAAGACCGGCAGCCTGCCGACGCTGCGCAACGAGGTCGGCGTCATCGAGTACCCCGACGGCGGCCGGTACGCGGTCGCCGTGTTCACCCGCGCCGCCGCCACGGCCGCCGTCCTGCCCGCGGCCGACGCGGTCATCGGCACGACGGCCCGGATCGCCGTCGACGCGATCCGGGCCGCGGGCGTCACCAGGACGGCATGATCGACTCCGGGTAGCGGGACCCCGCGCCGCCGTGCGGCAAGATCTCCTGGACACGGGCCAGGTCCGCCGGTGTGAGCGTGAGGTCCGCCGCCGCGACATTCTGCTCCAGCCGCCGTGGATCACGCGTCCCCGGGATCGGCACGATGTCGTCACCCTGGGCCAGGAGCCAGGCGAGCGCCAGTTGGGTGACGGACGCGCCCTTGGCTTCGGCGCACCGCCACCCTGCACCGCCACTTCAAGGCCGCCACCGGGATGAGCCCGCTGCGGCTGCAGGAGGCGCGCCGGCTGCTGGTCGCCGGAGACGCCACGGCCGTACAGGCCGCGCAGGCCGTCGGGTACGTGAGCGCGACTCAGTTCAACCGCGAATACCGGCGTGCCTTCGGGCTGCCGCCCGCGCAGGACGCGACCCGGCTGCGTGCCTCGGGTCGATGAGTCGATGAGTCAATCAGCAGCACAGGACCGGGACGCGTTGCACGACGTTGTTGCCGAAGCCTCCCCGGTTCCAGGGCTGTTCGAGGGGCTGGGTGTTGCCGTCGGCGTCGGATGCCCGGACGGTCAGGGTGTGCCAGCCCGCCGTCGCGTGCCATGTGGTGTGCCAGGCCTGCCATCCCCAGAGGTGCGGGCCCCGTCCCGCGACCTCGGTGTCGGTCCAGGTGCGGCCGTCGTCGGTGCTGACCTCGACCCGGGTGACCGGCCCGTATCCCGACCAGGCGCGTCCCGCAAGATCGACGGGTCCTGGGCGCACGACCCGTACGCGTGACATGAAGTCCGGGAAGCCGGGCGGGACCAGCAGGGCGCGCGGGGCGATCCGGGTGACGGGCTCGCCGGGTTCGTCGGGAGACTGCCGGAGCCGGTAGGCCACGGCCTGCTGGAAGCCGGTGAACGGGGTGTCGGTCAGTTCGATGTGGCGGAGCCATTTGACGTGCGCCATGCCGTACCAGCCGGGAACCACAAGCCGCAGCGGGTAGCCGTGCTGGGGCGGCAGCGGGCCGCCGTTCATCGCGTACGCGAGCAGTACGTCCGCGTCCACGGGGAGTTGCAGGCTGCGCCGGTAGTCCTGCTCGACGCCGCGCTCGACACCGTGGTCCGCGCCGGTGAAGACGGCCTCGACCGCGCCGCCCTCGACCCCCGCCGCCGCGAGCACCGACCGCAGCGGTACGCCCGTCCAGTCGGCAGTGCCCACCGCCTCCACCAGCCAGGGCTGGCTGACCGGGCGCGGGCTCAGCCGGGCGCGGCCGTTGCCCGCGCACTCCATCGTGACCCGGTGGGTGACGGCCGGCAGCGCCCGCAGTTCCGCGAGGCTCAGTTCCAGGGGCGTACGGACCTGTCCGCCGACGGAGAGCCGCCAGGTGTCCGCGTCGGCCGCGGGGATGTCGTAGTGGACCAGCACGTAGTGGAGGCCGGGCGGTGTGACGTCGTAGCGCAGCGCTTCCAGCGGCAGCCCGTGATTGCGTGCCGCCAGGCCCAGCTCTTCCTCGCTGATGCCCTCGTCGGCGGCGGCTACGCGTCCCGGTGTGCTGACATCACCGAGGGATGTCCGCTCCATGCCTCCATCGTCGCCCGTGCGGGCCGGGCCCGCACGGCAAACGGTCTCGCGTGACGGTCAGGCTCAGGGAATCCAGTAGTTGTGCACGGATTCCACCTTTGGCTGTCCGCCGGGACCGGACATGCCGAGTCCTTCGGCGACGGGCATCAGCTTCCCGGTGAACGCCTGCATGTGCTGCTCGGACTCCCAGAGGTCGTAGATGTCCAGGCCGTCGCTGCTCGGGACACAGACGTGGGCGATACAGCCGTCGAAGATCTCGGGCGTTTCCTGGAGCTTCGCGTTGAGGGCGTCGTACTGGTCGGTGGTGGTACCCGGGAGGGAGGCGTGCATGAAGATCGCCATGACGGCTGACTCCTTGTGTGACGAGGCGGTGCGGTGAAGGGCATGTGGGGGGACGCCGCGTGGCGGCCGCCGCTCCATGGCCAGCACAGCACGCCCGTACGCCGATGGCATCCGCAAGCGATCCTGCCGAGCACGGCGGGGCGCCGCTGATCAGGCGGCGCTCTTGGCGAAGTCGGCGATGTCCCGCACCACCCGTTCCGGCCTTTCCCAGTACACGGCATGCCCCGCGCCCTCGTAGACGATCAGCCGGGAGCCGATGACGGTGTCGAGGACCGTCTGTTGCTCCGCGCGCGTCACGATCGGGTCCTGGTCGCCCCAGACGGCCAGGGTGGGGACGAGGATCCCGGCCAGGGTCGCGCGCAGATCGGTTTCGAGGAGGCCGCGCAGCGTCTCCCGCCATACGCGGGCGGGTGCCTTCAGGTTCTCCTCGACGATGGTCTCCAGGAAACCGCGGGCGACGGGCTCGGCCGTCATGCCGAGCGCGAACCGCTCCACGAAGTCACGGTCCACCGGGTCCTCAAGGTCCCGTACGGCTTCCCAGAGCTCGGCGGCCGCGGGCTTGTCGGCGAGGGCGACCGGGACGCCCAGGAGTACGAGACCTGCCACCCGGTCGGGATAGCGGCCCGCGACGATGCGCGCCTGCACCCCTCCGCTCGATCCCCCGACGAGCACCGCGCGCTCGATCCCCACGCCGTCCATGAAGGCGACGAGGTCGGTGGCGAAGTCCTCGGGGAGATAGCCGTCCGCGGGCTTGTCGGCGTCTCCGTGGCCTCGCTGCGTGGGCGCGTACGCATGCAGCGAGGCGGGCATGCGCCGCAGCAGCGGCTCGAACGTCCACCAGGAGTCGACATAGCCGTGGACAAGGACGACCGGCACACCCGAGGGGCCGCCCACCTCGGCATACGGAAGGACGAGCCCCTCACGCAGCGCTGCCTTGTGCACGGCGATGGCCGGCATGACGCCCTCCTCACCTCTGATTCCAGCGTAAGGAAAGGCGGGCCGCGGGGCAGGTCGGGGGCTCCTCCCGTCCCTTACGGGACGCGGGCGACGCCCACGTAGAAGCCGCTCAACTCATCCTTCGGGGCGGGCGATTCCTGGTACCAGCGCGTCGCCGTCACCAGACCCGGGTCGACGAGCTCCAGGCCGTCGAAGAAGGGCTCGACCTCTTCGCGGCGCCGCATCCGCAGCGGCACCCGGCCCTCCCGGTAGGTGTTCTTGACGGACTCCACGAGCTCGGGATGCTCGTCGGTGGTGCCGTGCGAGAGGACCAGGTAGCTGCCGGACGGCAGGGCGTCCACAAGGGAGCGGGTGAGGGCGTACGGATCCTCGTCGTCGGTGATGAAGTGCAGCAGCGCGATGAGGGACAGGGCGACGGGTCTGCCGAAGTCCAGGAACTCGCGTGCGTGGTCGAGGATGGCCTCGGGCCTGCGCACATCCGCCTGGATGTAGTCCGTGGCGCCTTCCGGGGTGCTGACAAGGAGGGCTTCGGCGTGACGCAGCACGATGGGGTCGTTGTCGGCGTACACGACCCGGGAGGCGGGGGCGATCTCCTGGACGATCTGGTGCAGGTTCGGCGTGGTGGGGATGCCGGTGCCGATGTCGAGGAACTGGCGGATGCCGTGGTGCGCGAGCCAGGCGGCGGCACGGTGCATGAACGCGCGGTTCCGTGCCGCGTTGGCCCTCGCCTCGGGCGGCAGCTTCTCGCCCATCTCCTGATCGACCAGGTAGTTGTCCTTGCCGCCGAGCAGCCAGTCGTAGACGCGGGCCGGGTGGGGCTTGCTGGTGTCGATGAGGAGGTTGGCGTCTTCTGCGTTCATCGCCCGAGCGTACAGGTCAACCGTTCGAGCGGGGGGCGGAGTTGACCGGCGCGTATGAGGTGACCCATCCCCGGCGTACGTCCCAGGTGGCGCCGTCCGTGCTCGCACCGCGCAGCCCGTCGAGGACGCCAGGACCGGCGAGCGCGGGCAGCCGCGAGTCCGCGAGGGAGCCGAAGGCGTAGGTGCGGGCGGGGTCCCATGCGGTGGAGTGCCGCAGGCGTCGGGCGAGCTGGGCGAAGCCGAGGGGCGCGGCCGCCATCACCCAGGCGTGCGGCAGTTCGGCGGTCAGGCGGTTCGCGGCGCGCAGCCAGGAGGCGGCCGTCTCGGGCCAGTGCACCGTCGCGATGACCGTGCCGCCGCGTGCCGTCCAGGCGGCGGCGAACGCCCCGGCGGAGCTTCGGGAGGCCTGATCTCGGCTGTGCCCGATGACGACGGTCTCGATACGCGCCTTGGGGAGTCTCAACAGGCCGATGAGGGCTGCGAGTTCGGCTTCGGTGTGCGCGAGGGGGACGGGCAGGTCCGGGTGGGCGGCCAGTTCCGCTGCGGCGATGAGGGGTGAGCGGGAGTGCTCCCGTTCTTCGAGGATGCTCATGGTGCGGTCGCGGATGCTCATGGTGCGGTCGTGCCGCCTTCCGTGTGGGGAGTTCCGCCTGGGCTGTCGTCTGGGCCTGTCGTGTGGGCCTTCCATCGGGCGTACGAGGCGGGCAGGCAGACCGCGCACGGCCGGTGTCCGGCGGCGATCGCGGTCGCCTCGTCGGCGAAGAACACCCGGTGGGCGACGTAGTGGCCGCGGGCGATGGCGCGCAGCGCGGAGGGGCAGTCCAGGCGTCCGTACAGGCGCCCGCGCCGGTGTCCGCCCAGCGTGCCGGGCGTGCTGCTGCGATACGGCTTTCCGTCCGGGCCGCAGAGTGTGTACGCGCCCGGGGACTTCACGCCGCGTCGTGGAAGACCAGGCCGAGCGTGCGCCGCCGCCCGGAACGGACGGTGCTCACGCCGTGCCGCATAGGGGCGTTCGACCAGCCACGTTTGGAGGCCACGGGCCGGTCGCGGGTGGTGAAGATCAGGCCGTGTCCCCGCGGCAGCGTCGTGGCCGATCCGCGTGACTGGGCGCGTGCGCGCTGCTCGGTCATGAGGAACTCGCCGCCGGTGAAGTCAGTTCCGGGGGTGTCGAGGCCGATGACGACCTGGAGCGGGAAGAGCATGTCGCCGAACACGTCGCGGTGCAGGGCGTTCCAGTCGCCGGGGCCGTAACGCAGCAGGATCTGGGCGGACTTGGACTGGCCCGCCGCGTGGCACATCGCGACCCACTCCTCCAGGCTGTCCGGCCAGGGTGCGGCCTTCCCCAGCTTCTCGGCCCAGTCGCGGGCGACGGGCAGCAGCCGGGGGTAGAAGGCCTCCCTCAACTCCCGGACAAGATCGGGCAGTTCATGGGTGAAGTAACGGTACTGGCCGGAGCCGAAGCGGTGCCGGGCCATGTCGACGGTGGTGCGGAATCGGTCGGCGTCGTCGTACAGGGCGGCGAGCTCACGGCACTCCCCCGCGCTCAGGAGCGGGCCGGTGAGTGCGTGGCCGTGCGCGTCGAGCTCGGCGGTCAGCGCGGACCAGTCCCCCGCGTCGACACGTGACGTGACGCGGCTCGCGGGGCGCGTGGTGGCGGTCATGGTTCGGGTCCTTCGGGTTGCGGGGCGGGGCGTTCCCCGGCTTGCGGGGCGGGGCGTCCCCCGGCTCCGGCCGGGGCGTGGACGGAGCCGGGACGCGTCAGACGAGGGTGGGCTGCAGGGCGCCCTCATGGGTGAGGAGCTGCACCTTGCGCTCCACACCGCCGGCGTAGCCGCGCAGCGAGCCGTCCGCGCCGATGACGCGGTGGCAGGGCCGCACGATCAGGAGCGGGTTCGCACCGATCGCGGCGCCCAGGGCCTGGACGCGCCCGCGGGGCACCCCGAGCCGCTCGGCGAGCGCGCCGTACGTGGTCGACGTGCCGTACGGGATGTCCTCCACGGCGCGCCACACCCGCCGCTGGAATTCCGTGCCGCTCGGGGTGAACTCGATGTCGAACTCGGTGAGTTCACCGGCGAAGTACGCGGCCAGCTGCCGGGCGACGCCCGCGAACCGGTCGGGTGCGTGCCGCCAGTCGGCGCGCACCGCAGGGGCGCTCTTCTGGCCGGGCACGGACAGCGACGTCAGCGTGGTGCCGTCGCTTGTTTCCTCGCCCACCAGCAAGAGTTCGCCCAACGGGCTGGTGATGGTCGTGTAGGCGGTCATAGTCGCCTTCGCCTCCCTTCCGTTCGCTTTCGCTCGCTTTCGTTTCACCTCCACAGTGGGATGCCGCGATCACGGATGCTGGCGGGATTCGGACATCGCCCTTGTCAGCTGGTCGACGTACGCGACGGCGGGTGATTCCTCACGCCTTCGTCACGCGTTCAGTCGCGCGCGGAACGCCGTCGTCGCGTCGCCCGTGATCGAGACCAGGAGTTCCCCGCCCCGCCGGGAGCCGGACCGCACGTCGACCCGTACGCCGACCTCACCGGGCCGTCCCATCGCCACGCCTTGGCGGCCGGTGAAGTCGAGCCGCCCGCCCGGTGCGGGCACGATTCCGTGGTGCACCAGGTAGGCGCCGAGCGGGCCGTGCCCGTTGCCGGTCACCGGGTCCTCGGCGATGCCGATCGCCGGGGCGAACATCCGGGCCCAGGTGAGGAGTTCGGCCTCGCCGGTGGCCCGGGTGAAGACGAACCAGCCATTGCTGCCGACCTCGCGGCTGAGCGCAGTCAGCGCGGCCGGTTCGGGGCGCAGACCGTCCACGGCGGCGCGGTCGCGCAGTTCCACGATGACCTTGGAGTGCCCGGTCGAGACGATCTGGACGGGCCCGTCCTCCGCGAGGTCGCCGGATTTCGCACCGAGTGCCCGCAGCAGGCGGTCCACCTGGGTGCCGTCCAGCTCGGGCCCGAAGTCGGCCGCCCCTTGGTGCATCCCGATCCGCACCCGGTCACCGCCACCGTCACGGATGATCTCCACCCGCTGGCACAGCCCGCCGCCCGTCTTCTGCACCAGCGAGCCGGACGGCAGCCCGTACTCGACGGCCCTGGCGAAGTGCGCGCCCACCGTGGCGTGCCCGCAGGTGGGCACTTCCGTCGTCGGGGTGAAGAAGCGGACGCGTACGTCGTGATCGGCGCCGTCAGGGGGCAGCACGAACGCCGTCTCGGACTTGTTGAGCTCGCGCGCCACGGCGAGCATGTCGGCGTCCGTCATGCCGTCCGCGTCGAGGACCACCCCGGCGGGATTGCCCGTGAACGGGGTCCGGGTGAACGAGTCGACCTGGTGAAGGATCCTCATCGCCGCCCCTCCGAGCGCTCGGTCCGCCCGCACCAGAACGGCGAGGGTGCCGCGGCTGCCGTGACGGTCTCAAGAGCGGGCATCGGCAAGCTCCTCCGCGAGGCGTACCAGGGTCCTGACCGCGGTTCCCGTGCCGCCCTGGGGCGTATAGCCGTACGGAGCACCCTCGTGGAAGGCCGGTCCCGCGATGTCGAGATGTGCCCAGCGGGTGCCGGCCGGCACGAACTCCTTGAGGAACAGGCCCGCGACGAGTCCGCCTCCCATCCGCTCCCCCTGGTTGGCGATGTCGGCCACCGGGGAGTCAAGGCCCTCCCGCAGCTGGGCGGGCAGCGGCATCGGCCAGGCCGGTTCGCCGGTGCGCCCCGCGGCGTCCACGATGCGCTCTCGGAACGCGTCGTCGGGGGACATCACCCCGAAGAGGCGGTTGCCGAGCCCCATCCGCATGGCGCCGGTCAGGGTCGCCACGTCCACGACGGCATCCGGCCGTTCCTCGGCTGCGCGCACCAGGGCGTCAGCCAGGACGAGCCGCCCCTCGGCATCGGTGTTGCGCACCTCGACGGTTCTGCCGCCGTACATCCGCAGCACGTCGCCGGGGCGGACGGCGGACCCGGACGGCATGTTCTCCGCAAGGGCCAGCCAGCCGGTGACGTCGATCGGGAGGCCGAGCCGTGCCGCGGCCGTCACGGCGGCGAACACGGCGGCGGCGCCCGACATGTCGCGCTTCATGATCTCGTTGAAGCCGACGGGCTTGAGCGAGATGCCGCCCGAGTCGTAGGTGATGCCCTTGCCCACAAGGGCGATGCTCGTCCGCGCCCGGGGGTGGGTGTGGGCGATCCGCACAAGCCGCGGCGGATTCACCGAGCCCTGGCCGACCCCGAGGATGCCGCCGAACCCGTGCTCGGCGAGCGCCGTCTCGTCGAGCACGTCGACCGCGAGTCCGAACTCCGCGCCGACCACCCGCACGGTGGCGGCGAAGCTCTCCGGATACAGGTCGTTCGCCGGTGTGTTGACGAGGTCACGGGCACGGTTCAGCTCCTGGCCGATCACCGTGGCGCGGCGCAGCGCGGCCGCGGCGTGCCCGTGCCGGGTGAGGATCGACAATTCGCCCACGGGCGGCTTGTCCTCGCCGGTGGTCCGGTACGCGGTGAACGCGTACGCACCGAGCAGTCCGCCGAGCGCCACCGCCTCCACGGCATCGGCCGTGGCGGCCGGAAGGGCGAGGACGGCCTTCGTCGCACCGGCCAGGGTCCGGGCCGCGACGCCCGCGGCGCGGCGCAGCGCCTCGGTGTCGTGCCCGCCGTCGGCGTCGGCCTCGCCCAGGCCGACCGCGAGCACGAGGCGCGCCTCGATCCCGGTCGGCGCGGGGACTTTGACGGCCTCGCCCGCGGCACCGGTCATGCCGAGGGCACCGAGCAGTTCGGCCGACAGGCCGTCGAACGCCGTGGCGTCGGGGGTGGGTATCGGCCCTTTGGGTCCCTGGGCGACACCGATCACGATGGCGTCCACGGGCAGCGACTCCGCGAGGGAGTCCGTCACCGTCACTTCGGTCATTTCACCGCGTCCTGTTCTGCGTCCTGTTCTGCGTGCTGCTCTGCGTGCTGTGCTTCGACGATCCGGGGGTCGCCGCCCTCGGGGTTCTGCATGATCTCCGGTGCGGCTGCCCGCTTCTGACGTCGCGTCATACCGACTCCGACGAGTACGACGACCATGCCCGCCGCCACGCGGAGGCTGAAGGCCTCGTCGAGCACGACGGCGCCGAGCCCGACGGAGACCACCGGCAGCAGATAGCCGACCGTCGCGGCGTTCGTCGCACCCTCGTCGGCGATGACCCGGTAGGTGAGGTGGAAGGTGATGCCGGTGGCGAAGACACCCAGGACGACGACGGCGATCAGGGCTTTGGGATGGACATGGACCGTTTCGAGGCCGCCGACCGGCACCATCAGCGTCGTAAGCCCCGTCGCGGCGAGGAGTTGGGCCGTGGAGAGGGAGATGGTGGGGATGCCCTTCCCGACCAGATGTTGTCCCATGTACGCGAATCCGACGGCGTAACTGCCCGCGGCGCCCACGATGGCGAGCGCGCCCCAGCTCGCGAGCCCCGACTGCTGCCACGGGGCGAAGATCAGCAGCACTCCCGCGAAGCCGAGCAGGAGCCCGGCCAGGCGGACGGGGCGCAGCCCGCGTTCCGTGCCGATGGCGAGGCCGATGAGCACCGACCACAGCGGAGTCGTCGCGTTGAGTACGCCGGCCACCCCGGAGTCGACGGTCTGCTCGCCCACGCTGAAGAGACCGAACGGCAGGGCGTTGCAGAAGAACGCGGCCACGACGATGTGCCGCCAGGTCGCCCCGCCCTGAGGAAGCCGACGCCGCCCGCCGAACAGCAGGACCGTGAGAGTCAGGGTTCCCAACGCACAGCGTACGAGGGTGACTTGGACGGGCGAGAGACCGTCGAGGGCCAGTTTGATCCACAGGAAGGTCGATCCCCACAGGAGCGCGAGGACCCCCACCCGTATCCCTGCGTAGGTTCTTCCGGGGACGCCGCTCACGCTGGTTCTCCTTGTCCGGGCCGTGGCCCGCGCATCGTTCGACCCATCGGGCCGTTGCCCCTTGAACGATGCCGTCGGCGACCTGAAAGGACAAGCAAAGAGAATTGCACCATCGTTAAGCTGAGCTACATCCGCACTCGACGCCCGTTCGCCGCGCCGGAGCCGGCCGTCTGATCACGTACGCTCGGCGGATGGCGAAGTACTTCGACGTGCACCCCGAGAATCCGCAGCAGCGCACCATCGGCAAGGTGGTGGACGACATCCGGTCCGGCGCGCTCGTCGCGTACCCGACGGATTCCTGTTTCGCGCTCGGCTGTCAGCTGGGCAACCGTGACGGCCTCGACCGCATCCGGACGATCCGGAACCTCGACGACCGTCACCACTTCACGCTGGTCTGCCGGGACTTCTCGCAGCTGGGGCAGTTCGTGCACGTCGACAACGACGTGTTCCGGGCGATCAAGGCGGCCACGCCGGGCAGCTACACCTTCATCCTGCCCGCGACGAAGGAGGTGCCGCGTCAGCTCCTGCACCCGAAGAAGAAGACGGTCGGCGTCCGGATTCCCGACCACGTCGTGACGCAGGCCCTGCTCGCCGAGCTCGGCGAGCCGCTGCTCTCCAGCACGCTGCTGCTGCCCGACGAGGACGAGCCGTTGACGCAGGGCTGGGAGATCAAGGAGCGGCTCGACCACGTGGTGGACGACGTCGTCGACTCCGGCGACTGCGGCACGAAGCCGACCACGGTCATCGACTTCTCCAGCGGCGAGGCCGAGATCGTGCGGCGCGGCGCGGGCGACACCACACGGTTCGAGTAGCCGCTCCCGCGCGAGTTGCCTAGTGGCGGATCGGCTCGCCGGACGCCGTCCGGTCCGCGGTCATCGGCCGTGACCGGACGGCCGGTTGCCGCCGGGGACTCCGTCCGGGCACGAGAATGCTCACCGCGTTCGCCGCGACGATCGCCGCGATGGCCAGCCACTCCACCCAGTCCAGAGCCTGCCCCAGGGCGATCAGGCCGACGAAGGCGGCGAGGACGGGGTTGACGCTCATGAAGATCCCGAAAAAGCGGGCGTCGACCCGGCGCAGGGCCAGCAGATCGGCCAGGAACGGCACCGCGGAGGACAGCAGTCCGGCGGCGCTCGCGCAGGCAAGGGCGGTGAGGGTCGGCGGGTGGTGGGCGAGGACCACGATGCCGACCGGCAGGTAAAGCAGGGCGGAGATGCCCGCCGCCGTCGCCGATCCCTCGGCGCCCGGAAGGCGGGCCCCGACGGTGCGGTTGAGCAGGATGTACGAGGCCCAGCAGACCGCCGCGAGCAGGCCGAGCGCGATGCCGGCGTAGTCGGTGGTGGGCTGCGGGCGGGCCAGCGTGACCACCGCCGCCCCCGCGACGAGGGCACAGCCCAGGTCCACCGCCCGCCGCGACGCGGCAAGGGCGACCGTCAGCGGGCCCAGGAACTCCAGGGTCACCGCGAGGCCGAGACCCACGCGGTCGATCGCGGTGTAGAGCGACAGGTTCATGGTGGCGAAGACCGCCGCGAGACACAGCAGAGGCCACCACTGCCGCCAGGTGAAGGCGCGCAGCCGCGGTCTGCCCACCGCCATCAGGAGGGCGCCCGCGACCCATTGCCGCACGGCCACCACCCCGGCAGGACCGATCGCGTCGAAGGCGAGCGCGCCCGTGGCGGCACCGACCTGGTTGGAGAGACCGCTGCCGAGCATCATGGCCGTCCCCGAGAACCGGCCGGCCGAACCTTCCGCCCCCGCAACTTCCCCGAGCCCGTCGGCGCCTTGAGACCTTCGCATGCACCGCAGAATGCGCCTCCCGCACGCATACGCAAAATGCATGTGAGTGCTCATCTATACGCTGGGGTCATGGATCTGGAGCTTCGGCATCTGCGCTGCCTGGTGGCCATCATCGACACCGGCAGCTTCACCGACGCGGCCGCCGAGCTCGGCGTGTCCCAGGCGGCCGTCTCGCGCACCCTCGCCGGCCTCGAGGAGACCCTCGGGGTGCGACTGCTGCACCGCACCAGCAGGAGCGTCACGCCGACGACCGCCGGCGTGCAGGTCCTGGCCAGGGCCCGTCATGTCCTCGCGGAGGCCGATGACCTCGTGCGCGAGGCGACCACCGGGCACACCCGGCTCCGCATCGGCCACGCCTGGTCGGCGATGGGCCGTCACACCGCGGAGTTCCAGCGCCGCTGGGCCGCCGAACACCCGGACGTCGAGCTGTACTTGATCCGCACGAACTCGGCGACCGGCGGCCTCGCGGAGGGCCTGTGCGATCTCGCCGTCGTACGGACCGCCTTCGACGAGGCCCGGTTCGCCGACGCCGTGGTCGGACAGGAACGCCGTTATTGCGCCATGGCCGCTGACGACCCGTGGGCGAGGCGCCGCTCCGTCCCGCTGGCCGACATACGGGAGCGGACCCTGCTCATCGACCGGCGCACCGGCACCACCACGGCCGAGCTGTGGCCGGAGGGGACGCGGCCGACCGTCGAGTACACGCGGGACATCGACGACTGGCTCGCCATCATCGCGTCGGGCCGCTGCGTGGGCCTCACCCCCGAGAGCACCGGCAACCAGTACCGCCGCGACGGCGTCGTCTTCCGGCCGCTGCGCGACGCCGCGCCCATCACCGTCCGGCTGATCTGGCGGCGCCACGATCCGCACCCGGCGACGCACGCCGCCGTCGCGCTCCTCGCGGACCTCTACCGGGCACGGGGCGAGCGGTCCGCTCGGGCGTGAGGGGGCTGTTCACGCCAACGCCCGCACCACTCCGGCGAGTTGTGGTGCGCGCCACACGGCGAATCGTCATTTACTTAGGTGAGCCTAAGCTAAGTTGATGAGTGATCGCCTCTCACAGAGGTGCCTCTGTCAAGGAGATTGACGCAGCATGACCTCCATCACCCGCCGTATCCGCCGTGCCGCCGCGGTCGCCGTGGCCCTCGCCGCGGGCAGCTCGCTCGCGCTGCCCGCCACGGCTACCGCGCACTCCGGTCACGCGTCCGCCCCGAGCGGCTCGGCCGGCTCGACCGTCGATTCCGCGCCGCTCGTCAAAGGCCTCTACCAGTCCGCGTACTCCGAGCGGAACAACGTGCTGTGGGCCACTGCGGCGGTGGGCCGCCCGCCGGTCACCAACTCCAGCCTCCTGAAGGTCGACCCGAGCACGCTGAAGGTCGAGGCGACGTACACGCCTCCCGTCACCAACGAGGAGACCGGCGCGGTCGAGGCCGTCTACGGCGTCGCCGTCGACGACGAGCACAACACCGTCTGGACGACGAACACCCGCGACAACTCCGTCGCCGTCTACAGCCAGCGCACCGGCAAGCACCTCGCCTCGCTGCCCGGCGTGAACCACGCCCGCGAGATCGTCGTGGACGAGAAGCACGACCTGGTGTGGGCGAGCGGCTTCGGGGACGGCACCGTCGTCGCCTTCGACACCCGTACGTACAAGGAGAAGAAGCGCGTCACGGTCGAAGGCGCGAGCCCGGCCGGACTCGCGGTGAACGAGAAGACCGGCGCCGCGTACGCCACCGACCTCAAGAACGACCGGATCATCGAGATCACCCCGAAGGGCGAGAGCCCCCGCTTCATCCCGGTCGGCGACGGCCCGATCTCCGTCGCGCTGTCCAAGGACGGCCGCACCGCCTACACCACCGACCAGGCCGCCGGCGCCCTCTCGGTCGTCGACCTGCGCGCGGGCGCCGTCACGAAAACCGTTCCGACCGGCGCGGGCGCCCTGTCCGTCGCCACCGACCGGCGCTCGGGCCACGTCCTGGTCGCCAACCGGACGCCCGGAAACATCACCGTCGTCGACCCCCGCCAGGGCACGGTCGTCGAGACCCTGGCCACCGGCGCCAACCCCAACCACGTCCAGGTGACCGACGGCACCGCGTACGCGGTCGACAAGTCGGGCTCCGGCCCCGAGGGCCAGGACCAGGTGCACCGCATCGGCCTCGGCAGCTGACCGCACGTACCGACCCCGCGTCCCGCCCGCCGCGACCGCGTTCCGGGCGGGACGCCCCATCACCATGGTCGCCGCATCCCGCGCGCGTCTATGACTGGCTCCTCGGCGGCAAGGACAACCACCCCGTCGACGAGGCGGTGGGTGAGAAGCTGCCGCCCGAGGCGAAGGACGCCGCACGGCAGAACCGCGCGTTCATGCCACTTCGAGCGCCCGATCGGCCTCTCGCTCATCGCGCTCATGCACTTCCTTCCCGACGACCAGGACCCGTACGGCATCGTGCGTACCCTCGTCGACGCGCTGCCCTCCGGCAGTCATCTGGTGCTCTCGCACGCGGCGTCCGACCTCTACTTCAGGGACACCGCACGCCCGGAGCCGGAAAGCAGCGGGATCTACGCCGCGGTGGCTCGCATTCCCTGACCGGCGGCCCGGTTGGCGATCCCCCGGGATGGGCATCACCGTGGGGCAGGACCGGCCACGCAAGACATGCCGTGGCCCCGGTGGACGGAGTTCCATGAGTGCGCCGGTTTGTCCCAGGGAGGGGAAGTGAGTCGCCATGCGTGCGCACACGCGCGCCCATCGGCACACTGCACGCGCCGAATTCGCCCTGCCTCAGGAGGCCGCTTCGGCGGGCCGGGCACGGAAGCTGACCTCCGTGTTCCTGACCCGCCCCCATCGCCATGTGACGAAGGTCGACGCGGAGCGGGTGGACGACGCCACGCTGATCGTGTCCGAACTCGTCACCAACGCCACCCGGCACGGCCGCAGCGCCTGCCGCCTGCGCCTGGTCGTCTCCAACGACCAGGTGACCGTCGAGGTCCATGACGCGAGCCCGGTCAGTCCGCATGTGCTCAAGGCGGACACCGATCTCAAGGCGGACACCGAGCGGGAGAGCGGGCGCGGCCTCGCGATGGTGCGGCACCTCGCGGCGCGCCTTGAGGTCGTCGGCACCGGCCGGGGCGGCAAGACGGTGCGGGCGGTCCTGGTCTGGTGAGGGACCGTCACCCTGTCCGGCCGCGTGTGCAACGTCCTCGCAACCTTGCGCGGGGTTGACTGGGTCACCGCCTCAACGGCGGCCCGGCGAGCAAGGAATGGCGGCGGCCCATGACCGAATCCCCGCGCGTGGAGCTCACCCCCGCGGCCGCCGAACTGGTGCGGCGGCTGCGGGAGACCCACGGACCGCTGATGTTCCACCAGTCCGGCGGCTGCTGCGACGGCAGCGCCCCGATGTGCTACCCGGCGGGCGAGTTCCGGACCGGCGACTCCGATGTGCGCCTCGCCTCGCTGGACGTGGCGGGCGTCGCCGAGCCGGTCGCCTTCTGGATGTCGAAGAGCCAGCACGAGGTGTGGAGCCACACCCGGCTGATCGTCGATGTCGTACCGGGCCGGGGCAGCGGCTTCTCCCTCGAGGCACCCGAAGGTGTACGTTTTCTCATCCGTTCCCGATTGGTCGGCAGCTAGCCGCAAGCCCTGCAGCCGACGGGCACCGTCATCTGGTGAACTCCTCACACGGCCCCCACACTGGGGCAGTTGGCCTGGCCAGGGAGACAACAGGGGGCGCAGTGGCGACACTACGCGAACACACTTTCCTACGATTCAGAACGGCGAGAGCGGCGCTCTCGGTACTGACGGCATTCGGCACGCTGGCCGGTGCGGCTCTGATGGGAGCGGCACCGGCCGACGCCGTGCAGGGCACCCGCAAGGCGGGTGGTTCGGAGATCGCTCCGGGCGTGTCCTACCAGCAGTTCGACATTCCGGCATCGCACGGCATGGCACGCGCACATGTGCTCGACATCGACCTGAGCGACCCGCGCACCGGCGTCGACCTGCTCTATCCCGGTGCGGTGGGCGCCCGTTCCGCCGTGTCCACGCTCGCCGACGGGGCCGGTGCGGTCGGCGGGATCAACGGCGACTTCTTCAACATCAGCGAGACCCAGCATCCGGGCGTCGAGGCCACCGGCGCGCCCGTCGGCCCTGCGGTCGCCCGCGGCCGCGCCCTCAAGGGTGCGGTGCCCAATGGCCAGCGCTTCGGCCCTGCGATGCCGCCGGGCGTGACGACCGAGGCCGTGCTCGGCGTCGGCTTCGACCGGCGGGCCCGCATGGACGATCTCCGCCTGGACGGCGAAGTGCGCACCGCCGAGACCCGGCTGCCGCTCGGCGGGCTCAACCAGTACGCCCTGCCCGTGGGTTCCGTCGGCGCGTTCACCAGCGACTGGGGCAGCACATCGCGGGTGCGCTCCACCTGTGGCACCGACACGAACCGGGGCGCGCCCTGCAGCACGGACACCCACGAGGTGACCGTCAGCCACGGGCGTGTCGTGGAGTCGGCCGACACGCCCGGCAGCGGCCCCGTGGCCCGCGGCAGCACGGTCCTGGTGGGCCGCGAGGCGGGCGCCCAGCAGTTGCGCAAGCTGTCGGTCGGCGACCCGGTGAGCGTCCGGCACCGTCTGGTGGCGGCCGAGTCCCGCACCCCGTTCCGCTTCGCGCTCGGCGGCTACCCGGTGCTGCGCGGCGGCGCGCCACTGCCCGGAATCGACGCCGTGACCTCCGCGGTGCGGACCGCCGCCGGAATCGCCGACGACGGCAAGCGTCTGCTGCTGCTCTCGCTCGACGGCTCCCCCGAGTTCCGTACGGGCCTGACGATCGCCGAAGTGGCCGGCACCCTGCGCGAGTTGGGCGCGGCCGACGGATTCAGCCTGGACGGCGGCGGCTCGTCCACACTGGTCTCGTCGAGCACCCTGGTCGCCAGGCCACCGGGCGCCGATTCCGTCACCGTACGGAACAACCCGAGCGGTGGCGCGGAGCGCCCGGTGCCGAACGGCATCGGCGTGTTCTCCACGGCGTGAGCCCGGGCGCCGCCGGTCACTCGGTGTCCCGCACCGCCACGAGCCCGTTGAAGACACCGACGTACGCCGTGCCGTCGGGGCCCAGGGTGACCGGCGCCCAGTTGTTGTCGTAGGCGATGCCCGTGCCGGCGAGACGCTTCCATTTGGTCTCGCCGGTGCGGAAGTCGACCGCCGTCAGGTACCAGGCATCGATGCCGAGGCTGTTGGGCTCCTTCGTGTAGAAGTACAAAAGACCGGCGGCCGTGGACAGTTTGGGCACATTCGACGGTGCGCGGACAGCGCTCTCCCACACGGTGTCGCAGCCGCTGCCGTCCTCGCGTACATCGATCCGGCTGACCCCGCCGACGACGCTGCGCCCGAAGGTCAGCGACGTGATGTTCTCGTAGCCGTAGTTGTTCTCGACGACCAGGCTGTTGCCCCAGCTGATCAGCGAGTTGTCGGTGGTGGACGCGCCGGAGCCGAAGACGGGGACCTTGCAGACGAGGCGCTTGTCGGCGGGGACGTCGGCGCCTCTGCGGTAGACGAGGACGTTCATGCGGTCGTCGGCGTTGTCGGTGATCGCCACGTAGTCGTCGCCCGCGCCGAAGAGGTCGGGGGTGGTGCCCGAACCCTGGTTCACCGAGCCTGGTTTGGTGCCCGTCCCCCGGTCGTAGGTCTGGCGCCAGACGGCCTTCGGCGTCCCGTCGGCGGCCGCCCGGAAGCTGTAGAGCGCGTGGTCGGAGACGATCGACACGCCGTCATCGGCGACGGAGAACGAGTTCTGGATCTCCTCGCCCTCCAGGCGGATGGAGCGGATGTCCCCGGAGTCGGGATCGACGGTGCCGACGCGGCCCTGCCGGGTCACCCACCAGATCCGGCCCTCCCAGTCGGGCATCACCGACGTGACCGGGTCACATTCGCCACTCGGGTAGAGATGTGACCAGGTCACGCAGTCGTGCGGGACGTGCTCCGTCAGGTCCCAGTCCTTGTCCACGACGAACCGCCAACTGCCGTCCGCCGTCTGCTCGTGCGCGAGCCGGACGATGTGCTGCCGCGAGTCGGCGAGAACGAGCCGGTCCTCGTTGTCGAGGTACGAGTAGGCGCCGCCCGAGGTGTCCTTGAAGATCTTCGAGAAGTCGAGCCGGGTGATCGCCTCGACGGTGGAGGGGCGTTGCGGCAGCTTGTACTCGGCGAGCGTCTCCAGCGAGTCCGGATCGAGCAGCTTCACCAGGAAGCCGGTGAAGGTGCCGCAGACGGTGACGATGCGGCCCGCGCGGTCGAAGGTGACGGTGGCGCACTCACCGCCGATCGCCGCCATCTTCGCGCTGGCGACCTGCGGCTTCTTTCCGAGGGGCCCGTTCCATGGGTACGTTCCGCTGCCCGCCGCGTCGGCGTGCATGCCGCTGCGGCCGTTGGCCGCGAGATACGGGTGCCGGGGCGGCTGTTCGCCGGGCAACGGCTGGGCGACGGCGGGAGCTCCCGCGTACTGCTCGACGAGCCGGTGCCCCGGTGCCTTCGGGATGTCGTCGGCGTGGGCCGGGTACGCGAGGGACGCCGCGGCCAGGGCCACCGCACTGCTGAAACCGAGACGACGCAGTCTGCTGGACATGCGCCGAAGCTAGGTCGGCACCCTTGAAGTGTCCATGGAAACGTGACAGTTGTTCATGAAGGCGAAACGATCACGGCAGCAGGCGGATGTTCACGGCTGCAGGCCGCTGACGATGTGGGCCGTGGCCGTGAGCCCGTTGTGGATGGTCGGCGCCACGCTGGAACTCGCCAGGTAGAAGCCGAGCAGCGCGCAGACAAGAGCGTGCGAGAACTTCAGCGCGCCGTTACGCAGAAAGACCACTGCAAGGATCACGAGCAGCAGCACCACAGAGACCGAGATGGCCATGGAACACCCTCCTCCGCCGCGTCAGCACCGCGGCTTCGGCCGTCAGTGTTGCGCAGCGAAGGGACCATCCGGTCGACCGGCACGTCCTCCGAACGGGTGTTACTTCCCGTGTGCGTCGAGGAACGCCTCGAGTCCCGCGAGGTCGTCCGTGTTCAGGTGATCGACGCCGGCGGCGAGGAGCTCGCCCCACACCGCGTCGCGCGCCGGACCCGCCAGGTCGGGGGTGGCCCAGAAGCGGACGCGCTGACCGCGCTTGTGGGCGGTGGAGACGATGCCGTGCAGCTTGTCGCGCTCGGCCGCGGGGAACGCGCCGACGCCCTGCCAGCTGAAGTTGAGCGTCCAGTTGTCGCTGATCAGCGGGATGAAGGAGGCGGGGGCCGCGGTGCCGAGATCGGCGAGGCGGCCGTCGTAGAAGGCGCGGCGCACCCGCTGGGCCTCCATCGGCGCACGGGCCGCGCGGTCGCCGGAGATCACCGCCGTCACGGCGGAGCGGCGCACCTTGCCGTGGGAGTACGTGGTGAACAGGTGCCGGTAGCGCTGGAGATGACGGTCGAGTTCCAGGTACGTCGCCGCGCCCTCGGTCTTGATGTCGATCAGGAGCTGGAAGGGGGTGCGGTGGTAACCCCGGTACACGGAGCCGCCGTTGGCGCGGACGCGGGCGGCGAGGGGGTCCAGGTACAGGGATTCGAGGGTGCGGGTGGGGTCGAGGTCCACCGGGTCGTGGGCGACCAGGAGTTGGCCGTCGACGAGGTAGATGTCGGCCTCGACGCTGCCGAAGCGGTGGTCGAGGGCGTCGAACAGGGGCCGGGGGTGTTCGTAGTCGTTGTGCGCGTGGGCGCGGATGAGGGGGCGGGGGCCGTGTCCGCGCTCGCTCGCCTGGGCGTACGCGGGAACGGCGACGGTGCCCGCGAGGGCGGCGCCGAAGGTGGTGAGGGCTCTACGACGGCTGAAGAGGGCCATGGAGACTCCCGGAGAACGAGGGACGACGGGCGGGGCCTCAGTGAGTATGAGGCCATGCCCGCGTCAAGAAACCCCCTGCGGCGGGGAGTTGGCGCTATCGACGCCCTTCGTTCACTCCGGAAGGCTCACGGTGCTGGCTGGGCGGTACCGGTCGCGGTGAGTTTCACGGCATCTCGCCGTCCGCCACCAGCTCGCTCCAGTGCACCGTCCGGTCGCACCACCGCTCCAGAAGCACCCGGTCGTGGCCGACAGCGAGCAGGCCGGCGCCGCTCTCGCGCCGGTACTCCTCCACCGCGTGCACCAGCGCCGCCGTCGTCGAGGCGTCCAGCATCGCGGTCATCTCGTCGCAGATCAGCCAGCGGGGGCGGAGCACCAGCGCGCGGGCCAGGCAGGCGCGCTGCAGCTGGCCGTCGCTCACCTCGTGCGGCCTGCGGACCAGGAGGTCGTCGCCGAGTCCGACGGTGGCCGCCAACTCCCTTACCCGCTCGGCTGCTTCGCTCCCCCGGCCGCCGGCCCGCAGCGGCTCGGCGATCAGGTTCGTGAGGGTCAGGCGGGGGTCGGCGGAGAGCCGCGGCTGCTGGAAGACGACGCCGAAGGCGGTGCGCTGTTCGCGGGGCGCGCGGTGCCGCCAGCCGCGCGCGGGATCGCCGTCGATGACGACGCGGCCCGCGTCCGGCTTGTGCAGCAGCGCGGCGACGCGGGCCAGCGTCGACTTGCCGCAGCCGCTGGGGCCGAGCAGTCCGACGGAGGCGCCAGCGTCGACGGTGAGGTCGACGCCGCGTACGACGGGGGCGCGGCGGTCGTATCCGGCGGTGACGGAACGCAGTTCAAGCACGGGGCGCCTCCAGCAGAGCCGCCGGGTGGGGGTGGTGGCAGGCGACCGAGTCCACCGGCTCGGGAACGGCCCCGCAGGCCTCGTCCGCCGCCGGGCAGCGTGCCGCGAACGCGCATCCGCCCGGCAGCGCGGACAGCTCGGGCGGCATTCCGGGGATCGGCGTGAACTCCCGCTCCGGCAGGGCGTCGAGCAGGCCGCGCGCGTACGGGTGGCGGGGTCCGGGGGTGCCGAAGAAGTCGTCGGCGTCGGCGAGTTCGACGATGCGGCTCGCGTACATCACGGCGACGCGGTCGGCGATCCGCTCGGCGGCGGCCAGATCGTGGGTGATCAGGAGCAGCGCGCGGTCCTCGCCGACGTGCCGGCGCAGTTCGTCCACCGTGCGGTCGACGAGGTCGCGGTCGAGCCCGGTCGTCGGTTCGTCGGCGAGCAGCAGCGGTGCGTCGCCGATGAGCGCGAGCGCGGTGGCGGCGCGCTGGGCGAGGCCGCCGGAGAGCTCGTGCGGGTAGCGGTCCAGGTGCCCGGCGGGGAACGCGGCGCGCTCGGCGGCCGCTTCGGCGGCCGCCCGCAGCTTCGGCCGCGGCACGCCCGCGAGCTCCCGCAGGGTCTCCTCCAGCTGGGCGCGCACCGTCCGCACGGGCGTCAGATGCGCGGCCGGGCTCTGCGGTACGAGGCCGACGCGCCGCCCGCGCACGGTGCGGGCCAGGGTCCGCTCGTCGGCGGCCAGCAGGTCCACGTCGCCGATGAGCGCCGACCCGGCCGTCTCCGCGTTCTGCGGGAGCAGCCCGAGCAGCGCCGACGCGAGCACGGACTTGCCGCAGCCGCTCTCGCCGACGAGGGCCAGGCACTCCCCCGCAGCGAGATCGAAGCGGGCGTCGGTGACGGCGGAGACGAAGCTGCCGCCGCGCATGCGGAAACGTACGGAAAGGCCCTGCACGGACAGCACGGGAGTCACAGCATCAGCTCCGATCGGCGCCGGGGGTTGATCCGTTCCCGCCAGGCGCCCGCGAGGCCCGCGATCGCCAGTGTGGGCACGATGATGAACAGGCCGGGGAAGAGGGTCGGCCACCAGTCCCCGGCGAGCAGCGAGCCGCGCGCGCTCTGCACGAGTGTGCCGAGGCTGGCCTGGTGGGTGGGGAGTCCGAGCCCGAGGAAGGAGAGCGCGGACTCGTGCCACACCGCGTGCGGCACCATCAGGACGGCGGCGAGTCCGGCCTGCGGGAGCACGCCGGGCAGCAGATGGCGCACGGTGACGCGCAGCCGCGAGGCGCCGCCGGAGATCGCCGCGTCGACGTAGGGGCGGGACCGCAGCGAGAGCACCTCGGCGCGGACGATGCGGGCCGTGGACAGCCAGTGGGTGAGCGCGACGGAGACGACGACCGGCCAGACGCCGGGCCGGAACATCGCCACGATGAAAATGCCGAGCAGCAGGTGCGGCACGGACGAGAAGACGTCCACGAGCCGCATGACGACCCGGTCCACCCAGCCGCCCGACGCGGCTGCCAGCGCGCCCACGGCCGTGCCGATGACGGTGGCGACGACGGCCGCGACCACACCCACCAGGAGCGAGACCCGCAGCCCGTACACGCAGCGCACGAGCAGATCGCGGCCGACGTCGTCGGTGCCGAAGGGGTGCGCCCAGGACGGCGGTTGCAGCTTGGCCGCCAGGTTCACGGCCTGTTCGTCGAGGTTCACGAGCGGCGGTACGAGAAGGACGGCGAGGACGACCGCCGTGACGATCACCGCCGAGGAACGCACCCGCCACGCGCGCGTGGAGGGCTTCTTGGGAGCGCCACCAGTAGAGGCGCTCCCTGTAGTGGCACGCCAGGTCACGTCAGCCATCGAAACCCACCCTCGGATCGGCGAGGCCGTACAGCAGATCGGCGAGGAGGTTGCCCAGGAGCACCGCCGCCGTGGCGAGCACGGTCAGCGCGGCGAGCAGCGGGAAGTCCACGGAGGTGGCGGCCTGCACGGTGGCGGCGGCGATGCCGGGCCAGCTGAAAACGGTCTCTACCAGGAGCGCGCCGGTGATCAGTTCGGGCACCCGCGAGCCGATCAGCGTGAGCACGGGGAGCATGCCCGAGCGCAGGGCATGGCCGAGGAGGACGGTCCGTTCGGCGAGGCCACGCGCGCGTGCACCGCGGACGGGGTCGTCGCCGAGTGCGTCGCCGACGCCTTGGCGTACGTACAGGACGAACCAGGGAAGCTGCGAGATCGCCAGGACGGCGGCGGGCAGCACGAGATGGCTCGCGACCTGTCCGGCCGTCACGGTCGAGCTGGCCGTGTCCGTGAGCCCGCCCGACGGCAGCACGCCCAGCTTCAGGGCGAACAGCCAGACGGCGAGCAGGCCGATCCAGAACGGCGGCGCCGCCTCCAGCGTGTACGCGAGCGAGGTCACCGCGCGGTCGAGCCAGCCGCCCGGACGGCGCGCGGCGAGGACGCCGAGCGTGGTGCCGACGAGGATCGCGAGCAGGAACGCGGTGGCAGCGAGCAGCACGGACCAGCCGATGCGTTCGCCGATGGCGTCGGAGACGGGCTGGCGCAGGGTGCTCGAGTCTCCCAGGTCGCCGGTCAGGGCCGAGGTGAGCCAGTTCCACCAGCGCTGTATCAGGGGCTGGTCGACGCCGAGGTTGGCGCGCAGTTGGTCGAGGTTCTCCTGGGACGCCGTGAGCCCGGCCGTCCCCGCGTACGCCTTGACGGGGTCGAAGGGGGACGCGGCGGCGATCGCGAAGACGCCGAAGGTGACGGCGAGCAGGACCGGGACGGCGAACAGGGCCCGCCGTCCCGTCATGCGCGCCATCGGCCCCCACGGGAGCTTGTGGAGCGCGGACTTCACTGCTTCGGCTGCCAGTCCTCGACGTTCCACCACGGTCCTGACGCGAGGCCGTGGTCGTGCGGCTCGGTCTGGGTGGTCAGGTCGCCGAAGCGCTTGTCGACTACGTAGAGGTGGTCGATGTGGGTGAGGAAGGTGTAGCCCGGGTTCTTCACCAGCTCGCGCTGGATGGTGTCGTACGCGGCCTGCCGCTTGGCGTGGTCGCCGCTCTCGCGGGCCTCGTCGAGGGCCTTGTCGACCTTGGGGTTGTCGTAGTGGGCCATGTTGTTGAAGCCGTCACCGGCGAGCGAGGACTTCAGGAGGGTGTACTGGTCGAAGTCCGGGTCGGCCGGGGAGCCGCCGCCCGCGAGGACCGCGTCCTTGGGCATCCGCGGCTCGATGACCTCCCACGTGCCGGCCTGCACCTCGACCTTGATGCCGAGCTTCTTGGCGTCGGACGCGTAGGCGAGCGCGTGGTCCTGGCGGAGCTTGTCGCCGGAGAGGTACCAGAGCGGGAACTTCGCCTGGACGCCGTCCTTCTCGCGGATCCCGTCCTTGCCCGGCTTCCAGCCCGCGTCGTCGAGGATCTTCTTGGCCTTGGCGGCGTCGAACTTCCGCTCGGTGCCCTTGGTGAACCAGGGGCTGTCGGTCGGGACGGGCCCGTAGGCCTCCTTGCCCGCGCCGTCCAGGATGGAGTCGACCATCGCCTTGCGGTCGACGCCGGTGTCGAGCGCGCGCCGGATGGCGGTGTCGCCCGCGACCTTGTTGCCGGTGGGCAGGGTCACCACGCGGTAGTCGAAGGTCTTGGCTGCGTACGTCTTCTTGTTGCCGTCGTTCTCGTACTTCTCGGCGAGGTTGGGCGGCAGGATCGCGCCGTCGAGCTCACCGGCGTCGAGCCGGGTGGCCCGGATGTCGTCGTCCTTGATGATCGCCATGGTGAAGTTCTTGACCTTCGGGGCGCCGCCCCAGTAGCCGGGGTTGGCCTTGAAGGTGAGCTTCTCGCCCTTGGACCACTTCACCAGCTTGTACGGGCCCGTGCCGACCGGATCGGTGGTGAACTTCCCCGTGTTCACGTCCTGCTTGCCGGCTATGTGCTCGGGCGCGATCGGCAGGACGGTGCGCTCGGCGAACGGCGCGTAGGGGTACTTGAGGTGGAAGACGACCGTGTCGTCGCCCTTGGCCTCGACACTCTTGACGGCATCCAGCTCGGTCTTGGCGGCGTTGTTGGTCTTCTTGTCGAGGATCGTCTCGTAGGTGAAGACGACGTCCTTGGACGTGAAGGGCTTCCCGTCGCTGAACTCGACGCCCTCGCGCAGCTTGTACGTGTAGGTCTTGCCGTCGTCGGCGACCTCGGGCAGCTCTGCGGCGAGCGCGGGCTTGAGCTTCATGTCGGCGTCGTGCGTGAGCAGACCGTCGAAGATCTTGGAGTTGCCGTCCTTGCCGTAGCCCAGGAGCGGACTGAGGGTCTCCGGCTCGTACGCGATGCCGACGACCGCGGAGTCCTTGGCGGCGCCGGCGCTCTCGCCGTCGCCCGGCGCCGAACAGGCCGAGGCGGCGACCGCCAGAGAGGCGGCCGCCGCCACCGCGCCCGTGCCCCGTATCGATCGGGCCCTCATGCTCCACACCCCTACTGAAGATCAACAGTTATTGCGAACAGCTCGCAATTATGCCTCACGTAATGGAGGCGTAAAACGCGCAGCCCGCACGCGGTACGTGCGGGCTGCATCGAATACTGCTGTGAGGTATGTACGTCGGGATGTGCGTCGGTCAGGGCGCCTGGAGGTCGAGCAGCCCCGCCAGTTCATCGCGGTGCCTGCCCGCCGTCCCGAAGGCGATCGAGTCGGCCTTGGCCCGCTTCAGATAGAGGTGCAGCGGGTGCTCCCACGTCATGCCGATGCCGCCGTGCAGCTGGAGCGCCTCCTCGGCCGCGTGGACCGCGACGGGAGCGGCATAGGCCTGGGCGAGGGCCGCCGCGAGGTTGGGTTCGTCGCTGCCGGTGGCCAGGGCGTCGGCGGCGTGCCGGGCGGCGGCGCGGGTGTTGACGACCTCAAGCCACACCTGAGCGAGCCGGTGCTTCAGTGCCTGGAACGACCCGACGGGCCGGTTGAACTGGTGGCGTTCCTTGGTGTGACGCACGGTCTCGGTCAAGCACCATTCGGCGAGGCCCAGTTGCTCGGAGGCGAGCAGCCCGGCCCCGGCGCGCAGACCCACGCGTACCGCAAGGTCGGTGTCCGAAGTGAGGGCACGCGCGCGTGCCGCATCGAACGTCACCGTGGCGAGCGGACGGGTGGGGTCGAGGGAGGTCTGCGCGGTGACGGTCACGCCGTCCTGTGCGACGTCGACCGCGAAGAGCCCGGCAGCCGTCGGCACGAGCAGCACGTCGGCCGCGGCCGCGTCGGCGACGCCCGTGACACGGCCGTGCAGGGCGCCGCCCTCTTCGCGTACGTCCGCGAACGTCTGGCCGGGGGCCGCGGAGAGCGGCACGGCGAGCACGCCGACCGTGCGTCCCGACGCCAGCGCCGTGAGCAGTTCGGCCGCCGCTTCCCCGTCGCAGACGAGGAGCGCCTCGGTCGCGACGACGGCGCTGGTGAGGTAGGGCACGGGCGCCACCACGCGGCCCAACTCCTCCAGGACGACGGCCGCTTCGCGGTGGGTGGCACCCTGGCCGCCCAGTTCCTCGGGCACGAGCAGGCCCGCAAGGCCCATGCCGTCGGTGAGCGCCTTCCATAGTTCGCGGTCGTGCGGCTGGTCGGTCTCGCTGCGGGCGATGACGGCGGCCGCGTCGCAGTGGTCAGCGAGCAGGCCGCGCACGGCCGCACGCAGCGCCTCTTCCTCTTCGGAGTAGAGCAGATCAGTCATCGCGCGAGGTCCTTCCAGGCGACGTCCTTGTCGGTGCGCGGTTCGGACGGCAGGCCGAGGACACGCTCGGCGACGATGTTGAGCAGCACCTCGCTGGTGCCGCCCTCGATGCTGTTGCCCTTGGCACGCAGATAGCGGTATCCCGCATCACGCCCCGCGAAGTCGACCTTCTCGGGCCGCCGCATCGTCCAGTCCTCGTACAACAGGCCTTCCTCGCCCAGGAGTTCCACCTCCAGGCCGCTGATCTCCTGGTTGAGGCGGGCGAACCCGAGCTTCAGGCCGGAGCCCTCGGGACCCGGCTGCCCCGCGACGAGCTGCTGGCGCAGCCGCTCACCGGTGAGCCGGGCGACTTCCGCCTCCACCCACAGCTTGAGCAGGCGCTGGTGCAGGTCGTGCGTGCGCAGCTCGGGGCGCTCGCGCCAGGTCGCGGCGACGGGGGCGATCAGGCCGCCCTCACGCGAAATGCGCGCGCCGCCGATGGACACGCGCTCGTTCATCAGGGTGGTCTGCGCGACCTTCCAGCCGTCGCCGACCTCCCCCAGACGGTGCGCGTCCGGGATGCGTACGCCGGTGAGGAAGACCTCGTTGAACTCGGCCTCGCCGGTGATCTGGCGCAGCGGCCGCACCTCGACGCCCGGGTCGGTCATGTCGCAGACGAAGTAGGTGATGCCGCGGTGCTTGGGCACCTCCGGGTCGGTGCGGGCGATGAGGATGGCCCAGCGGGCGGCGTGCGCGCCGGACGTCCACACCTTCTGCCCGTCGACCACCCAAGTGTCGCCGTCACAGACGGCGCGGGTGCCGAGCGCGGCGAGGTCGGATCCTGCGCCCGGCTCGCTGAAGAGCTGGCACCACACCTCCTCGCCGATCCACAGCGGCCGCAGGAAGCGCCGCTTCTGCTCGTCGGTGCCGAAGGCGAGGATGGTGGGCGCCGCCATGCCGAGGCCGATGCCGATGCGGCGCGGATCGTTGTCGGGCGCGCCCGCGGCCTCCAACTCGGCGTCGACGACGGCCTGCAGGGCGCGTGCCGCGCCGAGGCCGCCGAGCCCCTCCGGATAGTGCACCCAGGCGAGTCCGGCGTCGAAGCGGGCCTTGAGGAAGTCGACGCGGTCCGTCGACGCGGGCGGGTTGGCGGCGAGGAACTCCTGGGTGCGGCGGCGCAGTTCGGCGGCGTCGGTCATGCGGCGGCTCCCTCGGGGACCACGGCCACGCGGCCCGTGGTGATGCCGTCGGCGACGCGCTGGACGGCGGCCGCGGCATCGCCGAGCGGCACCCGCTCGCTGATGAGGGGCTTGATGGCGCCCTTGGCCGCGAGCTGGGTGAGCTCCTCGTGGCAGCGGAGGATCGCCTGCGGGTCCTTGGCGTTGTAGAGGCCCCAGTGCAGGCCGAGCACCGAGTAGTTCTTCACCAGGGCGTGGTTGAGCGCGGGCGTCGGGATGACGCCGCTCGCGAAGCCGACGACGATGATCCGCCCCTCGAAGGCGACGCACTTCGCCGACTGGGTGTACGCGTCACCGCCGACCGGGTCGTAGACGACGTCGGCGCCGCGGCCGCCGGTGGCCTCCTTGACGGCGCCGATGACGTTCTCCGTGCGCCGGTCGATCACGACGTCGCAGCCGAGCTCCCGCGCGACCTCGGCCTTCGCGGCGCCGCCGACGACGCCGATGACCTTGGCGCCCGCCGCCTTGCCGAGCTGGACGGCCGCGCTGCCGACGCCGCCGGCGGCCGCGTGCACCAGGAGCGTCTCGCCCTCCTGGAGGTGCGCGCGGCGGTGCAGGCCGAACCAGCCGGTCTGGTAGCCGATGTGCAGGGCGGCGGCCTCCGCGTCGTCCAGCGCGTCGGGCGCGGGCAGCACGGCGGCCGCGTCGGCGATCGCGTACTCGGCGAAACCGCCGTACGGCAGCGCGGGGTTGGCGATCACGCGGCGCCCGTCCTCGGTCTCGCCGCAGATCTCCACGCC
Source organism: Streptomyces sp. NPDC021622 (assembly GCF_040640795.1). Classification (NCBI taxonomy): domain Bacteria; kingdom Bacillati; phylum Actinomycetota; class Actinomycetes; order Kitasatosporales; family Streptomycetaceae; genus Streptomyces; species Streptomyces sp. NPDC021622. Next base: position 71,391 of record NZ_JBFACK010000024.1, read on the forward strand.
GGGTGTGAACGGCAGCGGGGGCGTGATCTGGTACTGCCCCCGGCAGAGCAGGGCGTCGGGGAAGTTGATGTTGGCGGCGCGGACCTTCAGGAGCAGCTGTCCTTCACCCGGCACCGGGCGGTCCACGTCTTCGAGGCGCATCACCGCGCTCGGCTCGCCGTTCTGGTGCACTTGCCATGCCTGCATGCGGGGCCTCCACGGGGCTTTCGTAGACCGGGCTCCGTCGCATACTAAGCGGTCGCTTGCAGGCAGGGGAAGGTCCTGTCAGGCGCCCTTGGACTGCCGCTGGGCGGGGCGCGCCCTGACGTGCATCCGCTCCCCCTGCGGCCCGAACAGGCTGAGGAATTCGGCGGGGCCCTCACCCGTCGACCCGAACCAGTGCGGCAGGCGGGTGTCGAACTCGGCGGCCTCGCCCGCCGTGAGGACCACGTCATGATCGGCGAGCACGAGCCGTAGCTTCCCCGAAAGGACGTACAGCCACTCGTACCCCTCGTGGGTCTGCGGATCGGGCTGTACGGAGCGGGCGGGCTCGACCACCTTGTACGCCTGGAGGCCGCCGGGCTGCCGGGTCAGCGGCACCATCGTGCGGCCGTGCCGGACGATCGGCTTGGCCCGCACCCTGGGGTCGCCGACGGGCGGGGCGCCGACCAGCTCGTCCAGGGGGACCTGGTGGGCGCGCGCGATGGGCAGCAGCAGCTCCAGGCTGGGCTTGCGCCGGCCGGACTCCAGGCGCGAGAGCGTGCTCACGGAGATGCCGGTGGACTGCGAGAGTGCGGCCAGGGTGGCGCCGCGCTCCTTGCGGACGCGCCGCAGGCGCGGGCCGACCTCGGCGAGCACTCCGTCCAGATTCGCGTCCTCTTCGGTCTTCTTCGACATGGCTCTATTGCAGTTTCGGCAATGTTGTTTGTCAATACCGCGCCGCCGGTGCGACGGTCTCCGTGGAGGTGGTCACCATGACCCAAGACACCAGGAACGTGAACGGCAACAGCACCAGCACCGGCGGCAGCACCGGCGCCACGTACGACGTGGTCGTCGTCGGCGGTGGTGCGGCCGGGCTGAGCGCGGGGCTCGTGCTCGGCCGGTCGCGGCGGCGCGTCCTCGTCGTCGACGCGGGCGAACCGCGCAACGCGCCCGCGGCGCACATGCAGGGCTATCTGTCGCGGGACGGCATGCCGCCCGCCGAGTTCCTCGCCGAGGGGCGGCGGGAGCTTGCGGCGTACGACGTGGACGTGGCCGATGACCGTGTGACGGCCGTACTGCCGGACCGCGCCGGGGAGTTCGACGTCACGCTGGCGGGCGGCCGGTCGGTGCACGCCCGGCGGATCGTCGTCGCCACGGGCCTCGTCGACGAGCTGCCCGAGCTGCCAGGTGTCGCCGAGCGCTGGGGCCGTGACGTGCTGCACTGCCCGTACTGCCACGGCTGGGAGGTGCGGGACCAGCCCTTCGGAGTGATCGCTTCGGAGGTGGCCGGGATCCACCAGGCGCTCCTGGTCACCCAGTGGTCGAAGGACGTGACGCTCTTCCTGCACACCGTGCGGGAGCTGCCCGACGAGGACTGGGCGAAGCTGGCCGCGGCCGGCGTCACGGTGGTCGAGGGCGAGGTGGCCGGGCTTGCGATCGAGGGCGACCGCCTGGTGGGGGTGCGGCTCGCTAGCGGCCAGGTGTTCCCGTGCTCGGCGCTGTTCGTCGACGCGAAGCCGGTGCCGAGGCACGGTCTCCTGAACGAGCTCGGCGCCGACATGCAGGACACGCCCGTCGGCCCCTACCCGGCCGTCGACCCGACAGGCCGCACGAGCGTCCCCGGTGTCTGGGCCGTGGGCAACGCGACAGGCCCGAAGGTCCAGGTGATCCAGGCGGCGGCCGCGGGCTACCAGGCCGGCGTGGTGATCAACTACGAGCTCGTGCTCGCGGACATCGAAGCGGCCGCGGCACGGCGGCGCGCGGGTGTCTTCTCACCGGAGATGGAGGCCGAGGTCTCCGAACACGTACGGGGCGCCGACCGCCACGGTCTGCGCTGAACCAGCGTCACTGCGCATCAATTCCCGTACAGCCATGGAGCTTTGATGCGGAAGGCGGTATCGATGCGCCCATGACGGACGAGACCGGCGCGCCGCCACCCGGACTTCCCGCGCCTCCCCCGCCGGGCGTGAGCGCCTTGCCCGACGGCACCTACGACGGGGCGGTCGTCCTGGTCACCGGTGGCGGGACGGGGCTCGGCAAGGCGATCGCGGCGGAGTTCGCACGGCTCGGCGCGGATCTGGTCATCGCGAGCCGCAAGGAGGACCGTCTGAAGGCGGCGCGGGACGAACTCGCGGGCCTCGGCGGCCGGGTGACGGCCGTGCCCTGCGACATCCGCGACCCGGACCGCGTCGCCGCGGCCTTCGATGCCGCGCAGGAGGCGTACGGACTGCCGGACGTGCTGGTCAACAACGCGGCGGCGAACTTCCCCGTGCCCGCCGAGGACATGTCCCCGAACGCGTGGCGCTCGGTCGTGGACATCACGCTGACCGGGACGTTCTTCATGACGCGCGAGTTCGCCCGCCGCCATCTCGCGGCGCGCACGCCCGGTTCGGTCATCGCCATCGGGGCGTCGTACGCGTGGACGGGTGGGCCCGGTTTCGCACACAGCGCGGCGGCCAAGGCGGGCGTACGGAGCCTGGTCGAGACCCTGGCGGTGGAATGGGGGCCGTACGGCATCCAGGTCAACGGCCTGGTGCCGGGCCTGATGCCGCACGAGGACATGACCGCAGACATCCGCGGCAACCTGGACCGGGCCCGGGACGAGGCCGCCCGTCAGCCCGCTCTCCGCGTGGGCGCACCACGCGAGCTGGGCTGGGCGGCGACGTTCCTCGCCTCGCCCTACGCCCGCTTCATCACCGGGCACACCCTGGTGGTCGACGGCGCGAACTGGCAGCGGCGCGGCCTGGTGAGTCCGCGGATGGTGACGGTGCGCGAGCAGATGGGGCGGGGGGCCTTCGAGGGGTGACGGTGGTGTCCGCCGGCCGCCGGCCGCCGGCATCACTTCCCCTCGAACTCCGCCGCCCGCCGCGCCGCCCGCGCCGCGTACCCCGCTCGCGAGTCCTCCGACGTGAGCGTGATCGCCGCGTTCATCGCCACCCGGTCGAGGGCGGCGTCCATTCCCGCGTCCGCGTAGGCGTCGATGCCCCGCTTGATGCCCTGCACCGCGAGCGGGGCGTTGGCGGCGATCTCCGCGGCGACGTCGCGGGACGACTTCGCCAACTCGTCGCCCGGCACCACCAGTTGGAGAAGGCGGAGCCGTTCGGCCGTGGCGGCGTCGATGCGGCGGCCGGTGAGCGAGAGCAGCTTGGCCCAGCCCGCGCCCGTGTCCCGCGCGATCCGCAGATCGCCGCCCGCGTCGACGGCGACGCCGATCTGCGCCTCGGGCAGCGCAAACACCGCGTCGTCGGCGGCGATCCGGACGTCCGCCATCAGCGCGAGCTCGAAGCCGAAACCCAGGCAGTAGCCCTGCACGGCGGCCACAACGGGCTGCGGCAGGCGGGCGAACGTACGGAAGCGCTCGTGGACCCAGCGCAGCCCTTCGTAATAGTTGCGGGTGCGCTCGGAACCCGAGCGGCCGTCGATCGCACCGAATCCGTTGAGCGACGTGACGTCGATCCCCGCGCAGAACGCCCGCCCCTCCGCCCGCAGCAGCACCACCCTGATCGAGTCGTCGAAGCGGATCCGGTCGGCGAAGATGCCGAGCTGGCGGGTGGATTCCCAGCTCCACGCGTTGAGCTTGGCCGGATGGCAGAGGGTGAGGATGCCGAGCCCGTCCTCGACTTCCAGGCGCAGGCGTTCCTCGCCCTCCGGAATGTCCGTGCCGATGGTGTCGATCATCAGGACCAGCCCTCCGCCCACGTTTCTGACGTACCGTCAGAGCCGCAGCGTACCGGCGGGGGCTCAGCGGCTGAAGACCTCGAAGGACACGGCGAGCTTTCCGCCGAAGCGCGCAGCCGTCCGCTGCGCGTTGCCGGTGAGGAATTCGCGGCAGTACTTCTCGGGGTCCTCCTGCGTCAACACCTCGATGTAGGTGCGGTGTTCGAGGAGGGAAAGCACTGAGCGCTCGAGTCCCGCCGTCGCGTCCGCCGCGTGCGTGGGTGACGAGGAACCGGCGACGGCGACCCAGCGCACACCGTTCCAGGGTTCGAGGCCGTCCTCCTCGATCAGCTCGGGGAAGATCCAGCGGTTGCCCGCGTCCGACGCCGCGTCGAGGGTGGCGCGGCCGACGGCGACGTGGTCGGGGGTGTTCCAGGCGACGCCGCCCCAGGTGTCGCGGTGGTTGAGCGTGATGACGAGCTCGGGCCGGTGCCTGCGGATCGCGGCGGCGATGTCGCGGCGCAGCGCGGTCCCGTACTCGATCACTCCGTCCTTGTGGTCGAGGAACTCCACGGTCGACACGCCGACCACGGCAGCGCTCGCCCGCTGCTCCCGCTCGCGCAGCGGCCCGCAGGTGGCGGGGTCGAGCGTGTCGATGCCGGCCTCGCCGCGGCTGGCGAGGAGGTAGGCGACCTCGCGCCCGCCGTCGGTCCATCCGGCGATCGCCGCAGAGCAGCCGTACTCCAGGTCGTCGGGGTGGGCGACGACGGCGAGTGCGCGCTGCCAGTCTTCGGGCATGGGGGTGAGCTGGTCGTTCAACGGCTCTGTCATGGCCGCAGCCTAGCTCCGCGGGGCCACGGCCGAGGAGCCGTCAGGCCTCGCCGCGGGCCAGCGCGAGCAGCCGGTCGAGGACGCGCGGTGCGCCCACCCGGAGGCCATCGTGCTCGTACTCGTCGGTGACCCAGGTGCGCAGGCCGCGGATGGCGCGGGCGGTGCGCAGGGAGTGCTCGGTGTCGACGTACATGTCGTCGTGGTAGATCGCGGCGGCGGCCGGAACCTCGTTGGCGGCGAGGCGCGCCGTGTCGTTCAGAGGTGCCCAGTCGGTGCGTGCGGCAAGGAGGTCGGCGGTCTCGCGCAGCGGCTTCAGGGCCGGGTCGCAGTCGAACTGCCAGCGCTGGATGGCCTCTCCGGTGAAGAGCAGCGGAGCGTCACCGTTGAGCGCCTTGGCCGGGTCGAACTGCGGGAACTCACCGCGCACCCGCTGCGCGGACCAGTCGGCGGCCCGGCCGCCCTGGCCGTAGATCGTCTCGTGCATGAGCGCGAAGAGCGGATTGCTCCGGAGCGAGAGGGCAGCCTGCACGGCTTCCTGGAACGCGTCGGAGAGCGCGGGCCCGGACGGCGTCCGTACGAAGGCGTCTTCCACCAGGTAGTGCAGCCGGTGGCTGCCGTCGCCCGTGCCGAGGAGCATGCCGAGGGACTGGAACGCCTCGACGGTCAGGCGGTAGCCGCCGGTCAGCACCGGCTCGTGCTCCGCGACGTGGGCGGCGATGCGGCGGACGCGTTCGACGTCCTGCGGGTAGCGGGCGTAGTGCGCCGCGGTCTTGCGCTCCATGCGCGGATAGGCGGCGCGATAGACGTCGTCGGCGTGCCCGTCGAGCGTCGGCAGGCCACCGGTGATGATCGCGGTGTCCAGGCCTTCGGGGGCTGCCGAGAGGTAGTGGGTGGTGCAGAAGCCGCCGAAGCTCTGGCCGAGCACGGTCCAGGGGGCGCCGCCGGTGAGCTCGCGCCGGATCAGTTCGCAGTCGCGGACTATGGAGTCGGCGCGGAAGTGGGTGAGATAGTCCACCTGTTCGCGGGGGCCGCCGCGCAGCGGGAGCGTCTGGCGGTTGGCGGGTGTGGAGCTGCCCGTGCCGCGCTGGTCCAGGAGCAGCACCCGGTAGTCCCGCAGGGCACGGCCGAGCCAGGCCTCCTTGCCCACGAAGCGGTTGGCGCCGCATCCCGGACCGCCCTGCAGATACACCAGCCACGGCAGGTTCCCGCCCGCGTGGGCACCGGCCACGGCCTCCCGCGCATAGACCTCGATGCGCTCGCCCGCCGGGTCGTCGTGATCGAGCGGCAGAGAGAAGCGGTGGTCGGTGAGGACGACGCCGGGCTGGCGGTAGGGGGCGCTGGCGGTCAAGGGGGCTCCTGGGCGACGCGTGGAACGGGGGCTTCGTCACAGTTGAGCACACCCGCGCAGGGAGCGATCAAGGGGGCATCAAGGCTGATGTGGTCAGCGAGGCACCAGGCTGGAGCGCCGGACCACCAGCTCGGGCTGGAGCACCACGCGCCGGTGCTCGTGCCGCTGAGGGGCCTCCGACTCGGTCTCCTCCAGGAGGAGTTCCGCGGCCATGGTGCCCATCGTGACGGCGGGTCGGCGCACCGAGGTGAGCGGGACGACCGCCGCGGCCGCGAACTCGATGTCGTCGTAGCCGACGATGGCGATGTCCTCGGGGACGCGCACACCGGCGGCGTACATCGCCTGGAGCACTCCGAGGGCCAGCAGGTCGTTGGCACAGAACAGGGCCAGCAGGTCGTTGGCGCAGAACACGGAGGTCGGCCGCTCGGCGAGCCCGAGCAGGCGGGCGCCCGCGTCGCGTCCCGCCGACACGTCGAGGCGCTCGGTGGGCAGTTCCCGCAGCGCCGATGCCGGCAGGCCCGCCTCGGCGAGCGCCTGCAGCGCCCCCTCGCGGCGGTCCTTGACCTGGTTGAGCCCCACGGGACCGCTCACGTACGCGACGCTGCGGTGCCCGGTGTCCAGGAGATGGCGCACCGCGAGCGCCCCGCCCTGTACGTCGTCCACTGAGACGGAACACTCGGTGGCGCCATCGGCGACCCGGTCGACGAGGACGAAGGGGATGGCGTGCCGACGGAACGCTTCTATGTTCCGTCCCGTGGCGTCCGCCGGGGTCAGCAGGACGCCACGCACCCGCTGTTCGGCGAAGAGCGCCAGATATTCGGCCTCTTCGGAGGGGCTCTGTCCGCTGTTGCACATCATCACGCGGAGCCCGGCGTCGCGCGCGGCCCGCTCGGCACCGCGCGCGACGTCCACGAAGAAGGGGTTGCCCATGTCGAGCACGAGCAGCGCCATGATGCGGCTCTGGCCCGCGCGCAACTGCGGCGCGGACTCGCTGCGGACGAAGCCGAGCCGGTCGATGACGGACTGCACCCGGTGGCGGGTCTCTTCGGAGACCATGTCAGGGCGGTTGATCACGTTCGACACGGTGCCCACCGACACCCCGGCATGGTTCGCCACGTCCTTGATGCCGACCATGCGTCCCCTTGTTCCCTTGCTCGTGCGGCGCCTTGTGCACCGCCTCGTGCACCGCCGCGTGCGATCCCCTCAGAAATTGCAGCAAAGGTCACGCCCGACGCCCTCACCCTCACCCTCACAGAAGCCCACCGCTTCCCCAACCGCCCCATCCGCACGGCCGACACCCTCCAGGCATAGACGGCTGGGCGGTCGACTACGGACTCCTGGACGCGGACGGCGCCCTCCTGGGCAACCCGGTGCACTACCGGGACACCCGCACCGAGTCCGCGCCGGACAAGGTGCGGGCGACCATGCCCGCCGGGGCGACCGCCGGACCCGGTCGGCGTGGGCCGAAGCGTCTCAACGCATCGCCGCACACCGACTCCCGTAACGCCGGCGCAGCGCATACCCTGCATCCATCCGATGATCGACGAGGAGGAACCCGCGATGCGTGTCGCTCTGTTCCTGACGTGTGTCAACGACACGCTGTATCCGGATACGGGCCGCGCGGTGGTGAAACTGCTGACCAGGCTCGGCGTCGAGGTCGATTTTCCGATGGGGCAGACCTGCTGCGGGCAGGCGCACTACAACACCGGCTATCGCCACCAGGCAGAGCCGCTCGCCCGGCATTTCTCCGATGTTTTCGGGGAGGGCGGGTACGACGCGATCGTGACGCCGTCCGGCTCGTGCGGAGCGATGGTCCGCGAGCTGTACCCGCGTATGGGAGACCGGGCTCGGGCCGAGGGGCGGGGCGAGGGGCTGGCGACGGCGCTTGCGCCCGTGGTCCCCAAGACGTACGAGCTGACCGAGTTCCTGGTGGACGTGCTCGGCGTGACGGACGTCGGGGCGTACTACCCGCACACGGTGACGTACCACCCGACCTGTCACGGTCTGCGCTCCCTCGGTCTCGGGGAGCGACCCGCCCGACTGCTCAGGTCGGTCAAGGGACTTGAGCTGCGCGAGCTGCCCGGCGCCGAGGAGTGCTGTGGATTCGGCGGCACCTTCGCGATGAAGAACTCCGATGTCTCGGCGGCGATGGGCAAGGACAAGGTCCGCAACGCCGAGTCGACGGGTGCCGATGTGCTGTGCGCGGCCGACAACTCCTGTCTGATGCACATCGGCGGGACGGCAGCCCGCCTCAGGAGCGGCGTACGTCCGGTACACATCGCGGAGATCCTGGCGAGCACGGAAGAGGAGCCTCTGGCATGAGCGGCACATTCGTAGGCATGCCCGCCTTCCCCGAGGCCGCCCGTGAGGCCGTCGGGAACAAGACCCTGCGCGCCAATCTGCGGCACGCCACGCACACCATCCGGGACAAGCGGACCAAGGCCGTCGCCGAGCTCGACGACTGGGCACAGCTGCGCGAGGCCGGCAGGCGCATCAAGGACGAGACGCTCCGTCATCTCGACCGGTATCTGCTCCAGTTGGAGGAGTCGGTCACGGCCGCGGGCGGCACCGTGCACTGGGCGGCGGACGCCGACGAGGCCAACCGCATCGTCACCCGCCTTGTGAAGGCCACGGGCGAGTCCGAAGTGGTCAAGGTCAAGTCGATGGCCACGCAGGAGATCGGCCTCAACGAAGCCCTGGAGGCCGAGGGCATCAGCGCCTACGAGACCGACCTCGCCGAGCTCATCGTGCAGCTCGGCAAGGACCGCCCCTCGCACATCCTGGTCCCCGCCATCCACCGCAACCGCGGCGAGATCCGCGACATCTTCGCGCGCGAGATGAGCGAATGGGGCCGCCCCGCGCCGGACGGTCTCACCGATACGCCCGCCGAGCTCGCCGAGGCGGCACGGCTCCATCTGCGCGAGAAGTTCCTGCGGGCCAAGGTCGGCGTCTCCGGGGCGAACTTCATGGTGGCCGAGACGGGCACGCTGGTCGTGGTCGAGTCGGAGGGCAACGGCCGGATGTGTCTCACCCTTCCCGAGACGCTGATCTCGGTCGTCGGCATCGAGAAGGTCGTGCCGACGTGGCGGGACCTCGAGGTATTCCTCCAGACGCTGCCCCGCTCCTCCACGGCCGAGCGCATGAACCCGTACACCTCGATGTGGACTGGTACGACGGACGCGGAGACGGCCGACGGGCCGCGCGACTTCCATCTCGTGCTGCTCGACAACGGCCGCACCGACACCCTCGCCGACGAGGTGGGCCGGCAGGCGCTGCGCTGCATCCGCTGTTCGGCCTGCCTCAATGTCTGCCCCGTCTATGAACGGGCCGGTGGCCACGCGTACGGCTCGGTCTACCCGGGCCCCATCGGCGCGATCCTCAGCCCCCAACTCCGCGGTACCCAGAGCGAGATCGACGCCTCGCTCCCCTACGCGTCGTCGCTCTGCGGCGCCTGCTACGAGGTGTGTCCGGTCGCCATCGACATCCCCGAGGTCCTGGTCCATCTGCGGGAGCGGGTGGTCCAGGGCGGCGAAGTGACCAGGAACGGCACGAAGGTGACGCTGCGGCCGGCGCGCGGGCATGCCGCTGAGCGGGCGGCGATGCGCGCGGCAGGCTGGGCATTCGGCCGCCCGGGGGCGCTGCGCGCCGGCCAGCGGCTCGCCTCGCGCACCCGGCGCCTCCATCCGCGCACGCTCCCCGGCCCCGGTCGGGCGTGGAGCGCGACGCGGGACCTGCCGCAGGTGCCGGCGGAGCCGTTCCGGGACTGGTGGCAGCGGACCGAAGGCGGCCGGGCGCGGAGGAGCGGCAAGTGAGCAGCAGAGACCTGATCCTGGGCAGGGTGCGACGCGCCCTGGCCGACGTACGAGACGACGTACGAGCCGACGCGCGCGACAGCGTGCGGGGCGACGCGCGAGCCGACGGCGTGACGTACTCCGACGACGACGGCGGCGTCGGGCGCGGCTATCTGCGGGAGCACGGTGATCGCACCACGGAGCAGACCGTCGAGCTGCTCGCCGAGAACCTCGCGGACTACCGGGCGATCGTGCATCGCGCAGAGGCGGGGCAGCTGCCGGAACTGCTTGGGCGGCTGCTCGCCGAGCGGGGCTCGCGCAGCGTGCTCGTGCCGCCCGCGCTGCCGACCGGCTGGCTGCCCGCGGAAGGACCGGACCGCGTCGAGGACCTGGCCACGCACACCGCCCGGGAGCTTGACGAGGTCGACAGTGTCGTCACGGGCTGCGCGGTGGCCGTGGCCGAGACCGGCACGATCGTCCTGGACGGCGGCCCGGACCAGGGCCGCCGCCGGGTCACGCTCGTCCCCGATCACCACATCTGTGTCGTGCGGGTCCCGGATCAGGTCGTCGCCTCGGTCCCCCTGGCACTCGAACGGCTCGACCCGGCCCGGCCGCTCACGTGGATCTCGGGGCCGTCGGCGACCAGTGACATCGAACTGGACCGGGTGGAAGGCGTGCACGGCCCGCGCAGGCTCGAGGTGGTGCTGGTGAGCGGAGTGTGAGGGGCGCGGTTAGCGTGAGTGCATGATCCGGTTCGAGCAGGTGACCAAGCGCTACCCGGACGGCACGACGGCCGTGGACGAGCTCTCCTTCGAGGTCGCCCAGGGTGAACTGGTCACGCTCGTCGGCCCGTCCGGGTGCGGCAAGACGACCACGATGATGATGGTGAACCGGCTCATCGAGCCGACATCGGGCCGCATCTTCGTCAACGACGAGAACATCGCCGATGTCGACCCGGTCCGGCTTCGCCGTCGCATCGGCTATGTCATCCAGCAGGTGGGGCTCTTCCCGCACCGGACCGTCCTCGACAACACGGCGACCGTGCCGGCGCTGGTCGGCTGGAAGAAGGGGAAGGCCCGGGCGCGTGCGGCCGAGCTGCTCGACCTGGTGGGGCTCGATCCGAAGATGTACGGCTCCCGCTATCCCGAGCAGTTGTCGGGCGGCCAGCGTCAGCGCGTCGGGGTGGCACGGGCGCTGGCGGCCGATCCGCCGGTCCTCCTGATGGACGAGCCGTTCGGGGCGGTCGACCCGGTGGTGCGGGAGCAGTTGCAGGACGAGTTCCTGCGGATGCAGGCGGCCGTCCGCAAGACGGTGCTGCTTGTCACGCACGACATCGAGGAGGCGGTCAGGCTCGGGGACCGGATCGCGGTGTACGGGCAGGGGCGCATCGAGCAGTTCGATACGCCGGGAGCGGTGCTCGGCACTCCGGCCACGCCGTACGTCGCCGAGTTCGTGGGCGCCGACCGGGGCCTGAAGCGGCTCTCGGTCACCGAGATCCAGGCCGACGACCTGGAGCAGCCGTCGGTGACCCGTCTCGACGAGCCCGCCGCGCAGGCCGCGGCCCGGCTGCGCGAGCAGGACGAGCGCTGGGCCGTCGTCCTCGACGCGGACGGCGATCTGCACGGCTGGGTCGGGGTCGACGAGGTGGCCCTTGCCGGGGAGGGCGGCAAGGTCGGCGATCTGGCCCACCGGATGAAGGCGTGGGTCCCCGTCGGCGCGCCGCTCAAGCAGGCCTTCGGCGTGATGCTGCAGCACGACGCGGGCTGGGTGGCGGTCCTCGACGGGGCCCGCTTCCTCGGCGTACTGACCCCTGCGAAACTGCATGAGGCGCTGCGCCGCTCGGTGGACGCGGATGCGCAGGGCGTGCCGCGGGCTCAGGTGGATTTCGACTCCGTTGCCGACGCGTAGGCCTTGCCGGCCGGGGGTGCGGTGTCCGGGCGGGCCCGAGTCCTTTGCGCCTGCGGCGAGCGGAGATCTGTCAGCGCACAACCCCTAACGGGCAAAGGCAGTTCGGCACCGCCGAATTCCGCCGTCCGGCTTGATCGCCGTTGCGGCGGAGAGGGGGTGCCCGCCCAGGCGGGGAGAGGGAGTACTCGCCCAGGCGGGGAGGGCGAGTGCCCGCCCCGGCGGCGTCACAGCAAGCCCTTCTCCTCCAAATAAGCCCGTGCCACGTCCTCCGGAAGCCTGCGCCAGCTGTCGACCTGTTCGTTCAGGGATGCCAGGTCCGGCGTCGTCAGGACGGCGTTCAGGTGGCCGAGTGCGTTGGCGACGCCCTCGCTGCCCGCGCGGGAGCGGTTGACGACCGGGACGATGTAGTCGGCGTTCTGGAGTTTCTTGTCGTCCTTCAGCAGGACCAGGCCGAACTCGTCGAGGGTGGCGTCCGTCGATGTCGTCAGGACCATCTGGTCCTGGCCGCTCTGCACGGCCTTCTTGGCCTGTGTCGTGCCCACGCCCTTGGGGTCGACGGCGGTGATGTCGATGCCGTAGACCTTCCTCAACCCCGGTTCGCAGTACGGGCGTTGCACGCATTCGTCGCCCGCGGCGAGCCGCACCGGCAGGCCGGACTTGCCGAGGTCGGTCAGGGTCTTCAGCCGGTGCTGCCGGGCGTAGGACGCGGTGACCGCGAAGGCGTTCTGGTCGACGGCCTTGCCCGGGTCGAGGACGCCGAGACCGCGGGGTGTGGCGAGGCCGCGCAGGGCCCGCATGGTGGCGTCGAGGTCGGGCGAGCCGACGGGCTGCGCGTCGGCGCCGTTCTTCTTGGCGTTCAGCCAGTCGGCGAACGTCGCCGCGTACTCGGGGACGACATCGATCTGCCCTGATTCCAGGGCCGGTTCATAGAGCTCGCGGTTGGCCACGGAGAGGATCTCCGCACCGTATCCGGCCTTGTTCAGGAGCAGCGAGTACATCTGGGCCAGCAGATCGCTCTCCGTGAACCCCGCGGAGCCGACGACCAGGTCGCGGCTGTCGCCGGGCGGCGCTGTGACCTCGTCCTGGGTCTCCAGGGACGGCCCGGAGGCGCAGCCGGACAGGATGACGAGCGCGGTGGCGGCCACCAGGGTCGGTCCGGTGCGCCGTCTCATCCGGCTCTGTCCGGTGCGGCGTCTCATCCGGCCCGCCCCTTGCCGCCCCGCGCCCACGCCGGGCCAAGCCGCTCGCCGATCTCGAAGAGCGCCTCGACGAGCAGCGCGAACGCGGCGACCAGGACGGCGCCCGCGACGACCTGGGGCGTGCTCGCGAGGTTGAAGCCCGCCGTGATGATGCGGCCTAGTCCCCCGCCGCCCGCGAGCGCCGCGATGGTCGCCGTGGCGACGAGCTGTACGGCGGCGATCCGCACCCCGCTGAGCACCAGCGGCATCGCGAGCGGCAGTTCGACGCGCCACAGCATCTGCCGCCCCGTCATCCCCATGCCGCGCGCGGCCTGCACGATGCTGCGGTCGACGCCGCGCATGCCGACGTACGCGTTGGTGAGCAGCGGCGGCACGGCGAACAGCACGAGGGCGACGACGGTGGGCCCTTCGCCCCAGCGTCCGATGGGAGTCAGGAGCAGGAGGACGAGGACCGCGAAGGTGGGCACCGCTCGGCCGACGTTGGAGATGTTCACGGCGAGCGCGCCGCCCTTGCCGAGGTGGCCGAGGACGAGTGCGACGGGCAGCGCGATCAGACAGCTGATCAGCAGGCACACCACGGTGAGGACGAGGTGCTGGGTGAGGCGGTGCCAGATGCCGTCGTCGCCCGACCAGTGCGCCGCGTCGGTGAGCCACTGCCAGGCCTCGCCGAGGGTGTTCATGAGCGGACCGCCCTGGTCCAGGGGGTGAGGATCCGTTGTACGCCGAGCAGCAGCAGGTCGGCGGCGACGGCGATGACGACGCACAGGACGGAGGCGGTGAGGACCTGCGCCTTGAAGTAGGTGTTCATGCCGGCGTAGATGAGGTTGCCGAGCCCGCCGAAGCCGACGATCGCGCCGACCGTGACGAGGGAGACGGCGGAGACGGCGGCGATCCGCAGGCCGGCCATCGCGGCGGGCAGTGCGAGCGGCAGTTCGACGGTGAGCAGCAGCCGGATCGGGCCGTAGCCCATGCCTCGGGCGGCCTGGCGGGTGTCCTCGGGGACGCCGCGCAGACCGGCGAGAATGTTGCGGACGAGCAGCGTCAGCGAGTACAGGACGAGCCCGGCGACGACCAGGGTCGAGGACAGGCCGTACACGGGGAGCAGCAGCGAGAACATCGCGAGCGAGGGAATCGTGTAGAGGACCGTGGTGAGCGCGAGCACCGGACCCGCCGCGAGGGCCCAGCGGCGGGCGATGACGGCGAGCGGCACGGCCAGGACGAGCGCGATGAGGACGGAGAGCGCCGTCAGCTCCAGATGCTGGACGACCGCGTCGAGGATGATCTGGCGGCGGGTGCTCAGATACTCACCGCAGATCCACTCGTTGCGCGCGAGGCAGTCGTCCGGGGGCGCGGTCACCTGTCCATTGCAGCGGGCGGCGGCGGGGAACGGCGCGTTCTGGTCACCCGTACGGGCGGCGGCGCACCGGACCCCGGCGGCCCGTCAGGTCCTGCGGCGGCGGAAGAAGACGAAGCAGGCGGCGGTGAGGCCCGCCGCGGTCAGGCCCGCGAGGGCCGGTGGGACAGCGCTGTCGCCCTCCGTGGCGGCGGCGGTGTTCTCGGCGTTCAGCGCGACGGCGTCGTCCTTGGCGGGGTTCTGCTCGCCCGCGGTGTCGCCGCCGTGGCCGTGGTGGCTCACCGTGGACTTGGACTCCCCGGCGTCGAGCTGCTTCTCGGTGGGCGACTTCGGGGTCCCCGCAGTCCGCGCGCCCTGGCCGAAGACGACGTCGGAGCAGCTGTAGAACGCCTCGGGGCTGTCATTGCGCTGCCAGACCTTGTAGAGCAGGTGGCGGCCCGACTTGTTCGGCAGGGTGCCGGAGAACTCGTAGTAGCCGGTCGTCGAGGTCTTGGCCGTGGCGGTCGTCGCCACCGGGGTGGATTCCAGGTCGGACCACTTCAGCGGTTTCGTCGGGTCATAGCTGTCTTTGGTGATGTACACGGTCATGGTGCCGGGATGGGCAGCAGTTACACGGAACCGGAAGTCAAAAGCACCTGGGGTCACCTGCGTGGCGGGCCAGTCGGTGCGGGGCCAGTCGAGCGCCTTGTACTTCTCGCGGTTCGCCGAGCACAGCTTGCCGTCCGGGATGAGCTGCTGGTGCTGGCCGTTGGCGTTGGCGATGTTCACCTCGTTCCAGTCGTACAGCGGCTGGGTGCCGCTCGCCGCGATGAGGTCCTTGCACACCTGGGACTTGGGGGTCTCGGGGCCTTCCGCGTAGCAGGCCGCGACCCGGCTGACGGGGTTGAACACCGCGCCGTGCGCACTGGCCTGACCCGGCGTGATCGAGACGAGCAGCGCGGACGCCGCGCCGAGCGCACCTAAGGAGGCGGCCTTGTGTCGAGCGGACATGGTGGGACTCCATCCATTCAGGGCAGGACACGGTGCCCCGGGGGGCATGTGAGAGGAGAGTGGCATTGGCCTAGACCAAGCGGCAAGAGGTCTGCACCAATAACCTGCGGACGGCACCCCTCCCCTGCCTCGCGCGGGCCCACCCCAGGCCGGGCATCGGCAATCCCCGAATCGGGTGGTCCGATCCGCCAGAGTGAATCGAACGCAAGATCACGGCCCGGTGGCCCGGCATCCCGGCCCTCGGCGCCCGGCCTCGAACTTCAGCCCGAGACATCGCTCCCACGTCACCGTTACGCACCACCGCTCGACCCCGTTTCCCGAGCGTCTGTCCGTACCGATGCCGCCAGGGAGCCCCTTTGGAACTGCACGCCAACATCGTCGGTGTTCACCTTGTGTTCGAGCGGGCGGGCAGGGTATTGCTCGGACTGCGCTCCCCCGACTCCGCCTACGCCCCCGCCACCTGGCACCTTCCGGCCGGTCATCTCGAAAGCGAATCGGCCACGGCGTGTGCCGTGCGCGAGGCGGGCGAGGAGCTCGGCGTCACCATCCACGAGCAGGACCTCCGGCTCGTCCACATCGTCCACCACCGGGACGGCGGCGACGGCAGGGCCCGGATGCAGCTCCTCTTCCACGTCCTCGACTACGCCGGCACTCCCGCCATCCGCGAACCTGATCGCTGCACCGCCCTGGAGTGGTGGCCCTACGCGGCCCTCCCCTCCCCGCTCGTCGACTACACCGCCGTCGCGCTCACGGGCATCGCCGCGGGCCGTACGTACACGGAGATGGGATGGGCGGCCGCATGACAAGCCAGAACACCGGCCCCGCTGCCACCACGTCCCCGCTGCCCCCTCCCCCGCCCGCGGAGATCAAGTTCGAGGGGAACCCCGGAAAGAACCCCCTGGGCGAGGCCTCCTTCCGGGACATGTGCTCCCGTCTGCCTTCGGTCCTCGCGCACACGACCCGGATGGCGTGGCAGGCCGACCGCCCTGCCGTGCTGCTGCTCATCGGCTGCCAATTGTTCGTCGGCGCCGGCGCGGCCGTGCAACTCGCCTTCACCGCCACGGCCATGCAGCCCCTCCTGGGCGGTGGCCCCGCCGCCGACCGGCTGCGCTCGGCGCTGCCCGCCCTGCTCGTGATCGCGCTCGCGGCCGCCGTCACGCGCGTCGCGACCGCGCTCTCCTCGTACGCGGACGGCCGGATCACCCCGCGGCTCACCACCGGCGCCGACAGCGCCCTCGTCGAGGCGGTGTGCCGCGCCGAGGCCGCCGCGTACGCGGAACCGGGGTTCGCCGACCGGCAGGAGGCGGCCGAGATGGGCGTGACCCGCAGCCGGATGATGGTGCAGGACGCGACGCGCTTCACGGCCGCCCTGGTGCGCATGGTCACCGCGAGCGGCGTGCTCTCCGTGCTGCATCCGCTGATGTTCCCGCTGCTCGTCCTCGCCGTCGTGCCCGCCGGAGCGGGGGCCGTCCTCTCGGCGCGCGTCACCTACGAGACGCACTACGCCAACGTCGGCGACCGCAACGTACGCCAGATGATGCGGTGGTGGTCGACCACCCCGAAGTTCAGCGACGAGGTGCGGGCCAACGGCATGACCGGGTACCTGGTCCACTGGTACCGCGCCCTGTCCGCCCGGATCGACCGGCGCACCCTGGCCGCCGCGCCCCGGATGCTGCGCATCGTGCTCGCCAGTTCCGCACTGGGCGGGACCTTCCTCGTCGGCGCCTGGGCGGCGCTGGCCTGGCTCGCCGTCACGGGACGTGTGGACCTGGCCGTCGCGGCCACGGCGGTCGTCGCCGTGCAGACGTCCCTCGCCGCGCTCTCCCAGCTGGTGATCCACGGCGCGGCGATGTTCCACACCGGTCTGTACCTCGCCGACATGCGCTCGTTCCTCGACTTCGCCCGCGAACTCGCCCCCGAGCGCGGCCGGTCGAAGGCTCCCGAGCAGGTCGCGGAGATCCGTGTCGACGAGGCGGTCTACCAGTACCCCGGCAAGGAGAAGCCGGCCGTCGACCATGTCTCGCTCACCCTGCGCCGCGGCGAGATCGTGGCCGTCGTCGGCGAGAACGGCTCGGGCAAGTCCACCCTCACGCGTCTGATCACCGGCATCTTCCTCGCCGACAAGGGCCGGGTGACCTGGGACGGAGTCGATCTCGCGACGGCGGACCCGGACTCCGTATGGGCCCGCACCGGTCTGGTCGCGCAGAACTTCGCCCAATGGCCGCTGCGGGCCCGCGAGAACGTGACGCTCGGCCAGCCCCGCAGCCTCGACGACGGTCCTGTCTGGGACGCCGTCGACGCGGTCGGCATGCGCACCGCGATCGAGCAACTGCCGCACGGCCTCGACACCCTGCTGGCCCGTGAGCTCTGGGGCGGCTGCGAGCTCTCCGGTGGCCAGTGGCAGCGGCTTGCCTGCTCCCGCGCCCTCTACCGGCGGCCGCCCGTGCTGATCCTGGACGAGCCGACGTCGCAGATGGACGTCCGCGGTGAGCGGGCCGTGCTCGACGCGCTCAGGGCGAGCGCCCCGGACCAGATCACCATCGTCGTCACCCACCAGCTGGAGAACACCAGGGTGGCGGACCGGATCGTGGTGATGCGGCACGGCCGGATCACGGAGCAGGGCCACTACGACGACCTGGCCCACGGAGGGGGCCTCTTCGCGGAGCTGCTCGCCCTTTCGAAGGACCGCTGAGGGCCAGCACTACACATAAAGAAAAAATAAGCGCAGAATGGATATGCGCGACAACTATGCCGCGATAGCTCTTCAGGCCTGCTCGAATCAGAGGAGACGAGTCTCATGGCCGACGTCTCACACAGGGGCGACATCACCCATCACCCCGATGTATCCGAGATGCGGGATCGCTACGCCCGCGTGCTCGGCGGTCACGATGTGGCACTCGTGGACGGGCCTGTGTTCCTCACGGGCCTCTTCTGCGCCATATCCCCGTGGACGATCCACTTCGCCGCCAACCAGCCCACCCTCGCGACGCACAACCTGATCATGGGCATCGCGATAGCAGTGCTGGCGGTCGGGTTCACCGTCACCCCGGCCAGGATGTACAGCCTGAGCTGGGCCATGTGCGCCATGGGCGTATGGATGATCGTCTCTCCGTGGGTGGTGGGCGACAGCCCCGACACGGGCGTCATCCTCACCAACGTCATCATCGGCGGTCTCACCTTCGTCCTTGGCCTCGCCTGCACGGGCGCGGCGGCGAAGGAGGGCCGGCAGCCAAGCACACCCTGACGGAGGTCGAGGACTGAACGAAGGCGGCGGCTCCCGGTCGAACACGGCCGGGAGCCGCCGCTCGCCGTAGGCCGAGCCGTTCTCGGTGACGTACAGCTTGCGCGCCCCGTACTCGTGGGTGAGGCGCAGCAGGAGGGTCTCGATGCCCTGCGCGTCGATCTCCCAGTCGCCAAGCCCCCTGCCCGCTCCGGGAGTTCGACCCCGTACGCCTCACGCGTGTAGGCGGGGAAACCGAGGCCGTGCACCGGGTCGAGCCACCAGCGGTTGGTGTGGCCGTCGACGCGCCGGGCGGCCGCGATGTGGCGGCGCCGGCGGCGGGCGCTCGGAATCTGCTCATGCCTCCGGGTGTCCCCTCCGGTGACCTCATGCCTTAATTTAGGATGTGAGTTAAACCGGCGGGGACGATAGCGTCAAGAGGTCGCACAGGACCAAGTGCGAGGCAGAGCAGGCCGGAAGGAACCACATGGCAGGGCAGCGCAACGGGCGTACGGTGCACGACCTGCGGCGGGAGAACCGCGCCGCCGTGCTGCGGCGGCTGTACTTCGACGGGCCGATGAGCCGCTTCACGCTCGGGCCGGCCACGGGGCTGAGTTCAGGTTCCATCAGCAATGTCGTGGCCGAGCTGGTGGCGGAGGGCCTCGTGGAGGAGGCGGGCAGCGTGGAGTCCGACGGCGGCCGGCCCCGCACCCTGCTGCGTGTCGCACCGGACCGCGGGCGGCTGATCGGTGTGGACGTCGGCGAGACCCGGGTCCGCGTCGAGCTCTTCGACCTGTCGCTTTCCGAACTCGCCCGCTCTGAGCGGCCGTTGACCCTGAAGGGCCACGACGTGGAAGGCGTCGCGGGACTCATCAGGGACGGGATCACCGAGGTCATCGGCGTGGCGGGCGGCTCGGACGACGCCGTCATCGGCGTCGGGATCGGCGTACCGGGAATCGTCGCCCGCGACCCCGAACTCGGCGCGGTGGTACACGGGCAGACCATCGGCTGGGACGCGGTCCCGCTGGAGTCACTGCTCCGCGAGACGGGTCAACTCCCCGATTCTGTCCCGTACTTCATCGACAACGGCGCCAAGACGCTGGGCCAGGCGGAGATGTGGTTCGGCGCCGGGCGCGGCACGCGCAACGCGGTGGTGGTCCTCTTCGGCTCCGGTGTGGGCGCGTGCGTGGTGACCGAGGACGCGAAGCAGGGCCGCGCCGTCGAGTGGGGACACCTCACGGTGCGGGTCCGTGGCAGACGGTGCCGGTGCGGGGCGCTGGGCTGTCTTGAGGCGTACGCGGGGGCGGAGGCGCTGCTCGAACGGTGGCAGGAGGCGGGCGGGCGGCCGCCCCGGGGCGCCGACGAGGAGGGCACGCTCACCGCCATGCTCGGCGCCGCCTACCCGGACGGCGACCGCGCGGCCGACCCGACCGCCCTGGCTGTCCTCGAGGAGACCGCCGAGTATTTGGGAGCGGGCCTGTCCGACCTGATCAACCTCTTCCAGCCCGAGCGCATCCTGGTCGGCGGCTGGGCCGGACTCCAGCTCGGCCAGCGCTTCCTCACGGCGGTCGAGCGCCACATCCCCACCTACGCCCTCGCCTACCCCGCGGACCGGGTCACCATCGGCCTGGGCCGCCTCGGACCCGACGCGGTGACCGTCGGGGCGGCGACGCTCCCGCTGGCCGACTTCTTCGCCCGGGGCGGCCGCCGCGCGGCGCCGACCCCCGAGGCGGCGGCACCGGCCTGGCAGACGGCGCTGGAGGGGCGAACGCCCAAGTGACAGGGCTTTCGGTGCCCTTGGGACCGGCCGCCCATTCGGGTCGTTCTCGGCGTGACCGGGCGCGCGGATGCCGCCGCCGTCCGGCGTTTCGGGTAACGGTGGCCTGGCCCCGATCACCTTGACGGTGGCCTCGCTCCGGTCACTTGACGGTGGCCCGGCCCCGACCACTTCGACAGGAGGACCGCAGTGCGACCTCACCGCGCCCTCGCCTCGACCCTCGCCGCTCCGGCCCTCACCGGCGTTGCCCTCACCGCTCCCGACGCCGCCCGTGCGGCCGCCCCCGACGACACGGGCTACGCGGCCGGGCCGAGCGGCTGCCTGGTCAAGGGAACCGCCGAAACCTCCACCATGAACACGACGCACGGCAAGGTCCCCCTCGGAAAGGCCGGCTGGGAGCGGCGTGCGGGCAGGCTCGGGCAGACGATCGTGCCTGCGGGCAGGCTCGGGCAGGCGATCGAGCCCTGACGCACCGTCAAAGCATGACCTCGTTGCTCGACCGCGCCGCCGCCCGGCTCTTCCCCGACGACCCCGAGCACCACGGCGTGCTGCCCCCGCTGCTCGTCGTGCTGACCTTCGTCACCGGCCTTGTGGACGCCGTCAGTTATCTGGGCCTCGACCACGTCTTCGTCGCCAACATGACCGGGAACGTGGTCTTCCTCGGGTTCGCGCTCGCGGGCTACGCCCAGTTGTCCGCCACCGCGTCGCTCCTCGCGGGCGGCGCGTTCGTGGCGGGCGCGTGGGCGGGAGGGCGGCTCGCGCCGCGGGTCGCGGACCGGGTGCGGCTGTTCGCGGTGCTCGTCGCGGCGCACGCCGTGCTGGTGGCGGCGGCCCTGGTGACCGGCGTCGCCGTCGACGTCGATCACGTACTGATCGCGCTCCTTGCCCTGGGGATGGGCCTGCAGAACGCGGTCGTGCACCGCATCGCCGTCCCGGATCTGACCACCACGGTCCTCACCCGCACCCTGACCGCCCTCGCCTCCGACCGTCCCGGCCCGGCGACCCTGCGCAGATCCCTCTCCGTCGCCGCGATGTTCGCCGGCGCCCTGACGGGCGGCCTGCTGCAACTCGACCACGGCACACCGGCAGCGCTCGCGCCCGCCCTCGCCCTGCTCACCGTCGTCGCACTGGTGGCGGCCCTTGCCCCGCGTACCCGCCGCTAGGAAGCCTCGTTCTCCTCGACGAGCCGGGCGAGGTTGGCCAGGGCCATGCGGGTGCCCGTCTCGTTGTCGGCCGCGGGGATCACATCGGGGATGCCTTCGTGCACGATCACCACGTCGGTGCCGCCGTCCGCGGCGTCGGTGAGCGTCGTCGTCATCGTCATGGTGCCGCGCAGTGCCGGATCCTCGGCCTCGAACGCGAGGACCTCGACCACCCGCTCGTCCGGGACGAGTTCGGCGAAGTGGCCGTGGTACGTGTCGGTGCGCGAGGCCGACTTGCCGGCGCCGTCCGGCGCGTCGTAGGTGAGCGACACGAGGAACTCGCCTCCTTCACGGGCGTCGAAGGTGTGCACCTTGCTCGTCATGCCGCTCGGCACCCGCCATCGGGCGATGGCGTCCGCGTCGACGAGCGCCCGGTAGACGGCCGGGCGGGAGGCGTTCACGTGATGGGAGATCCGCGTCGCGTACATGCGCAGCAACGTAGCAAGCAAGGTCGGCGTGATTCGGGCATCGCGCCCCGTTCTCTCCCGCTGCGCGCGGGGCGTGAGTGCCGGGGTGAGGGGCGAGGGGGCGGCGGAGGCCGGGCAGGCGCCAATTGTTCGCAGGACCCGGCCGGTCTTGTGGGAGTGCGGTGGCCTCGGGGGCGCGGACCCGGCCGCTCGCGGTGAGGTACGGGAGCGAGCCGAAGTCCTGTGTGCCGTACGGGACATGAGAGGCCATCAGCCAGCGGTCTCGGCCCGCCCTTCACCGGCCCGGCCGCCTCCCCGCCCGGTCGGCGCAAAAGGCTCATTGCGGCACTTGTCAGGCGGCAGTAGAAGGGGCATTGACCCAAAACGTTGCGGCCGCGGCGTCCTGAAAGGCATCACATCGCAGCTCTGAACATCACAGCTCTGAACATCACAGCTCGTACAACGCAGCTCTGAGAGAAGCCGGGTGATCCAGAATGGCGCAAGATCCACACACCGCAGTGACGAACGAGCCGGACGACGGTGCGGTAACACTGGCCCCTGAGCAGGAAGCGGTCCTGCAGCCGCCGTCCGAGGGCACGCAGGGCGAGACACAGCACCCGACGGGCGAGGGGCTCGAGCACATCGAGGGCTACCGCCGGCCGGAACACTTCGCGCCCGAGGCCTGGACGGCCCCGACCGCCACGCTGCCCGACATCGGGGAGGCGTCGTTCGGTCCGCCGCCGCTGGCCCCGGAGACGGTGCACGGACCCGATGACCGCGTACAGATCAACAACACCAGCGTCTACCCGTGGCGCGTCCACTGCTACCTGCTGATCACCGCCCGCGACAACGCGCTCTACCAGGGAACCGGCTGGCTGCTCGGACCGCACACCCTGGCCACGGCCGGGCACGTGGTCTACATCAAGGGCAGTGGAGTGGCGGGCCGCGACGGCTGGGTGAAGAGCATTCAGGTCATGCCTGGCCGCAACGGTGCGGCGCTGCCGTACGGCAGCATCACCTGCACGAGCTTCCGGTCGGTGCTCGGCTGGACGCAGAACGGCGACGAGAACTTCGACTACGGCGCCATCATCACGCCCTCCAACATCGGCTCCACCACGGGCTGGTTCGGCTTCGGCGTATGGTCGGACTCGGATCTGCTCAAGACCACCGGCAACATCGCCGGCTATCCGGGCGACAAGCCGTCCGGGACCATGTGGTACGCGGCACGCGGGATCGACTCGGTCGCCCCGCGCAAGGTGTACTACGACATCGACACCGCCGGCGGACAGAGCGGCAGCTCCGTCTACCGCATCGACAGCAACGGCCGCTATGGCTTCGCGATACACGCCTACGGCGGCTCCCGCGTGAACTCGGGCACCCGGTTCACCACCCCCGTCTTCAACAACTACGTGGCATGGAAGGCATGAGCGAATCCCTATGAGCGGCAGCGGTTCGGCAGTACAGATCACCGGCGTCGTCCGCGACGCCTCGGGCGCGCCGGTGGCGGGGGCCCATGTCCTGTTCACCAGCGGGCCACGGCCGCTGCCGGACATCGCTGCCCTGACGGACACCGAGGGACGCTTCTTCCTCACGGCGCCCAGCGCGGGCGCGTACACGCTCACGTGCCGGGCGGACCCGATCATGGGCCCGCCCGGCACCGCCGAGGCCACCGTCCGGGTCGGCGCGGCCACCGGGGGCGCTGTCAACGAGCCGGTACGGGTCGAGCTGACGATCGGCTAGAGGCCGTGCCGCGCGCTACTCAGCCTCCTGATTCAGTCCCGCTCGAAGACGGCGACCGTCCGTGCGGGGACGCTGAAGGTTCCTGAACTCGGTTCGTACGACGATGACTTGACCACCGGGTCGGCGCCCTTCGCCTGGATCGGGTGCAGGGCGTACGAGGTGTCCTTGTGCGCTGCGACTTGCTGGGACTGCGCCTCCGGAGTGGCGTTGAAGACGATCACCAGGTCGCCGAGCTCCATGGTGATGACGCCGGGCGTCTCGGCGGAGGTCCCGGAGAGCGGGAAGGAGAGCCGGGCCTTGACCTGGTCGGCGGTCGCCAGGGAGAACGCGGGCTCGGTCGCGCGCAGCTTCACCAGGTCCTGGTAAGCGGCCGACGCCCCGTTGATCTCCGCGCACCCCGGGGTCAGTGCGCCGGACGTCAACAGGGGCTTTCCGTAAGGCCACTTGTCCTTGTTGTCGGCGGCCGGGGGAAGGCCGCGTCCGAAGCCGTTGCCGTCCTGGCAGTTCCAGTGGATGGCGTTGAACCAGTCCCCGCTGTCGTAGGAGTTCCGGTCGAGGGACTTGGAGCGCAGCAGGTCGCTTCCGGCCTGGGAGAGAGAAGGGCCTTGGGAGAGGGTCGCGGTGGCCATCGCGAGCACTTGCATACGGGAGCGCTCGGCCGCCGTCGTGTCCGCCGGAAGCTTGAAGGCGAGCGCGTCGTACAGCGATTCGTTGTCGTGGGCGTCGGCGTAGGAGAGGGCGTCGCCGGGGGCGGCCGCGTATCCGGCCGGGGCTCCGTTGTAGTCGACCTCCGAGCCCTTCACTCGGCGGCCGGCGGAGTCGGTGAACGTGTACCCGGCCAGGTTGCCGGTGAGGGCCACCTTGAGAAGGTCCTGGTAGTGCAGGAGGCGGGCCTTCTGTTCGGCCGGAGTTCCGTTGGCCTTCGAGGAGTTGGGGTCGGTGTAGAGGCCACTCGCGAAGCCCTGGACGCCCGGGTCCTCGTCGAAGGGGCCGCCGCCGCGCACCGCGTCACGGCCCCGGTCGGAGAAGGTGGCGATGCCCGTGCCCGCCATGTTCTTCTGGGTGGCCTGCACGAAGCGGGCGTCGTCGGCGATCTCGCCGAAGTTCCAGCCCTCCCCGTAGAGGACGATCTTCTTTCCGTCGACGCCGTCCTTCTCCAGGGTCAGCGCGTCGAGAGCCTTGCGGACGGCCAGGATGTTGGCCTTGGGGTGGTGACCCATCAGGTCGAAGCGGAAGCCGTCGACCTTGTACTCCTTGGCCCAGGTGACCATCGAGTCGACGACGAGCTTGCCCATCATGGCGTTCTCGGGCGCGGTGTTGGCGCAGCAGGTGGAGGTCGCGACGGTCCCGTCGGCGAGCAGCCGCTGGTAGTAGCCGGGCACGATCTTGTCGAGTACGGACTTGTCGGCCTGGCCGGAGGCGACCGTGTGGTTGTAGACGACGTCCATCACGGTGCGCAGGCCGGAGCCGTTCAGACCCTGGACCATCCGCCGGAACTCGACCGTGCGCCGGGTGCCGTCCGGGTCGCTGGCGTAGCTGCCTTCCGGCACGGTGTAGTGCAGCGGGTCGTAGCCCCAGTTGTAGGCATCCTTGGCAGCGGTCTTGGTGATGCACTCCTGCTGCTCGTCGGAGTCCGGGGCGAGTGCCGTCAAGTCGCAGTCGGGGGTGGCCTGTTCGGCGGCGCGCTCCGGGATGGTGCCGATGTCGAAGGCGGGCAGGAGGTGCACGTACGACGTGCCCGCGCCGGCCAGCTTCCGCAGGTGCTGCATGCCGTCGGACGCGGTGTCCGTGAACGCCAGGTACTTGCCCGGATGCTTGGCCGTGCGGTCCTCCACGGAGAAGTCCCTGATGTGCAGCTCCTGGATCTGCGCGTCCCGCAGCGGCGTCGCCTTCGGCTTCCTCAGCCGATCCCATCCCGCGGGGGCGAGCTTGGGGTCGTCGAGGTCGACGGCGATACTGCGCTCCGAGTTGGCGGTGAGCGCGGTGGAGTAGGGGTCGGTCACCTTGTTCGTGACGACCTTCTGGACGCTGGGCGCCCACACCTTCACCACGTACCGGTACTCCTTGCCCGACCAGCTCTCGGCGCCGGTGGCGGACCACACCCCGCTCGCGTCGTCGCGCCGCATCGGCACGCTCTTGCCGTCGAGTTCGAGGACGACGGACTGGGCGGTGGGGGCCCACACGGCGAGGGTGGTACGGCCGTGGCGGAACTGCGGACCGAGCGTGGCCTTGGTCGCGGCCGCGCTGTAGAGGTCGTCGAGGACACCCTGGGTCTGTACGCCGGTGGCGGCGAGGAGGGTGCCGTCGGCGGCGCTGCGGGTGGCGACGAGTTGGCCGGTGAGGGCGCGACGGACACGGTCGCGGTCGCGCGGGTCGACGGTGAACGCCGCGTAGTCCTTCAGGTGCGGGTACTTCTTCTTCTGGGCGTCGGTGAGGCCGCCTTCGGCCGGGGTCAGGCGTATGCGCTGCCGTTGGCCGTCCAGTTCGCCGTTCTTCACCGTGAGCCGCCCGTCGCGCGAGTACGCCAACTCCTGGGTGGCGGCCTCTCCTTGGACGTCCCAGGCGAGGGTGTTCCGGTCGATCCACTGGGCCTTGGACTTGGCCAGGTCGAGCGCGGCTGCCGCGTCGGCGGCGGCGACCGACACCCGGGGAACTGCGGCCACCGAGGAGGTGAGGGGCGCGACCGCGGCGAGCAGGGCGAGAGCCGTGGCGACGACGGTGCGGCGCGGGGAGCCGGTCAAGGGTGCTTCTCCTTTGTGCGGAACATGCGGAAAGTGCGGCCGCCCGGCGGCGGGGAGGAGCCGGGCGGCCCGATTTATGGGGGGGACGGTGCGGGTGCCGCGTGACGGCACTCAGCAGCTCTTGGCCCCGGTGTGCAGGGCGAGCGCGGTGTTCGCCGCCACGGTGGCCGTAAATCGGCCGGAGGCATCCACCGTGACGCTCCTGCCGCTCTGGACGTCGCAGTAGCCGCCCGCGGCGAGGGACGTCTGGAAGGTCTGGCTGACCGATGAGCCCTCGTGGTTGATGACCACGTACGCCTTGTCGCCGCGGCCGAACGCGACGGCGTCGTTGCCGTTGTCCCACCAGTTGGTCATTCCTGTTCCGCTCGCGGTGTTGCGGAACTTGACCATGCTGCGGATCTCGGGCCAGGCGTGCTGGCACTTCCAGCCGTCGCTGTAACAGGCGTTCACCTGGCCGCCGTTCGGGGAGCCCGCGTCATTGCTGCTGAACTCGTAGCCGGAGTGCACGTCCGGACTGCCGTAGGGCAGGGCCAGCATGAAGACATGGGCGAGGGTGTAGTTCGCGCCGTCCTTGTAGCTGAGGGTCTGGCCGTGGCGCTCGGTGTCGTGGTTGGCGACGAAGACCGCGGAGGAGCCGCTGGGCATATAGCCCCAGCCCTCGCCGAAGTTCTTCAGGTAGGCGAGCTTCTCGTTGGTGAACACCCGCTTGAGGTCCCAGCCGTAGCGGAACTCCTGGGCGTCGCCGGTGGCGGTGTACTCGCTCGGCGAGACCGCCTCGCCCGCGCCGTAGATCGTCTCCTGCTTCCAGTAGACGCCGGGGTTGCTCAGCCGGGACTTGATGTTCTTCAGGTCGTCGACCGGGATGTGCTTGGCGGCGTCGACCCGGAAGCCGTCGACGCCCAGGGACAGCAGGTCGTTGAGGTAGCCGGCGATCCGTCCCCGGACGTACTCCTCACCGGTGTCGAGGTCGGCGAGTCCGCCCAGTTCGCAGTTCTGGACGTTCCAGCGGTCCTGGTAATTGCCGATGTCCGACTGGCAGTTGTCCATGTCGAAGACCGAGTACGTGCCCGGGTAGTCGTACTTGGTGAAGGCGGATCCCGCCGAGCCGGTGCCGGAGGCGTTCGTCATGTGGTTGATCACCGCGTCGGCGACGACCTTGACCCCCGCGGAGTGGCAGGTGCCGACCATGTTCTTGAACGCGGCCCGGTCGCCGAGCCGGGTGCCGATCCGGTAGCTGACCGGCTGGTACGCGGCCCACCAGGCGTCGCCTTGGATGCGCTCCTGGGGCGGCGAGACCTGCACATAGCCGTAGCCGTCCGGGCCGAGGCGATCCGTGCACTCCTTGGCCACCGAGGCGAACTTCCACTCGAAGAGGACCGCGGTGACGTCCTTGCCGCCGGGCGGGGCGGCCTGCGCCGGCGACGAACCGCCGACGACACCGAAGGCGGCTCCCGCCACCAGGGCGAGCACGCCGGCCATCGGTCTGCGGGATCTGGTCTTCCGGACAGCCATGAAGGGCCTCCTGCAGCGGTGAGGGATGACCTTGTCCGGCAACGCGCCGTGCCCGTAAGGCCGTTGAAGGATGTTGCAGAAATATTTCAACGCCGTTTTCGGTCGAGACCGTACGACTCCCATCGACCCCGGTCAACCCTCTGGACACACTCTCGCCCCGGGCCCGGCATCTCTGGGGGTCCACGGGTTTTTCATGGGCCGCAAGACCTTACGCAAGTGATTGCGACGGTGTTACGTTCAACCACATCCCCGGTCCGAGCAGTCGGGGGACCCGGACAACGGGCCCCACGCGCCCGGCTGTTCGGACCGGGGCCCTACTTCGCCGTAGTCGCTCAGCGGCGTGGCTGCGCCGTGGAGCCGCGCACCACCAGCTCGGGCTGGAAGACGAACTCCGTGTGCTGCACCGGATTTCCCTGGATCTCCTCGAGCAGCGCGCCCACCGCGGCGGTCGCCATCGCCTGCACGGGCTGGCGCACCGTGGTGAGCGGCGGGTCGGTGAACGCGATCAGCGGCGAGTCGTCGAAGCCGACCACGGAGATGTCACCGGGCACCGAGAGGCCCCGCTGGCGTGCCGCGCGGACGGCGCCGAGGGCCATCATGTCGCTGCCGCAGACCATCGCCGTACAGCCCTGGTCGAGCAGCGCGCTGGCCGCGGCGTGCCCGCCCTCGACGGTGAACAACGTGCGCTGCACGAGCTGCTCGGCCTCCCCCTGTGCCAGGCCGAGAAGGTCGTGCAGCGCCGCCGTGAACCCCTCCGCCTTGCGCAGGGAGGGGACGTACCGGGTCGGACCGATGGCCAGGCCGATCCGCTCGTGCCCCAGATCGACGAGATGGCGCACCGCCATCCGCGCGGCCGCCCGGTCGTCGGGCGAGACGAAGGACACGGGGATGTGTTCGTTGAAGCCGTTGATGAGCACGAACGGCACGCCCCTGCCTGCCAGTTCGAGGTATCTGGCGGGTTCGGCCGTGGTGTCCGCGTGCAGCCCGGAGAGGAAGACGATGCCGCTGACCCGGCGTTCCTCCAGCTGCTCGACCAGTTCGTCCTCGGTGGCGCCGTCCGGCATCTGGGTGCAGAGCATCGGGGTGTAGCCGTGCCCGGACAGGACCTGCTCGATGACCTGGGCGAAAGCCGGGAAGATCGGGTTGCTGAGCTCGGGCACGACAAGCCCGACCAGGCCCGCGCTGTGCCGCTTCAGCCGGACCGGACGCTCGTAACCCAGGACGTCGAGGGCCGCGAGGACCCGGCGCCGGGTGCCGGTCGCCACGCCCGGTTTGCCGTTGAGCACCCGGCTCGCGGTGGCCTCGCTGACCCCGGCCTGGGCCGCGATGTCCGCGAGCCGCGGGGCGCCTCGATCGGCGCCCCGCGGCGGGGAGAACGTCACACCGCCCACCAGACGGTGGTGTCGGCGGGCAGCTCGACCTTGCCCGCTGCGGTCTCTGCGGGCTCCACATCGGCGTTCGCGAGCAGGATCCGGCCGGGAGCCGGGATCCGCACCGCAGCGCCGGTGGTGTTCGCGGTGCACACGAAGCCCTCGCGGCGGAACGCGAGCACGCCATCGGGCGCCTCCAGCCACTCCAGCGAGTCGCCCGCGCCGAGCCCCTGCTGCGTACGACGGATCTCGAGCGCCCTGCGGTACAGCTCCAGGGTCGACCCGGGGTCACCCGTCTGCGCCTCGACGCTCAGCTCGCCCCACCCCTCGGGCTGCGGCAGCCAGCTGCCGCCCGCGCCGAAGCCGTAACTGGAACCGTCGACGGTCCACGGGATGGGCACCCGGCACCCGTCACGGAACCCGTCCTGCCCGCTGGCCCGCACGAACGACGGGTCCTGGCGCACCTCGTCGGGCAGGTCGGTGACGTCCGGAAGACCCAGCTCCTCGCCCTGATAGACGTACGCCGAACCGGGCAGCGCAAGCATCAGGAGCGTCGCCGCGCGGGCCCGCCGCAGGCCCAGCTCGCGGTCGCCGGCCTCGCGCAGCTGGGTGCCGAGGCCCGGCGGGTTGGCGAACCGTGTGGCGTGGCGGGTGACGTCGTGGTTGGAGAGCACCCACGTGGCCGGGGCGCCGACGGGCCGCATGGCGGCGAGCGAGACGTCGATGACCTCGCGCAGCTCGGCGGCGTCCCAATGGGTGCCCAGATACTGGAAGTTGAAGGCCTGGTGCATCTCGTCGGGACGTACGTAGGCCGCGGCGCGCTCGACGGTGGGCGTCCACGCCTCGGCCACCAGGATGCGCTCGCCCACGTACTCGGCGAGGACCTTGCGCCAACTGCGGTAGATCGCGTGCACGCCGTCCTGGTCGAAGAACGGCATGGCGTCGTTGCCGAGCAGCTTCAGCTGGTCGCGCGTGCCGATGTCGGGCAGGCCTTCGGCCTTGACCAGGCCGTGGGCGACGTCCACGCGGAAGCCGTCGACGCCCATGTCGAGCCAGAAGCGCAGGATCGAGCGGAACTCGTCGTGGACGGCCGGGTGTTCCCAGTTGAAGTCCGGCTGCTCGGGGGCGAAGAGGTGGAGGTACCACTCGCCGTCCGGCGTGCGCGTCCATGCCGGGCCGCCGAAGATGGACTCCCAGTCGTTCGGGGGCTGCGAGCCGTCCGCGCCCTTGCCCGGCCGGAAGTGGTAACGCTCGCGCAGGGGCGATCCGGGGCCCTCGCGCAGGGCGCGCTGGAACCAGTCGTGCTGGTCGGACGAGTGGTTGGGCACCAGGTCGACGATGATGCGCAGGCCCAGGTCGTGGGCGTCGCGCACCAGGGCGTCCGCGTCGAGGAGGCTGCCGAACATCGGGTCGATCGCACGGTAGTCGGCGACGTCGTAACCGGCGTCGGCCTGCGGCGAGGAGTAGAAGGGGCTGAGCCAGACGGCGTCGACGCCGAGGTCCCTGAGGTGCGGAAGGCGGGTGCGGATGCCTTCCAGGTCACCCATTCCGTCGCCGTTGCCGTCGGCGAAGCTGCGCGGATAGACCTGATAGATCACCGCGCCGCGCCACCAGTCCGTGTGGGTGCCGGAGGCGGGGGCTGCAGGGGCAGCGAGATGCTGGGTCATGTCTTCCCTGAGATCGAGAGTTCGAGAGACCGAGGGGGGTGCGTGCGCTGGGCGCCGGGTCAGGACTTCGTCGCGCCGGCCGTCAGTCCGGAGACCAGGTGGCGCTGGGTGAAGCCGAAGATCACCGCGGCGGGCAGCGCGACGATCACCGCGGACGCCGTCAGCGAACCCCAGTCGCTGGTGTACTGGTTGACGAAGGTCTGCAGGCCGCCCGCGAGCGTGAGGTTCTCCTCGCCGGTCATGAAGGCGGATGCGTACGCGACCTCGGCCCAGCCGGTGATGAAGCTGTAGAAGCCGGTGACGGCAAGACCGGGCTTGGCCAGCGGGATGATGAGCCGCCAGAAGGTGCCGAACGGGTTGAGCCCGTCCACCCGCCCCGCCTCGTCGATCTCCACCGGGATGGTGTCGAAGTACCCCTTCATCATCCAGGCGCAGAACGGCACGGCGATCGTCAGATACGTGACGACCAGGCCGATCGGCTGGTTGAGCAGGCCGAGGTTCGCGAGCAGGTTGTACAGCGGCACGATGAGCACCGCGACGGGGAACATCTGGGTGATCAGGAGCATCCACATCAGCGGGCGCATGCCGGGGAACTTGAAGCGGCTGACCGCGTATCCGGTGGTCGCGGAGATGAAGACGCCGATCACCGTGGTCAGTCCGACGACGAGCAGCGAGTTGACCACCCAGCTGAGGAACTCGGTGTCGTTGATGACGTGGCTGTAGTTGCCGAGCGTGAAGTCCTTCACCACGTCCGTGGAGAAGGCCTCGCTCTTCGGCTTGAACGAGGTGATCAGGAGCCACAGCGGCGGCAGGACCGCGACGGCGGAGGCGATCAGCAGGGTCAGGTGCAGCCCGACGGAGGCCAGCGGCCCGCGCTCGCCGCGCGGCCGGACCTTCGCCTTCGTGGTGGTAGTGGTCTTCGTGGTCATGGCGGTCACCACACCTCTCCCTGCTTGCGGAGCGCACGGCGGTAGACCACCGCGAAGAGCGAAAGGAGCAGCAGAATGATCACGCCCCAGGCGGCGGATCCGGCGAAGTCGCGCGGGCTCACCACGAACGAGAGCCGATAGGCGTACGTCACCAGGATCTCGGTGGCGTCTCCCGGACCGCCCCGGGTGAGCAGGAAGATCACCGGGAACATGTTGAAGGTCCAGATGCCGCTGATCAGGATGACCGTGCTGCTGACGGACCGCAGGCCGGGCAGGGTGATGTTGCGGAACCGCTGCCAGGCGTTCGCGCCGTCCATCTCCGCGGCCTCGTACAGCTCGCCCGGTATGGACTGCAGTCCGCCGAGCATGGCGACCAGCATGAACGGGACGCCCAGCCAGACGTTGACGGTGATCACCGAGAGCTTGGCCCACGTGGGGTCGTTCAGCCACGGGATCGCGTCGATGCCGCCGCCGGCGAGGATCTTGTTGAGGATGCCGTTCTTCTCGTTGAAGATCAGCCGCCAGGTGAAGACGGAGACGAAGGCCGGCACCGCCCACGGCAGGATCAGCGCCATCCGGTAGAAGGAGCGCCCCGCGAGCTTGCGGTTGAGCATGTTCGCCAGGATCAGGCCGATCCCGAAGGACAGCGCGACACAGGAGACCGTCCAGATGACGGTCCAGGTCAGCCGGTCCCAGAACACGCCGTCCTGGAGGACCGCGGTGTAGTTGTCCAGGCCGACCGACTTGTACGTCGCCGGGATGTGGTTGACGCCGATGGTGCGCTCGACGTTCGCCTCGTTGGCATCGGTCGTCGACAGATAGAGGCCGCGCACCAGCGGATAGCCGATGATCACGCCGATCACGGCCACCACGGGGGCGACCATGGCCCACGCGTACCAGTGGGTGGACAGCGCCCTGCGCAGCCGTCCGGGGGTCTTGCCGGCCCGCGGGCCGCGGCCGCGGACGCCCTGGGCGTCCGCGGCCTTGGCCAGCGACTGGCTGCTGTCAACAGCCATTTACTTGTAGTCCTTCAGGAGCTTGCGGTACGCGTCACCGACACCCTTGGCCCCGCCCTCGGGCGAGGTCTTGCCGCTGAGCACCTTCTCCATCTGCAGCCGGATCGGCTCGAAGAGGGCGTTCGCCTCGGGGATCCACGGCCGCTCCACGGACTTGTCCACGGCCGGCTTGAAGAACTGCACCATCTGGTTGCCCTTGACGGACTTCACGTCGTAGACGGAGGTGCGGGTCGGCAGCAGGCTCAGCTTCTCGGTGGTCTGCTGCTGCACCTTGGCGGAGCTCATGTACTTGATGAACTCGTAGCTCGCGTCGAGGTTCTTGGAGCCCGCGTAGGCCGCGAGGTTCCAGCCGCCCTGCGGGGCCGCCTGCCGGTCGCTGCCGCCGGGGACCGGGGCGACACCGAGGTTGTCCTTGTCGCCCTTGAACTCCTCGCCCTGCAGGGCGCCCTCGATGGACCAGGGGCCGTCGAGCGCCATCGCGACGTCGCCGTCCTTGAAGGCGTTCAGCTGGTTGTTGTAGCCGTCGCTCGCGTCGGTGGTCGCCGCCTTGGAGTCGACCAGGTCCTTCATGACCTTGAACGCGGCCGCGCCCTGGGGGTCGTCGACGGTGATCTTCTTGTTCTTGGTGTCGAGGAGGTCGCCGCCCTCTCCGTAGAGGTACGGGAGGTAGTAGTACGGGTCGTCGCCGCGCAGGTAGAGGCCGGTCTTGCCGGACTTCGACTTGATCTTCTTCGCGGCGCTCTTCACCTCGTCGAAGGTCTTGGGCGCCTCGACGCCGGCGGCCTTGAGCATCTTCTTGTTGTAGAAGAGCGCCAGGGTGTCGATGGTCTGCGGGGCGGCGTACGTCTTGCCCTTGAACTTGGTGCTCGCCGCGGCCTGCGGGAGGTAGTCGCCCGCGTCGTCGAGCGCGGGGGTGCCCTCCAGCGGGGCGAGGTAGCCGAGGTTGGCGAAGTCCGCGACCCAGGCGACCTCGGTGCGCATCACGTCCGGGGCTCCGGAGTTGCCGCCCGCGGCGTTCTTGAACTTGGCGTTGGCCTCGCCGAACGCGACGCTCACATAGTTGACCTTGACGCCCGGGTGAAGCTCCTCGAAGCCCTTGGCGAGCTTCTCGTACGTCCCCTTCTCGGCGTCGTTCGAGGTGTCCCAGAAAGTGACGGTGCCGGACAGTTTGCCCGAACTGTTCTTGCCACTGTCACCGTCGTCGCCACCGCACGCTGCCGCCGTCAAGGTCAGGGCCGCGACCAGCGCGGTGGCTCCTATGCCACGCCGCATGTGAACTCCTTCAACTGAACCCGAAGACAAGGGGAGACGGGACCCCGACGAGAGGTGTCTCCTACGAGCCGCACTGGACGCGGCGCCGGGTTGCCACGGAACGTAACAGGATTGAAAAGCGACCGAAAGACCTTGCGGGAAATTTCAGCAAGGACTGTTGATCGTTACCGCCGCGTGTCCTGAAGGTTGCCGTCACCCCGCTTGACAGGCCACTTCAGGCGCCCCCGACTCGCCTCTTCTGCCGCCGCAACCCTGCAAGTACCTTGCAGAGACGGACTTTCTGCAAGTTTCGGCAGCCTGTGGGCAATCCGGCAGCCGCCCGGTACAGTCCCGTCCATGACCGCACGGCTCGTCGACATCGCAGCGCAGGCGGGCGTCAGCGAAGCCACCGTGAGCCGGGTGCTCAACGGCAAGCCCGGAGTCGCGGCCGCCACCCGTGAATCCGTCCTCGCCGCACTCGACATGCTCGGCTTCGAGCGCCCCTCGCGGCTGCGCCTCCGCAGCAGCGCGGGCCTGGTCGGTCTGATCACGCCCGAGCTGGACAACCCCATCTTCCCGGCGCTCGCCCAGGTCATCGCCCAGGCCCTGACCCGCCAGGGCTACACGCCCGTGCTCGCCACCCAGACCCCGGGCGGCTCCACCGAGGACGAGCTCACCGACATGCTGGTGGACCGCGGCGTCTCGGGGATCATCTTCGTCTCCGGGCTGCACGCCGACACCACCGCCGACATGGAGCGGTACGAAGTGCTGCGCGGCAAGGGCGTTCCGTACGTCCTGGTCAACGGCTTCTCGCCCAAGGTGCAGGCCCCTTTCATCTCCACGGACGACCGGGCCGCGGCCCGCCTTGCCGTCACGCATCTCGCATCGCTCGGCCACACGCGCATCGGGCTCGCCGTCGGGCCCAAGCGCTTCGTGCCCGTACTGCGCAAGATCGAGGGCTTCCAGATCGGCATGCGCGAGCGCCTCGGGATGTCGCCCGCGGAGTCGGAGGAGCTGATCGAGCACTCCCTCTACACGCTGGAGGGCGGCCAGGCCGCGGCGGGCACGCTGATCGGCCGTGGCTGTACGGCGATCGTGTGCGCCAGCGACATGATGGCGCTCGGCGCCGTCCGGGCAGCCAGGGAACGGGACTTGGCGGTGCCGCGCGACATCTCCGTGGTCGGCTACGACGACTCCCCGCTCATAGCGTTCACCGATCCGCCGCTGACCACCATCCGCCAGCCCGTCCAGGCGATGGGCCAGGCGTCGGTGCGTACGCTCCTGGAGGAGATCGGCGGAACGCCCGCGCCGCACAGCGAGTTCGTCTTCATGCCGGAGCTGGTGGTGCGCGACTCGACGGCATCGGGGCGACAGGACTCGGGACGACAGGACCAGCGTCCGACCTGAGCGCGCCTGAGCCCGGGTGCAAGCCCATGACGGTTCTTGCAGAAAATCTTGACGGTTTTCTGCGCAACAGGCAGGCTCGGCCGCGGAAATCCCCCCACGACAGCCTGGCGCGTGGCTGTCTTCGTGGGCACACCCGTGCCCGTTCCTCGAAGGAGCCGCATCCATGCACCACCGATTCCGCCTGCTGGGCGGGGTGTCGGCCGGAATACTCGCCGCGGCCGGCCTCGCCACGTTCGCGCCCTGGCAGTCACAGGCGACACCCCCCGGCGAGAAGACCGTCACGGCCACCATGTTCGAGCGCCCGTTCAAGGACGTCGCCACGGCCTGCACCGATCAGCTCGGCCCTGCCGGGTACGGCTATGTCGAGGTGTCACCCGCCACCGAGCACATCCGGGGCGCGCAGTGGTGGACCTCGTACCAGCCCGTCAGCTACAAGATCGCGGGACGGCTCGGTGACCGCGACGCGTTCGCCGGCATGGTCGACGCCTGCCACAAGGCGGGCGTGAAGGTCATCGCGGACGCCGTCATCAACCACATGGCGGCCGGTTCCGGGACGGGCACCGGCGGCACCGCGTACACGAAGTACGGCTATCCCGGGTACTTCCGGGACGCGGACTTCCACACCTGCCGCTCGAACATCAACGACTACACCAACCGGGACAACGTCCAGAACTGCGAGCTGGTGGGCCTCGCCGACCTCGACACCGGCAGCGACGCGGTCCGCACCACGATCGCCGACT
This sequence comes from Streptomyces sp. NPDC021622, assembly GCF_040640795.1. Classification (NCBI taxonomy): domain Bacteria; kingdom Bacillati; phylum Actinomycetota; class Actinomycetes; order Kitasatosporales; family Streptomycetaceae; genus Streptomyces; species Streptomyces sp. NPDC021622. The sequence goes on from NZ_JBFACK010000024.1 coordinate 107,628, forward strand.
ACCTCGGCGATCTGCGGTCGTTGGGCGTGGACGGCTTCCGCATCGACGCCGCCAAGCACATGGCCGCCGACGACATCGCCGCCATCAAGGGCAAGATGAGCGACCCCGGCTACTGGGTGTCGGAGGTCATCCACGGCGGCGGCGAGGCCGTTCAGCCCGAGGAGTACACGGGCATCGGTGACGTCGACGAGTTCCGTTACGGCGGGCACCTCAAGAGCGCCTTCCAGGGCGGCTCGATCGCCCAGCTGAAGTCCGTCGCGGACGGCAAGCTGGGCAGCGCCTCGGCCCGTACGTTCGTCGACAACTGGGACACCGAGCGCAACGGCTCGACGCTCACCTACAAGGACGGCGCGAGCTACACGCTGGCCAATGTCTTCATGCTCGCATCGCCCTACGGCTCGCCCAACGTGTACTCCGGCTACGAGTGGTCCGACAAGGACGCAGGCCCGCCGAGCGGCGCCGACGGCTGGACGAACACGCACGCCGACAAGGCGGTCACCGGCCTGGTCGGGTTCCGCAACGAGGTCGGCACGGCCGAGCTGACCGACTGGTGGGACAACGGCGGCAGCGCGCTGGCCTTCGGCCGCGGCGCCAAGGGATTCGTCGCCCTCAACAACGGCGACGGCGAGCTCACCCAGACGTTCGCGACATCCCTGCCCGGCGGCACATACTGCAATGTCGCCAAGGCCTCGCCGGACAGCTGCGACGGCAACACCGTCACCGTCGGCGACGACGGCAAGATCGAGACGAAGCTGCCCGCGCGCAGCGCCCTTGCCCTGCACACGGGGGCAAAGGCCGGCTGACGCCGCGTCTCGCGCGGGTGCCGCCGTTCCCAGGACGGCGGCACCCGCGCGAGGATGAGCGGATCCATCATCGAGGGAGTGGCATGACAGCGCAGTCCGACGTACGCACCCACCGTCTGCTGTACGGGTGCATGGGAATCGGCGGGACCTGGGACACCACGCCGTACACGGCCGCCGACATCGCGCACGCCGAGGCGTCGGTGGAAGCCGCGCTCGCCGTCGGCATCACGGCGTTCGACCACGCCGACATCTACCGGCACGGCAAGTCCGAGGCGGTCTTCGGCCAGGTCCTCGCCAGGGCGCCCGAACTGCGCGGGCGCATCCTCCTGCAGACCAAGTGCGGCATCCGGCTCACCGACGGCGAGCGCCCCGGCCTGTACGACCTGCGGGAGGCGAACATCGTTCAGCGCGTCGAGGAGAGCCTCACCCGGCTGCGCACCGATGTCATCGACGTACTGCTGCTGCACCGGCCCGACCCGCTGACCGGCCCCGACGAGATCGCGAAGGCGCTCGCCTCGCTCCACGGGCAGGGCCTGGTGCGCCACTTCGGCGTGTCCAACATGAGCGCCGCGCAGATCGACCATCTGCAGGCACATCTCGACGTTCCGCTGGTCGCCAATCAGCTGGAGATGAGCCTGGGCAGCCGCGACTGGGTCGAGTCAGGCGTGCTCCTCAACACTCCGGCCGCGACCGGCAACGGCTTCCCGCACGGAACGATCGAGTACTGCGCCGCCAACGGTCTCCAGCTGCAGGCCTGGGGATCCCTCGCCCAGGGCCGCTACAGCGGAGGCCAGGACTCACCCGCCGGGCGGCTCGTCACCAGGTTGGCCGAGCGCAAGCAGACGACGCCGGAGACGATTCTCCTGTGGTGGCTCCAGCGTCATCCGGCGCGTATCGCGCCCGTCATCGGCACCAGCAGGCCCGAGCGCATCCTCGCCTGCCGCGACGCCGCACACCGCGAGCCGGACCTCACCCACGAGGAGTGGTACGAGCTGTGGGTCGCCGCCCGCGGTGAACCGTTGCCCTAGGTGCCCCCTTGCCCTAAACGACCACGGCTCGTGCACGTGCCCCCTCGGCTCCGTCCCCCTACGCTGGAAATCCCGGGGGACGCATCGTCCGGACGCCCCAACAGGCGCCCCGAGGAGGAACGGCATGCCCATCGCCACGGTCAATCCCGCCACCGGCGAGACGCTCGAGACCTTCCAGCCGCTCGCGCACGAGGAGGTCGAGCGCCGCCTTGCGGCCGCCGAGGCCGCGTACGCCCAGCATCGCCTCACCGACTTCGCCGAGCGGGCCCGGCTCCTGAACCGGGCCGCGGACCTCCTGGAGGAGGACGTCCCCTTCGTCGCCCGCACCATGACGACGGAGATGGGCAAGCCCGTCAAGGCCGCGAGGGCCGAGGCGGCCAAGTGCGTCAAGGCCATGCGCTGGTACGCCGAGCACGCCGAGGCACTGCTCACCGACGAGCACCCCGCGCCGGCCGATGTGGCGGACTCCGGGGCGTCCCGTGCGGTCGTCCGCTACCGGCCGATCGGCCCCGTGCTCGCGGTGATGCCGTGGAACTTCCCGCTCTGGCAGGTCGTCCGCTTCGCCGCCCCCGCCCTGATGGCCGGCAACGTCGGGCTGCTCAAGCACGCGTCGAACGTCCCCCAGACGGCCCTGTACCTGGAGGATCTCTTCCTGCGCGCCGGGTTCCCGCACGGCTGCTTCCAGACGCTGCTCGTCGGCTCGGGTGCCGTGGAGGGCATCCTGCGCGACGAGCGGGTGGCCGCGGCGACCCTCACCGGCAGCGAACCGGCGGGCCAGTCGGTGGCATCCATCGCGGGCCACGAGATCAAGAAGACCGTCCTGGAACTGGGCGGCAGCGACCCCTACCTCGTGCTGCCGAGCGCCGACATCGACCGCGCCGCCACGGTCGCGGTGACGGCCCGCGTACAGAACAACGGCCAGTCCTGCATCGCCGCGAAGCGCTTCATCGTGCACGCCGACGTCTACGACGCGTTCCGCGACCGATTCGTCGCCGGAATGCGGGAGTTGACCGTCGGCGACCCGATGGACGAGGACACCGACGTCGGCCCGCTCGCCTCCGAGCAGGGCCGCGCCGATCTGGAGGAGCTCGTCGACGACGCGCTGGGCCACGGCGCCACCGCGCTGTGCGGCGGGCAGCGCCCCAAGGAGCAGGAGCGGGGCTGGTACTACTCCCCCACCGTCCTCGCCGATGTCACCCCGCAGATGCGCATCCACCGCGAGGAGGCGTTCGGCCCGGTGGCCACGCTCTACCGCGTGGCGAACCTGGACGAGGCCGTGGAGCTCGCCAACACCACGTCGTTCGGGCTCAGTTCAAATGTCTGGACCCGTGACGACGACGAGATGGCACGCTGCGCACGGGACATCCAGGCGGGCGGCGTCTTCTTCAACGGCATGACGGCGTCCCACCCCGGCCTGCCCTTCGGCGGCGTGAAGCGCTCGGGCTACGGGCGTGAGCTGTCGGGGCACGGCATCCGCGAGTTCTGCAACATGACGACGGTCTGGTACGGGCAGTAGGCGACCCCAAGGCTCAACTCCCGCCTTCACCGGCTCAGTTGTCGACTTCCCTGCCGATGTAGAGCTCGGCGAAGGCGGCCGCCGCGGCGCGCGAGCCGAGCACCCTGCGCAGGCGGGCACCCGCGGTGCCCGCCTTGAAGGCGTCACCGGACGATGTCCCGTGCAGCACGTCCGCGAACCACTGCGAGAACTCCTGGTACTGCCACACCCGCGGCAGACAGGCCGCCGAATAGCCGCGCAGCCCGCTGTCGTCGCCGTCCTTGTCGTACGCGACGAGCGCGTCGCCGAGGAGGAACGCGTCGTGCAGCGCGAGGTTCATGCCCTTCGCGGCGATCGGGGCCGCGAGGTGGGCGGCGTCGCCGGCGAGGTGGAGCCGCCCGTAGGACATGGGCTCCACGACGTAGTTGTGCATGTCCAGGACGCGCTTCTCGACGATCCGCCCTTCGGTGAGCGGCCGCGCGCCGTCCGCCGCGAGGCGGGCGTGCAGCTCGGACCACACCCGCTCGTCGGGCCAGTTGACCGGGTCGTCGCCCGGCGGGCACTCCAGGTAGTAGCGGGTGATCTCGGGGCTGCGGGCCATATGGGCGGCGAAGCCTCGGGGGTGGAGCCCGAAGACGACACAGTCCGATGACGGCGGTGCCTCGGCGAGCAGCGCAAGCCACCCGATGCCGTAGTCGTGCCGGGCGACGGTCACGTGCTCATCGGGCAGGCAGGCGCGCGTCACACCGCGCGCCCCGTCGCAGCCGGCGACGGCGTCGCACTCGACGCGCACCCGCTCACCCGTCGCCGGGTCCGTGTACGACACCGACGGCCGGTCCGTGTCGAGGCCGTGCAGTTCCACATCGCGTACGCCGAAACGGATGTCGCCGCCCGCGTCGTCGGCGTAGGAGCGCACCAGATCCGTCACCAACAGCGGCTGGGGATAGACGAAATGGCGGTGCCCGGACAACTCGGCATAGCGGAACCGGTGCCGCTCCCCCGCGCTGCGGAACTCGCACTCGCTGTGCGCCGTCGCGTGTTCCAGGAGCCGGTCGGCGAGCCCGCGCTCCTCCAGGGCGCGCACCGCCCACTCCTCCAAGAAGCCCGCGCGGGGCCGCTGTTCGATGAACTCCCTGCTCTCCGTCTCCAGGACCACGCAGTCCACGGATGCGGCACGCAGGATGTTGGCAACGGTGAGACCCGCAGGTCCGGCGCCCACGACGACGACAGTCATCCGCACATTATGGCGGTGAGCGCGAGAGAGGCATGGCCTGACGGTTACGGGGAACCCGAACAGCACCCCCGGGGGACGGGACTTGGACCGCACCCTTCCCGAAGGGCCCTCCGCCTGCCGGTCCCAGCAGGCGGGCTCGGGTGCGGTCCGACCCCGGGCACGACCGGCGGGCTAGGCGCGGCAGGTCACGTCACGCTCGGGCAGCTTCCCGGTGGCCAGGTAGGCGTTGACCCGCCGGTCCGTGCAGGCGTTGCCGTAGTCGCCGTAGACGCCGTGCTGGTTCGCCCCGGGGAGGGTGATAAGGCGGGACTTCGACCACTGGTCACGCATCCGGCGGGCCCCGGAGTAGGTGGTCCGTGTGTCACCGGTGGCGTTGACAAGGAGTGCCGGTACGTCGTTGTCGACGACGGTCGGCTTCTCGGCCGGGGCGTCCCAGAACTCACAGGCGGAGATGTTGTACGTCAGCGGGGCGGCGAAGGGAGCCTTGTCGCGGGCGGCCTGGATGTCGCGCCAGTAGCTGTCGGTCCCGCGGCGGGTCGCGACGTCCCCGCACAGGATGGCGGCCTGCACGCTGCCCTGATGCGAGCCCGCCTCGGTCGTCAGGTAGGTCAGAACTTCGCTCAACTCCGGCCCCGGGTCGACGTGTTCACGGTCGGCGGCCCGCTCCAGCGTCCTGGTCATGGTGGCCAGAACGGCGCGGTTCTCGTCTCGGTCGCCGCCCAGACCGCCGAAGTAGACGACGGGCAGGGAGTGCTCGTCGACCCGGAACTCCCCGACCCGCAAGGGCTCGTCGGCCGCGGCCTCGTGGATGTGGCGCACGGTGGCAAGGACGGCGCCGGTCGTGGCGCCGAGCCCGTAGGTGTCGTCGCGCGCCGCGGTCCAGGCCGCCCAGGCGCGCAGGGCCCGCTCGTTGGCTCCGGTGGCGTCCGCGAGCAGGGTCTGGCTGTAGCGGGCGGGGTCGATGACGCCGTCGAGGACCATGCGGTCGGTGCGGCCGGGGAACAGTTCGGTGTAGACCTCGCCGAGGTAACTGCCGTACGAGTAGCCGAGGTAGGAGATCCGCTTCGCGCCGAGCGCGGCCCTGACGACGTCCATGTCGCGGGCGGTGTTGCGGGTGCTGACATGCGGCAGCACGTCGCCGTTCGTCCGCTTGCACCGGTCGGCCAGGTCCCGCTGGCGTGCGACGGAGCGCTGGTATCCGGCCCGGTCGCGGCCGGCCGAGAAGACCATGGAGCCGATGTCCCAGCCGCAGTCCAGCGGCGTGGAACGGCCGACGAACCGCGGGTCCATGCCGATGAGGTCGTACTTCCCGGCCACCTTCCCCATGGTCTCGCCGACGGTGACCGGCATCTCGAGGCTCGGGCCGCCGGGGCCGCCGTTGTTGAGCAGCAGCGGGCCGACGCGGTGCGCGCGGTCGGTGGCGCGGAGACGCGAGACGGCGACGGTGATGGTCCGGCCGCCGGGGTCGCCGTAGTCGAGCGGCACGGTCAGGTCGGCGCACTGGGCGCCCGCGGCGTCCAGCTTCTTTCCGGTGGTGTCGTCGGGGCCGAGCGTGCAGTCGTGCCAGTCGACGGACTGACCGTGGTAGCGCGCGAGGCCCGGCGCCCCCGTCGCCTTGTCGGCGGCAGCGGCGGGTGAAAGCCCCGCCCCCACGGTCAGTATCGCCACACCTGAAACAGCAGCCCGTATATAGGAGTTCATCCGCATGCACCGCACGCTAGGCCGCGGCACCGCTCTCTCTCGCCCCGGCCATCCCCCGAGTTCTTCCTGTGGCCAGCCCTACCCTCAGCCCCGTAGAGGCTGAGGGCAGGCGCCGGACCGGAGCGGGCGTGGTGACGGTTACTCCGCCATCTCGTACGCCCCCGACAGCGCCTCGACGCGCTGCCAGACCCGGCCCGCACGCGCCTCGTCGACGGCCGGGCGCCGCACGGCGCCGAGCGCCCAGCGCTGCTGCTGCTCGGTGGCGGAGTCCTTGCCGTGCAGCTCGACGGCGTGCGCGGAGAAGTCCCGTACGAGGACGGCGAACAGCTCGTCCAGAACGTCCTCGTCGAGGTCCGTCAGACGCGCCTGCTCCAGGACCAGCTGGCCGTGCACGACGAGCGCGAAGAGCTGGCCGACGGCGAGCAACAGGTCGAGGTCGCGGCTCTGCTCCTCGTCGGGGGCCGCGGTGGTGACGAACTCGCAGAGGGCGTCGGCCTGTTCGCGCAGGCGGCCGACGTTGGGCAGGTGGGCGTACGCGTCGTAGGCCGTGCGCCAGTCGTGGAAGCGGATGGAGCCAAGCCCGCGGGCCGGTCCCTGCCGGAAGAGGAAGTCGTCGTCGGCCGCGTCCAGGCGGGTGGGCACCGGCTCGTACTCGGCCGGGTTAAGCAGGTGGTTGCCCATGAACTTGAGGATCAGCGCCAGGTTGACGTGGACGGTGCCCTCCAGCTTCGGCAGGCCCCGGATCTCGACGGCCGCCTGGGCGAAGTAGTTGTCCTTCTCGAAGCCCTTGGCGGCGATGACGTCCCACATCAGGTCGATGACCTTCTCGCCCTCCGTGGTCACCTTCATCTTCGTCATCGGGTTGAAGAGGAGGTAGCGGCGGTCGTCGGGTCCTGCCGAGCGGAAGTAGTCGACGGCCCGGTCGCTGAACAGCTTCATGCCGACGAGCCGGACGTACGCGTCGGTCAACTCGCGCCGCACGTGCGGGAAAGCGGTGACGGGGCGGCCGTAGAGGATGCGGTTCTGCGCGTGGGTGACGGCCTCGTACATCGCGTGCTCGCAGATGCCGATGGAGGCGGTGCAGAGGTTGAACTTGCCGACGTTGACCGTGTTGAGGGCGGCGTCGAAGGCGGCGCGGCCGGTGTGCAGGACGTCCTGCGGGGCGACCGGGTAGCCCTCCAGGCGGAACTCGCTGACGTACTTCGAGGAGTCGACGACGTTCTTGACGAGGTGGTACGCCTCGTGGCGGCTGTCGGCGGCGAAGAAGACATAGCCGTCCGGGCCCTCGACATCGGTGCGGCGGCCGAAGACGGAGACCAGTCCGGCCGCGTTACCGTTGCCGATGTAGTACTTGGATCCGGTGGCCCGGAAGCCGCCCTGGCCGTCGGGCTCCAGGAGCATGTCGGTGGAGTAGATGTCGGCGCCGTGGGACTTCTCGGACAGGCCGAAGGCGAACACCTCGCCCTGCGCGAGGAGTTCGGCGGCGCGGGCGCGGGCGGCGGCGTTGTCGCTCTGCCAGACCGGGCCGAGGCCGAGGATGGTGACCTGCCAGGCGTACCAGTAGTCGAGGCCGTAGAAGCCGAGGATCTCGTTGAGGGCGGCGATGCGGGCGGTGTCCCAACGCTTGTCCCCCTCACCGTCACCGGCGGCGGACGACGGCGTCAGGAACGTCTCGAAAAGCCCCTCCTTGGCGGAGAAGGCGAGGAAGTCGCCGAGCCAGGCCCGGGTCCGGTAGTCCTCGATCAGCTGCCGCTTGCCGCGCTCCTCGAACCAGTCGACCGTGGCGCGAAGAAGCCTGCGGGTCTCGGGGTCGAAGTGCGCCGGGTCGTAGGTGCGCGGGTTGAACAGGAGCGCGTCGGTCATGGGTCACGCCTTTCGGCTCGGAGGGTGTGCGGGGTGGTGGCGAGTCGGCGGAGGGTGGCGAGCACGTCGTCGAGCCAGACGAGCGTCATCCGCTCGTACGCGATGCCGCCGCGCAGCACGACGTGCTGGAGCTCGCGGCCGGCATCGGGCGGACCGGCGGCGGGCGCCCCCGACTCCGGGAAGTCGCGCTCCTCGCCCGCGAGGTAGTGGGCGAGGCGCTCGGTGTGCACCTGCTGGTACCGCTCCACCTCGCGGATCAGCGCGGCCGGGTCGTCGAAGGCCGCGCCCCGGATCTTCACGGCGAGGTCGTGCCGGACGCTCTCGGGTTCGATCGGCTCGTGCAGCCATGCGGAGAGTGCGGCCCGTCCTTCGGCGGCGACGGCGTACTCCTTCTTGTCCGGACGGCCGTGCTGCGGCACATCCCGGACATCGAGCAGGCCGTCGCTCTCCATGCGCTTGAGCACGCGGTAGATCTGCTGGTGGGTGGCGGTCCAGAAGTATCCGATGGACCGCTCGAACCTGCGGGCCAGTTCATAACCCGAGCCCGGCTGTTCAAGGAGGGACACGAGGATCGCGTGCTCGATCGCCATACCTGGATCTTGCTGTGCAACTAGTTGCATAGGCAAGGGCGACCGCCCCGGTGAGACGCGGCTCACCCCCTCGGACCGGGGACAGGCGGGATCGCCGCCCGCCCCCGGTCAGCTGCGGATCCGGTCAGACCGTCGCCGGCTGTGCCGGTGGCGCGGCGGGTTCCAGGCGGCCCGCCCGGTGCAGGCCGTAGAGCGCGGCCGAGCAGCCGAGGCCCACCACGAGCAGCGCGAGCCAGGGCAGCGCGGACATGCCGGCCTCCCGGGCCGCGTCCAGGGCCGCTCCGGTCAGCAGGTTGCCCGCGGTGATCCCGATGCCGCAGATGGTGTTGTACAGGCCGTAGTGCGTGGCGACGAGACGGTCACCCGAGAGCCGGACGATGGTGTCCATCTCGAAGGGGTACGCGACCATCGTGCCCAGGGCCAGCATCAGTGCCGCGAGCGTCGGCGGAACGGCGGCGAGGAGCCAGCGGCCCATCCCGCCCTCCGGAACGGGCAGCGCCGTGGCCGCGAGCAGCGGCAGGAACGCAGCCCCCATCATCAGAAGACCCCAGGCAAGCGCCCGTCCCGGATCCAGGTGCTCCTTGCACCAGGCGGTCACCCGGGTCTGGCCGAGGATGGTCGCCAGACCGGATGCGGCGAAGAGCAGGGCAACGGCGACGGTGCCGAACTCGCCGTCCCCGCCGACGCGTCGCACCTCCAGCGGCAAGGCCAGATAGACCTGGAACGACAGAACGTACGAGCCGATCATGGCGAGGGAGAAGAGCAGGAACGCCCGGTTGGCCAGCACACCGCGCCACTGGGACAGCACACTTTCCCGGGCATCGCCTTCGCCTCCTCGGGTGCCCCGGCGGGCAGGCAACGCACGGATCTGTACGACGCTGAGCAGCGCGAAGATCGCCGCCGAGACCAGGCAGGTGATCCGGAAGTCGACCCCCGTCAGCAGCATGCCCACCAGCGGGCCGAGGAGGATGCCCGCCTGGTAGAAGACGTTGAACAGCGCGAAGGCCTCCACGCGGCGCTCCCCCGCGTCGGCCGCCAGATAGGCGCGCACCGCGGGGTTGAAGAGCGCCCCCGCGAAGCCGGTGGCCGCCGATGCCGCGATCAGCGCCGGCACGGAGTCCACCAGGCCGAGCGTCGCGAAGCCGACGGTGCGCAGGACGCATCCGGCGACGATCAACGGCTTGTAGCCGAACCGGTCGGCGAGCGTTCCGCCGATGAGGAACATGCCCTGCTGGCTGAAGTTGCGTACGCCCATGACGAGTCCGACCAGCCAGCCGGCCAGGCCGAGGGAGCCGGACAGGTGCTGTGCCAGGTACGGCATCAGCATGTAGAAGCCGAGGTTGATGGTGAACTGGTTGGCGAGGAGCAGCTGGACGCTCCGGTCGTAGGAACGGACCTGCGCGATGGTGCCCTTCACCGGTCCGCTCCTTCCACGCCTTCGCCGCGGTCCTTGACCAGGAGCGAGAGCGGGTCGACGACGTCGGTGCAGCGGGTCCAGCGGTTCACTTCCTTTTCGTCGGGCCGGCCCACCACCTCCGGTTCCGGCGCGGGGACCACCCCCGACAGGCCCTTGTCGGCGCAGTACTGGTCGTCGTACACGGTCTCCAGATAGCGCTGAGGTCCGTCCGGGAAGATCGCGACGATCCGGGTGTCCCTGGGGAGCGTGCGGGCGAGCCAGCCGGCCACGAGCGCGACGGCTCCGACGCTCCATCCGCCCGTCGCGTAGTGGGATGCCGCCAACTGCCTGCAGGCCCAGACGGATTCGGCGGGCGCCACCCAGTGCACCTCGCTGAAGTTCTCGTACGCGACATTGCGCGGGTAGATGCTCGACCCGAGCCCGCGCATCAGGCGGGGCCTCGCGGGCTGCCCGAAGATGGTCGAACCGACGGTGTCCACCCCCACGAGCCGCAGCTCGGGGTAGAGCTGACGCAGGACCCGGGAGATGCCCGCCGAGTGGCCGCCGGTGCCGACACTGCACACGAGTACGTCGACATGGCCCATCTGGGAGGCGAGTTCGAGGCCCAGGGGTGTGTACGCGGCGACGTTGTCGGGGTTGTTGTACTGATCGGGGCACCAGGCCCCGGGCAGCTCGGCGAGGAGTTCGTCGACCCGGTCCCGGCGGGCCTGCTGCCAGCCGCCGGTGGGGTGCGGTTCGGACACCATGTCGACCGTGCCGCCGTAGGCGGCAAGGAGCCGGGTCATGGAGGGTTCGAGGCCCGGGTCGGTGACGAGGGTGACGGGGTGGCCGTAGGCCATTCCGGCCAGGGCGAGGCCCAGACCGAGGGTGCCGCTCGTCGACTCGACGATGGGGCTCCCCGGCTGCAAGTCGCCGCGGGTCCGGGCTCGTTCCACCATGTGGAGTCCGGGGCGGTCCTTGATGCCGCCGGGGTTGAAGCCTTCCAGCTTGGCCCAGAATCCCCGGTCGGCCGGGGTGAACGGCTCGGACACCCTCAGCAAGGGGGTGTTTCCGACGAGCCCTTGGAGACTGGATCCCGCGGGATGGAAGTCACTCGTGGTCAGGGAGTGCATCTGTTTCGCTCTCATTTCGCTGTAGAAGCTGTGCGGGCGCTCGTCTCGCACGGGGCGCTTGTCGGGCGCGCCGTGCGGCGGATCGACCGGGGCCGACCGCAAGGGCCGCTTCTAGATCAGCCACCTGCACAGGGCGGCGAGAGTGGTCCGGCCGCCACTCGGCGCCGGGCCGTGCGCCGCGCCGAAGAGCCCATCGGCGGGTGGCCGGACGGTGGTCTGCGACGTCGAGACCGCAGGCGTGTGCGGCAGGGCGCGTACGGGTGCGGGAGCGGGCCTGCTGGGGCCCGGGTCGGTGACGGAGCAGTCCTCGTGCGCCTCCGGCGCCGGCGGCGAGCTCGACGCCTGGCCGGAGTGGCTCGGCGGGTGGGCTGCCTCATGTGACGGTTCGGCGGCGCACGGCACCAATGTGAGGAGCAGAACGCTCAGAACAGTCCAGATGAGGACGATCCGGTGCCTGAGGCGCGGATCGACGGAGCAGGGCTGCACAGATCCTCCGTGCGGCGGCTGCCCGCGCCGGGACATCCCGGGCAGGGCAGGAAATGGGTGGGGGCGGCTGTGAACCGTCGACCATCCCCACGCCGCGCGCAGAAGGGCACAGGAGGGAGGTCAGACGCCGAGAAGCGCTGACCTAGATACGCAGAACAGGGGACTCCGCCGCATGCGGTATCGGAACGACGAAGCCCCGTACGGCAGATGGATGGACCTGCGCGATGTGCGGCGCCTCGTCCTCGACCGCCAGACCCAGTGGAGACAGCGCGGGGACATCCACTTCGGGCCCCTGGGACGGCTGCCCGATGCCGCACTCCTCGAAGGCGTGCTGCCCGCCGTGGTGTCCGTGACCGCCGCTCGGCTGGTCGGTGGCGTCGTGCCCTTGGCTCGCGCCCGCAGCGTGTCGCACCAGGACGGAGTGCGGGGCGTCGACGGCCTGCGCCGAGACGCCTTCTGCCGACGCCAGGTGCCCCACCGTCGCATCGGGGCTCGCCGCATGGGTGTACAGCAGACCGAAGAGGATCAGGCCCAATCCAAGGAGACGCAGCGGAGCCGCTGATGAGCGACTCCGCGACACACCGGAAAGTGACCTGGCTGTCATCACGCCGTGATCCTAACCGCTGCCCGCGCTCGCGGGCTTCAAGATCTCCGCGAACATCGTGTGAACAAGCCATTCCGGTCAGGACGGCGCCAAGGGGTCCCTGGAGGGCAGCACAGGGGTGTCATTTCTCGGGGGCAGCCGCGAGCATGTCGATCGCCACACGTCCCGGTCCGTCCCCCTTCGACGAGGAGACTCCCTGTTGAACACGTCACCGGTGAACGCCGCGGCCGGCCACACACACCGCCTCGACCCGGCCGGCGGCTGCCCGCACGCGGACAATGCCCGGCTGCTCGCGCAGGGCGACGTGACGCCGGTGGTCCTGCCCGGCGAGGTGGCGGGCATGGCGGTGCTCGGCCATGACGCGCTCAAGGAGTTCCTCGCACACCCCGATGTCGCCAAGAACGCCCGGCACTTCGCCGCCTTGCAGGCCGGGGAGATAGCCGACGGCTGGCCGCTGCGGACGTTCGCCACGGTCCAGGGCATGACCACGGCCGACGGCGCCGACCACCGGCGGCTGCGTTCCCTGATGAGCAAGGCGTTCACCGCCCGGCGAGTGGAGGAACTGCGGCCGCGGGTCGAGGAGTTGACCACCACGCTGCTCGACCGGCTCGACCGGGCGGCCGCCGCCGGTGACGGAATCGCGGACCTGCGTACGCACTTCGCCCTGCCGTTGCCGATGGGCGTCATCTGCGAGCTCCTCGGCGTGGACGCCGAGCACCAGGACCGGCTGCATCACTTGTCGAACCAGATCGTCGCCACCGACATCGGTCCCGAGCAGGCTATGGCAGCCAATCGGGAGATGGTGGAGGTCCTCGGCTCGGTCGCCGCGGCCCGCGCCGCCGACCCCGGCGACGACCTCACCAGCGCGCTGATCGCGGCCCGTGAGGAGAACGGCGACCGGCTCGGCCCGCACGAGCTGCTCGGCACCCTGATGCTCACGATCATCGCGGGGCACGAGACCACCCTCAACCTGATCACCAACGCCGTACGCGCCCTGTGCGCCCACCGCGATCAGCTCGCCCTGCTCCAGTCGGGCGAGGTGCCCTGGCCCGCGGCGGTGGAGGAGACCCTGCGCTGGGACAGCCCCGTCAGCTACTTCCCCTTCCGGTATCCGACCCGCGACCTGACGCTCGACGGCACCGTCATCCCCAAGGGCACACCGGTGCTTGCCGGTTACTCCGCCGCGGGCCGCGACAAGCGGGCCCACGGCCACGACGCCGACCGCTTCGACCTCACCCGCGACACCACCACCCGGCATCTCTCCCTCGGCCACGGCCCGCACTTCTGCGTCGGAGCGCCGCTGGCCCGCATGGAGGCGACCATCGCCCTGGAGCGGCTTTTCACCCGCTTCCCGGACCTGGACCTCGCCGCACCGGAAGCCCAACTGCCGCGCCACACCTCCTTCGTGGGCAACAGCGTGCGCAAGCTTCCGGTGCGGCCGGTCCCGTGACCGGTCGTCAGATCACCTCGGCTGCCTACGTGCCGCAGTTGCCGGACGTGGGCTGGTCCGCGAAGCGTTGGCCGAGCCACTCCAGCGCCGGGCCGTTGCCCTGAATCGCCGTCCCCACATGGGACTGCCCGGCGAAGGTCGTCCACTGGACGGCGTGCCCCTTCGCACACCAGTCGGCGCGCAGCTTCTGCCCGACCGCATAGGGGATCGTCTCGTCCGCGTCCCCGTGGTAGAGGAACGTCGGCGCCGACGGCCGCTCGGCCCCGATGAACTGGTCAGCGATGGCCTGCTGCCAGTCCGGCTGGTCCAGCGGGTTGGACGTCGTCACGTCCTCGATCGATTTGCCGCGCCCTGCTTCCAAGGCCGTCCCGACGCATTCGTTCCGTACCACTTCGGCGAGCTTGCGGCCCTCGTCGTTGAGGTACTTGTCGAGGTTCAGGGCCGGGTTGGCCGCGTTCTGCCCGACGGCGGACATCAGCAGATAGCCAGCGCTGTCCCCGCCCTCCAGCGAGTCGGCGACCTTGGCGAGATCGGCGGGCACACCGCCGCTCGCCGTGCCCTTGACCTTCAGTTCGGGGGCGTACGCCGCGGCCAGCTCGGCGGCCTTCGCGCTGGCGCCGCCACCCTGCGAGTAGCCCATGATCCCGACGGGCGCCTCCTTGGCTACCCCGTACTTCGCGGCCTCCGGGTGCCGCTGGGCCGCGCGCGCCGCGTCGAGCACCGCGGTGGCCTGCGCCTTGGCGACCATGTAAGTGTGGTCGCCGGGTGTGCCGAGGCCCTCGTAGTCCGTGACGACGACCGCGTAGCCCCGTACCAGCGCGGCGTTGACGAGCGGCGCCTCGGCCGTCGTACCGCCCGGGAATCCGGCGGACGGCGCGCACTTGTCACCGAGGCCGACGGTTCCGACGGCGTACGTGATCAGCGGGCGCGGGGTGGTCTTGCCGTCGTCGGGGACGATCACGGTTCCGGAGACGGCGTTGGGCTTCCCGTCGGCCGAAGTCGACCGGTAGGTGATCTTCCAGGCCTTGGTGGGGGTGGGGACGCCCGGTGTGTACCGGAACGAGGACGGCTCCGAGCCGAGGATCTCGCCGGGGTCGGTTTTCTTGCCCGGCTTTCCCGGCTTTCCCGGCTTCCCTGGCTTCTTGCCGGGCTTGTGGTGCTTGTCTTTGCGCTGCTCTCCGGCGCCGGGTGCCTTCTCGGCGGCCTGCGCCGAGGGGGTCGCGTCCTGGGTGCCTGCCGGCGCGTCCACGCTCTGCGCGGCGGCGGACCCGGGCAGCCCGAGCACCGCCACCGCGAGCACTGCGCCTGCGGCCACCGGCCGTCTGCGTAACGCTGACATCATGCGGCTCTCCCAACTCTCCTGTGGGCAAGGGGGGTTGGCAGCACCGTACTGACCCGTCAGTAAGACAGCCATAGGCGTGCAGAGGTCGGTGGTGTCACGGGCCGGGGCGTGCGGCTACACAGTCCTCGTACGGTCGGCTCCGCGGTCCTCGTACGCCTCACGCGCGTCGAGCAACTCGTCCCAGTGCGCGGCCGCCCACGCGCACGCCGCGTCCATCGGCTCCAGCATGCTGCGGCCCAGTGGCGTGAGGGCGTACTCCACCCGCGGTTGCGGGTCCTCGTACGCCGTGCGTGACACGAGCCCGTCGCGTTCCAGGCCGCGCAGCGACTGCGTCAGCACTTTCGGAGTGACGCGGTGCAGCGGCACCCGGAGCTGGGAGAAGCGGCGCGGGCCGTCCTGCAGACAGCGCAGGACCAGGGCGCCCCACTTGTCCCCGAAGCGGAACGGCAGCAGTGCCGACGGGCACAGTTCGTCGAACATGTCGGGCGGCAACGGCTGCTGCCGGTACGTCATGGAGATCTCCTGCCTCGCGCCGGTGCCGGCGGTATCCAACTGGTAACCGCCCTCACGGATACCTTCCGGAGCAACGACTCACCAGGAGGTATTCCGACGATGAGCAGGATCGTGATTTTCGGTGCGGGCGGCAGGGCCGGTCGGCATGCCGTCGCCGAGGCGCGTCGCCGTGGGCACGGGGTCACCGCGGTGGTGCGCGAGCCCGCCCGCTACGGCGGCTTGGCGGACAGCGGCGTACGGATCGCCGCCGGGGACGTCACCGACGCGGCGGATGTCGCCGCCCTCGCGGACGGCCATGACGCCGCGATCAACGCGGCGGCGGTGTACGGCGAGGGCACCGACCCGGACGCCTTCTTCAAGAGCGCGGCGCAGTCCCTCGTCGAGGGCCTGCGGCAGGCCGAGGTGGAGAGGCTCGTCACGGTCGGGCTCTCCTCGCTGCTGCCGGGCCCGGACGGGACCCGGCTCCTCGACGCCCCCGGTTTCCCCGCGGAGTTCCGGCCCTTCTGCCTGGCCCACGCCGCCGGTCTGGAGGTCCTCCGTGCCCAGGGCGGCGCACTGGACTGGGTGTATGTGAGCCCGGCCGGCGACTTCGACCACGAGGGCGAACGCACCGGCCACTACGGCACGCGCGAGCACGGCGACATGGCGGCCCGCATCTCCTACGCCGACTTCGCCCTCTCCCTGCTGGACGAGGCCGAGGCCCTGCGGCACCACCGCAGCCACCTGGCCGTGACATGACGGCTCGCGGCTACCGGGTCTCGCGGCTCCGTCTCGGTGGACGGTACGGGGCCCGCCGGTTCCGTGACCAGGTCAAGCAGGAGCATGGCGTCGTGGTCGGAGGTGCCCGGCTCGGCGGCGCATGCTCTGGCCGCTGAGGGTGAGAACGCCGACCTTGGGGTGGTGGAAGGTCTTCGTGACCTTCGGGCTGCGCAGGAGCGGACCAGGTTCTCCCAGTCAGGCCGGGTTCGGCCGCATGGTCTCCAGGATCAGCTTCAGGTGGGGGCGGACCGTCCGGCTTGGCGGAAGGGGCGGCTCGGGCGCGTAGCGTGCGGCTCGGGCGGCGAGCTCACACAGGTGGTGGTGCTCGTCGTCGAGCTGCAGTGCACGGCGAGGGCGGCGACGACTCCGGGTCCCGGCCGTGTCTCCTTGCCGCGCTCGAGGCGGGTGTAGTAGTCGATGCTGACCCCGGCGAGCGCGGCCAGCTCTTCGCGACGCAGGCCGGGTGTACGGCGTACGCCGGGGCCGGGGTGAGGCCGGCGCTCTCGGGGCTGGTCTGGGTACGGCGTGCACGCAGAAAGCGCGCGCCATTTCGTCTCCGCCGGGTGTGCTGCTCGGGTGCCAAATGACCAGTCTCCCCTGCCGCCACCCGAGCCCCACTCACGAAAGGGGCCCCTGTCACACCCCCGCTGACCTCCTCCGGATCGACTCGGCCTGCCTGTCCGGCGCGTGTGGCGGCAGGGTGAATGACGTCACCGTCGCCCGTACACGTCCGCCGCAGGGCAGTGGTCCGGTTGCGGCAGCACCGACGGCGCGAGGCAATGGCTTCACCCCACGCCCCACCCCCCCACGTCGCACCCATCGTCGTCGAGGCGCCCGACAAGAATTGACCCCGTAGCAGGAGGCAAGGACGTGACCGAGGACCACACCACCGCACCCCGGGCCGAACCAAGGCAGCACGCCCCGGCCGCCGCCTCCGCCGAGCAGGCCCAAGCCTGGAACGGCGACGACGGTCGGCACTGGGTCCGGCACCGGGAGCGCTACGAGGCCATGCAGCGCAACTTCACCCCGCACCTGCTGCGAGCAGCCGCCATCGGCACGGCCGACCGCGTCCTGGACATCGGCTGCGGAGCGGGCGCCACCACCCGTGCCGCGGCACGCGACGCCGGGCGAGGCCACGTCCTCGGCGTCGATCTGTCGAAGCCGCTGCTCGCCGAGGCGCGCCGGCTTGCGCTCGAAGAAGGCGTGGGCAACGTGGCGTTCGAGGAAGGGGACGCGCAGGTGCATCCCTTTCCCGACGCGGCGTTCGACGTGGCGATCAGCCGCAACGGGATGATGTTCTTCGCCGATCCGCCGGCCGCCTTCACGAACATCGCCCGAGCCCTGCGACCGGGCGGCCGGCTTGCGTTCTCGTGCTGGCAGGAGGCGGCGGTCAACGAGTGGCTCGTCACCCTGTGGACGGCCATCGCTCCGTACGTCGAACTGCCGGACATGGGCGGATCGGGACAGCCGGGGGCCTTCTCGCTCGCCGACCCCGAGCGGGTACGGCAGTTGCTGGGCGGGGCGGGTTTCACCGACATCGCGGTCGAACCGGTGGCCGAGCCGATTCACCTGGGCGACGACGCCGAGGACGTCGTCGAATTCGTCGCCAGCCTCGGCCTGATCCGCGATCTGCTGGCGCAGGCGACGGAAGAGAACGCCCGCCAGGCTCTGGCCGCGCTGCACACCGAACTCGCCGGCCACCAGGGCCCGGACGGCATCGCTCTGGGCGCCGCCGCCTGGCTGGTCACCGCCCGCACCCCGGAATGACGACCGCCCAGGCCCCGGCCCGCCGCTGGGCCGCGCCACCGACTTCACCGGGCAGGACGTGCTGCGCCTCAGGAGTGCCGGTGGTAAGCCTTGTTGGCGATGCGCCAGCCGTCGTCGACGCGGACCAGCAGGAAGATGTCGGTGAAGGTGTTCGCGCCGTGCGAGAGCGTCATGGTCGCGGTCGCGACGGTGCCGTGGACGTCGATGGCGTCGATGCGGCGGGAGCGGGTCGGTTCGTCCGCGGCCGGGCGGCCGTCGAAGAGAGCGCAGTACTCCTCCAGGCGCCACGAGACGAATGCACCGTCCCGGATTCCCTCGATGTGGGCGGTGGGCAGGAACGCGTCGTGGAAGTGGGTGGGGTCGCCGGTCGCGTGTCCGCGGACGTAGGCACGGAGCGGTTCGAGCACGGCGTCCTCCACGGCGGGGACCGTGGCGGCAACGGCGATGTCGGCCTCAGGGTCGGCAGTGGGGTCGGCCAAGTCGGCTGCGCTGCGCAGGGGGGTGTTCGACGCGGCGGCCAGCAGAGCCATGTCCTTGGCCAGCGCGCCGATCGTGAATTCGGCCATGGCAGGGGCAGGCTGGGCGGCGAGGAAAGGCCGTTTGCGGGCCACGAGCCCGCCGAGCTGGCCGAGTTCGAGAACGTCGAGCACCTCGGCACGGGGCAGGCCGAGGGCGTCGGCCTGGCGCAGTGCGTCACGCAGCGCGAGGACGGCGCCGGCAAGGCTGCTGTTGGCGATGAGCTTGAGCGCAGCGGCGGTGGCGGCATCGTCAACACGCCGCACGGTGCCAAGCGCCTCCAGAACCGGTCGGACCCGATCGAGCGCGTCGTGCTCGGCGGCGGCAAGAATCTGCAGGGCGCCGGCCGCGGCGGCGGGCACAGAGCCGAGTAGGGGCGCGTGGACGTAGGACGGGCCGAGGTGCCGGGCCAGTTGCGACGCTTCGGCGGGGGCGATGGTGCTGGTGTTCAGCACGATCGTGTCCGGTCGCAGCGAGTCACGGACGTCGTCGAGGACCTGCCGGCAGGCCGGGCCGTCGAACAGTGCCAGGAGTACGAGATCGGCCTTCGCCACCGCCTCGTTCGCATCGCCGGTCGTCCTGACGGCGTCCGATGTGCGCCCGGAGCGCGTCCAGCCGACGACGTCCCGGCCCTGGGCAGCGAGGCGTGTCGCGATCGCGTCGCCCATGCGTCCCAGGCCGAGGATGGTGATCATGTGCGGTGTGGTCATACGGGCCAGAGTGGTGCGCCCCGATGGCTGCGACAAGCGCAGATTTCGCAGGCCAGACCTGCGGCGCTCGCATACCGGCCGGACATACTGGCGTCATGGAATTGCTGGTGTCATGGACTTGACCGTGTGGCGGACCTTCGTGACCGTGTGCCGACTCGGGTCGCTGTCGGCGGCGGCCGCCGAGCTCCATCACACGCAGTCGGCCGTCTCCCGACAGATCGCCGGTCTTGAGCGGCAGCTCGGCGTGCCTCTGATGGAGCGTCATGCGCGCGGTGTGCGTCCGACGCCTGCTGGCGAGGTCTTCCGGAGCCACGCCCTGGCCACGCTCAACGAAGCCGACCGCGCCATGCGCGCCGTACGAGAGGCTGGTGACGGGGCGTTCAATCGGCCGCTGGCCGTCGGTGCCACGCCCTCTCTTGCCGCAGGGATCGTCCCCGAGGCCATCCGGAGCCTGCTGGAGCGAACCGGATCCATGCGGTGGAGCCTGCTCCCCGGCTTGAGCGCACAACTGCACAACCGTGTGATCGCCGGCGATCTCGACCTCGCTGTCGTCACCGATGCGCCACCGGGGCTCCCCAATGACCCGCGGGTCGAACGGCGGTTCCTCGGCCTGGACGACATGGTCGTCGTCCTGCCCGTCGGTCATCCGCAGGCCGGGCGCGGCCCGGTGGACATTCGGACGCTGGCCGACCAGACCTGGGTCGAGGACAACGACGGCTCGGCGGCGCTCCTGCGCCGGCACGCTGCCCGCGCCGGGGTCAGCGCCCGCATCGATCTCACCGCGGCCGATCTGCTCGGCAAACTGGCCCTGGTGGCAACCGGCCACGCCATCGCGCTGATACCCGGGGTACTGACACGCGCGCTGCGGACCGACGTCACCGCGGTGGCCCTCGCCGACCCCCCGACCCGCGGGATCTACGCGATCACACCACGTCGCGACCCCCACCCCTCCGCGACGCCCCTCCTCGAACAGCTCGCCACGGCCTTCACCTAGCGGAGACCACCGCCGTCAGCGCACCCGTCCCCGCGACCTCTCGCGTCGCATCCTCGTCCAGGTGTCCTCATGGAAGATCTCGGCGAGTCAGGGCTCGACATCGACCGCCGCATCCCCCTCGCGGAGGCCCGGGACTCTGGAGCCAGCTGAGCACCTTCTCGCCTCACGAGGAGCAAGACACGGTAATCCAGTGGACTGACGGGGTGGGTCAGGGGGTTTGTCGTTGAGGGCGGACCGTCCGCAATCGCGGGAACAGGCGGACGTCAGTGCCGTCATGGGCAGTGGTGTTTGAGGACGACCAGTTGCGGCCCCATCCAGGCGTCCATGTGCGCGCGGACCCGACTCGACGGGGATGGGTATGGGTATGGAAATTGATCGCTCGGGGCATTTCCGGGTCCGCGAACGGCACGAACTCCTCAGCATGCCCACCAGAAACGGACTTAACGCCTTCTGGCCAGCCAACGACCCTGGACGCATCGTTAAGTTGGCAGGCCCGGCGCAAAAATATCGTGACAGAGGATGTCGTGGTTCGTCGGTAACTTGGCTTCGCGGCGATCGGACAGTCCGGTCAGCTATATCGCGAAGGAGCTTCAATTGGGGTCTCAGGTCAATCCGTGCATCACGTTCAACGGTAACGCGCGGCAGGCGATGGAGTTTTACCGGAAGGTCTTCGGTGGCGAGTTGGAATGGGGAACGGTGGCGGACTTCGGCTCACCGGACTCGCCCAACGCCGACAAGGTCATGCACTCTCGTTTGGACACTCCCGCCGGCTACACGCTCATGGCATGGGACTATCCCGATGACAGGCCCGGCCACCCGCCCTATCGGCCCGGCAACAATGTCGCGATCTTCCTGGACGGCGACGACAGGGGGCTTCGCGACTACTTCGAGAAACTGTCCGCAGGTGGCACCGTCACGCTGCCTCTGGAAAAGCAGGTGTGGGGCGACGAGGCGGGCTCGCTGGTTGACCAGTTCGGAATCAGCTGGATGTTCAACATCACCGCCCAGAACCGCTGATCGGCAACCGGGTCTCTTGCCCGAGAGGGCGTTCAGGCACAAAGTCGGGTGTGACCGAGCGCCGCAGTTGGCCCGTTCGGCCGTGCAGAACGCTCGGCTCGGGTCACGGTGTCAGTGGAACCAGACGACGAGCCGTACGTTGTTCGCGCCGTGCAGGTCGCTCAGCGTGCGCATCACGCTCCAGGCGGGGCGCGCGAGGGGGTGTCACCCGTTTGGGTGCGCTCGGCGAGCAGCTGGTCGCGAGGGTGGGCATGGTGAATGCATGAACAACACACCTCACTCCAAGAAGTCCCTGTCCCTCATATCCCGGGCATTCGTGGTGAGTGCCGCCGTGGGCATCGCTTGTGCGGCGGGGGTGGCAACTGCCACATCCGCCGTGGCCGCGACGCCCGTCACCGCAAAGGCCGCCCCTGCCCAGGCCGGCCACGGCGGCGGGGACGAGTTCCAGTGCGGCAACGGCCTCCTCGCCCTCCTCAACTTCTGCAACTGACGGGCAACTGCGGGCAATTCTTGCCCGCACACCGCAACCACACACCGAAGTCCACCCACCCCAGGGCGGTCAGGGACAGGGACAGGATCCCTCTCCCTGACCGCCCTGCCGACCACAACCGAAGGCCTGATCAAACGCGAGGGCGGACACGGGGCTGTTGCCCGTGTCCGCCCTCGGTACGCGGGTCGGCGTCGCTCACACCGCCTTGAAGCGGCGCAGCCGGAGGCCGTCGCCGACGACGAAGACCGATGTGAAGGGGATCTGGGGAGTTTGCCGATGGTGGTCGCCGAGTAGGTTTGCCTGCGCAGCGAACTCCCGATATGCCGTTCGCCGTATCTCGCGCAGAGCTGCCGACAGCTGCAACTCGGCAGTTGCTTGTACCTGCACGCGAGCAGACTGTGCGTTCCCCCTGCTTGTTACCCGCGACGATCGCGGTGACCGCGGCAGTCGGTTACGCCTCCGCATGCAGGCGCTACGAGGCGAGGTACGTCTGGCCCACCATCCGCGACCACCTCACTCAATGCGGCATCCTCATCGGTCCCGCTGGAGACCGGTGCACACACCCAGGACTGCAGCAAGCACCACCGACTTCCAGTGCCTGCTGCGCGCCGGCCATCGGCTCCTCGCGGAGTCTCTCGACGAACCCCTGGCCAAATCCGGCATGGTTCCAGCCGACCGTTCCGGCCGCCGCCGCACTGCCCCGTTATTCGTATGCCAGAGGTCGAGCCAGCCATGCACCTCTGCGGTACAGAACCGCAGCACAAGCACTGCGCTCGCTACGGCTCCGTGGCCAAGTCTCTGTCCCTGTCCACGCTGACACGAACACCACCACGGAACGGCCAACATCGAGTTTGGACTCGATGTCGACCCGACTGCTCCCTGCGATCTCGAACCGCAGCACCATCACGGCGCGCTGACCCGTGGGGTACGTGGCGAGGCCCCTTCGGGGCTCGGTGGAGCAGGACAGTGGACCCGAGGCGCTGCCGGCCATCGGCACGTGGCTCAACGCGGCGCTCGGCTCGGCTCCGACGGCTGAGGGGCGCGTAAATCCACGCCCGTGCAGGCGGTTTACTCCCAGGCTCCTGCTGGACAAGCTGCAGCTCCTGCCGGACCGGCGCGGGATCCGTCTGCTGGAGATCGCCGAACTCCCGGCGAACGCCCCGCACTTCCCCAGCTTCCGGCTCGCGCTCATCGGCGATGTCGTCTATGTCGTCGATCAGCGCGAGCATCTCCTCGTGTACGCCTAGCTACTCGGGGCGGGGTCCCGGTTTGCCGCGCCTCGGAGGCCGGCGACCGTGAACGCCACGACCAGGAGGGATGCCAGCGTCGCGACCACCGCCGACAGGGCGGGAAGCGCTGCTGTCACCCCGTCAGGCCGCAATACGTAGGCGAGCGTTCTGGAGTCGAGCCGGTCATCCAGGAGGTGGCTGACGGACAGCGCGCCTGCCACCAGGGTGCTCATCACGGCCACGACCGGTGACCCACTCAGGCACAGTGCCGCCCCCGCCAGAGCGCAGATAACGGAGACGCCGAGCGCGGCGGAGAGACCGACGGTGGACGCGTCCGACCAGTTCAGCGGGAAATGGGCCGCCGCACAGAGCAGAAGAAGTACACCTGCCGTACGACGCAGCCACACCAAGGGTTTTGTGCCTCGAGCGGGCATGGCCGCGGCAGCCGGGACGGGTGCGGGGCGGACGGCCTCGGCCGGCGGCGCGATCGGCACCGGCGGGGGGCCGGCCTCGGTGTTGTCGGCGTCCTTGCGTTCTCTCAGGCTGCCCATCAGCTTCATCAGATCCTCGACAGATCTGGTCGTACCGGCGGCACGCACCGCCTCGGCGCCGCTGTGCGGATCGTGCGGGGGCTGGGAGAGCAGGTGAACGAGACGGCTCACCTCCGGTATGGGCCGTTCCTCGACGGCGTGCCGAATTGCCTCGTCCATGTGCTCGGCGGCGTGTTCCGGCGGGCCCATCAGTTCCACCAGCCGGGAGACGTCGTCGACGGAGCGGGCCACGGCGGCCAGGCGGAGCACCGAGGCGGCGGCCGGCACGCCGTCAGGTGACTGCTCCAAGAGAGTGACGAGGTCGACGACGTCGTCCAGGGGCCTGGACACCACGGCGACGCGTATGAGCTCTTCCACCGCGTCGGCGTCCAGGGCGGACACCGTCTGTTCCGGGGGCCCGTCGTCGGCCTCGTGCGCCGTCTGTTCCGAGGATCCGTCGGCGACGCTGTGCGCGGTCCGCTCCGAAGGAACGTCGTCCGCGTCGTGGTCGACTGCCTGCGGTGGCGGGGCGTGCGGGTATTGGGGCAGGGCGTGGGGAAGGGCGTGGAACTGCGCGGTGCCCCAGTGAACCGACGTCGAAAGCAGAGGTTCGCCGGTCCTAGACGTATCCCCCGCGGCAGAGAATGACTCAGCGGCCATTTTCTTCTCCATTTCAGCGGTACGTACTTGTCCCGCGTGTGTGCGTGTCTCCCGTTCTATCCACGCTTCTTTCGCCCCGCCACTGGAGGAGTTGCCCGGCGTTGCGCAATCCATCGCATCGGGAACCTTCCGCGGACCCGGGGTCCCTGCAAAGGGTGGGAACCCACGCGTCGCACCACAAGCAGCGAAGGGGCGAGGGCGCACTCCGCTGACCGGCTCCACGCCCCGGGCGGAGGACCTGACCCAGGAGGCGCTCCTTCGCACGTACCGGGCCCGCTGCGGTTCTAGATCCCGCGAAGACAGCTTGGCTGCGTTGCTGTGCCCCTGACGACAGCAACGGCACTGGTCAACGCACCCGTCCCCGCGGCTTCAGCGGCACCGGCGGCAAGTCCGGCGCGGGGATCCGGTCGCCGTCATAGCCCTTCACCTCGCCGAAGCGCGAACTGTCCATCCAGTCCGAACGGGCCTGTGCGATGTCTTCATTGGAGCGCCCGACGAAGTTCCACCACATGATGAGCTCCTCCTCGAACGGCTCACCGCCGAGCAGCATCAGGCCCGCGTCCGACCTGGCGTACAGCGGCAGTTCGGTCCGGCCGCAGCCGAGGTAGAGCATCGATCCCGGGAGTACGGGGACACCGTCCACGTCGGCGTCGCCGGACATGGCGAGGACGGCGTACTCGAAGTCGGGGTTCAGGGGCAGGCGCACGTCGGCACCGCCGGTCAGGGCGAGGTCGGCGCCGACGATCGGGGTGTACGTCGTGCCCGGCGATGCCGCGCCGTCGAGCGCGCCGAGGATGAGGGTCGCGGAGATGCCGGGAGCCGTGACGATCGGCAGCTCGGCGTGGTGCTCGAAGCTCGGGTCGGTGTGGCGGTGGGCGTCCGGCAGCGCCACCCACAGCTGGGCGCCGTGCAGGAAGCGGGCGTGCGATCTGGGGCTCTCCTCGGAGTGCGAGATCGCCCGGCCCGAGGTCATCAGGCCCAGCTCGCGCGGACGGATCGTCTGGAGACCGCCGGTGGAGTCGCGGTGCAGGACCTCGCCGTCGTGCAGCCAGCTGACCGTCTGCAGGCCCATGTGCGGGTGGGGGCCCACCTGCATGCCGGGCTCGTCGGCGATGTCGTCCGGGCCGTAGTGGTCGACGAAGCACCAGGCGCCGACCATGCGGC
The DNA here is from genome assembly GCF_040640795.1 of Streptomyces sp. NPDC021622. Classification (NCBI taxonomy): domain Bacteria; kingdom Bacillati; phylum Actinomycetota; class Actinomycetes; order Kitasatosporales; family Streptomycetaceae; genus Streptomyces; species Streptomyces sp. NPDC021622. The sequence continues at coordinate 133,102 of NZ_JBFACK010000024.1, forward strand.
GGCCCAGGTTGGGCAGCAGGCGGCGGACCTCGGTGGACTCGCCGAGCTTGACCTTCTTGGGGCTGAGGAGTTCCCGCACCGGTTCGGCGACGACGAACCCGCGCCCGCCGCACAGGGCCGGAACCGCCTCGCGATCAAGATTGCTCATGTCGCACAACCTAGCCCCGCGGGGCGCCGGAGGGCAGGCACGCGGCGCGGCCGTCACCCGGTGGAATTTCTGACCACGTGGCGGAGTTGTGCGCACCAGTAAGGAGGCAACAGTGGAGATGACCTATTACGGCCACGGAACCGCGGCCGAGCGCTGGGAGCGCGCACGGCAGTTCTTCGACGCCAAGGAGTACGCGACGGCGGCACGCATCCTGGCCGACCTGGCCGACGAGGTGCCCGAGCAGGTCGCCCCGCGGCTGCTGCTGGCCCGTGCCTACTACCACTCGGCGCAGCTGCTGCGCGCGGAGGCCGAGCTGCGTACGGTCATCGAACTCGACCCGGTCGAGCAGTACGCCCGGCTGCTCCTCGGCCGCACGCTGGAGCGGCAGGGCAGGGACGCGGACGCCGCCCCGCATCTGCGGATGGCGGCCGCCTTCTCGGGGGATTTCGCGGACGTCTGACCCGACCCCAGGGCGCCGTTGGTTTTGGCCGACGGCGCCCCGGGCCGTATATCCCGGCCCTCGCCAGTCGGCGGCGTCGCGGGCTGGGAGCACTTCAACTCGCAGCCGGGCGGCAGCTCGGAGCCCTGGCGGTGGGCGGCGGAGGTGTCGTCCGCACTCAAAGCCGCGGCCGTGTCGCGGTGAGCAGCGCGCCGCCGTCCTTCACGCCCACATCGCCTCGGCGAACGCCACGCCCGCGAAGACCGCGCCGAGCCCCGCGACGACACTGGCAAGGACGTTTGCCGCGGCGTAGAAGCGCGCTCCGCCCTCGGCAAGCCGCAGCGTCTCGTACGAGAAGGTCGAGTACGTCGTCAGGGCGCCGCACAGGCCGGTGCCGAGGAACAGCTGGAGCTGCGAGGCGGCGGCGCCCGCGACGACGGCTCCGGTGAGCACGCCGAGGATCAGGCTGCCCAGGACGTTCACCGCGAACGTCCCCCACGGGAAGACCGTGTCGTGTCTGGCTTGCACGGCACGGTCGGTGAGGAACCGCAGCGGGGCGCCGATCATCGCCCCGGCCACCACGCAGAGCCAGTTCACCGGTCGGCCTCGCCCCGGCCGACGTACCGGATGACCTCGCAGTCGTCGAGGATCACGAGCCCTTCGGTGACCAGTTCGTCGAGCTGGGGGAGGAAGGCGCGGAGCTTGTCCTCGTCGTCGACGATCACCACCGCGACCGGCAGGTCCTCGCTCAGCGAGAGGAGGCGCTGGGTGTGGATGAGCGAGGAGGCGCCGAATCCCTCGATGCCCCGGAAGACGCTGGCGCCCGCGAGGCCCGCCTTGCGGGCGCGGTGGACGATCTCCGAGTAGACCGGCTTGCGGTGCCAGAGGTCGGTCTCACCGATGAAGACCGTGACCCGCAGTGCCCGGCCCGTCAGTCTGGTCATGGTCGCCTCCACGCCACCAGGCGGCGAGTCGCCCACGCCGCGCTCCATACTGCTCCGATGGCCGCAAGCAGTGTCAGTCCGAGGTAGGCCAGGCCCGTGCGGACGTGGCCGCCGTTCACCAGGCGCTCGATGTCGGCAGCGTAGGTCGAGAAGGTGGTGAAGCCGCCGAGGACGCCTGTGCCGAAGAAGGGCCGCAGCAGACGGTGGGCGGTCCACAGTTCGGTGAGCAGCACCATGAAGACGCCCATGACGGCGCAGCCGACGGCGTTCACGAGGAGCGTGGTCCAGGGGAACGCGTCAGGGGCGGTCGGCCAGATCAGGGACGCGCCGTAGCGGGCCGACGCGCCGATGGCACCGCCGAGGGCCACGACCGCCACCACGGGCCACACGCCGTACGTCCTCACCTGCGCCGATCCAAGTAGTCACCAGTAAAAGATCACCGTAAGGCTAGCCGCCCTGCGGGGTGTCCCGCAGACCGAGGCGCAGGTGCTCGACGTGGAAGAGCGCCTGGTCGAGGAGTTCGGCGACGTGGTGGTCGTAGAGGGCGTAGATGACCGAGCGGCCCTGCCGTTCCCCGGTGATCAGGCCGAGGTTGCGCAGCAGGCGCAACTGGTGCGAGCAGGCGGACTGTTCCATGCCGACCGCATCGGCCAGATCGCCGGCCGCGCAGGGCCCTTCCTGCAGTCGGGCGAGGATCCGCAGCCGGGAGGGCGTCGCCAGGGCCTGGAGGGTGGCGGCGACGTCGGCGGCCCCCACGGTGTCCAGGCGATCTCGTGTGGTGGCGGTGCTCTTGTCGTCGACTCCGTGGCCCATGGCGTCATCCTATCGATGACACATGAAAAGCTGTTCATTCATTCCTGTACGGTGATGGAGTCGCCGTTCCCCAGCCCGCGAAGGGTCACTTCGTCATGCCCACCACCCTGATCCCACGCTCCGACCAGGCGCCTTCCGCCGGCACGGCGGCGGCTCCGCGCCGGCGCACCCGGGTGCTCGCACTCGCCGAGGCCCGCTGGGCCGCGGCGGCCACGGTCGCGTTCCTCATCGCGCTGCCGCTCCAGCTGACGGGGGCCGCCGCGTGGCTCTGGGGCCCGCTCTACGCGGTCGCGTACGTCACCGGCGGCTGGGAGCCTGCGCTCGAAGGGCTGCGGGCGCTGCGCGAGAAGACCCTGGACGTGGATCTGCTGATGATCGTCGCGGCGGTCGGCGCGGCCTCGATCGGGCAGGTGATGGACGGCGCGCTCCTGATCGTCATCTTCGCCACGTCGGGCGCCCTGGAGGCCCTGGCCACCGCCCGCACCGCCGACTCGGTCCGCAGCCTGCTCGACCTCGCGCCCGCCACGGCGACACGACTGACCGACGGGGGCGGCGAAGAGACCGTGGGCAGCGCCGAGTTGAAGGTCGGCGATGTCATTCTCGTACGTCCCGGTGAGCGGGTCGGCGCGGACGGCGAGGTCCTTGAGGGCGTCAGCGACGTCGACCAGGCGACGATCACCGGGGAGCCGCTGCCGGTCGCCAAGGAGGCCGGTGACGAGGTGTTCGCGGGGACGCTGAACGGGGCCGGTGCGCTGCGGGTGCGGGTGGGGCGCGACGCGTCGGACTCGGTGATCGCGCGGATCGTGGCGATGGTCGAGGAGGCGTCGGAGACGAAGGCGCCGACACAGCTGTTCATCGAGAAGGTCGAGCAGCGCTACTCCCTCGGCATGGTGCTCGCCACGCTCGCCGTGTTCACGGTGCCGCTGGCGCTCGGCGACGACCTGACGGGGGCGCTGCTGCGAGCCATGACGTTCATGATCGTGGCCTCGCCGTGCGCGGTGGTACTCGCGACCATGCCGCCGCTGCTCTCGGCGATCGCCAACGCGGGGCGGCACGGCGTCCTGGTCAAGTCGGCCGTCGTTATGGAGCGCCTGGGCGAGGTCGACGCGGTCGCCATCGACAAGACGGGCACGCTGACCGAGGGCACTCCCCGGGTGACCGCCCTGCGCCCGCTGCCCGGCAGCGGCCTGACCGACGACGCCCTGCTCTCGCTCGCTGCGGCCGCCGAGCACCGCAGCGAACATCCGCTGGCCCGCGCCGTGGTCGACGCCGCCCGCACGCGCGGCCTGGACATCCCGGCGGTGACGGACTTCGCATCGGCGCCCGGCATCGGCGTGAGCGCCACGGTCGAGGGGGCGGCCGTCGAGGTCGGCGCTCCGGCACGGCTGCTCGGCGCCAATGCCGATGCCGATGCCGATGCCGCCACTGGTGTCACTGATGTCACGGACGACGCGTACGACACGTACGACACGTACGGCACACACGACAAGGCAGGCGCCTGGGCGCGGCAGTTGGGCGACGAGGGCCAGACCGCGGTCCTCGTGCTGCGCGACGGGACCCCCGTGGGTGTCATCGGCATCGCCGACCGGCTCCGCCCGGACGCCGCAGCGACCGTCGCCTCCCTGGAGACGCTCACGGGCACGCCGCCGATGCTGCTCACCGGAGACAACTCCCAGGCCGCGGGCCGCCTCGCGACAGAGGTCGGCATCGATGACGTACGCGCCGGGCTGCTCCCTCAGGACAAGGTCGCGGCGGTGCGTGCGGCGGAGGGCGACGGACGCAAGGTCCTCGTCATCGGCGACGGCGTCAACGACGCACCCGCCCTCGCCGCCGCCCACACCGGCATCGCAATGGGCCGGGCCGGCTCCGACCTCGCCCTGGAGACCGCCGACGCCGTCATCGTGCGCGACGAACTCACCACCGTGCCCAAGGTGATCGCCCTCTCCCGCCGTGCCCGGGGACTCGTCGTACAGAACCTGGTGATCGCCGGCGCGTTCATCACGGTCCTGGTCGCCTGGGACCTCATCGGCACCCTGCCACTGCCGCTTGGCGTACTCGGTCACGAGGGGTCCACGGTGATCGTGGGGCTCAACGGGCTGCGCCTGCTGCGGGATTCGGCGTGGCGCGAGGCGGGGAGCTGAGGGGCTCGGGGGCGCGAGCGGGACCGTCCCGGCGTTGCCCGTGTGGCGGTTGAGTACTGTGGGGCGCCGGAGAGCGGGGGTCAGGTGTGACAGGGATGGTCGTGTTCAGCTTCGTGCTGGCCGCCGCGCTCGCCGCCATGGCCTCACTCAGGGCGGACCGCGTCCATGGCTGGCGCCGGTCCCTCAATCCGTCGGCGTCCGAACTGCCCGATGCCGCCTTCACCGTCGGCCGCGTCGTCCTCTTCGGCATGGCGGGCGCCTCGGTCTTCACGGCGTTTCAGCTCATGGCCGTATCCGACGACGCGGCGTGGAACGACGACGAGCTGACAAGCGCCGTCGGCCAGGCCACGACGGCGCTGGACGGCGCATCCCGCTTCGGTGACATCTACGGCGACGACAGCGGCTTCGACGACGAGTACGCGCGCATGATCGAGGACGAGGTCGTCGAGCAGGGCGGCGGCGACTCCCCGCAGACCGGCGTGGACGCCGTACCCGCCGATGCCAACACGGCGTCCGACGCGGCCTACACGGTGACCGGCTCCGGTGCGGCGGCGAGCTTCTGCGTGCGGGTCGAGCGCACCAGGTCCAAGGGCGACGACTACGAACCCCCGGGCGTGGCGGGCGGCGCGGGGACGGTGACCGTGCCGAGCTACAAGTTCGCGGTGACGAGCGCCGACGGGGACTGCTGAGCCGCTACTCGCCCAGTGCCGTCCCGCATCGTGCGCAGTAACGGGCGTCGCGCTCCGCGGCGAGGCGGCCGCACTCGGGGCAGACGCGGTCCAGGAGGCAGGCGGGCTCTCCGGCGTCGGAGCCGGGGGCAGGGCTGATGCCGAGCGGCGGGCGCCGTCGGTGCGCGGTGGTGTAGACGAGGCCCGCGTCCGCCGCCTGAACGGAGCGGGTCGTGCCGGCCGGAAGCCACACCAGGGCGCCGGGCGTCAGCGGCCATGACCCGTCCGGGGTACGGAGTTCACCCTCGCCGTGCAGCACGGTCACGAGGACGCCCAGCGTGGCCTCGGTGTGCTCGCCGATGCCCGCGCCGGGCGCGAGCCGGATGACATTGGCGTCCAGGTCCCGTGCGTGCCCGCCGAGCGACCACGCGACGGTGATCTGTCCCTGCCCGGCGGCGGCGGTCTGCTCCGGGCCGACGAACACCGGAGCGGTGGCGGCGGACGTACTCATGGGGACTCCAGTGGGCGGGTGGGGGCTGCCCGGAGAGGGTGCGGACATGCGTCAGAGGAGCGAAACTCTAACGCTGCACGACGGACCCTCAGCACACGACGGACCCTCAGAACCAGTCCGCGCGTCCGCTCGCGTCGCACAGTTCGAAGACGACTTCGCCCGCCTCGGGGTCCGTACCCGTCACCGGGCGGACCCGGGCCCCGACCCAGACCAGGTTCGGGGCGGCGCCCACGACGCGGCAGCGGAACACAAAGCCTTCGGGGAAGCGGACCAGGGACTCGTTGCGTGCCACGCCCGTGTAGCGGTTCACGACGTTCGAGCGCACGACGACGCCGTAGCCCTCACTGCGTTCCGGCTCCAGGTCGCTCGACGCGCACACCGGGCACAGCAGCTTCCGGAAGGAGGCGGTCTGGCACCAGCGGCAGCGCTGATAGATCAGGCCGGTTGACTCGCGCTGATCGGGATTCTCGTCAAGTCCGGTCTGGTGCAACTCGGTTCCTGCTATGGACACGTTTCGACCCCCTGCGGTCGGCCCGGATACGCCGCGTCGTCACGGCGACACGCGCACCATATGGCACTGAGTGCCGCAACGTAAAGGTACTGAGTGTCGAAAGGACGGCCAAGAACGGGCTCACGCCCCTTCGGCACCCGCTCGCCCCTCCCCGAAAGCCGACTCGATGCGCTGCACGACCCGCCACATCGGGGCGCCCTTCGGGGCCACCATCACGATCACCTCGTCCTCGGACGCGGCACCGGCGGGCCGCCCGGCCTGCGCGTTCCCCCACATCTCCCGTACGAGTCCCAGCGCGTGGTCCACCGAGGCCTCGGCGTCACCGTCGCCCCCCGAACGCAGCCAGGAGCGCAGGCCGTTGTTGTGCGCGGCGACCACGGAGGCCGCGATCACCTCGGCGCGCAGCGCGCCGTCGGGGGTCTCCGCGCAGCGCCGTTCCAGATATCCGGCGAGCTTGCGCTCGTAGCGGCGCACCACGGAGAGTTCATACGTACGCAGGCCGGGCACCTCGCGCGTGAGGCGGTAACGCTGCACGGAGAACTCGGGGTTCGCGGCGTACATGCGCAGCACGAGACGGGCCGCGTCGCACACCGCGCCCACGGGATCGTCGCCGTCGTCATGCTCTTCGAGGAACGCCGACATGTCCGCCAGGCAGCGCTCGTGGTCGGGGAAGACCACGTCCTCCTTCGACGGGAAGTACCGGAAGAACGACCGGCGCCCGACGCCCGCCCTGGCGACGATGTCGTCGACCGTGGTCCGCTCGAAGCCCCGCTCGAGAAAGAGCTCGAAGGCCGCCTCGGCGAGCACCTCTCGCATGGGGGCCTTCTTGGCTGGTCCGCGCACCTCAGTCATGCCGGGAAACCTAGCACCGGAGAGCACCTTTTGGCACTACGTACCTTTACAGAGGGTACTGAGTGCCATAGGCTCGCAGCACGGACCGCACTGAGGTAGGAGAGCCGGCGTGAGCTTGAGGATCGTTGTCACCGTGAAGTACGTGCCCGACGCCACTGGCGACCGGCACTTCGCCGATGACTTGACCGTG
>NZ_JBFACK010000025.1:0-44864 GCF_040640795.1 Streptomyces sp. NPDC021622
GAATCGCCCGCATCAGCGAGCCCAAGCAGCGACACCACGCCGCTCAGAGCCGACAGACCAGCCAACTGCTCCGCCCAGTCGGCCACTTCCGGGTCCACGTGCAGGACGTGCACGTCGTCCGCACCGTTGCGGGTCAGCGCGTCGCCGACCCACTCGGCGCGCTCCTCACCGGCCGACGCGACGACCAGCCAGGCACCTTCCAGTCGCCGGCTCCCTGCGGCAACCGGCCGCCACTCGACCCGATACCGCCAGCCATCGGCAGTGGACCGCTCCCGCTGCTTCCGCCGCCACGCCGACAGGCGGGGCAGCACCGCGCTCAACGGGTCGTCGGACGACACGCCCAGCGTGCGGGCGAGATCCGCGGGATCACCCTCCTCCACGACCTCCCAGAACCGCGCCTCCACCGGCGATACCCGCTCGGAGTTCTCCTCTGCGGCCGGCACGTCCAGCCAGAAGCGCTCACGCTGGAACGCGTACGTCGGCAGGTCCACCCGCCGCGCGCCACGACCGGCGAGGAACGCCTCCCAGTCCACCTCGACACCGCGTACGTGCAACTGCCCGACAGCCGTGGTGGCGGCCACCGCCTCCGGGCGGTCGCCGCGCAGCGTCGGTACGAAGGCCGCTTCCGGCGCGGACTCCTGGCCCAGCGCGGACAGCGTTCCGCCGGGTCCGACCTCGACGAACGTGGTCACACCCTCGTTCCGCAACGCGCTCACTGCGTCGGCAAAGCGCACGGACTCGCGCACGTGGCGCACCCAGTACTCCGGGGACGCCAACTCCTCGGCGGTTGCCGGGCAGCCCGTCAGCGTGGACACGATGGGGATCTCGGGCGCCTCGTACGACACTGCTTCAAGGACTCGGCGGAAGTCGTCGAGCATCGGGTCCATCAGCGGCGAGTGGAACGCGTGACTGACCTTCAGGCGAGACACCTTCCGGCCCGCCTCACGCCAACGCTCCGCGACTGCTTCAACGTCAGCGGCGACTCCGGAAACGACCACTGAGTTCGGCCCGTTGACCGCAGCGATACCGACGGTCTCCGACAGGTCCGATGCGACCTCGGCCTCAGCGGCCTGGATCGCCACCATCGCGCCACCAGACGGCAACGCCTGCATCAGCGCACCTCGCGCCGACACCACCTTGACCGCGTCAGACAGCGACCACACACCAGCCACATGGGCCGCAGCCAGCTCACCGATCGAATGCCCCGCCAGGACATCGGGACGCACACCCAACGACTGCAGGAGCCGGAACAGCGCCACCTCCACCGCGAACAACACAGGCTGCGTCACACCCGTCTCATTCAGCGCATCGGCATCCTCACCGAACAACACCTCACGGACCTCAGGCCCAAACTCCGCAAGCACAGCATCCAGAGCATCGGCGAACACCGGGAAACGAGCAGCCAGTTCACGGCCTATCCCCAGCCGCTGCGACCCCTGACCCGAGAACAAGAAGCCAAGTCGCTGCGGCACCGCCTCACCCGCCACGACACCCGCTCCGCCACGCCCCTCGGCAAGCGCACTCAGAGCCGACTGGAACTCTGCGGGCTCCGCGGCGACCACCACCGCGCGGTGGTCAAGGACGGCCCGCGAGAACGCCAGCGCGCGAGCCACGTCCGCCACGGCCAGGTCCGGCGATTCGTCCACGAAGGACTTGAGCCGTGCGGCCTGCTCCCGCAGCGCCTCGGGGGTGTTGGCCGACAGCGTCCACGGGACGGCCGTGCCGGCCGGCAGCGGTTCCGGGAGATCTTCCTGCTCGATCTCAGGGGTCTGCGGGGCCTGCTCGATGATGGCGTGGGCGTTCGTGCCGCTGAAGCCGAACGACGACACACCGGCCCGCCACGGCTGCCCGGTCTCCGGCCACGGCCGGGACTCCGTCAGCAACTCCACCGCGCCCATGGACCAGTCCACGTGCGGTGACGGTTCGTCCGCGTGCAGCGTCTTCGGCAGCACGCCGTGCCGCATCGACATGACCATCTTGATCACGCCCGCCACACCGGCAGCCGCCTGCGTGTGACCGATGTTCGACTTGATCGAGCCGAGCCACAGCGGCCGGTCGGCGGGGCGGTCCTGGCCGTAGGTGGCGAGGAGCGCCTGCGCCTCGATCGGGTCGCCCAGCTTGGTGCCGGTGCCGTGCGCCTCGACCGCGTCGACATCGGACGGCACGAGGCCCGTTGCCTCCAGCGCCGCCCGGATGACCCGCTGCTGCGAGGGGCCGTTCGGGGCGGTCAGGCCGTTGGACGCGCCGTCCTGGTTGACGGCGGATCCCCGTACGACCGCGAGAACTTGGTGCCCGTTGCGCCGGGCGTCCGAAAGGCGCTCGACAAGCAGCATGCCGACGCCTTCGCCCCAGCCGGTGCCGTCCGCGTCCGCCCCGAAGGCCTTGCACCGGCCGTCGACGGAAAGCCCGCGCTGGCGGCTGAACTCCACGAACGCGGCGGGCGTGGACATCACCGTCACGCCACCCGCGAGCGCCAGCTCGCACTCACCCTTCTGCAGGGCCTGTACCGCCAGGTGCAGGGCGACCAGGGACGACGAGCACGCTGTGTCCACCGTCACCGCGGGTCCTTCGAGGCCGAACGTGTACGACAGGCGGCCGGAGATGACACTCGCCGCGCTGCCGGTGCCGAAGTAGCCGTCGACGCTGTCCGGCGCGGCCATCATCAGCGTCGTGTAGTCCTGGCCGTTCGTGCCGACGAACACGCCCGAGCTGCTGCCGCGCAGTGAGTTGGGGTCGATGCCCGCCCGCTCGAACGCCTCCCAGGAGGTTTCGAGGAGCAGTCGCTGCTGCGGGTCCATCGCGAGCGCCTCGCGCGGCGAGATACCGAAGAGCGTCGGGTCGAAGTCCGCCACGTGGTCGAGGAATGCGCCCATGCGGGAGTACGACGTGCCGACGCTCGCCGCGTCCGGGTCGGGGTTGTACAGCGCCTCGACGTCCCAGCCGCGGTCGGTGGGGAACTCCGTCACCGCGTCGCCGCCCGACAGCAGGACCTGCCACAGGTCCTCCGGGCTCGCCACACCACCCGGGAACCGGCACGCCATCGACACGATCGCGATCGGCTCGTCGGTCACACCGGACACAGCGCTGGGGGCGGAGGCGGTGGGCGCGGCCCCGGACAGTTCCACGCGCAGACAGGCGGCCAGGGCAGCGGCTGTCGGATAGTCGAACACCACGGCTGCGGGCAGGGCGATGCCGGTGGCCTCGCTGAGCCGGGCGCGCAGCTCCACGGCCGTCAGCGAGTCGAAGCCGAGCTCCCTGAAGGCACGCGTAGCGGAGAACGCGTCAGCGGACGCATGGCCAAGCACCGCGGCCGCCTCGGTCCGGACCAGCTCGGTGAGCTGCCGCTCCTGCTCGGCCTCATCCAGGCCCGCGAGCCGCTGCGCGAGAGCCGACGTGCCGCCCTGCTCGGCGGATGCGGAGTCGAACGCGGCGCGCACCTCGGGCAGTTCACCGAGCAGGGCGCTCGGGCGCTGCGCCATGAAGGTGCCCGCGAACCGGGTCCAGTCGACGTCGGCGACGGTGACCTTGTCGTCGCCGTGTTCGATGGCCGAGCCGAGACCGGCGAGCGCCGCCTCGGGGTCCATCGTGATCAGGCCGAGGCGCTGGAGGTGGGCGGCCTGCCCGGAGTCCTCAACCATGCCGCCGCCGCCCCACGGGCCCCATGCGACGGCCGTGACGGGCAGACCCGCGGCCCTGCGGTGGTCGGCGAGGGCGTCCAGATAGGCGTTGGCCGCCCCATAGGCTGCCTGGCCGCCGCTGCCCCACACTCCGGCGATGGACGAGAACAGCACGAACGCGTCCAACTGCGTGTCGGCAAGGAGCTCGTGCAGATTGCGCGCGCCGTCGACCTTCGCCGCCAGGACCTCGGCGAATCCGGTGAGGTCGTCCGGGTCGAGGTCGGCGAGAGCGGCCGAGCGCTCGACGCCTGCCGTGTGCACGACGGCGGTGAGCGCCGGGACGCTCTCGAGCAGCGCCGCGACGGCGTCCCGGTCGGCCACGTCACAGGTGGCGAACGTGACGCGCGCGCCCAGCTCGACGAGCTCGGCCTCAAGGTCCTCCGCTCCTCGGGCGGCCCGGCCGCGACGGGCGGCCAGCACGATGTGCTCGGCTCCGTGCGTCGCCAGCCAGCGCGCCACGTGGCCGCCCAGGGCGCCGGTGCCGCCGGTGACCAGGACCGTGCCACGCGGCGACCAGTTCTCGCCGGGGGTGTCGCGGCCCAGCGGGGCGGGGACCAGTCTGCGGCCGAAGATCTCGTTGCCGCGCAGGGCGATCTGGTCTTCGCCGGTCCTCTCGGCGGGTCCCGTCGGTTCGGCGAGGGCCGAGGCGAGGAGGTCTCCGGTCTTCTCGTCCTGAGTCTCGTCCTGCGTCTCGTCCTGCGTCTCGGGCAGGTCGACCAATCCGCCCCAGCGGCTGGGGTGTTCCAGCGCGGCCGCCCGGCCAAGGCCCCACAGCATCGACTGCTCGAACCCGGCAACGCTCTCGCTCTCGCCCACCGAGACCGCGCCCGACGTCAGGCACCACAGCGGCGCGGACACGTCCGCGTCACCGAGCGCCCGTAAGAGCCCGATCGTGGCCGCGACACCCGCAGGCACGGACGATGCGCCCGCGTCAGCGAGCCCCAACAGCGAAACGACTCCGCCCAGAGACGGCAGCCCGGCCAACTGCTCCGCCCGGTCGACGGCCTCCGCCGCGTCCACGTGCAGGACGTACACATCGTCCGCACCGTTCCGCGTCAGCGACTCACGCACCCACTCGGCGCGCTCATCACCGGTCGGTGCGACAACCAGCCAGGCACCTTCCAGTCGCCGACTCCCTGCGGCAACCGGCCGCCACTCGACCCGATACCGCCAGCCATCGGCAGTGGACCGCTCCCGCTGCTTCCGACGCCACGCCGACAGGCGGGGCAGCACCGCGCTCAACGGGTCGTCGGACGACACGCCCAGCGTGCGGGCGAGATCCGCGGGATCACCCTCCTCCACGACCTCCCAGAACCGCGCCTCCACCGGCGATATCCGCTCGGAGTTCTCCTCTGCGGCCGGCGCGTCCAGCCAGAAGCGCTCGCGCTGGAACGCGTACGTCGGCAGGTCGACCCGGGTGGCGCCGCTGCCGTCGAAGAGGGCGGTCAGGTCCACCGGGACACCGCGTACGTGCAGTTGGCCGATGGCGGTGGTCAGTGCGACGAGTTCGGAGCGGTCACCACGCAGGGCGGGTACGAAAGCGGCCTCCGGGGCGCTGAGCTGCCCGAGACCGGAAAGTACGCCGCCGGGACCGACCTCCAGGAAGACGTCGACGCCTTGCTCACGCAGCCCCAGGACCGCGCCGTGGAACCGCACGGACTCACGTACGTGCCGCACCCAGTACTCCGCCGAGCCCAACTCCTCCGCCGTTGCGCGGGCGCCGGTCAGCGTGGACACGATGGGGATCTCGGGCGCCTCGTACGACACTGCTTCCAGCACCCGGCGGAAGTCGTCGAGCATCGGATCCATCAACGGCGAGTGGAACGCATGACTCACCCGCAGCCGGGACACCTTGCGCCCCGCCTCACGCCAACGCTCAGCCACCGCCTCCACATCAGCGGCCACACCTGAAATCACCACCGAAGACGGCCCGTTGACCGCGGCAATCCCGACGGTCTCCGACAGGTCCGACGCGACCTCGGCCTCGGTGGCCTGGATCGCCACCATCGAACCGCCCCCGGGCAGCGCCTGCATCAGCGCGCTCCGCGCCGACACCACCTTGACCGCGTCGGACAGCGACCACACACCGGCCACATGGGCCGCAGCCAGCTCACCGATCGAATGCCCCGCCAACACGTCAGGCCGCACACCCCACGACTCAAGCAGCCGGAACAACGCCACCTCGACCGCGAAAAGCGCAGGCTGCGTCACCCCCGTCTCATTCAGCGCATCGGCATCCTCACCGAACAACACCTCACGGACCTCAGGCCCAAACTCCGCAAGCACAGCATCCAGGGCCTCGGCGAACACCGGGAAACGGGAAGCCAGTTCGCGACCCATACCGAGCCGCTGCGACCCCTGACCCGAGAACAAGAGACCCAACCGGTGCGACACCGCTTCACCCACCACGACACCCGCACCGCCACGCCCCTCGGCGAGCGCGGCGAGCCGGTCGGTGGTGGTGGTCCGGTCCTCGGCGATGAGTACGGCGCGGTGCTCGAACAGGGACCGTGTCGTGGCCAGCGAGAAGCCGATGCCCGCCGGGTCGAAGTCGGCCGAGGCCTCCACGGCGGACCGGAGACGGCCGGCCTGCGCGCGCAGTGCGTCGGGGGTACGGGCGGACAGCACCCACGGCGTGACGGTGGGGGCCGGAAGCTCGGCGGCCGCTGTGGGCTCCGGAGCTTCGGCGTCCGCCGTGGGTGCCGGTTCGGGGGTGGGCGCCTCCTCCAGGATGACGTGGGCGTTCGTGCCGCTCACGCCGAACGAGGACACACCTGCGCGGCGCGGTTCGCCGGACTCCGGCCACGCCTGGCCCTCGGTCAGGAGTTCCACGGTGCCAGCCGACCAGTCGACGTGGCTGCTCGGCTCGTCGACGTGCAGGGTCTTGGGCAGCACGCCGTGCCGCATCGCCATGACCATCTTGATGATGCCGCCGGCTCCGGCCGCCGCCTGGGAGTGGCCGATGTTCGACTTGAGCGATCCAAGGAGCAGCGGCCGGTCGGCTTCCCGCTCCGCGCCGTAGGTCGCGATGAGGGCCTGGGCCTCGATCGGGTCGCCGAGCGTGGTGCCGGTGCCGTGGGCCTCGACCGCGTCCACCTGCGCAGGGGTGAGCCGCGCGCTGGCAAGGGCCTGGTTGATCACGGTCTGCTGGGACGGGCCGTTCGGAGCGGTGAGGCCGTGGGATGCGCCGTCCTGGTTCACTGCCGAGCCACGGACGACCGCGAGGACGGGGTGTCCGTTGCGCTGGGCGTCGGAGAGGCGCTCCACCAGGAGCATGCCGACGCCCTCGCCCCAGCCGGTGCCGTCGGCGCTGTCGGAGAACGCCTTGCAGCGGCCGTCCACGGACAGGGCGCGCTGCCTGCTGTACTCGACGAACGTACGCGGTGTGGACATGAAGGTGGCACCGCCCGCGAGCGCGAGGGAGCACTCGTCGCGGCGCAGCGCCACCATCGCGAGATGCAGTGCCACCAGCGACGACGAGCATGCCGTGTCCACCGTCACGGCGGGCCCCACGAGGCCGAGGGTGTAGGCGATCCGGCCGGACGCGATGCTGCCCGCGCTGCCGTTGGCGAGGAAGCCCTCGAACCCTTCGGGCGCCTGCGGAAGACGGGTCGCGTAGTCGTTGTACATGACGCCCGCGAACACGCCGGTCCTGCTGTCCCTGGCCTGCGCCGGGTCGATGCCTGCGCGCTCGAAGGCCTCCCACGACGTCTCGAGGAGCAGCCGCTGCTGGGGGTCCATCGCGGCGGCCTCGCGCGGGCTGACCCCGAAGAACGCCGGATCGAAGCCCGCGGCACCCTGCAGGAAGCCGCCGTGGCGGGTGATCGAGGTGCCCGCGTGCTCCGGGTCGGGGTCGTAGAGGGACTCGACGTCCCAGCCGCGGTCGGCGGGGAACTCGACCACGGCGTCGCGGCCCTCGGCCACCAACTGCCAGAGGTCTTCCGGGGACTCGACACCACCTGGGTAGCGGCAGCTCATCCCGATGATCGCGATGGGCTCGTTCTCCCGCTCCTCGACCTCGCGCAGGCGTCGGCGTGCGGTGCGCAGATCGGTGGTGGCCCGCTTGAGGTAATCGCGGAGCTTGTCCTCGTTCTGCATCTGGCGTGTGCTCCTTACAGCGGTGCGGGGGAGATCGTTGCGGTCCGACTCGGTCACGAGGTCTCGAGTTCGTCGTCGAGGTAGCCGAAGAGTTCGTCGTCGGTGGCCGATGTGAGGTCGGACTCGACGTCCTCGTCGACGTCGTCGGCCCGTGCGTCGCTCCACTTGGCGAGCAGGGCCCGCAGCCGCAGGTCCGCCTTGGTGGCGGTGCCGTCGTCGGTGAGGGAGAGCAGCGCGCTTTCCAGTTGGTCGAGTTGGTCCAGTACGCCGGTCTCCGGCTCGGCCTCGGTGCGCGGGAGCAGCGTGAGTACGTGCCGGGTGATCGCGGCGGCCGAAGGGTGGTCGAACACGAGCGTCGACGGCAGTCGGAGCCCGGTGGCCGCGGTGAGCCGGTTGCGCAGCTCCACTGAGGTCAGTGAGTCGAACCCGAGGTCCTGCAGCCCGCGGCCGGGATCGACCTGGGTGCCCGCCGCGTGGCCCAGCACTGCGGCGACCTGCGCGCAGACCAGGTCGAGGACCGTCTGCTCGCGGTCCGCGGCGGACTGGCCCGCGATGGTGTCGGTGAACGTCGCGCCCGTGGTGGTCGTCTCCGCCGTGACGCGGCGGGCGGGGGCGCGGACCAGGGCCCGCAGCATCGGGGGCAGCGTGCCGTCCGCCGCCTGTCCGCGCAGTGTCGCGGTGTCGAGAAGGACCGGCACGAGTGCGGCGCGGTCGTCCTGTGCCGCGGTGTCGAACAGCGCGAGGGCGTCCTCGGTGGGCAGTTCGAGGATGCCGGAGCGGCCGAGCCGGGCCCGGTCGTCGGCGTCAAGACCCGCCGTCATGCCGCTCGCGGCCGCCCACATGCCCCACGCCAGCGAGACGCCGGGCAGGCCGAGGGCGTGGCGGCGGCGCACGAGTGCGTCGAGCGCCGCGTTGGCGGCCGCGTAGCTCGCCTGGCCGGCGCTGCCGATGATCCCGGCCGCGGAGGAGAACACGACGAACGCGGACAGGTCGGCGTCCCGGGTGAGTTCGTCCAGGTGCAGCAGGCCGTCGACCTTCGGCCCGAAGACACGGTCGACCCGCTCGGGCGTCAGCGACTCGATGACGCCGTCGTCGACGACTCCGGCGGCGTGCACGACCGCGCCGAGCGGCCGGTCGAGGGAGGCGATGAGCGCGGCTACGGCGTCGCGGTCGGCCACGTCGCACGCCGCCACGGACACCTGGGCGCCCAGTGCCGTCAGTTCGTCGCGCAGTTCCTGTGCGCCGTCGGTCGCAAGGCCCTTGCGTCCTGCGAGGACGAGGTTGCGGGCGCCCCGGTCGGTGACCAGGTGGCGGGCCACCAGTGCGCCGAGCGTGCCGAGGCCGCCGGTGACCAGGACCGGGCGGTCCGGGTCGAGCGGGGCGGGCACGGTCAGGACGACCTTGCCGATGTGCCGACTCTCGCTGTGGTGTCGCAGCGCCTCGGGTGCGCGGCGGACGTCCTGGGCTCGTACGGGCAGGGGGCTCAGCACGCCTGCGGCGAACAGCGCGAGCACTTCGGCCAGCATGTCCTGGAAGCGGTCGGGGTCCGGCTGTGTCTGGTCGAAGGTGGCGTACTTGACGCCGGGCGGCAGGTCATCGGGTTCGGGTACGTCGCCCTTGCCCAGCTCGATGAACCGCCCGCCGTCGGAGAGGAGTTCCAGGGAGGCCTGCACGAACTCCCGCATTTCCGGGGAGTCGTCGGTGAACTCCGGCAGTCGCGGGGAGCCGTCCGTGGGCTCCGGCTGCTGCCGCGAGGTGTCCACCAACTCCCGTACCGGCGAGTTCAGGACCACTTCCACGCCGCGTCCGCCGGTCTCGGCGGCGAAGTGCGCCGCGAAGCCGGTGTCGAGGCAGGACGCCAGGTGTGCCTCGGGCACGCCCGCCGCCCGTACTGCGTCCCACTCGGCGGGACTCGCGGTCGCGAAGACCTCCGCGCCCCGGTGCCGCGCGAGCTGCACGGCCGCCATGCCGACATCGCTCGCCGCGTCGTGCACGAGGACGGACTCGCCCCGGCGCAGATCCGCCAGGTCGTGCAGGGCGTGGTAGGCCGTGAGGAACGCCGGCGCTACGGATGCCGCCTGTGCGAAGGACCATCCGGCGGGCACCGGTGCGACCAGCCTGCGGTCGGTGACCGCGAGCGATCCGAAGCCCTTGGTGGCCATGGCTAGCACGCGCTGGCCCACGGCCAGTTCGGTCACCGCCGCGCCGACCTCGGTCACCACGCCCGCGATCTCGCTGCCCGGCCGGCTCTCACCGTGGTGTGCGCCGATGGCGGCAAGCACGTCCCGGAAGTCCAGGCCCGCCGCGCGGACGGCGATGCGTACGTCGCCGGGCGCGAGGGGTGCGGTTGCTTCGGGGTGCGGCACCAGGGCGAGGCCGTCCAGGGAGCCGCGCGCCGTGACGTCGAGGCGCCACGGTCCTTCGGTGGGCGGGGCGAGCAGGTTGCCCGCGGTGACACGGGCGAGCCGGGGCACGCTCACCAGGCCGGCCCGGACAGCCGACTGGGGCTCACCGGTGGCCAGCGCGGCCGGCAGTGCGAGGGCGGACTCCTCCGCGTCGTCGAGGTCGATCAGCGCGAACCGGCCGGGGTTCTCGGTCTGCGCCGACCGCACGAGTCCCCACACGGCGGCCTGCGCCGGGTCGGGCGTTTCGTTGTCGACCGCGCCGCGGGTCACGAACACCAGGCGGGTGTCCGCCGTCCGCTCGTCGGCGATCCAGTCCTGGGCCAGCTCCAGCGCCCAGGACACCGCTTCCCGCGCCGCCGTCCCGTCCGGCCCGTTCAGGCCGGACGGTCGGGGGCAGAGCGCGAGCAGGTCGGTCACGACGTCGAGGGCGCCGAAGTCGGGCACGGTCGGCACGTCGATGCCGAGGTCTCCCGCGGTGAGGCCGTCCGGGCCGGCAGAGTGCGCGTCGAGCACGGCGAGCCTGACCGACCTCTCCCCTGTCGCTCCGTCGGCAGGCGTCCACTCCAGCTCGAACAGGGCGTCGGCGGTACGGGATGCGGCCTTGTGGAGCTCCACCGGTCGCATCACGAGCGAATCGACGGTCGCGACGGGCCTGCCGGACGGGTCCGCGACGGCCAGCGACATCTCGCTCTGCCCGTCCTGCCCCTTGGACGACCAGCGCACCCGCAGCGTCGAGGCGCCGACGGCGTGCAGCCGCACCCCGGTGAAGGCGAACGGCAGCCGGGGGCCGCCGCCGGTCTCCTCCAGGGCGCGCAGCACCGGCGCGTGCAGGGCGGCGTCGAGCAGGGCGGGGTGCACGCTGAAGCCTTCGCCGCCGGTCCCGTCGGGCAGGGACACCTCTACGTACACGTCGGAGCCGAGGCGCCAGGCCGCGCGCAGCGCACGGAACACCGGGCCGTAGCCGTAGCCGAGTTCGGTGAGGCGGTCGTAGACGTCGTCGGCGTCCATCGGTGTCGCGCCCTGCGGCGGCCACACGGCGAGTTCGGTCGCCGGGGCATCGCTCGTGGTGAGCGTGCCGGTGGCGTGTTCGGTCCACGGCGCGTCCCGGTCGGCGTCCTCGGCCCGCGAGTGCACCCGGACGCTGCGCCTGTCGTCGGTCTCCGCGCCGACCGTGACCCGCAGGACGCGGGCGCCGCGCTCGGGCAGGACCAGCGGGGCGTGCAGGGTCAGTTCCTCCACGGTGTCGAGACCGCAGTGGCCCGCGGCGTGCAGGGCGAGGTCGAGGAAGCCCGTGCCGGGGAACAGCACCTGGTCGCCGACACCGTGGTCGGCGAGCCACGGCTGGGTCCGCGTGGACAGCCTGCCGGTGAACACGACGCCGTCGGAGTCGGGCAGCGCGACCGCGGCGCGCAGCAGCGGGTGGTCGCCGGTGGCGACTCCGAGTGCCGCAGTCGCCCCGTCGCCCGCGGGGGCGACGGCGGCGGTCAGCCAGTAACGGTCGTGCTGGAAGGCGTAGGTGGGCAGGTCGACGCGGGTGCCCGGGCCGCCGAGCACGGCGGCCAGGTCGAGGCGTGCGCCCCGGACGTGGAGCTGCGCGGCGGCGAGGGCCAGTGTGTCCGGTTCGGGCCTGTCGGAGAGCAGCGTGGGCACGAACACGGCGGAGGGTGCGCTGTCCTGGCCCATCGCGGTGAGCACGCTGCCGGGTCCGGCCTCCACCATCGTCGTCACGCCCTGCGCGACGAGGGTGGTGACGCCGTCGGCGAACCGTACGGGCCGGCGCACGTGCTGGACCCAGTGGTCCGGTGCGGCGAGTTCCTCGGCGTCGACCGGCGCGCCGGTGAGGGTGGAGACGATCGGCAGGGTGGGCGGGTTGGCGGTCGCGCCCGCCACGACGCGGCGGAACTCCTCGAGCATCGGCTCCATCAGCGGGGAGTGGAACGCGTGGCTGACCCGCAGTCCGGTGACCTTGCGCCCCTGCGCCTTGAGGCGGTCGGCGAGCTCGCGCACCTCGGGTTCGCTGCCGGAAAGGACCAGTGAGTCCGGGCCGTTGATGGCGGCGATGCCGACGTGCTCGGAGCACTCCGGTGCGATCTCGGCCTCGGTGGCCTGCACGGCGACCATGACGCCTCCGGCGGGCAGCTCCTGCATGAGCGCGCCGCGGGCGGCGACGATCGTGCAGGCGTCGGCCAGCGAGAAGACACCCGCCACGTGCGCGGCGGCCAGTTCGCCGATCGAGTGTCCTGCGAGCGCGTCGGGCTTGAGGCCCCAGGACTCCCACAGCCGGTACAGCGCGACCTCGACGGCGAACAGCGCGGGCTGGGCGTACTCGGTGCGGTCGAGCAGGGCCTGGTCGTCGCCGAAGACCACGTCGCGCAGCGGCACGTCGAGGAGCGGGTCGAGGTGGGCGAACGCCTCGTCGAGCGCGTCGGCGAACGCGGGGTGCGCCTCGTACAGGCCGCGGCCCATGCCGATGCGCTGGGAGCCCTGGCCGGAGAACAGCACGGCGAGCCTGCCGCCGTCGGGGGCTCCGCGCACCACTCCCGGGGCGTCGGTGCCCTCGGCCAGCGCGTCGAGTCCGGCGCGCAGTTCGGGTGTTCCCGTGCCGAGTACGACCGCGCGGTGGTCGAGTGCGGCTCGCCCTGTCGCGAGCGTCGCGGCGACGTCCACCGGCGACAGCTCGGGCCGTGCGTCCACGGTGGCCGCCAGACGGACGGCCTGCTCGCGCAGCGCGGCGGTGTCGCGGGCGGACAGGGCCCACGCGAGGGTGCGTCCGTCGGGCTCACCGGCGAGGTCCGGGGTCGGTGCCGCCGGGGCGGGTTCGCCCTGTTCGAGGATGACGTGGCCGTTGGTGCCGCTGACGCCGAACGCGGAGACGGCGGCGCGCCTCGGCCGGCCGGCCTCGGGCCACGGCCGCTGGTCGGCGAGGAGTTCCACGGCGCCGGTCGTCCAGTCCACGTGGTCGGAGGGGCGGTCGAGGTGGAGGGTGCGGGGCAGTACGCCGTGCCGCATCGCCTGCACCATCTTGATGACGCCCGCGATGCCCGAAGCCGCCTGGGTGTGGCCGATGTTGGACTTCAGGGCGCCGAGGAGCAGCGGCCGGTCGGCGGGACGGTCCTGGCCGTAGGTGGCGAGGAGCGCCTGTGCCTCGATGGGGTCGCCCAGTTTGGTGCCCGTGCCGTGGCCCTCGACGGCGTCCACGTCCGCGGTGGACAGGCCCGCGTTCGCGAGCGCCGCGCGGATGACCTGCTGCTGTGCGGGTCCGTTCGGTGCGGAAAGGCCGTTCGACGCGCCGTCCTGGTTGGTGGCGGAACCCCGGACGACGGCGAGTACTTCGTGGCCGTTGGCCCGTGCGTCGGAGAGCCGCTCGAGGAGGATCAGGCCCGCGCCCTCGCCCCAGCCGACGCCGTCGGCGGCATCGGCGAAGGGCTTGCACCGCCCGTCGGGGGCAAGGCCGCCCTGGAGGCTGAACTCGGCGAAGGGCGTCGGCGTCACCATGATCGCCGTGCCGCCCGCCAGGGCCATCGAGCACTCCCCCGACCGCAGCGCCTGCACCGCGAGGTGCAGGGCGACCAGCGAGGACGAGCACGCGGTGTCCACGGTGACGGCGGGCCCGCGCAGGCCGAGCGAGTAGGCGATGCGGCCGGACACGACGCTCAGCGCGTCGCCGGTGAGCCGGTAGCCGTCCATCTCGGGCGTGGCCTGTTCCAGGGTGCCCGCGTAGCTCTGCGGTGAGGCGCCGACGAACACGCCGGTGAGGCTGTCGCGTACGGAGGACGGGTCGATGCCCGCCCGTTCGAAGGCCTCCCAGGCCAGTTCGAGCACCTGCCGCTGCTGCGGGTCCATCGCGAGGGCCTCGCGCGGGGCGATGCCGAAGAAGCCCGCGTCGAACCCGCCCGCGTCGTCCATGAAGGCGCCCTCGAACGTACGGCTGCGGCCCTGCGCCTCCGCGTCGGCCGGGTACAGCCGGTCGGGGTCCCAGCCCCGGTCGTCGGGGAACGGCCCGACGGCGTCGTGTCCACCCAGGACGAGCGACCACAGGTCCTCGGGGCCGCGTACGCCGCCGGGGAAGCGGCAGCTCATCGCCACCACCGCGATCGGATCGTCGGCGGCGCGGGCGGCGGCCGGGACCGGGGCGGTGCTCTGCCGCTCGCCCAGGACCACGGAGTACAGGTGGTCGGCCAGCGCGTCCGGCGTCGGGTGGTCGAAGACGACGGTCGCGGGCAGACGTACGCCGGTGACGGTGTTGAGGCGCTTGCGGAGCTCGATGGCGGTGAGGGAGTCGAAGCCCAGCTCGCGGAAGGCCCGGTCCGGCGTGACGGTGTCGGGTCCTTCGTGGCCGAGCACCGTCGCCGCGTGGCCGCGGACCAGGTCGAGCAGGAGCCGGTGCTGGTCGGCCTCGGCGAGCCCGGTCAGGCGGTCGGCGAGCGCACCGCCGGAGGCCGGCTGTTCCACCGCGTCCTGCGCGGCGAGGGCGACGACGTCGGGTATCTCGCCGATCAGGGGGCGCGAACGGGCCGCCGTGAAGCCGGGGGTGAAGCGGGCCCAGTCGACGTCCGCGACCGTCACGGTCGTCTCGCCTGCCGTGAGGGCGGCGGCGAGCGCGCTGACCGCGAGTTCCGGCCGCATGGGACGCATGCCCCTGCGGCGCAGCTGGTCGTCGAGGTCGCCGGTCACCATGCCGCCGCCGGCCCACATGCCCCAGGAGACCGAGGTGGCGGGCAGGCCTTCGGCGTGGCGGCGCTGCGCGAGGCCGTCGAGGAAGGCGTTGGCGGCGCCGTACGCGCCCAGTTCGCCGCTGCCCCACACTGCGGAGCCGGAGGAGAACAGCACGAACGCGTCGAGATCGCGTCCTGCGCACAGCTCGTCGAGGTGGGCCGCGCCGACGGCCTTCGCCTCCAGGGCGTACGCGAGGTCCGAGGTCTCCGTGTCGGCCAGCGGCAGGGACGGGACGGTGCCCGCCGCGTGGAAGACCGAGCGGATCGGGGTGCCTTCGGCGTCGAGCCGGGCGAACAGGTCGGCGAGCGCGGCACGGTCGGCGGCGTCGCAGGCGGCGATGGTGGTCCGGACGCCGAGTCCGGTCAGCTCCGCCTCCAGCGCCTGCGCGCCGGGCGCGTCGGCGCCACTGCGGCTCGTCAGGACGATGTGCTCGGCGCCGTTGCCCGCGAGCCAGCGGGCCACGTGGCCGCCGATGGCGCCGGTACCGCCGGTGATCAGTACGGTGCCCGTGGCGCGCCAGGCGGGTGCCGCCGCCGGTGCGGGGGCCGGGGTCAGCCGTCGCGCCGACAACCCGGAGGCACGGATGGCCAGTTGGTCCTCGTCCGCGAGTCCGGCCAGGGCGGCGGCGAGCCGCGTCGCGGTCCTGGCGTCGGGGGTCACGGGGAGGTCGACGATGCCGCCCCAGCGGCCCGGCTGTTCCAGGCCGACGGCAAGGCCAAGACCCCACACCTGGCTCTGCGTCGGGTGGGTCAGCGGGTCGGACCGGCCGACGGACACCGCGCCCGTCGTCGCCATCCACAGCGGTGCGCCGATCCCGGCGTCACCGAGTGCCCGTACCAGCTCCAGCGTGCCGGACAGTCCCCTCGGGACGGTCGGCGCCGCGGGGTCGGGCCGTTCGTCGAAGGCCAGGAGGGAGAGCACACCGCTGGGTACGACGTCCACGGCGCGCAGCGAATCCGCCGATCCTTCGACCTCCAGGACGTCGGCTCCGTGGGCGCGCAGGGCGTCGACCGCCGCCGCACGCCACGGGTGCTCCGCCTCGGACGGCGAGCCGATCACGAGCCAGGTGCCGGACAGGGCCGGGGTGGCGGCGGTGCCGAGGGCCTGCCAAGTGACCCGATAGCGCCACGCGTCGACGGTGGAGCGCTCCTGCCTGCGGCGCCGCCAGTCGCCCAGGCTTGCCAGCACGTCGGAGAGCGGCGCGTCGGCGGGCACGTCCAGCGTCGTGGCGAGGTCGCCACGCTCCACCGAGGACCAGAACTCCTCAAGGGCGGGATCGCCTGCCGTGGCCGGGCGGGCGGTCTCGTCGAGCCAGAACCGCCTGCGCTGGAAGGGGTAGGTGGGCAGGTCGACGGGCCGCCCGGCGGGCACCACGGCACGCCAGTCGAACGGCAGGCCCTCCACGTACGCCTCGGCGGCGGAGAGCAGGAAGCGGTCGAGGTCGCCGTCGGTCCGGCGCAGCGTGCCCACGACGACGGCGTCGGCGTCGGTCGCGTCCAGCGTCTCGCGCACTCCGAAGGTGAGGACGGGGTGCGGGCTGCACTCGACGAACGCGCCGATGCCCCGGTCAAGCAGACCGCGCGTGGCCTCTTCGAACCGCACGGTGTTCCGCAGGTTCTGGTACCAGTAGTCGGCGCCGACCTCGGTCCCGGTCAGCCACTCCCCCGTGACCGTGGAGAGCATCGGCACGCTCGCGGCCTTCGGCTCAACCCCGGCCAGCACGGCGGCCAGTTCTTCCTGGATGCGCTCGACGTGCGGCGAGTGGGAGGCGTAGTCGACGGGGATACGACGGGCGCGCACGTCTTCGGCGGCGCAGGACTCCATCAGCTCGTCCAGGGCGTCGGCGTCACCCGCCACCACCACCGAACCCGGGCCGTTGACCGCGGCGAGCGAGATCCGTCCGTCCCACCGCGCGATCCGCTCACGCGCGGCATCGGCCGTCACCGAAAGGGACACCATGCCGCCCTGACCCGACAGCGCCAGGATCGCCTTGCTCCGCAACGCGACCACCTTGGCCGCATCCGCCAGCGACAACGCCCCCGCCACATGCGCGGCGGCAATCTCGCCCTGGCTGTGCCCCACCACCGCGTCCGGCTCCACACCGTACGAACGCCACAACGCGGCCAACGACACCATCACCGCGAACAGTGCGGGCTGCACGACGTCCACCCGCTCCAACTCGGCGCCATCAGCCAGCACCTCGTGCAACGACCAGTCCACATACGGCGCAAGCGCACCAGCACACGCGTCAAGAGAAGCGCGGAACACCGGCGAAGACTCCGCCAACTCCGCACCCATCCCCAGCCACTGCGAACCCTGACCCGGAAAGACGAACGCCACCTTGCCCACAGGCCGCGCCACACCGACCGCCACACGAGCAGACTCAGAGCCCGCCGCCACCGCCGCCAACGCGTCGGAACCGCCCGAGACCACCACCGCCCGGTGATCGAACACCGACCGCGACAGCAAGGCATCCGCCACGTCGGCAGGCGCAAACGCCTCTGCTGCGGTGGCGAGTTGGGCGGCATGGGCGCGCAGGGCAGCTTCCGTGCGCGCGGAGAACACCAGCGGAACCGGTCCGGTAGTCGGCAGCGGGTCGATCGGGGTCTCGTCGGGCGCCTGTTCAAGGACGGCGTGGGCGTTGGTGCCGCTGATGCCGAACGAGGAAACGGCGGCCCGACGGGGGCGCCCGGCCTCGGGCCACGGCGTGGTCTCGGTGACCAGTGACACGGCGCCCGATGCCCAGTCCACGTGCGGGGTGGGCTCGGTGATGTGCAGGCTTTCGGGCAGTACGCCGTGCCGCAGCGCGAGCACCATCTTGATCAGGCCCGCGACGCCTGAGGCCGCCTGCGTGTGACCGATGTTGGACTTCACCGAGCCGAGCAGCAGCGGCCGGTCGGCGGGGCGCTCACGGCCGTAGGTGGCGAGAAGGGCGTCCGCCTCGATCGGGTCGCCGAGGCGGGTGCCGGTGCCGTGCGCCTCGACGGCGTCGACCTCGGCGGCCGTGACACCCGCGTCGGCGAGCGCCTGCCGGATGACCCTGCGCTGTGCGGGGCCGCTGGGGGCGGTGAGGCCGTTGGACGCACCGTCCTGGTTGATCGCGGTGCCCTTGATCAGCGCGAGTACGGGGTGTCCATTGCGGCGCGCGTCGGAAAGACGCTCCAGAAGCACCATGGTGGCGCCCTCGGCGAGGCCGAACCCGTCGGCACTCGCCGAGAACGCCTTGCAGCGCCCGTCGGGGGCAAGCGCGCGCTGCCTGCTGAACTCCACGAACATGCCCGGCGACGGCATGACCGTGACGCCGCCCGCGAGGGCGATGGGGCACTCGCCGCGCCGCAGCGACTGCACGGCCAGGTGCAGGGCGGCCAGCGACGAGGAGCACGCCGTGTCGAGGGTGACGGCGGGTCCGTTGAACCCGAACGAGTAGGAGAGCCTGCCGGACGCGACGCTCGCGGTGTTGCCGGTGAGCAGATAGCCCTCGAGGTCGGCGGGGGCCTCGTGCAGCCTCGGCCCGTAGTCCATCGTCATCGCGCCCACGAACACGCCGGCCTGACTGCCCCTCAGCCCTGTCGGCTCAATGCCCGCGCGCTCGATCGCCTCCCAGCCGATTTCGAGGAGAAGCCGCTGCTGCGGGTCCATCGCCAGTGCCTCGCGCGGCGATATCCCGAAGAACTCCGGGTCGAACTTGTCGACGTCGTGCAGGAATCCGGCCTCGCGCTGGTAGTACCCGCCGGCCCGCTCGGCGTCCTCGTCGTAGCGCCCGTCCAGGTCCCAGCCCCGGTCGGTGGGGAACGCGGTGATGCCGTCGCCGCCGGTGGTCAGCAGCTCCCACAGGTCCTCGGGGCTGCGCACTCCGCCGGGCAGGCGGCAGCTCATCGCCACGACGGCGATCGGTTCGTCGTCCCCGGCCACCGCGAAGGCCGGCAGTTGGTCGTCATCGGCCGGTGTGCCGAGCAGGACCCGGTCGATGCGTTCGGCGAGGCCACGGCACGTCGGGGTGTCGAACACCGCCGACACCGGCAGGTTCAGGCCGGTGGCCGCGTTCAGCAGGTTGCGCAGTCGCACCGCGCCCGCCGAGTCGACGCCCAGTTCGAGGAGCGGCGCGTCCGCGTCGGGGGCGGGCCCGGCGTTCCCGACGACGGCGGCCACCTGCGCGCGGACCAGGTCGAGCAGGAAGTCGGTGCGGTCGGGGGCGTCCGCGAGCCGGTCGTCGAAGGACGGGGCGGGGACGGCCCCGGGCGCCGCGTTCAGCGGGTAGGCGGGCAGCGGCACCGCGCGTGCGTCCCGGCCCGCGAACACCGCGTTCCAGTCGGGGAGTACGCCCTGCGCGTGCAGTTCGGCGAGCGCGGCAGTCATCTGGTCGGCGCCGCCTCGGTCCCTGCGCAGCGTGCCGACGACGGCGGCCTCCACGCCCGTGTCCTCGGCGGTCTCCTGCACGGCCCGGGTGAGCACGGGGTGGGGGCTCGGCTCGAGCAGCAGTCGGTGCCCGGCGGCCAGGACGGCGCGTGTGGCGCTCTGGAAGTCCGCGGTGCCGCGCAGGTTGCGGCACCAGTGGTCCGCGGTGAGCGTGAGCGGGTCGACCCTCGTGCCCGTGGTGGCCGTGTAGATCGGTACGTCCGTCGGGCGGGGCGTGATGGGGGCGAGGTCGGCGCGCAGCATGTCGAGCACGGAGTCGACCTGGCGGCCGTGGGCCGCGAGACGGATCGCGATGCCTCTGGCCCTGATGCCGTCCGCGGCCAGGTCGGCGAGGAGTTGGGTGGCCGCGTCCTCGTCGCCGGAGACCAGGACCGACGTGGGCGCGTGCACGGCGGCCAGGTCGAGCCCCTCGTACCGGGTGAGCCGCTCACGTACCTCGTCGGCGGACGCCAGTACGGACAGCATCACGCCGCGTTCGAGCAGGTGCACCTGCGCCTGGCTGAACAGGGCCACGGCCCGCGCGCCGTCCTCGACGGACAGTGCGCCCGCGACCGTCGCGGCCGGGATCTCGCCGACGCTGGAGCCGATTACGGCACCGGGCCGCACACCCCAGGAGCGCCACAGCGCGGACAGGGACACCATCATCGCCCAGAGTGCGGGCTGCGCCACGTCCGGGCGGTCGAGGGAAGGCGTGTCCGTCCTGCCGCGCAGCACGTCGAGGACGGGCCAGTCCACGAACGGCGTGAGGGCTTCCGCACAGGCATGCAGTTGCTCGGCGAACACCGGCGACGTGGCGAGGAGTTCGTCGGCCATGCCCAGCCACTGCGGCCCGTGACCGGGGAACACAAAGGCGACGTCGTCTGCCGCGGCACGCGCCGGTCCTCCGGCCGCGAGCCCCGGCACCGGTATTCGCCCCTCGCTGACGGCGAGCAGTTCCTCGGCGAGCCGGGTGCGGTCCCCGCCGACCAGCACGGCGCGACGGGCGAGAGCGGGGCGGGTGGTGGCGAGCGAGAAGGCGAGGTCGACGAGCGGCAGGGTCGGCTCGGCCTCGATCAGCGAGTGCAGGTCAGCGGCCCGCGCCCGCAGCGCGTCCTGGTTGTGCGCCGACAAGGTGATCGGGACGGCGGGTCCGTCCGGTGCGGCGCGGCCGGGCTCGGTCCTGCCCGAGCGCAACGCGGCCTCGACCAGCGCGGGAACGCCGTCGGACCATGCGTGGTCGGTGTCGAGCCGGTAGGCGAAGGTCTCGGTCCGTGCGCTGTCCCCACGCGTGAGCACGGCGAAAGCACCGTCCGTCCCGACCAGCGCCAGGTCGCACTCACCGGAACGCACGGCGGCGACGGCTTCGGCGAGAGGGTCGTGTCCGGTCCGGCAGGGGCCGTGCAGGCCGAGCACGCGTGCCAGCTCGCCCGCGTCGTCCGCGTCCTCGGTGCCGGCGGCCAGATGGACACCGACGCCTGCCCGGTCGTCCGCGCCGATGCCCGCGTCCTCGCAGGCCGTCCACGCCGACTCCAGTTCGTCCGTCCGGCCCGCGGGCAGCGGCACACCGGTCAGCTCGACAAGTACACCGTGATCGCGCTCCGCCCGCACCGGTGCCGCGGACGCGACCCCAATGACGGCGACAGTGCCGGTGTGCAGCCCTTCTGATAAGCGCATGGCAGCCTCTGCCTTCGTCGGTCATCCAACTGGAACTGGATACATGCATGGTTGGCCTGAATGGGCTCGATACTTTCTCGGCCACTTGCCGCGACAACGAGCGCAAGTCAAAGCCAGATATCCAGAAATTGTCAACTGCGGTCTATTTTCGGTCTGTCACAGGCGGAAAACGCTCGTAGGGCCGTAAGCGCGGGTCAGAGCCGTGCCCGCTCGCGCGATTTACCGGACGGACTTCCAAAATTTACCTGGCTATCGGCGCGGCCAGGAGAGCAGCGGGCCCGCCTCCCCGTCCTGTCGCCAAGCGGCTCCTGCCCTATCGTGCAGCGCCTTTTGCCCCATCGCGCAGGGGTGGCTCACACGCGGGCGGACGGAATTGCGACGGCACCCGTTCATCAATAACCCGCCATTCGACCGTCACGTTCCGGCCATACGGATCCCGTTAAAATCCGGCCCCCCATGCGTCACCGCGCTGAAGCGCCGAATGAATAGGGGGCTGAAACCAGCTCGTTGACCGAGCCGTGGGTGGGGGCGGAGCCAGGGAAGCCCTGGCCACAGGGGGGGTGGTCGCGCCGTCCTGCAGGGGCGACGCCTGTCACACCGCTCAAGACTCCATTGGCCGAGTGGTGCGCAACGATGGCGAGGGGACGGGCGCGGATACGGGCGCGGGGCGCACGAAGAGCGGCGCACTAACCCCCGGCCGACTCCACGAGGCGCAGGCCGGGTTCGAATTCCGCGATGGTCGGGGTTCGCCACGCATCAGTCGAGAGGTGCGGAGCGACATAACCCGTTCAGGAACACAGTGAATTACGTTCGGGTGCAGGAACGGCACCCCTTGGTCTTCGCGTATTAGCCAAGGCGACACGCCTGCGAGTGCCGGGCCTTGCGTCGCGACCGGCGGATGCCCATCCCCCCTATATATAGGCCCCGAACAGTCGCCGGGATCGATACGGAGGACCGCAGGAGCGGCGCTCCGAGAAGACCGATTCAGTCTGCGGACGAGGGGGGCACGGCCGGATCAAACGCGATACCTCTGACCCCTCGCCTGGCCAACAGTATCCGAGCGGGTGTAGCCCGCACCAGACTCTCTTTTTGTGGCAAGCGGAAGCAGAACCACACTTCTCAAGTGGCACTCGGAGCGCCTTACCCGGTGCGGTAAACGCGCCCACGTATATGCCACCGCGAATGCCCGACACCTCCACTACCTGGCATCAATCGCCGCAGTTCGCGTCCGCGACATCTGACTCCTGAGTATCTGACGCACCACACTCCGTGTCCGAGGCGCGGAGCACCACGTGGCGGCCGTGCCCGTTTCACTCTTCTCACGCTCCGTCTTCTGACCGTTTCGAGCCCACGCGTGATCACTGTGCTTCACCTCACACGCCCGTACTTCCGGGCAGCGTTCGCCGGCTGACCGGTCCGGTGCCGCTGCCCTCGACCGCGGTCGTGGTCGTGGTCGTGCCGACGTGACTTCACACCCCAGGACACGATTGCGTTGGCGGAGCCGGGCGCCACCACGTGCCAGCCGTTGCCCGCCGAGCCGTGGATCGCCAGTCGGCGGCTGGGGGTGAGTTCCAGGGTTGGGTTGGTCGCGAGTTGCCCCGCGTACTCCGCACGGCTGCGCTCCTTGTGCCGGATGCGCCCGGAACGGGTCCCTTGGATGTCGGGCACGAGACGCACCGCCAGGTCGGCGAGGTGGGCGCGGACTTCGGAGAGGTTGGCGAACCGTGGGGCGGGCGGGTTCGGATCGGGGGCGGCGGTGGCGGCCTCGACGCGCGTAGCCATTTCGGCGAAATGCGCCCACTGGGCGGGGCCGACCAACAGCTCGGCCGGCATGTCTAGTTCGTTCGACTCCACCGCCTCAAGCTCGACCAGTGCATCGCCAAAGTCCGTGCACTGTCACCCCGCGGACAAAGCAGCCGGGACGAGCAGACGGTGGCAGCCAGCGCGGCACGTACCCGTGCCTTCACGTGGGTGCTGGTCACCTAGGCGCACGGCCTGACCAACGACCACCTGGCGAGGTACCCCACCTGGCCCGAAGTCCGCGACAGCGTACGTGAGTTCCTCGCAGATGCCTGGCTCTGCGCCCACAACGCGCACGTGGACTACCGCGCACTCACCGACCACCTACGCGGCTGGCAGCCGACCGGAGTGATCGACACACTGCGCCTGTCCCGCACCACTTACCCAGAGGCGCCGACACACTCCCTGGACGCCCTCATCGAACACACCCACCTCGACCTGACGGCCGCACCCGCTCAGCGACACCGGGCGACCTACGACGCCTTCGCAACCGCCCTGCTCTTCCTCACGATGGCCGACGAGTACGAGACCTGGGCCGACCTGACCGCAGCGCCAGTACCTCCCGGGCTCCCCCGGCAACCCTGGTGCGGAGTGCGAGCCCACACTGTGGTGACCAGGCCGTGTCACAGCCTCCTACAAGGTTCCGGGCCCCGCCGCTCCTTGCGGAGGTTCGGCGAGATGGCCCAGGCCGCGCAGCTGGCTCCGCTGACCATGAGCAAGACCCCGCACCACAGCAGCAGCTGTGACGGGCCCGAGTCGGGGTCACCCCGCCGCACGTCGGGAACTCGCCAGCAGGCCTTACAACGGCTAACACAATGAGGTGGATCGGTCCTGATGGCCATGTCCGGGACTGGAGTTGAGCGTTCGGTTGGACGTGGGGACATCGCCGTGGATCGTGTCGGATGGGCTCTGGGACCGGCTGGAGACGTTGCTGCCACAGCGTGAGCGCAGGTTCCGGTGTCCCGGCCGCAAGGCATTGCCGAACCGTGAGGTGCTGTGCGGGGTGTACGTACTGCACACCGGAATCCAGTGGTAGTACCTGCCGCAAGAGTTGGGGTTCGGGTCGGGCATGACGTGCTGGCGCCGTCTGCGGGACTGGAACGAGGCCGGCGTGTGGCAGCGGCCGCACGAGGTCCTGCCGGCCGAACTGAATGCGGCCTCGCGCCGGGACTGGTCCCGCTGCGTAGTCGACTCCTCCCATGTCAGAGCAGCCCCGAGAGTCTCTTGTCTGGTCTTGGGTGCCGTTGCCTTCCGAGGTTCTGACCGCTCTTCCGTGACGACTACGCCAGAAGGGCGGCCCGCGTCCACGCCGGGCCGCCGCCGACCGATATCTGAACAGCATGGAACGCCGTCGTCGACGCTGTCGGGCCCGGCGACAGGCTGAGCCATCACGGAAGGGCGGCCAGAACCCTTCAGTTGGCCAGGATCCGCCGGACAGGTCCGCAAGGCGTCCTCGACATGGGCCGGCGTCTCACCGACACTGCTCGGCGTGGGGGACATCGCGGTGTGGGTCGCGGCTTTCACCGGCGGTACGGCCGTGCTCGCGAGCTGGGTGACCAATCTCGGGAACGTGCGGGCCGCCCAGGTCCAGGCCGAGGCTTCGGCGCAGGCCGAGCACCGGGGCCGGGTACGGGAGTTGAGACGGGCCGCGTACCTGGAGCTGATGGAACACGCTCACGTCATCGGTGAGTTGTACCGGAGGGTCATGGACGCCTTCATCCAGGTCGCCGACCCGGACCAGCAGCTGACGCGCTTCGAGGAACTGCGTTCAGAGTTGCGCGAAGCCTACGACCCTCTCATGCACAGTGTCCGTGTCGTCACTCTGGAAGGGCCGCCCCCCACGGCTGAAGCGGCACAGGGCGTCTTGGACGCGGCGCAGCAGGTCAACCGGTGCCTGTGGCGCATCACCTGCGGTGACGCGGACGCGCGCGCCCGCTTCGACGAGATACAGCGGGCATACCTCCGGTGCCTTGGGCGGTTCGTCGAAGCGGCGCGCGCGGCGATGGAAGCACCCTGATCGGGTGCTTGGGCGCGCTGCGGCCCGGAGTGTGGAACGTCGCTCCGACGAGATGGCCGACCTTCGAGAACACCGCGCTTGACTGGCCGGCTCGAACGCTCAGTGGCCAACTGAAGGGTTCTGGCCGCCCATCCGTGAAGGCTCAGCCTGTCGCCGGGCCCGAGAACCAGTGGCCGATCCCGCCGGCCTGGATGTGGGACTGCGTCGAGTGCGTACGCCGCTACGAGCCCGTTGACGCCCTGACATCCCGACCTGCCCGTCGACAAGCCGGGCCCCGGCGGCTCAGTCCGTCTTCGGCCCATGCCGCAGCGACGAGCGCACGGTGAAGGAGTGGCCCGCCGGATCGAAGTACGTCCGCGCCTCATTGGGCCCGCCGCGCCCCGACGACTCCATCGGCGTCGCGCCGAGCCCGACCAGGTCACGTTCCACCTGGTCCAGGTCGTCCGCCTCGACCAGGAAGTCGAGATGGGACTGGTAGGAGTCCTCGGGGCGTGGCCAGCTGGACGGCGTGGCATTCAGATCACGGCGGAAGCCGATCCGAATGCCCGTCTCGGTCCCCACGTCGAGTCGGTTGCTGGTGGCGCCGGGGCACTCCTCCGCCCCCAGGAACGCCTTGTAGAACTCGGCCAGTTCCTCGGGGTTCGCGCAGTCCAGCACTATCGCTGCCGCCTTCACCAGGCCCATGACTCCTCCTCGGCATCGCCGCCGTACGGGGTGCCCTCGCAAGCAGGGTGCAAACCCGGGCCGGGCGCGCGCCGAACCCCCTAAGCACCGGGCCCGCGGCTTTCACCGATCGGCTGTCCGCGCCCCGGCCCGCCACTACCGTGAATGCCCGTGGGCACCGTACAAGACCCGCACAGCACCTCACGGTTCGGCAATGCCTTGCGGCCGGGATACCGGAACCTGCGCTCACGCTGTGGCAGCAACGGCTCCAGCCGGTCCCAGAGCCCATCCGACACGATCCACGGCGATGTCCCCACGTCCAACCGAACGCTTTCTTCGGCTTGACTGTTCGGCGAAGCACACCCCATCCAGCACCTATCCAGCACGGGCACAGAATGGGGGCCGCACCCCGGAGGGCACGACCCCAACTGACATGCAAGTTTGCCTAGTTCAGCGAACTACGCCACGGAAGCCCTTTCACATTGTCCCCGAACGTCCACCTCTTGGACCCGTCCCAGTTGATGGACCACGTCATCAGGCCCTTCAGCGCCCCGCCGTAGTGGTTCCACGCCTGGGCCACCAGGTTCGGGCCCATATAGCCGCCGCCCGCGCCCGGTTGGGCGGGCAGGCCAGGGACCTGTTTGTCGTAGGGGACCTTGATCGTGGTGCCCTGGACGACCAGGCCCTTGTTCAGGCAGTCCGTCTGGGCGGTGAAGCCTTCGACGGTTCCGGCGGAGTATGAGTCGCCGGAGCAGCCGTACATGCTGCCGTTGTAGTACTGCATGTTGAGCCACCAGAGGCGGCCGTTGTCCGCGTACTTCTTCACGATGGGGAGGTAGGCGCCCCAAATGGAGCCGTACGTCACGCTGCCTCCGGTGACGTACGCCGTCTCGGGCGCCATCGTCAGGCCGAAGTTGGCGGGCATCTGCGCGAGTACACCGTCGATGATGCGGATGAGGTTGGCCTGCGAGGCGGACAGATTGGTGATGTTTCCGCTGCCGACCAGGCCGGTCTCGATGTCGATGTCGATACCGTCGAAGTTGTACTTCTTCAGGATGGGCACCACGGTCTCGACGAAACGGTCGGCGACCGTGCTCGAACTGAGGTCGATACCGGCCGTCGCGCCGCCGATCGACATCAGGATCGTGGCGCCGTCCGCCTTGGCCTGGCACATCTCGGCGGGCGTGGCGACCTTCACCGTCGAGTCCATGCCGTCCTCCCACAGGACGGTGCCGTCCGAACGGATCACGGGGAACGCGGCGTTGATGACGTTGTAGCCGTGGTCGCGGATGCGGGTGTCGGTGATCGGGGTCCAGCCGAACGGCGGATGCACTCCGTTGGCGGCGCCGTCCCAGTTCTCCCAGTAGCCCTGGAGCACCTTTCCGGCGGGCTTCGACTTGACCGCGCAAGTCTCGTCCTGGGCGGTGCGGCGATCCTGGGCGGTGCCACTGTCCTGCGACGGGCCCGGCGCGGCACCGACGAGCGTCGACACGGCGACGACCATCGCCAGGCCGACCGCGAACAGCCGGGACGGCGCGCGGAGCGCGGTCTGGGAAACCTGGGGGCGGCGAGAGGTTCTGGGTGACACGCTGACCTCCTGGACAGTGATGCCTGGAGAC
The DNA here is from genome assembly GCF_040640795.1 of Streptomyces sp. NPDC021622. NCBI lineage: Bacteria > Bacillati > Actinomycetota > Actinomycetes > Kitasatosporales > Streptomycetaceae > Streptomyces > Streptomyces sp. NPDC021622. The sequence goes on from NZ_JBFACK010000025.1 coordinate 27,065, forward strand.
GCCTGGAGACGTACGTGGTGCGGTGCGCCACACCGTAAAGTGGTCCAGACCTGCCGTCAATAGGTCTGGACCAGACCGCCCGAGGGCATCCGAGAGCGCCCGAACAGGAGGCCGACCCCCTCGTGAAGAATCTCAACTCCCTTGACCCGCTTGCCATCACGGCGACCGAGGCGATCCGCAAGGGCGACGTCCAGGCGCTTCGCCGACTCCTCGCCGATCACCCCGGTCTGGCCTCCGGCACCATCACCACGGAAGGTCCCGCCGCGGGCGGCCGGAGCCTGCTGCACATCGCGACCGACTGGCCGGGGCGCTACCCACAGGCCCCGGAGATCATCGCCGCCCTCGCCACGGCGGGCGCCGACCCCAGTGCCCGGTTCGTCGGCTCCCATGCCGAGACGCCGCTCCACTGGGCCGCGAGCAACGACGACGTCATCGCCCTGGACGCGCTGATCGCCGCGGGCGCCGACATCGAGGCCACCGGCGCCGTCATCGGCGGCGGCACCCCGCTCGCCGACGCCCGCGGCTTCGGCCAGTGGCGCGCGGCCCGCCGTCTGCTGGAGCACGGCGCCCGCGCGGACCTCCAGGATGCGGCGACGCTCGGCCTGCTCGACCAGGTCGAGGCCTTCCTCACCGCACCCGAACCGCCCACCGGCCCGGCGATCACCAGCGCCTTCTGGGGCGCCTGCCACGGCGGCCAACTCCCCACCGCACAACGCCTGTTCCAGCAAGGGGCGGACCTCGACTGGATCGGCTACGACGACATGACGCCCCTGGACATCGCCCGCACCCAGGACGCCGACGACGTCGTACGGTGGCTGCTCGCCCAAGGTGCAAGGACCCGGGCCGAGTTGGGGAACGTACAGCCGGAGTGACGCAGACTGGTAGCGCCGTCGCGTCAGATCGTCTTGACCGTGCCGCCGTCGATGACGTGGTCGGCACCCGTGATGTTCCCGGCCACGTCGGAGAGCAAGAACGTGATCAGGGACGCCACTTCCCGCGCTTCGGTGATCCGCCCGGTCGTGATGCCGAACGCGTCGGGGATCCGTGCGAGGAACGCGCCGTGCTCGGCCCCGGCACCGGCGGCCACCTTGCCGCCGAAGCCCTCGGGATCCTCCCAGATGGCGGTGCGCACCACGCCGGGCGAGACCGTGTTGACGCGTACGCCCTTCGGTCCGAACTCCTCGGCCAGTGACTTGCCGAGGGCGGTGAGCGCCGCTTTGGCGGCGCTGTAGGCGACGGGACCAGCCGCGGGGAGCCGGGAGTTGATGGACGAAACGTTGACGATCGCGCCGCGCCGCTCGATCAGGCTGGGCAGCGCGGTACGGGTGACGCGGACCGCGCTGAGCAGGTTCAGGTCGAAGATGCCCTGCCACTGCGCGTCACCGGTGTCGAGGAAGCCGACCGGCTCCACCGCGTCACCGGCGCCGACGTTGTTCACCAGCAGGTCGATGCCGCCGAGTTCGGCGAAGGCGGCGTCCATGAGGGTGGCCACTCCCTCGGCGGTGCTGAGGTCGGCGGAGACCGCGAAGGCGCCGGTCTCCTTGAGTTCGGGGGTGATGGTGCGGGCGGCGCCCACGACGCGTACGCCTTCGTCGATCAGCGACTTGACGGTGGCCAGGCCGATGCCGCGGCTCGCGCCGGTGACGACGGCGGTCTTGGAGTTCAGGTCGAGCTGCATGGTTTCCCCGGTCCTTGGGTGGAGTTGAGTGGAGTTCGGACAGTTCTTGAACTACGAGTACAAAATGCGGGCAGAGGGATGGACGACCATCAGGGCGAGTACGTCAGGGCGAGTACGTCAGGGCGAGTACGTCAGAGCGCGTCGACCGTCGCGTCGATCACCCGGGAAAGGCGGTCCGGCCCCTCGGCGACGCGGGCCATGAGCCGCAGGCCGACGACCGTCGTCAGGAGCAGACTCCCGGCACCCCGGGCATCGCGCGCGGGGTCGATCTCCCCCGCCCGCTGCCCCTTCTCGATCAGCGCCTGGAACGCCTCTTCGGTGCGGTCGAACATCCGCCGCACCAGTTCGGTCGCCACCTCGTCCACCCCAGCCAGCTCGGCCGCGGCGTTCACCGCCATGCAGCCACGGCGGTCCGGGTCGGCGAGGTCCATGTCGACGAGGAGCCAGAGCGCCGCGCGCAACCGCTCCTTGACGGGCCCCGACTCCTCGAGCATCTCGATGAGGGCCAGGGCCTGGCTGTCGCGGTAGCGGCGCAGCGCCCGCTCGAACAGGGCGTGCTTGCTGCCGAAGGTGTTGTAGAGACTGCCCTTGCCGATACCGAGCGCGTCGACGAGGTCCTGCGGCGTGGTGGCGGCGTACCCCTTGCGCCAGAACACGTCCATGGCCTGCTCGACGGCGGCGTCCGGATCGAACTGCTTCGGCCTTCCCATGATCATGACTGTAGACCGTTCTTGACCCGAAGGTCAAGAACGGCACAGGTCAAGCATCAGGCGTCAGCCGTCAGGCGCTGCGCCGCACCCGCGCAGCCTTGCGGGCCTCGGCCAGCTCACGGGACTCGGCCGTCCGCCGGGAGCCGCCGGTGGCCCGCCCCGGACGGGTGCCCATCCCGCGGAAGGGGGCGCCGCCCCGCTTGGGGCGCTCAGTGGTGGGCGCGGCGCCGCTGATGGGGATGCCGGAGGGCGCCTTCGCGCCGGTGATACGGCTCAACTCCGCCTCGCCGGAGCGGACTTGGGTGATCTGCGGCCTGATCCCGGCAGCGGCCATCAGGCGGCTCATGTCGCGCTTCTGGTTGGGCAGGACGAGGGTCACCACGCTGCCGGACTCGCCGGCGCGGGCGGTGCGGCCGCCGCGGTGCAGATAGTCCTTGTGATCGCTTGGCGGGTCGACGTTGACCACCAGGTCGAGGTTGTCGACGTGGATGCCACGGGCCGCGACGTTCGTCGCCACCAGGACCGTGACGTCGCCGGTCTTGAACTGGGCGAGGGTGCGGGTGCGCTGCGGCTGCGACTTGCCGCCGTGCAGCGCGGCCGCGCGTACGCCACTGCCCAGCAGATGCCGGGTGAACTGGTCGACGGCGTGCTTGGTGTCCAGGAACATGATCACGCGGCCGTCGCGGGCCGCGATCTCGGTGGCGGCGGCGGTCTTGTCGGCGCCGTGCACATGCAGCTCGTGGTGGCGCATCGTGGTGACCGCGCCCGCCGACGGGTCGACGGAGTGGACGACCGGGTCCTGGAGGTAGCGGCGGACCAGGAGGTCGACGTTGCGGTCGAGGGTGGCCGAGAACAGCATCCGCTGGCCGTTGGGCCGCACCTGGTCGAGCAGTTCGGTGACCTGGGGCATGAAGCCCATGTCGGCCATCTGGTCGGCTTCGTCGAGGACGGTGACGGCCACCCGGTCGAGGCGGCAGTCCCGGCGCTCGATGAGATCCTTCAGGCGGCCCGGCGTCGCGACGAGCACCTCGGCACCGCTCCGCAGCGCGCCGGCCTGCCTGCCGATCGACATGCCGCCGACCACGGTGGCGATACGCAGCTTCAGCGCCCTCGCGTACGGGGTGAGCGCCTCGGTGACCTGCTGGGCGAGCTCGCGGGTCGGCACGAGGACCAGGGCCAGCGGCTGCTTCGAGTCGGCGCGCTGCCCGGCGGTGCGGGCCAGGAGCGGCAGGCCGAAGGCGAGGGTCTTGCCGGATCCGGTGCGGCCACGGCCCAGTACGTCCCGTCCGGCGAGCGCGTTCGGCAGCGTGGCGGCCTGGATCGGGAACGGCTCGGTCACGCCGAGGCCGGTCAGCGTCTTCAGAAGAATTTCCGGCATGTCGAGCTCGCCGAAGGCCTCGACGGCGGGCAGACCCGGGGTGACGGTGACGGGGAGCGCAAACTCACCCTGCAGTGCGGCGGGGCGGCGGCTCTGCCCACCACCGGGACGGCCGCCTGCGCCACGAGAACGCTGCGCGGCGAAACCACGGGGGTTGGACTTGCCGGAATAGCGATCGTTCGTACGACCTGAACGGTTCAAGGAGAACCTTCCTCGATATGGCACGCATCGAGGAATTCTCGGCGAAACCCAGCCGAACGAATTGCAAGCACGAGCCGAATAAAAGAAAAACTCTGTAAACAGCAACGAGCTGGTGCCCGCACCGTGAGGTGCGGGCACCAGCCTCGTGTCAACGCGTCAGCGTCAGGCGGGGAGGATGTTCTCCGCCTGCGGGCCCTTCTGGCCCTGCGTGACGTCGAAGGTCACCTTCTGACCTTCCTGGAGCTCACGGAAGCCCTGGGTGGCGATGTTCGAGTAGTGGGCGAAGACGTCCGGGCCGCCACCCTCCTGCTCGATGAAGCCGAAGCCCTTTTCCGAGTTGAACCACTTCACGGTGCCGTTAGCCATACTAAAATCTCCTTCGGGGCAAAGCCCGGAGTCCACACTGTGCGAACCCCGGCGTCGCCACGTTGATTGCCCCGTCCGGAAAACTGCACCGGAAATACAAAAGTGCCCGGCGGATCAGATCCACCTAAGGCACTTGAAGTCTTATGGGAACCACAACTGCAACTTCGATCAACAGTAGCACGGCATGAGCTTCAGGGCACGGTCAGACGCTAAATATTTCTCCCGCGAGAACGAGAAATGCGGGGAGAACCGCCCTGCCGGAGGGGTCACACACGCCACGGAGGACCCTGCGGCCCGATCGGCTCGCCCGTCGGCGTCACCCGCCGCGCCGAGCCGCCGCCTGCCCCTCGCCACCCACAGGTCCGGCATATCCAGAACAGTTCAACTCTGAAACACATGGTGCCATTGTCATCTCGTTATCACTTGACTCCTTGACGTCAGGAGGGTCGCCGGGTTGGCTTTCAGCCACCTCGGACCGCATGGAAGCGGTCAGGTCTAGGAAGTGGACGAATGAAATCCCGTAGACGTGAAGCCACCGTCGTCGTGACCGTGGGCGTGCTCGCCCTCTCGCTCGCCGCATGTGGCCTGCTCGACAGCGACGAAGGAACCAAGGACGACAGGAAGGGCGACGACGTCACCGTCGGCCTGCTGCTGCCCGAATCAGAGACGGCTCGCTACGAGAAGTTCGACCACCCCATCATCGAGAAGCAGGTCAAGAAGCTCACCAACGGCAAGGGCAAGGTCGTCTACGCCAACGCCGACCAGGACGCCGCCAAGCAGAGCCGCCAGCTCGCCAAGATGGTCGCCGACAAGGTCGACGTGGTGCTGGTCAGTGCCGTGGACGCGAAGAAGATCGCCCCGGCTGTCAAGAAGGCGAAGGACGCGGACATCCCCGTGATCGCCTACGACCGGCTCGCCGAGGGGCCCGTCTCGGGTTACGTGGCCTTCGACAACGAGCTGGTGGGCCAGGTCCAGGGCCAGGGGCTCATCAAGGCGCTCGGGAGCCGGGCCAGCAAGAACAGCAAGATCGTCATGATCAACGGTTCGCCGACCGACCCGAACGCCGCCGTCTTCAAGGAGGGCGCGCTCTCCCAGCTCAACAACCAGCTGGACGTCGCCAAGTCGTACGACACCGAGGGCTGGAAGCCGGAGACGGCGCGCGCCCATATGACCGACGCGATCACCGCGCTCGGCAAGGACAACATCGCGGGCGTCTACTCCGCCAACGACGGCATGGCGGGCGGCATCATCAAGGCCCTGAAGGCAGCGGGCCTCACCGAGCTCCCGCCGGTCACCGGCCAGGACGCGGAGCTGCCGGCCGTGCAGCGCGTCGTCGCGGGCGAGCAGTACATGAGCGTCTACAAGTCGTACCCCGAGGAGGCGGTGGGCGCCGCGCAGATGGCGGTCAGGATCGCCCAGGGCCGCATGGTCGAGTTCGATGCCCTGGCCGGCGACCAGTCCGACAACGCCACCACGAAGGACATCCCGTCCCTCCTGGTGTCGGTCCGCCCGCTGACCCAGGACACCATCAAGTCCACGGTCATCGCGGACGGCATCTACAAGACGTCGGAGATCTGCACACCCGCGTACAAGGCGGCCTGCGCGGCGATCGGCCTCAAGGGCTAGCGGCCGGCTGCGGCCGGGAGCCGAGGCTCCCGGCCGCGTCACGCCGCCGCGTGCGCCCCGCCCGAGCCGTCCTCCCCGTCGTGGTGGATCGGCGTGCCCGATCCGGTCAGCGGCATGCCCGTGCCGCCGCGGCGGGTGGCGACGATCTCGGCCGCGATGGACAGGGCCGTCTCCTCCGGCGTACGGGCTCCGATGTCCAGGCCGATCGGGGACCGCAGCCGTGCCAACTCCCCTTCGGTTACGCCCACTTCGCGCAGTCGCCGGTTGCGGTCCTCGTGGGTGCGGCGCGAGCCCATGGCGCCGACGAACGCCACCGGCATGCGCAGCGCCGCCTCCAGGAGCGGGATGTCGAACTTGGCGTCGTGCGTCAGCACGCACAGGACCGTGCGGGCGTCCGTCCTGGTGCCCCGCAGATAGCGGTGCGGCCAGTCGACGACGACCTCGTCGGCCTCGGGGAAGCGGGCCCGGGTGGCGAAGACCGGACGGGCGTCGCACACCGTCACCTCGTAGCCGAGGAACTTGCCGGTGCGCACCAGGGCCGCGGCGAAATCGACCGCTCCGAAGACGATCATGCGGGGCGGCGGCACGCTCGACTCGACGAACAGTGTCAGGGGCGCGCCGCAGCGCGAGCCGTCCTCCGAGACGCCGAACTCGCCGGTGCGGCCCGCGTCCAGCATCGCGCGGGTCTCCCCCGCCACCGTGCGGTCGAGCTCCGGGTGCCCGGCCAGGCCGCTTTCGTACGATCCGTCGGCGCGCACCAGCAGGGGCCTGCCAAGGAGTTCGGCAGGGCCCTCCGCCACGCGGGCGATCGCCGCCGCCTCGCCGTTCGCGGCGGCCGAGAGGGCCGCCGCGAACACGGCCCTGACGGGCGCATCCGCGGTCACCGGCGTGACCAGGACCTCGATGACCCCGCCGCAGGTCAGGCCCACGGCGAAGGCGTCCTCATCGCTGTAGCCGAAGCGCTCGCGCACCGCCGTGCCGTCTTCCAGGGCCTGCACGCACAGGTCGTACACGGCCCCTTCCACACAGCCCCCGGAGACCGAACCGATGGCGGTGCCCTCGCTGTCGACGGCCATGGCGGCGCCGGGCGGGCGCGGGGCGCTGCCGCCCACCGCCACGACGGTGGCGACGGCGAACGCCCGGCCCTCCCGCACCCATCGGTCGAGCTCGGCGGCGATGTCAAGCATCCCGGACTCCTGCCGCGTCCAGGACGCGGTCGGGGCGGATCGGCAGCGCACGATGGCGTACGCCGGTCGCGTGCCAGACCGCGTTGGCGATCGCCGCGGCGGCGCCCACGATGCCGATCTCGCCGATGCCCTTGATGCCGACGGGGTCGTCCGCGTCCGGGTCGTCCACCCAGTCCGCCTCGATGTCCGGCACATCCGCGTTGGCGGCGAAGTGGTAGCCCGCGAAGTCGGCGCCGACATGGCCGCCCGTCGCCTGGTCCCTGACCGCCTCCTCGTGCAGCGCCATGGACAGGCCCCAGATCATGCCGCCGACGAGCTGGCTGCGTGCGGTCAGCGGGTTGACGATGCGGCCCGCCGCGAAGATCCCGAGCATCCGCCGTACGCGCACCTCGCCGGTGGTCACGTCCACGGCGACCTCGGCGAACTGCGCCCCGTAGGAGTGCCGTTCCTTCTGCGCGAGCGCGAAGACGTACTCACTGGTGTCGGATCGCACGGTGATCCCCTGCGGCGGGATGTCGCCGCCCAGGGCCAGTTGCTCCCGCAGCTCACGCACCGCGGCCGTGACCGCCCAGCCCCAGGAGCGGGTGCCCATCGAGCCGCCGGAGATCGCCGCCGGGCCGAAGTCGCTGTCGCCGATGCGCACATGGACGCGGTCCTGCGCCACTTCGAGGGCCTCGGCGGCGATCAGGGTCAGCGCGGTCCGCGCCCCCGTACCGACGTCCGACGCGGTGATCCGCACCGTGAAGGTGCCGTCGGCCTCCGCGGTCACGGCCGCCGTGGACGGCATCGCGAGCACCGGGAAGGTGGCCGCCGCCGTGCCGGTGCCGATCAGCCAGCGGCCTTCGCGCCGCAGGCCGGGGCGCGGGTCCCGGTCCGCCCAGCCGAACCTGCGGGCCCCCTCATCGAAGCAGGACACGAGATTGCGGGAGCCGAACGGCAGCCCGGAGACGGGGCCGACGTCCGGTTCGTTGCGCGCCCGCAGCGCGATCGGGTCCAGGCCGGTCCGCTCGGCGAGTTCGTCGATCGCGGACTCCAGGGCGAACGATCCGGGAGCCTCGCCGGGCGCGCGCATGAAGGTGGGCGTCGGCACGTCGAGCCGCACGACGCGGTTGACGCTGTGGTGGGCGTCGGCGGCGTACATCGGACGCCCGAACCCGGCGCTCCCCTCGACGAATTCATGCACCTTCGACGTGAGGCTGTGCGCCTGGTGGCCGACGGCGCGCAGCCGCCCGTCGGCGTCGGCGCCGAGCCGGACGCGCTGGGCGGTGGGGCTGCGGTAGCCGGTGAGCGAGAACAGCTGGCGACGGGTGAGGACGACCCTGACGGGGCGGTCGAGCACGGTCGCCGCCATCACGGCGAGGATCTGGTGGACGCGTACGCCCTTGGAACCGAAGGCTCCGCCGACGTGCTCGGACCGCACCCGTACCGAAGCCGGGTCGAGCGAGAACAGCTTCGCCAGCTCGTCGGCGACCCAGGTGCTGCCCTGGTTGGAGTCGACGACTTCGAGGCGTCCGGCATCCCAGCGCGCCATCGCGGCGTGCGGCTCCATGGAGCTGTGGTGCTCTTCGGGTGTGCTGTACTCCTCGTCCACGACATGGGCGGACGCGGCGAGTTCGGCGTCCAGGTCGCCCTTCGCCATCTGGTGGTTGTCGCCGTCCGGGGTGTACGTGTCGGGGTGTGCGGCGGAGAACGCGACGTCGTGCGGCTCCGCCTCGTACTTGACCACCAGCGCCTCGGCGGCCTCTCGCGCCTGCTCGGAGGTCTCGGCGACGACCAGCGCCACGGGCCAGCCGACGAACGGCACCCGGTCGTGCTGGAAGACCTCGACGATCGGGTCGGGCGGGCCGAGCATGCTGATGTAGTCACCGTCGACGCGCGGCGCGTTCCCGTGGTGCAGGACCGACAGGACACCGGGCATCTCGCGCACGGCGTCCGACTCGACCGAGCTGATCCGGCCGCGGGCGATCGTGGACAACACCAGCCAGCCGTGGGCGAGTTCGGCGAAGGGGATCTCTCCCGCGTACCGGGCGGCGCCGGTGACCTTGGCCCGGCCCTCCACGCGGGTGTACGAAGCGCCGACGGCGCCCGTCACCCCGGTGGATGTGGTGGTCGTGGTCGGCGTCGTCGGCGTCCTCATCGGGGTGCCTCCTCAGTGAGCTCGGTCAGCATCGCGACGACGAGGTTGCGCAGCAGCGTCACCTTGTAGCCGTTGTGGGGCAGCGTCTGTGCGGCCGCAAGTTCGGCGTCCGCTGCGGCGGCGAACGCCTCGGCGGTCGCCGGGCCCCCGGTCAGCACACGCTCGGCCTCCAGAGCCCGCCACGGCCGGGACGCCACCGCTCCGAAGGCGATGCGCACTTCGCGTACGACACCGTCCTGGACGTCGAGCGCTGCGGCGATCGAGCCGATCGCGAAGGCGTACGACGCGCGCTCGCGCACCTTGCGGTAGCGGGAGACGGTGGCGACCGGTGCGGGCGGCAGGGTGATGCCGGTGATCAGCGCGCCGGTCGGCAGCGCGGTCTCCAGGTGGGGTGTCTCGCCCACCGGGAGGTAGAACTCGGCGAGCGGCAACTCGCCGGTCCCCTCGGCCGTTTCGTACGACACGACGGCGTCGAAGGCGGCGAGCGCCACCCCCATGTCCGAGGGATGGATGGCCACGCAGTGTCCGGAGGCGCCGAGGATGGCGTGGTTGTGGTGCTCGCCCTCGATGGCGGGGCAACCGCTGCCGGGGGCGCGCTTGTTGCACGGCTTCGACAGATCGGTGAAGTAGCCGCAGCGGGTGCGCTGGAGCAGGTTCCCGCCGACCGTGGCCATGTTGCGCAGCTGTCCCGACGCGCCGGCGAGCACGGCCTGCGCCAACGCCGGGTAGCGGCGGCGCACTTCGGGGTGGGCGGCGAGGTCGCTGTTGGTGACGGTCGCGCCGATCCGCAGGCCGCCGTCGTCGGTGACCTCGATCCGGTCGAGGGGGAGCTCGCGCACGTCGACGAGCAGGGCGGGCCGCTCCACGCCCGTCTTCATCAGGTCGACGAGGTTGGTGCCGCCGCCGAGGACGCGCGCGTCGGGGTCGGCGCCGAGCAGCGCGAGCGCGCCGGGGACGTCGATCGCGCGCCGGTAGTCGAATTCCCTCATGCCACAGCCTCCGTACTGCCCGCGGTCTCGTTCGCGGTCTCGTTCGCGGCCGCCTTGGCGACCGCCTGCACGATCGACACATACGCGCCGCAGCGGCAGAGATTGCCGCTCATCCGCTCCCTGATCTCGTCGGCGGTCAGCTGCGGCACGACCGCATCGGGCCGTACGTCGGCGGTCGCCGCGCTCGGCCAGCCCGCGGCGTGCTCCTCGATCACCGCGATGGCCGAACAGATCTGCCCCGGCGTGCAGTAACCGCACTGGAATCCGTCGAGGTCGAGGAAGGCCTGCTGCACGGGGTGCAGTCGCTCGCCGTCGGCGACGCCTTCGATGGTGGTGATCACCCGGCCTTCGGCGGCAACCGCGAGCTGCAGACAGGAGACGGCCCTGCGGCCGTCGATCAGGACCGTGCAGGCGCCGCACTGGCCCTGGTCACAGCCCTTCTTGGTGCCGGTCAGATCGAGGCGCTCGCGCAGCGCGTCGAGCAGGGTGGTGCGGTGGTCGACGGGCAGCGTGTGCTTTTCGCCGTTGATGTTCAAAGTGATGGCGCTGGACGTCGATGGAGCCACGATCGGCCTTCTTTCGCTTCTGTCAGCTTCTTCAGCAAGTGCAGCTTCTTCAGCAAGTGCCGCTCAAGAGCGGGAGCGTGGAACGAGGCGATCCCGACGGTGAGTTCGGGAAGAGATGGCGCTGTGCGTAGGGGTGCCGCACGCGACACCGTCGAAGTGCGGCGAGAGGCGGTCGGCCGCGATCGCGACCGGCCATCCCCCGCCGACTGATTCTGCCGGTATGGTGAGCCTAAGTGGACAGCTGTCCGCAAGCATTGAATTTAGCGGACAGTTGTCCGCTTAGCAAGGCCGGCACGGGCTGCAACGAGCTGACCCACGCCGTGATTCCCGGGAGGAGGACGAGTGCGGGAGCAGAAGGACGCACCGCTGCGCTCGGACGCGCAACGGAATCGCGAGCGCATCCTGGAAGTGGCCCTCGCGGAACTGACGCGATCGGCCGACGCCCCGCTGAGCGCGATCGCGAAGAAGGCGGGCGTCGGACAGGGCACCTTCTACCGCAACTTCCCCAACCGCGAGGCACTCGTCCTCGAGGTCTACCGCTACGAGGTCCAGCAGGTCTGCGACACGGCGTGCCAGCTGCTCGACACCCGCGCCCCCGACGAGGCGCTGCGGGAGTGGATGGACCGGCTCGCGCAGTACGCCATGGCCAAGGCCGGTCTGGCGGACGCGATGCGCAGGGCGACCCTCGCGAAGGGCACCCTGATCGGGCTGAGCAAGGGTTCGCTGTCCGCTGCCGTCGAGGCCCTCCTGAGGGCGAACGAGGAGGCGGGCACGATCCGCCCCGGCGTGACCCCCGACGATTTCATGCTCGCCATCGCGGGCCTCTGGCAGCTCGACCCGCACGGCGACTGGCAGGTGCGCGCCGGACGCCTCCTCGACCTCGTCATGGACGGACTGCGGGCCGGCGCCCCCGGCCGATGAGCGGTGCGGTGACGCACGCCGCGGCGAGAAGGATGCCGAACGCGACGGTCAGGGCCACCGCGTAGCCGTGCACCGACGCGGCCATCGGCGTGGCGTCGGCCCGGGACGCCAGGTGGGCGGCGGCCGCGCTCGCCGCGACGGTGTTGAGCAGGGCGGTGCCGAGTGCGGCTCCCAGTTGCTGCGACGCGTTGTAGGCGGCCGCCGCGGCCCCGACGTCCTGCGGGCGCATTCCCGCGGTGGCCAGGCTCGCGGTCGGCGGCATGACACAGCCCAGGCCGAGCCCCGCCAGGACCAGCGCGGGCAGCAGATACGCCGGCAGGACGTGCGTGCTCTGTGCGGTGAGCCGGGTCAGGACGAACATCCCGGCGGCCGCCGCGAGCAGCCCCGGAAGGATCAGCGCCGCGGGTGCGACGCGTCCGTGCAGCCGCCCGGCGACGAGCGTCGCGCCGACCAGCGCGGCAACGGCGTTGACGATCAGCGTGAGGCCCGCCTGGACCGGCGAATAGCCGAGGACCGTCTGCGTGTAGTAGCTCATGAAGAGGTAGAAGCCGAACATCGCGACGAACAGCAGGGTGATGGCGACGAACGCGCCGGCCCGCGCGCGGTCCAGGAGCACCCGCATCGGCAGCAGCGGCTGCGGCGCCCTGACCTCCACGGCCGCGAACGCGACGAGCAGCAGGACGCCGACCGCGAGGAGGGTGAGGACCAGCGGCGCGTCCCAGCCGCGCGGCTCGGCCTCGTTGAAGGCGTACACGATCGCGGCGAAGCCCGCGGCGCTGAGCAGAGCGCCCGCCACGTCGAGCCGGCCGCCCGCCCCGCGCACCGGCCGGTCCCTCGGCACGAAGGCAGCGCCGAGTACGGCGAACAGCGCGACGGGGACATTGACGTAGAGGCACCAGCGCCAGCTCGCGTACTCGGTGAGCAGTCCCCCGGCGACCAGGCCGACGGCCGATCCGGCGGCACCCACCGCGGCGAACACGCCGAACGCCCGCCCCCGCTCCCCCGGTTCGGAGAAGGTGATCGTCAGGAGCGAGAGCCCGGCGGGCGCGAGCACCGCGGCGAAGGCCCCCTGCAGGGCCCTCGCCCCGAACAGCATCTCGGGGTTCGCGGCGGCCCCGCCGAGCGCGGACGCGGCGGCGAAGCCGATCAGTCCGATGAGGAACGTACGCCGGTGGCCGAGCGCCCCGCTGATCCGCCCGCCGATCAGGAGCAGCCCGCCGAAGGCGAGCGCGTACGCGGTGACGGCCCACTGGCGGCTCGCGTCGGACAGGCCGAGGGCGCTCTGCGCGGAGGGCAGCGCGATGTTCACGATCGTCCCGTCGAGGACGACGAGGAGCTGGGCGGCGCTGACGGCGAGGAGGGTCCACAAGCGGCGTGGTCCTGGTGCGGGGCGCGCGGCGGTCGGGCGCGCGTCAAGGCTGTCGGCGGTGTCAGCGGTGTCGGGGCACAGCTGTGCCCCGGGGATTTCCTTGTCTGACGGATTCATGACTTCAAGTCTTTCGTTGAAGTCGCTCCGGAGACTTTCGCCGCTTCCGCCCCTCGTCTTACGGGTCGAGACGCCCCCAACCCTCAAGCCCCGGTTGCGTCTTCCCGTGACAGAATCTCGGCCTGAACAGCGGCGATGAGGGTGTGAGCGCAGTGACACGGCGGACCAGGACCGGCACATGGGACCGCTTCGTGGCATCGGACCCGGGACTGCTGCGGCTGATGGCGGGGCTCCGGACGGTCGCGGCGATCGCCCTGACGCTCGTCGTGCTCGCCCTGTTCGGCACGGACGTCACGCACATGGTCGCGGGCGCCATGACGGCCATGGTCGCCACCTTCGCCATCAAGGAGAAGGAGGTACGCGACCAGGCGGTCACGCTCGCGCTCGGCCTGCCCGTCTCGCTGGCGGCGATATCCCTCGCGGCGCTCCTGCACGACCAGGTCATCGCGGGTGACGTGTTCTTCGTGGCGCTGATCTTCGGCGCCGTCTACAGCCGCCGTTTCGGCGACCGTGGCACGGCCCTGGGCCTGATCGGCTTCCAGGTCTACTTCGTCTCGCTGTTCGTGGGCGCGACCGTGGCGGCGCTGCCCGAGCTGTATCTGGCCCTGACCGTCGCCTTCGTGTGCGGCGCCGTCGTCCGTTTCGCCGTCGTGCCGGAGTCGCCCGAACGTGACCTCGGCCGGCTCCGGGTCGCCTTCCGGGCGCGGCTCGCGCAGTTGGTGGCCACCCAGATCGAGCTCCTGGACGCCACCCCCGAGCAGCTGGAGAAGGTCCTCGACGAGCTGCGCCGTGGCACCGCCCGGCTGCACGAGACGGCCCTGATGATCCAGGGCCGCCTGGAGGAGGGCACACCGGACGCGGCGACCGCGGCCCTGGTGCAACGCCGTGTCGCGGACGCGGAGATCGCCGCCGAACGTCTCGGCGTCCTCCTCCTGAACGCACGCAGCGCCGAACGCGCGGACACCCTCACCCTGCATCTGCCGCACGCGCCCGTACCGGAGACCGGCACCCGGATCCACCCCGAGGACGACGCGACGCTCACCCTGCGCCGGGACCTGCGGGCGCTGCACCTGCTGGTGTCCAGGCCGGTCTCCGCCGACCGGGGCACGGCCCTGGCACACGTACGCAACAGGCTGCTCGGCTACCGCGACGAGGACAATCTGCCGCGGGCCTCGATCGCCGTCCAGGACGTCTTCCGCGGCATCGGTGAGTCCGCCCGCGCCGTGCTGGGGCTGCGGCTCGCCCTGGACGGGCCGCAGGACGAGTCCGACGACTCTCCGGCGACGACCCGTTCCCGCGAGGAGTTCGACGCCGAGGACATCGCGATCGCCGGTGTCGAGCAGGACGTGGAGCCGCAGGACGAGCAGGCCGGCCTCCGGCGCCCCACCACCAGGGCGGCCTTCCAGGTGGCCGTGGGATCGACGCTCGCCATCATCGGCGGCGAGTTCCTCTCCACCGAGCGCTGGTACTGGGCGGTGCTCACCTGCTGGGTGGTGTTCCTCAACACCGCCTCGACGGGCGAGATCCTCGTCAAGGGCTACCGGCGGCTGCTCGGTACGGTCCTCGGAGTGGTCGCCGGTGTGGCCCTCGCGGGGCTCGTCGGCGGCCACACCTGGCTCGCCTTCGGCCTCGTACTGCTCTTCATCTTCGCGATGTTCTTCACCGCTCCCCTGTCGTACGCGCTCATGTCCTTCTTCGTCACGGCGATGCTGGGCCTGCTCTACACCCTCTTGAACACCTACAGCCTCTCCGTGCTCTGGCTGCGCATCGAGGAGACGGCGCTCGGCGCGGCCTGCGGCATCATCGCCGCCGTCCTCGTCCTGCCGGTGCACACCGACCGCCGCACCGACGAGCTGCTCGGCACGGTCCTCGCCCGGCTCGCCGACGTGGTGTCCGCCTCGGTGGAGCAGCTGAGCGGCGGGCCCGCGGCCGATCTCCTCGACAGGGCGCGCGACTTGGACACCGCGCTCGACGATCTGCGCGCCTCCATCCAGCCGCTGACCCATCCGATCACCCCGCTGCGCGGCCGCCGCAGGACCGCCCGCTATCTGGTGGCGCTCCTGGAGACCTGCGCGTACCACGCCCGTTCGCTGGCGGCGACCGCCGAACTCGTGCCGTACAGCAAGACCGTCGCGGCCGATCCACGCCTGGCCAAGGCCGGCCGGCACATCGCCCACAACCTCGACGTCATCACCGCGTACGTGGACGACGACAAGGCGGAGGGCGAGGTCAGGGCCGGCGCCAGCATCGCCTCCATGCTGGAGGCCGACGGCTCCGGCGCGCTGCGCTCGGGCACGGTGACCTACCGCGTCCTGCGCCATCTGCAGCGCCTCGACGAAGGCGTGGTGGGCCTGGCCCGCCCGCTCGACGTACCGGTCGCGGGACGCCGGGCGAGCAAGGCGAAGCGCGCCCGCGTGCTGCCCGCTCAAGGTGCGGACAGCACAGGCACCTGAGCCTCGGCGAGCACCGGGTAGTCGGTGTACCCGGCCTCACCGCCCGTGTACATCAGCCCCTTCTCGCGTACGGGGTTGAGCGGCGCCCCGATGCGCATCCGCTCGACCAGGTCGGGGTTGGCGAGGAAGGCGCGGCCGAGCGAGATCAGGTCGGCGCCCGCGGCGAGGAGCCGCTCGCCCGCCGCCCGTCCGCCGTCGGCGGGCAGCGGACCTCCCCAGCCGAGCACCGGGTTGGCGATGAGCGCGCCCGGCCAGTTCTTGCGGATCTCCTGGAAGACGGCCTGCTCCGGGTCGGCGAAGACGACGTGCAGGTAGGCGAGGCCGCCCATGTCCGCCAGGGCGTCGACGAGCGCCGGGTAGATGTCCTCGGTGTCGCCCTCGTCGATGCCGTTGACGGTCAGGCCCGGAGCGATGCGGACGCCGACACGCTCGGGGCCGATCTCGGCGGCGACGGCCTCGACGACCTCCACGACGAAGCGGATGCGGCCGGCGACCGGGCCGCCGTAGGCGTCGGTGCGGCGGTTGGTGCCCTTCGCCAGGAACTGGTGGAGGAGGTAGCCGTTGGCGGCGTGCACCTCCACTCCCGCGAAGCCGGTGTCGACGGCGCGGCGGGCGGCCGCGGCGAAGTCCGCCACGGTGGAGGCGATCTCGTCGAGGGTCATCTCGCGTGGCACGGCGGCCGGCTGGTGCCCGCTCGGGGTGAAGATCGTGTCCGGCAGCGGCACGGCCGACGGCGCGACCGGCGTCAGACCGCTGGTGTCGGGGTGGCCGACCCGGCCGCCGTGCTGCAATTGCAGGAACATCCGGCCGCCCGCGGCGTGCACGGCGTCGGTGACCTGGCGCCACCCGGCGACGTGCGCATCGCTGTGGATCGCCGTGATGTTCGGGTAGGTCTGGCCGACCGCGTTGGGCGTGGCGGCCTCGGCGATGATCAGCCCGGCGGAGGCGCGCTGTGCGTAGTAGGTGGCCATGATCGCCTGCGGGACGCCGTCGGCGTCGGCGCGGTTGCGCGTCATCGGCGCCATCACAAGCCGGTTGGGGAGGTCCAGAGTGCCGAGCTGAGTGGTTTCGAACAAGCGGGACATGGCGGTACCAACCTTTGCGGTGTCTGCGGCCGACTGTTCTCCGTCGCCGTCTGGGACGACTGTGCCGGTGCCCGCTTCGGAAGAGCTGACGGTCCGCTGATGGTCGTCCGGCCCTCCGCTGACGGTCGTCCGGCCCTCCGCCGACGGTCCGCTGATCATCGTCCGACGTGCGCTGTGTACGGTGGCGCGTATGCGGTTCGGGGTGCTCGGTCCACTGACGGTGTGGGACGACGAGGGGGAACCGGTCAGGGTTCCCGAGGCGAAGGTCAGGGCGCTCCTCGCCGATCTTCTCGTACATGAGGGGCGGCCGGTCTCGGCCGACCGGCTCATCGACGACCTCTGGGGAGAGCAGCCGCCGGGCCGTCCCGCCAACGCCCTGCAGTCCAAGGTGTCCCAGCTGCGCAGGGCGCTGGGCGGCGACCGTGTCGTGCGCCAGACACCCGGCTACCGGCTGCGCGTCGACGCTGCCGGGGACGAGGTCGACGCGCACCGCTTCCGGGACCTGGTGGCCGAGGCCCGGACGACGGACGATCCGCTCCTGCGCTCCGGACTGCTCACCCGGGCACTGGAGTTGTGGCGCGGGCCCGCGTACGCGGACTTCGCCGACGAGGAGTTCGTACGCGCCGCTGCGCACCGCCTCGCGGAACAGCGCCTGGGTGTGATCGAGGAACAGGCCGAGGCGCGCCTGGCATCGGGTGACCACACCCTGCTGGTCGGGGAACTGACCGACCGGGTGGCCCGGCATCCGCTGCGGGAACGGCTGCGCGCGGTCCAGATGCGGGCCCTGTACCTGACGGGCCGCCAGAGCGAGGCACTCGCCTCGTACGCGGAACTGCGGGAGCAGCTCGCTGATGAACTGGGCCTGGATCCGGGGCCGGAGGTGACGGCACTCCACGAGGCGATCCTGCGGCAGGATCCGGGGCTTTTGCGTCATCCGGGCAACTCGGGCGGCGGGGGCGGCGCGTATGACGGCAGTGCCGCCGACGGCGCGGGCGGCGCGATTGGCCCGGTCGGCGT
>NZ_JBFACK010000025.1:44960-140020 GCF_040640795.1 Streptomyces sp. NPDC021622
GCGTGAGCGGCGTGAGCGGCGTGAGCGGCGTGAGCGGCGTGAGCGGCGTGAGCGGCGTGAGCGGCGTGAGCGGCGTGAGCGGCGTGAGCGGCGTGAGCGGCGTGAGCAGTGTTGACCGTGCTTCCGAGGGCGTGTCCGCACGGTCCAGTCTTCCCAGTCCGCTCACCGAGCTGGTCGGTCGCGCGCCCGCGCTGGACGAGGTTCGTCAACTCCTGGGCGCCGCACGGCTGGTGACTCTTACCGGGCCGGGTGGCGTCGGGAAGACGCGGCTCGCCGTGGCGGCCGCCGCGCGGTGCGGCCGTGACGCCGGCGAGGTGTGGTTCGTCGAGCTGGCCGGCCGGCGCGGGGGCGGCGTCGATGACCTTGTGTCGGTGATCTCCGCCGCGCTGGGCATCCGGGAGGACACCCCCGCCGGACTGCCGGGCCGCGCCCCCGCCGAACGACTCGCCGCCGCGCTGCGCGACCGGCGGCTGCTGCTCGTCCTCGACAACTGCGAGCACCTCGTCGAGCCGGTCGCCGAGCTGACGGGCCTGCTGCTCGGCGCCGCCCCCGGCCTGCGCGTCCTGGCCACGAGCCAGGAGCCGCTTGGGCTGACGGGCGAGTCGGTGTACGCCGTCGAACCGCTGCAACTGCCCGAGTCCATACGGCTGTTCGTGGCCCGCGCCACCGCATCGGCGCCCGGATTCACCCTCGACGGCGCCGACCCCGCGACGCGGGACGCCGTGGCGGAGATCTGTCGCCGCCTCGACGGCATCCCGCTCGCCCTCGAACTGGCCGCCACCCGCGTCCGCGCCCTGGGCGTAAGGGAGCTGGCCGCACGCCTTGGTGACCGCTTCCGGGTGCTCACCGCCGGGCAGCGCGGCGCGCCCGCCCGGCAGCAGACCCTGCGGGCCGTCATCGACTGGAGCTGGGAGCTGCTCTCGCCGCCCGAGCGCACCGTGCTGTGCCGCCTGGCGGTCCACCGCGACGGCTGCACCCTGGACGCCGCCGAGGCGGTCTGCGCGGGCGGCGACGTGGCGCACGTCGAGGTCCTTGATCTCCTGGCCCGGCTCGTCGACCGGTCCCTGGTGTTCCTGGTGTCCGCGGTGTCCCCGGTGTCCCCGGTGTCCCCGGTGTCCCCGGTGTCCCCGGTGTCCCCGGTGTCCCCGGTGGACGGAACCGCCGACACCGGTCCGCGTTACCGGCTGCTCGAATCCGTTGCGGCGTACGCGGCGGAACGCCTGCACGAGACGGCTGGCGTCAGCGGCGCACGCGACCGGCATGCGAGCCACTATCTGGAGCTGGCCGAGCGCGCCGATCCGCGCTTGCGCGGCGCCGCGCAACGGGAGTGGCTCGCGCGCCTCGACGCCGAGGCCGCCAACCTGCGGGAGGCCCTCGACCACGCGGTCCGGCGCGCGGCGGCCGACGGCACGACCGACACGGCGGTTCGCCTCGCCACCGCCCTCTCCTGGTGGTGGCTGCTGCGCGGCCGCCTCGACGAGGCCCGCACCGCCCTGGCCGCGGTGTGCGCCGTGGACGCGACGGCGGCCGAACCGCGCCTGCTGCACGCGGCGTTCGGATTGCTGACCGGAGAATCGCGGGAGCGCACCGCGCCGCCGACGCCGCCGGTCGAGGCCTCGATCCAGCACGTCGGCGGCCGGCCGCCATGGCTCTATGCGTACGCGCTGTTCAGCTCGGGCGACACCGTCGCCGGTGAGAAGGTCAACCGGCAGGTGCTCGACCACTTCACCGCCACCGGCGACCGCTGGGGCACCGCGGCCGCGCTCGCGCTGGCCGCGATGCACGCGCTGGCCCGGGGCGACCTGGCCGTCATCGAGCGGGACGGGGCGCGGGGCGCCGAGCTTTTCCGTGAACTCGGCGACCGCTGGGGCGAGTTGCAGACCGTGACGCCGCTCGCCGCGCTCGCCGAGATCAGGGGCGACTACGCGGAGGCCGAGCGCCGTCAGCGGGAGGGTCTCGGCATCGCGGAGGAGCTGGGCCTTGCGACCGAGATCTCCGCGCGGCTCTCCGGCCTCGGCAGGCTCGCACTGCCGGCCCGCGACTGGGACCGGGCGCGCGAACTGCACGAGCGGGCCCGCCGGTTGGCCGTCGAGCAGGGCTATCTGTACGGCGAGGTGCATGCGCTGATGGGGCTCGCCCTCGGCGCACGCCGGTCCGGCGACCTCGATGGGGCGCAGGCGTACTTGGCGCGCCTGCGCGACGGATATCCGTCATCGGAGGCCGGGGCCCACCTGCTGTGCACGGAACTCGGCCTCGTCGCCGAGCTGCGCGGCGACGGGCCGGGGGCGACGGCGCACCAGCTGCGAGGGCTACGGCTCGCGCTCTCCCTCGGCGAGCCGCGCGCCCTGGCCCTCTCCCTGGAGGGCCTTGCCGGTGCGGCGGCGCTGAGCGGTGAGACCGGCGGCGCCCGGCACGCCGCCCTGCTCCTCGGCGCGGCGACCGCGGCGCGCCGGAGCGTGCACGCCCCGCTGCCGGAGTCCGAGCGGGCCGACGTCGACCGGGTCACCGGGGCGGCGCTCGCGGCCCTGGGCCGGGCGGCCTTCACGGAGGCATACGAGCGCGGCATCGCCACGGACCCCGCGGAGGTCGCGCGGACGGCCGCCGCCGGGCTCAGTCCGCAGGCGTGAGGAACGGGGCAAGGAGCGTCAGCGCGTCCAGGACCTCGTGCGCGTCCGGCGTGGCCTCCGGGTCGGCGATCCACTGCAGCATCAGGCCGTCGCACAGCGCGATGACCACCGAGGAGACGACCTCGGCACCGGGAGGCGGCGCTATCCCCAGCTCGGCGCAGACATCGGCGGTCATCGCGAAGCCCGCCCGGCGCGCCTCCGCGTAACCGGCGGCGAGCCGCTCGCGCAGGGCGGCGGACCGCACGGCCGGCGGGAACGCCTCGATGTAGCTGACCACCATGGGCCGCAGCTCGTCGAACGAGTCGATCAGCGCGACGAGCGCCGACTCCAACTGCGCCCGAGGCCCCTGACCGGCGCTCGCGGAGACCGCGTCGCGCACGCGGGCCGTCCACACCTCGAAGCACCGGCCGAGCGCCTCGTCGAGCAGGCCCTCCATACCGCCGAAGTGATAGCCGATCGAGCCGAGTCCGGCGCCGGACGCCTCGGCGACATCGCGCGCCGTCGTGCGCGCGTACCCCTTCTCCTGAAGGCAGAGGAGCGCCCCGTCCAGGATCTTGTCGCGGTGGCTTCTCGACTTCGGTACGGGAGTGGGTGCGGGCGTGGGTGCTGCGGATGAGGGCTGCTTCGGCATGAGCTCAATCTATACAGCCGTGCCGCACATCCGTACAGTACAAGTGTTCAGTCTCTGTTGGCTGTTCAGCCCCTGTTGGCTTTTCGGTCTCTGCCGGCTGTTCGGACCTTCGCATCGACCTCACCGACGAGGAGCGTGCCGATGACTCCCGCCTCTCCGCCTCCGGGCCCGCGCCTGCCCGCGCCGCTCCAGACGGCGCTGTTCCTCGCCGCGCCCGGCCGCTTCACGCGCGCCGCCCAGCGGCGCTACGGACCCGCGTTCCAGGTCCACTTCCTCGGCTTCCCACCCGAAGTGCTCGTCACGAACGCCGAGTTGGCGGCGGAGATCTACGCCGTCGACGCGGGCGGCGGGCGCGCCGGCGAGGTGCGGCGGCAGTTCCTGGAGCCGATGGTCGGCAAGCACTCCCTGCTCAGCCTGGACGGCGACCCGTGGTGGCGGCACCGGCGCCTGCTCAGCCCGCCGCTGCACGGCAAGTCCATCGCCCGCTACCGGCAGGAGATAGCCGAGATCGCCGCCGCGGAGATCGCGCGCTGGCCGCACGACCGGCCGTTCGTCCTGCGCGATTCCCTGCAGAACATCACCCTCGAAGTCATCCTGCGCCTGGTCTTCGGCATCCGCGACGCCACCCGCCTCGACCGACTGCGCGCCCTGATACCGGAGTTGATCGAGGTCGGCGGGTCGGCTGCACTCCTCATGACTCCGCCCCGGGTGAGCGCCTGGACCCAGACCTCCCCTGTGCTGCGTCGGATGACGTTCCTGCCGACCACGCGGTTCCTGCGGGTGCGCGACGCGGTGGACGCGATCCTGTACGAGGAGATCGCGCGGCGGCGCCGCGAGCCGGTGCCCGGCGCGACCGACGTACTCTCCCGCCTCCTGGAAGCCCGCGACGAGGACGGCACTCCCCTGGGCGACCAGGAGTTGCGCGACGAGCTGATCACCTTGCTCGAGGCCGGCCACGAGACCACGGCGACGGGGCTCGCCTGGGCCTTCGAACGCCTCCTGCGCACCCCTGACGTCCTCGCGAAACTGCGCGCCGAGCTCGAAATCGACGCGGACGAGCGGTACTTGGACGCGGTGGTCAAGGAAGCGCTGCGCTCCCGCCCTGTGGTGTACGACGCTCCGCGCCTCCTCGACGTCCCACTGAAACTCGGCGCGTACGAGGTTCCGGCGGGCTGGTACGCCGGACCGCTGATCTCCCTGATCCACCGGGACCCGGACGCCTTTCCGCGGCCGGACGAGTTCCGGCCCGAACGCTTCTTGGGCGAGGAGGCCGCCCGCGCACAGCAGTCGTGGATGCCCTTCGGCGGCGGTCGGCGCTACTGCGTCGGCGCCCAACTCGCCCTGCTGGAAATGAAAGTGATCATCCGTGAGGTCTTGGAGCGGTCCGATCTGACCGTGCCGGACCCGGCGCCGGAGAAGCCGCGGATGCGGCATGTCACCCTGGTGCCCGCGCGCGGCACCCGCGTCGTGGCGCGGGGCAAGAACACCCAAGGAAACAGCATGGTGGGCAAGCGCAGGACCGTCACCGTACGAGAAGAGATCGCGGTCTCCCCGGACGTGGCGTGGGCGGCCCTGGCCGATGTGACCAGGATGGGCGAGTGGAGCCCCGAGTGCACCGGCGGGCGCTGGATCGGCGGCGCCACGCGGGCCGAGGCAGGCGCCCGGTTCGACGGCGCCAACCGCAAGGACCGCGTCCGCTGGACCACCCGCTGCGCCATCACCCGGGCCGAGCCCGGTCGCTCCCTGGCGTGGGAGGTCAAGGTGGGTGTGCCGCTGTCCCGTTGGAGCTTCACGCTGACGCCCACCGAGAGCGGCACGCTCGTGGAACAGAGCTGGCGCGATCTGCGCGTCGGGCCCTTCGGCGCCCTGGCGACCCGGCTCGGCGAGGCGGGACTGCGCACGGGTCCTCGCGCCGACCACAACGAACGCGGGATGCGTGCCACGCTCACGGCGCTCAAACAGCATCTGGAGTCGGGCCACACGACTCCCCTGGAACCGGCCACGACCTGAGGAACGGGCCAAGGGGGCGGGGCGGTCAATCCGCGTGGCCGACGGGTACGTACGGGTCCGCGTCGGACCGGAGTGAGCACAGATGAGCGGACTCGCGGCTCCGGACTGAGGCGGGTCCGCACCGGGCTACCGCCTCGCGCCGCTGGCACCACCCGGCAGCGACTCCAGGAGGAAGACCGCCGCGTCCCGCAGGGAGGTCGGCACGTCCGTGCGCCCGCGCAGCAGCCGGGTCGCCGTCCCGCCGAGTGTCTCGGTCGTGCGTACGGAACCGATGCGGGCGGCATCAGGAGCGATCTCCACGATGAGATCTTCCGCCTCGCTCCAGGCCCCCGCCCCCACGAGGGCCGCGAGGAGCTGCGCCGTGAACAGCTTGCGGTAGGACGGCCCGGGGGCGGTGGCGGCGCGGTGCAGCAAGGGGATGGCCCGGTCCCAGCGGCCCAGTCTGGCCTGGACCCAGCCCTCGTGGCCGACGAGTTCGGTCTCGTCGAACCACCAGGCCCAGGGCGGATCGTGGCGCGAGACGCCGTCCAGGAACCGGCTGTGCGCGCGGGAGATCAGCTTCACGGAGTCGCTGCGGCCGCCCAGCATGGCGACCGCGTGGGCCTGCCGCACCAGGACGAGACTGCCGACCCGCGCGGGGAGCGCACGCGCCCCGGCCGTGCGGGCGGCGGCGTCCAGGGCGGCCCGCGGCTCTCCGGTGTGCGCCTTCAGCATGCTGTGGTTCAGCAGCACGAAGCGGGTCATCCACCGATCGCCGCAGAGTTCCGCCAGGGCCACCGCGCGGTCGTTCATCCGGTGGGCCGCACGGTAGCGGCCCGCGTCGAAGAGAATCCAGCCGACGACCTCGCACAGCTCGGCGAGCGCCGCGAGCCGGTCGCTCTCCTGGTGGCGCAGGGCCCGGGGATCGGCGGACAACTCCGGCAGGCGCCGCATCGCCTCGCGCACGACGGGCAATGCCGCCCTCGCACCGCACTCGGCGTCGAGGGCCACAAGTCGCTTCACGAGACGCACGGCCGAGGGAACCACCCGCCCACCGTACGACGCACCGCAGCGCTCCGAATCCCCACTCCGCGGCGGCGTCACTCAGGCGTAGCTCCGCCGCCCGCGCCGGTAGGCGATCTCCCCCAGGACGATGTCCACGGCGAGGAAGGCGGCCAGGGGGATGCCGAGCAGCGGGACGAAGTAGCCGAGTGCGGCGATGGCCGCCATCAGCGGGACCAGGACGTATGCGGGGACGTTCTGCCATGCCCCGCGCGGCAGTGGGCGGCCGAAGGCGGTGCCGCGGCCGCGCTGCCACCACATGCGGTAGCCCCACACGATCAGCAGGATCAGGCAGAGGGCGAGCGCGGCGAGGGCGATCTGGTTGGCGAGGCCGAACAGGACACCGGTGTGCGCGTCGATGCCCCAGCGGGTGAGCTTGGCGAGCACGGGATAGTCGGCGAACCGCTGTACGTCGGTGACCTCACCGGTCGCCGGATCGATGGCGACGGAGTCCTGCTTCGTGGGCCAGCTGCGCTGGACCTGGCTGACGACGTACGCGGATGACGCGTCGGCGGGCGCGACGATCTCCACCGGGTTGCCGAGCCCCTCGGAGCGGGCCGTCTTCAGCACGGCGTCCAGGCCGACATCGTCGCCCTTCGCGGCGCCCGCCGAGCCGGACGCGTCGTGCTCGGCGTGTTCCCCTCCGCCGCCCGCGACGCCCGCCGTCACCGTCGGTGTCGTCTGCCCGATGGCCTCGCGCAGGTCGCTGATGCTCTCTCCGCCGTACGTCGACCAGGTGAGGCCCGTCGCCGACAGGAAGATCAGTCCGCCGGCGGCCCATACGCCGACCGAACCGTGCAGCGACAGCGTGCGCCGGCGGCCGGTGGTGCCGCGCAGCTTGCGGCGGGCCCTTCGCCGTCCGAACCACAGGACGAGACCGCCGCCGGCGATCACCCACAGCCAACTCGCGGCGAGTTCGCTGTAGAGGCGGCCGGGCTCGCCGAGGTGCAGATTGCGGTGGAGTTCGGAGATCCAGGTGCGCAGCGGCAGGGCGCCGGTGGAGCCGTACTGTTCAAGGGCGCCGCGGACTTCTCCGTTGTACGGGTTCACGAAGACGGCGAGCTTGCGGTCTTCGTCCACGCCGGGCACTCCGGTCAGCAGGACACGCGTCGTGGCGCCCTCCTCCGGCGAGGGGCGCACCGCGCCGATCTCGCCTTCGGGGTACGCCTTGCGGGCGGCGGCCACCTGCCGAGAGACGGGAAGTTCGGTGCCGTTCGCGCTCACGGGGACGCGCATTTCATGGTCGTACACGATCTTCTCGGCCTGGAAGGAACAGGCGTAGAGAAGTCCCGTCGTGGCGGCGACGAGGAGGAAGGGCGCGATGAGCACCCCGGCGTAGAAGTGCAGCCGCAGCACCAGCGGACGCAGCGACGCCCATCCTGACCGGCCTGCGGAGGGAGCATCCCCCGGGGTCTCCTGCCCGTCGTCCGGGGCGAGAAGTGTGGGTTCGGCGGACATGCGGGGCTCTCCTGGGTCACGGGGCGTGCGGACGCGGTCGGCCGTCGTCGGGCCGGTCCATGAGTCGGCCGAAGCGACGGAAGAGTTCCCCCCGATCCACGATTCCTTTGTGACGTACGCCACATGGGAGGTGCGGGGGTGGGGCGGCGTCGATCGGTCCGGCCCGCGCCCTTCACCCGGGCGGCGGCCAGGACTAGCGTCGAGAGACCGGGAGTTCACCAGTTCACCCTCTCCTTGCTCCCGCCCCGACTCCGTTGGAGACGCGATGCTCCAGACACGCGAGTTGTTCGACAGCCTTGCCTCTCGGGCCGACCACCTCGACAACCAGATGCTCGCCGACGCCGCCGACTCCCTCTCGGCGTGCGAGCAGGCCGTGGCGGCGTGCGCGGCCGGCATGCTCGCCGCGAAAGAGGCCGATGAACTGCGCGACGCCATCAGCCGCGACCTGGACTGCGCCGACGTGGCGGCCGCCACGCGGCGGGTTCTGACGCGCGGCTCGGACGGCGGCCACGCGCTGCTGACCGCGCAGTTGGAGGCGTGCGTGATTGCCTGCGAGCGCAGCCATGAACTGTGCGCCCGGCACGCGCCGCACCATGAGCACTGCCGCCTCTGCGCGGGGGCGACGAGCCGTGCGGGGGCCGCCTGCCGGGAGGTGCTGCAGGGCTTGCGGGCGTAGTACCGCGATCGCGTACGTGCTTGTCGCGGGCTGGGTCCGCGAGCACCCCTGGGATGCGTCAAAATGCCCGGATGGACTATGAGTTCTGGAACGACATCCACGCACGCGGCGGCATCCCCGCGGTCAAGAGCGCCCTGGAGGAGCTGGCGGAGCGCGGTTCCCCCGAAGACGTCGACACCGCCATGGATCTGGCCTGCCAGGTCATCGCCGACGACACGGCCCGCATCCAGGCCCGCGCGGACCAGGCCGAGGCCAGGCTTCAGATGCTGACCGACGAGGCACGCGAGGTGGAGCGACAGGTCGATCGCCACGCGGGGCGGGCAGAGCCCGAGTGAGCCCACGCTGATCGTCCGTAAGCCGGGGGCCTGACGCGGGGCGGGCAGATCAGCGACGGTCCCGGCGGGCATGGGGCGGCGGCGCACCAGAAAGCCATGGGCGGCGGCCGCCGAGCCGGTCGGCTCGGGGCCGGTGTCGATCCCGGGTACGTACGGCAGCGGTACGTCCACCACGCCCTGCCGGAAGAAGACCTCGGCGAAGTTGGCGCCCGCGTACGCCACCTCGATCGCCACCTGCCCCGGACCGGGCTCGGGCGTCTTGACTTCGGCGAGGCGCAGTACGTCCGCGGTGCCGAACTCGGGAATGGTCATGGACTGCATGGTGTGCATGGTGTGCGTGCTGTTCGTCGTGATCAACATCGTGCACGAACCGTCCGGCGGCTGACCGTGTCGGCTCATCCTGGGTGTGACGCCACCAGGCTCGGCCGCCGGGCCCTCCCCCGAACAGGTGGACCGGACCTCTGACAGGACCGGGGGTCCGCCCTGGGGTCACCGTCGTGTTCCCGCTGCTCATTGGTCCATTCCACTGACGCGTCGCAGGCCGTGCGGCCTCTTCGGGCGAAACCCGCCCGGACCGGCGCTGACATGGGAAATCCTTGTCTCTGGGCATGATTGACGGATCGTCGGGGAGCCGGTACCACTGACGCACGCCCGGCCCCGCACGCCCCATCACGCTTCACCGTCCCAGGAGGCTGCATTGCGAGGATCCGCCACCGCCCGCACCCCTGCCAACAGCAGACGATCCGTCAGGGCCGCGGGCGCCCTTGTCTCCGCCGGTCTGCTGTTCCCGCTGCTCGGTGCCGCACCGTCGTCCGGCGCCGACGACCCCGCCGCGTCGGCCCGGCTGCAGGACGCCTTCGCCTCCGCCGCCGCCGAGTACCAGGTGCCGCGGAGCGTGCTGCTCGGTGTCTCCTATCTGCAGTCCCGCTGGGACGCGCACGGCGGCGCGCCGAGCGTCACCGGCGGCTACGGCCCGATGCACCTCACCGACGCGCGCACCGCCATCGCCATCGCCATGGCCGGCGCACCGCACCACAGCGAGGGCACGGAGGACCCCCGCGGCGACGCCTCACGGGGCGTACTGAAGCCAATGGAGTCGGAGGAGTCAAAGGCGTCTAAGGAGTCGACGGCCACGGTGCCCGAGAACTCCCAACTGCCCGCCCGGCTCAAGACGTTGCCCCGCGCCGCCGAACTCAGTGGCCTCTCCGCCGAGCGCCTGCGCACCGACCCCGCGGCCAACGTGCGCGGCGGAGCCGCCCTGCTCGCCGCCGCGCAGAAGAAGCTCGGCAAGCCGCTCAGCGACGACCCGGCCGACTGGTACGGAGCGATCGCCCGCTTCTCCGGCGCGGACGACCAGGCCACTGCGGCGACGTACGCCAATGACGTGTTCGCGGTCATCCGCGACGGCCAGGCGCGCACCACGGACGCCGGGCAGCGCGTGGCGCTCGCGCCGGACAGCGGCCTGCGGCCGGACGCGGCGCAGGTGCTCGGCATGGGGCTGCGGAAGGCGGCCGCGGGCGCGACCGAGTGCCCGAAGACCGTGTCGTGCGAGTGGATCCCCGCGCCGTACGAGGAGTTCAAGGACCCGAACGGCAACGACGACTACGGTAACCACGATCTGTCGAACCGCCCCAAGAGCCAGAGCATCGACACGATCGTCGTCCATGACACCGAGGGGCGCTGGGAAGGCGTCCTCAAGATGGTGCAGGACCCCACGTACGTGTCGTGGCAGTACACCCTGCGCTCCACCGACGGGCACATCGCCCAGCACGTGAAGGCGAAGGACGTCGCCTGGCACGCGGGCAACTGGTACGTCAACGCCAAGTCGATCGGCCTGGAGCACGAGGGATTCCTCGCACAGCCCGACAGTTGGTACACCGAGGCGATGTACCGCTCGTCGGCCCGTCTGGTGAAGTACCTCGCCAAGAAGTACGACATCCCGCTGGACCGCCAGCACATCATCGGCCACGACAACGTCCAGGGCACGGTGCCGTCGACGATCGCGGGCATGCACACCGACCCCGGCCCGTACTGGGACTGGCAGCACTACTTCACGCTGATGGGCAAGCCGTTCGTGCGCACGGCGGGCCCGGACGGCGGCCTGGTGACGGTGGCGCCCGAGTACGCCAAGAACCGGCCGGAGTACACGGGTTGCGTCAAGCCGGGCGAGAAGTGCGAGACGCACGGCTCCGCGGCGGTGCGGGTGCACACCGAGCCGCGCGACGACGCACCGCTGATCAAGGACATCGGCCTGCGGCCCGGCGGCGGTGACTCGACGATCGGCGTGAACGACATCGGCGCCCGGCTCTCCACCGGCCAGCAGTACGCGGTCGCCGACCGCAAGGGCGACTGGACGGCCGTCTGGTACCTGGGCCAGAAGGCCTGGTTCAAGAACCCGAAGAAGCAGCCGACCGCCCTCGACGCGTCCGGGCCCGTGATCACGCCGAAGGCGGGGGCGGAGAGCGTCCCGGTCTACGGCCGCGCCTACCCGGAGAAGGAGGCGTACCCGGCGGGCGTCCCCGCGCAGCCGGTCACCCCGCTGCCGTACAAGCTCCTGGCAGGCCAGAAGTACGCGGTCGGCGACAAGATGCCGGGCGAGTACTTCTACGCCCCGACGTTCGACACGGCGCCGCACAAGGTGGTGCGCGGCAAGGACACGTACTACGAGATCCAGTTCGGGCACCGCGTGGCGTATGTGCGGGCGGCCGACGTACGGATGGTGTCGTCGGGCTCGTAGGGCTTCCAGGGCTCCTGGAGCCGCCAAGGTCAGTCGGGGCCGGGTCTGCGTGGGGGCAGACCCGGCCCCGGCGTATGCGCGGGCCGAACTGACGGCGGGTCAGTCGAAGACGTAACGCTCCCCCGCCCGCGCCTTGAACGTCTTCTCGCCGCCGCTCAACAGCCCGCTGCGGACAGTCAGTTCGCGCGTCCGCGAGGCGGTGAGCACGATGCGGGTTGTACGCCCGCCCGACCACTCGACGTCGATCCGCGCCCCGCCGCGCGCCCGCAGCCCCCGCACCGAACCGTCGGGCCAGCTCGCGGGCAGTGCGGGCAGCACCTCGATGACGTCGTGCTGGCTCTGCAGGAGCATCTCCACGACACCCGATGTCGCACCGAAGTTGCCGTCGATCTGGAACGGCGGGTGGGTGTCCCAGAGGTTGGGCAGCGTCGAGGACTTGAGCTGCTCGCTCAGCATCTTGTGCGCGTGGTCGCCGTCGCGCAGGCGTGCCCAGAAGTTGACCTTCCACGCCTTGGACCAGCCGGTGCCGCCGTCGCCGCGCGCGGTCAGCGACACCTTCGCGGCGTCCGCCCACTTGCTGCCGGGCTTGATCTGCCGTCCGGGGTGCAGGGCGTAGAGGTGGGAGACGTGCCGGTGGTCGTCGGTCCTGTCGTCCAAGTCGGCCTTCCACTCCTGGAGTTGACCCCAGGAGCCGATGCGCAGGCCGGGGTCGAGCTTGCCGAGGGTCTTTTCGAGTTCGGCACGGAAGGCGGCCGAGTCGCCGAGGACGCGGGCGGCCTCCAGGGTGTTGGTGAGCAGGTCGTGGACGATCTGCTGGGCCATGGAGTCGCCCGCGGTGAAGTCGCCGTGTTCGGGCGAGTAGCTGGGGGTGGCGACGAGGGTGCCGTCGCGCGGGTCGGTGCGCAGGTTGTCGAGCCAGAACTCGGCGGCCTCCTTCATCGCCGGGTAGGCGGTGGAGCGCAGATAGTCCGTGGAACCGCCGAAGCGGTAGTGCTCATAGAGCTGCGCGGTGAGCCAGGCGGCCGCCTCGGGGAACCAGAAGGCCGTGGACCAGTCGTGGACTCCGGTGAAGCCGTAGGGGTTGGTCTCGTTGTGCACGACCCAGCCCCGCGAGCCGAACATCTCCTTGGCCGTACGCCGGCCCGGCTCGCGCAGTGCCTCGACGAAGCGGTCGTACGGCGTGGTGGTCTCGGGGAGGCCCGCGGCCTCGGCGAGCCAGTAGTTCATCTGGAGGTTGATGTTGGTGTGGTAGTCGGCCGACCAGGGCGGGGTGATGCTGTTGTTCCATACGCCCTGGAGGTTGGCGGGCAGCGATCCCGCGCGCGACGAAGCGATGAGGAGGTAGCGCCCGTACTGGAAGAAGAGGGCTTCCAGGGCACGGTCGGACGCACTCGCCCCTCCCCCATATCCCTTGAGCAGCCGGTCGGTCGGGACGTCGGCGGGCATGGACTGGCCGATGTCGAGGGCGACCCGGCCGAACAGCTCGCCGTGGTCGCGCAGATGGCGTGCGCGCAGCGCGCCGTGCCCTTGCGCGACGGCCTCGTCGACGGTGCGGGTGACGGTGGCGTGCGGGTCGTCGCCGCGGTAGTCGGGGTAGGTGTCGGCGTAGTCGGTGCCCGCGGCGAGCGCGAACCAGACGTGATCGGCGCCGCTGACGGTGATGCTGCCGTCGGCGTTCGCGGTGCGCTTGCCACCCTGGTGCACGACCCGGAGCTGCGCCTCGAACTTCAGCCCGTTGTCGGCGAGTTCACCGCGTACGGTCATGCGGTCGCCGTCGGCCGTGACGGTGAAGTCGGTGCGCGGCGAGGTGTGGTGCAGGGTGCAGGTCACGCTCGCGGGGCGGTCCGCGGTCAGCCGCCCGACGAGCACACCGTCCGGGTGACAGGCGAAGAACTCCCGCTCGTGGCGCACCTGTTGGTGGGTGTACGTGACGGTCGCCAGGCCCCGGCGGAGGTCGAGGGCGCGGCGGTAAGTGGCGTCCGGGGTGTCCGGCGCGCCCGGCAGGTCGATGTGCAGGTCGCCGAAGGTCTGGTGGGCGCCGTAGCCGCGCCGCGCCTGGCCGAGCTTCGCCGCGACGGCGTCGGGGCCGAGGCTGCCCTGCGCGTCGAGCTCTTCGCGTACGTCGTCGAGGGCCCCCGGTCTGGCCTCGCGCCAGTTGCCGAAGTCGTAGCCGTCGCGGGAGCCGGGGCCGCCGGTCCACAGGGTCTTCTCGTTGAACTGGAGCCGCTCGGATGCGAGGGTGCCGAAGACCATGGCGCCGAGCGCGCCGTTTCCGATGGGGAGGGCCTCGCGCTCCCAGTCGGCGGCGGGCGCCGCGTACCAGAGCAGCGATTCATCGGACGTATCACGTCGGCGTTCGGCCGCACCCGCGGTATCGGCCAATACGCCTCCACCCGTTGCCAGTACGGCCGCACCGCCGACGGCGGACTTCATGGTGGTTCTTCGGGAGATCCCAGGAGTCATGACCGGTCACGTTAAAAGTCCGATGACTCAGTGGCAAGACACACAACAAACCCACCCCTTGGACGTAAGGGGTGGGTACTTGGACGGATGCGGATGGATTCGGTCGGGGCGCGGGAGCGGGGCCCTTCAGCCCTGCTGGAAAAGCTCCGCGGGCAGCGGCTTGAGCAGTGCGTACAGATCGTCGGTGATCGGCCGGTCCCAGGCGGCGATGGTGACGAGGACGCCGTCGCTGCGGTCGAACTGCACGCAGGAGATGCGGCTTTCGGAGAGCTTGAGGCGTCGCACGATCAGGAGGTTGTCGCCCTGCATCACCGGCATGTCCTCGGTGGTGACGACGGTGATCTCCTCGTCGTTCTCCAGCGCGAGCAGCAGCTGGGCCACCTCGAAGGGCACCTCGTCGTCGCCCGTCTCGCGGGCCGGCGAGCCCTCGGGCAGATTGCCGATGATCATCGCGGGGCCGCGGCCGCCGAAGAGGTCGTAGCGCAGGAAGACACCCTGGCAGCTGCCGTCGGGCGCGGGCAGCAGACCCGCGCCGAGATTGCCGGGCCAGTCACCGGGGTCCATGGCCAGGACATCGAAGTCCGGGCCCGCGGGAGTGGCGGAGCTGCGGCGGCGGAGGAAGGACATGCGCCAATGGTACGTGGCCCGCGGCGTTTGTCGGCGCGGGGGCGGCGCGGTTCAGCCCACCCGGGGGGGCGCCCCGAAGGGGCGCGGGGAACTGCGCGACCAGCCCCCACCGGACCCGCAGGCACATCACCGCCCATCCGCAGAAGCGCCCAGCGCGGCGGCGAGACCCGCATGGTCCGTCCCCACCTTCCGGTAAACGGCGGAGAGCATCCGCACCACGGCCGCCTCGTCGGTGTGCAGCTCCGCGGCGATCCTGGCGACCGGCTCGCCCCGGACGGCGAGGTTGGCGGCGGTGCGCTCGCGCGCGGTGAGCGTGTCCGTCTCGGTGCTGTGCAGCAGCCGGGGACGCAGGCCCGCGGCCGCCAGCTCGTCGCGGGCCCGCTCGACCAGGCCGTCGGCCCCGCACTGGACGGCCGCGTCGAGCCCTCGGTAGAGCGGTTCGGCGGCCTCCTTGGGGCGTCCTGCGCGGCGCAGTTCACCGCCGAGGCCCACCAGCGCGCAGGCCAGTTCGTACGCCGCGGGCGAGCGCTCCAGATGACCGACCGCCTCCTCCAGGAGCTTGAGGCGCGCCGAGCCCGACGAGACCTCGGCGCTGATCCGCAGCGCCTGCCCCACCGCCGAGGCGGTGGCGAATCCGCGGGCCCGCCGGGTCGCCTCGTGTGCAATGGCGAGCGCGCGCTCGGGGGCGTCCTCGGCCTCGGCGAGCGCGAGGTGCAGCTGCCAGGGGCACCAGGCGGGGTTGCGCATGCCGCGCGGGTCGAGGCGGCGGCCTGCCGCGGCGAGTTCGGCGGCCGCGTCCTTGGTGAGCCCGCGCGCGAGGAGCAGTTCGCCGTGCACGGCCTGCGCGTCGGGGAAGACGACGGCCGCGGGGAACGGCGCTCCGAAGGAGTACTGCTCGGCGGTCCGCGTCGCCTCGGCGACCCGGCCGCGGGCCAGCAGGGTCTCGATGAGGATGCCGACCGCGTACCAGTGGGCGGGGGTGCCGGGACCCACCCGCTCGGCGATCCGAAGGCCGGCGCGCACGAAGTCCTCGGCCTCGGCGAGACGGCCGCGCCGGAAGCGGATGTACGCGAGCAGGGTGTACGCGAAGGACAGATGGGCGCCGCGCCAGCCCTGCCGCTCGAAGTCGGCGATCCCGGCGGCGAACAGTTCCTCTGCGCGGCCGGGGCGGTCGGCGTACAGGAAGGTGAGGGCGACCAGGACGGGTACCTCGAAGCCGCGGTCCTCCTCCGCCCAGCCGAGCCCGCCGACCAGGGCCCGCTCGGCGTGCCGCACGGCGGTCCCCGCGGGTTCGGCGCGCAGCGTGGCGTCCCAGGCGCGGAGCCCGATGACGTACCGCTCGGTGAGGTCGCGGCCCGGCAGCCGGTCGGCGAGCCGGGCAAGGCGCCGGGAGCGGGCGGGCGAGTCGGGTTCGTCGGCGCGGAAGGCGTCCCACATGAACTGCTCGGCCTGCATCCGGATCCGCACCCGTGGGTCGGTGGTCAGGCGGATCTCTCGGGCGAGGGTGTCGGAGGCCTCGCCGAGGCGGTCGGAGTGGGCGAGGACCTGGGAGAGGCGGTAGACGATGCCGTGGCGCAGGGCGGGGTCCGTGATGGGTTCTTCGAGGGCGGCCCGCAGATGGTTGACGGTCGTCGCCGGCTCGGTGAGCAGCGAGGCACAGCCCAGTTCGTAGAGGACCGCGGCACGGTCCTCCCAGGGCGGTGGTTCGCGCAGCGCCCTGGCGAGATAGCGGCGGGCGGCGTCGGGCGCCCCCGCCCGGACGGTCTCGCCGGCGGCGGCGCGCAGTTGCTGTACGACCCAGGTGTCGCCGTCGGGGTGGACCTCCAGGAGATGGCGCGCGGCGGCGGACGCGCCGAACCCGGCGTTGACCACGGACCAGGCGGCCTGGCCGTGCAGGGCGACGCGCACCCCGCAGGGAATGGCGCGGTAGACGGCGGTGGCGATCAGCGGGTGCACGAACTCGAGCCGGTCGGCGCCGGTCAGGACGCGGGCGCGGCGCAGCCGGTCGGCGCAGTCGGCGCCCTCCCGCTCGCCGATGCCCGCGACGGCGGCGGCGAGCGCCGGGGAGATCTCGGTGCCGAGTACGGCGCAGGCCCAGGCGAACCGGACGGTGGAGGTGCCCAGGCGTTCCAGGCGGGCGACAAGACCGCTGCCCTTGACGGCGGCCGCGAGGTCGCGCAGCAGATGCGCCGCGGCCTCATCGGGGATGAGGCCGCGGTCGCGCACCTTGGCGGTCAGCTCCACCGCCTCGAACGGATTGCCCGCGGTGACCGCCCAGCACTCGCGGCAGAACGCGTCGTCGGCGCGGGCGCCGAGCCCGTCGCGGACAAGGCGGGCGACGGCGCCGGCGCTGAGCGGTTCGAGACCGATGGGCCGCTGCCCCGCCCGTCCGGGCAGCCCTCTGAACTCCTCGGCATGGGCGGGCAGTTCCTCGGGCCGGTAGGCGACGATCAGGAGCAGCGGCAGCGCCTCGGCGCGGGGCGCGAAGGCGGCGAGCCAGCTCAGCGACTCGGCGTCGGCCCAGTGCGCGTCGTCGATGACGACCACCAACGGGGCGCGCTGCACGGCGAGATGGGTGAGCACCCAGTCGAGCCCGTCGCGCAGGCCCTGCGGGTCGGGCGGCGCGCCGTCGGACGGCGCGCAGAGCCCGAGCGCGGGGCCGACGATGGCGTACCAACTGCCAAGCGCCGCGCGCAGTTCCGCGTCCGGGACCGGGGCGAGCAGCGGCTGGACCAGCTGGCGTGCCACGTGGAAGGCAACGCGCTGCTCCTGGTCGCTGCCGCGCGCGGACGCCACCGTGCAGCCCTTGGCCGCCGCAC
This sequence comes from Streptomyces sp. NPDC021622, assembly GCF_040640795.1. NCBI lineage: Bacteria > Bacillati > Actinomycetota > Actinomycetes > Kitasatosporales > Streptomycetaceae > Streptomyces > Streptomyces sp. NPDC021622. Next base: position 62,385 of record NZ_JBFACK010000025.1, read on the forward strand.
GTCGCCGTGCCTCCGCGAGGAGGGAGGTCTTGCCGAGGCCCGCGCGCCCCGCGAAGGAGAGCAGCGCGCCACGGCGCCGGTCCGGGGGTTCCGCGCCGTCGCGCGGCAGCCCGCTCAGCTCGCTCAACGCCTCGTCGAGGGCGGCCAGTTCACTCTCGCGCTCGAAGAGGATCCGCCTGCCGTGACTGAAGTGCTGCACCATGGGACACCCCCAGCCACGGTGGTGCGCCGGGCGCTTACCGCAGCGCACGCCTTGGCCTTCAGGCACTTCAGATTACGCCCGTACGGGCCGCCGGGAGCCGATTCGCCGACAGTGATGCGGTTGACTGACGTCGCCTCTCCGCAGACGCAGACGAAGGGAACTCATATGCCGGCCGGCGCCGAGCGCGTACTCAATTACTGGCACGGCGGGCTGAGCGAGATCCCCGACGAGGTGTGGCGGCACCCGGCCCTTGAGATCCTGCTCCTGCCCGACAACGCGCTCACGCGGCTGCCCGCGCGGATCGGCACCCTGACCGCGCTGCACACCCTGGACCTCGGCCACAACCGGCTGACGTCGGTCCCGCCCGAGCTGGGCGACCTGACGGGCCTCAGCCGCTTCCTCTACCTCCACGACAACAACCTCGCCTCGCTGCCGGAGTCACTGGGCGGGCTGACGCGGCTGAGGTATCTGAACGTGGGCGAGAACCGGCTCGCCGCGCTGCCGGACGCGCTGGGTTCGCTCACGGCCCTGGTGGAACTGCGCGCCCAGCACAACGACCTGACCGCGCTGCCCGCGTCCCTCGGCGGCCTCACGGCCCTGCGTGAACTGTGGCTGCGCGGCAACCGCCTCTCCGCGCTCCCCGCCACATTCCGCCGGCTGCGTCAACTGCGCGAACTGGAGCTGCGCGAGAACGAGTTCACTCACGTACCGGACGTACTGCGCGATCTGCCCCTGCTGCGCAGAGTCGACGTGCGCGCCAACCGGCTGCGGGAGCTGCCGCACTGGATCGCGGAACTGCCCTCGCTGGAGAAGCTGGACCTGCGTTGGAACGACGTCCATGTGCCGGACGAACTCCTGCGGAGGCTGGAGGGGCGGGGCTGTGTCGTGCTCGGGTGAGCCCCCGCCCGCCGGCACACTCACCCCGCCCCGCTCACTCCTCCTCGCCGACCGGCACCACGGCCACCGCGCCCTCCGCGTGCAGCAGCACCGCATTGGTCACCGAGCCGACAAGGCGGCCGGCCAGCATCCGCCGGTGGTGCCGTCCCACCACCACGAGTTCCGCGTTCAGCGACGCCTCCACCAGGACCCCGGCCGCGTCCCCCGGCAGGACGAGCAGCTCGACGCTCACCTTCGGATGGCGCTCCTTGAACGGCGCGAGCCGCACGTCCGCGCGTTCCGTGTGATCGGCCGCGGCCGCCGCGTCCGCGCTCGCCGAGGTCACGAAGTCGCCGGTGGCGGTGTAGACGAGGGTGGGCGAGGCATAGGCGCAGATGATGCGCAGCGCAACGCCCCGCATCTGCGCTTCGGCGAAGGCGAAGCCGATGACACCGTCGTCCGGGGTCAGCGCGTCGAGGCCGAGCACCACGTACGTCTCTTCGTCCGCCGCCGGCTCCGCACCGGGCCGCACGACCACGACAGGGCACGCCGCCTCGCGCGCACACGCCAGACCGTTCGAGCCGAGCAGCAGGCTCCTGAACCCGCCGCGTCCCCGCGACCCGAGGACAAGCAGCTGCGCCCCGTCGCCGAGCCGTGGAATGTCCTTGCCCGGAGAGCCGTCCACGACCTCCAACATCAGCGGGGGCAGCTCCGCCCGCCCCTCCAGGAGCCCGCGCGTACGGTCGATGACCGGGTCGGCGTCGTGGCGGTGGTCGATGGTCGGCATGCGCGGCCCGTCGGCAAGCGGCAGCGCGTACTGCCGTACATGCGCGATCCGCAGCGGCGCACGGCGCAGCCGCGCGGCGGTCAGCGCCCACTCCAGGGCGTGATCGCTGCCGGCTGATCCGTCCACGGCGACGACAACAGGCTGGACGGTGGCATCGCCGTTCACGGCGTCGCTCATGGCTTCCTCGTCTCCGGCGCAAGGCCAAGGTCGACCGGCTCTGCTTCCGGGCCCGGCCTCGCGCGGCGGGCGGGCCCGGGGGCAGAGTCCAAAGTCACCAGGTCAGCACGGCCGGCGGCGCGGCCGGCCGCGACAGCCGGAGGCGAGGGCGCACAACGCCCGTACGGCCTACGTCAGATCGAACTCGCCTTCGCGTGCGCCGTGCACGAAGGCACCCCACTCCGCCGGGGTGAAGATCAGGGACGGACTCTCGGGGCGGCCCGCGTTGCGCATCGCGATGAATCCTTCGACAAAGGCGATCTCCACGTCTCCCCGCCCCTCACTGCTCGATCGCCAGTCCGCGGTGCTGAGGTCGAGCTCCGGCTTGTCCCAGCCTGCGAGCGGATGCTGCTGAATGGTGCCTTCGGCCACGTCCGTGCTCCTCCCGATGCGTCGTCCGCCCGCCAGCCTAGCTTTCGGTTCCTGCGCCGGACAGGCCGCGGAAGGAGGACGAACGCCTGCCCGGCACGACACCACCCGTCACGTCGTGGGCGGCTCCGCGCCGACCAGCCACATGGAGAAGAACTGCGCGCCGCCGCCGTAGGCGTGCCCGAGCGCCCTGCGGGCCCCGTCGATCTGGTGCTCGCCGGCCTGGCCGCGCACCTGAAGTGCCGCTTCGGCGAAGCGGATCATGCCGGATGCGCCGATGGGATTGGTGGACAGGACACCGCCCGACATGTTGACGGGCAGGTCCCCGTCGAGTTCCGTGACGCCCGCCTCGGTGAGCTTCCAGCCCTCGCCCTCATCGGCGAAGCCGAGGTTCTCCAGCCACATCGGCTCGTACCAGGAGAACGGCACATACATCTCGACGGCGTCGATCTCGCGCCGCGGGTCGCTGATGCCGGCCTGCCGGTAGACGTCGGCCGCGCAGTCCTTGCCCGCCTGCGGGGAGACGAAGTCCTTGCCGGCGAAGAGCGTCGGCTCGCTGCGCATGGCGCCGCCGTGCATCCAGGCGGGTGGTTTGGGTGAACGGGCCGCGCCCGCACGGTCGGTGAGGATCATCGCGCAGGCGCCGTCGGACGAGGGGCAGGTCTCCGAGTAGCGGATCGGGTCCCACAGCATGGGCGACGCCTGGACCTTCTCCAGGGTGATGTCCTGCTCGTGGAGGTGGGCGTACGGGTTCTTGAGCGCGTTGCGGCGGTCCTTGTAGGCCACCAGCGAGCCGACCGTGTCGGGGGCGCCGGTGCGTCGCATGTACGCGCGTACGTGCGGGGCGAAGAAGCCGCCCGCGCCCGCGAGGAGCGGCTGCTGGAAGGGGATGGGCAGGGAGAGCCCCCACATCGCGTTGGATTCGGACTGCTTCTCGAAGGCGAGGGTCAGGACGGTGCCGTGGACGCGGCCCGCGACCAGGTTCGCGGCGACGAGCGCGGTGGAGCCGCCGACCGAGCCCGCGGTGTGTACGCGCAGCATCGGCTTGCCGACCGCGCCGAGGGCGTCGGCCAGGTACAGCTCGGGCATCATCACGCCCTCGAAGAAGTCGGGCGCCTTGCCGATGACGACGGCGTCGATGTCCGCCCAGGTCAACTCGGCGTCCGTGAGGGCACGTTGGGCCGCCTCCCGGACGAGTCCCGCGATGGAGACATCCCTCCGTGCCGCGACATGCTTGGTCTGGCCGATCCCGACGACGGCCACGGGCTCCTTGTTCATCGGGCGTCTCCTTCGAGGACGGCGACCAGGTTCTGCTGCAGGCAGGGGCCGGACGTGGCGTGGGCGAGCGCGCGGTCCGAGGCGCCCCGGTGGATGCGGGCGGCCGCCTCGCCGAGCCGGATCAGGCCCGCGGCCATCATCGGGTTGGCGGCGAGCGCGCCGCCGGACGGGTTGACCGCGACGTCGTCGCCGAGCTCCAGGGCCTTGCGCAGGACGACTTCCTGCGCGGTGAACGGGGCGTGCAACTCGGCCGTGTCCACGGGCCGTTCAAAGGCTCCGGCCCGCTCGGCGGCGAGCCTGCTGGACGGCGAGTCGGTGAGATCGCGCACGCCGAGGCTGTGCGCCTCGATCCGGTGGTCGATCCCGCGGATCCAGGCGGGCCGCTCGCACAGCTCGCGGGCCCGGTCCCCCGCGGCGAGGATCACGGCGGCGGCCCCGTCGCCGACGGGCGGGCAGTCGCCGGTGCGCAGCGGACGCACGACGTACTCGCCCTGTGGCACCGAACCCTTCAGCTGGGCATGGGAGTTGGCGGCCGCGTCCCCGCGGCTGCGCGCGGCGACCCCGGCGAGCGCGGGCTCGTCGGTGTCCCCCGCGTCGATCAGGGCCTGCGCCTGGAGGGCGGCGAGCGCGACCGAGTCGGGCCACAGCGGGGCCACGTAGTAGGGGTCGAGCTGACGGGTCAGGACGTCGCGCACCGAGCCGGGGGACGACTTGCCGTACGCGTACACGAGCGCGGTGTCGGCCTCGCCGGTCAGCAGCTTCGTCCATGCCTCGTACAGCGCCCAGGCCCCGTCCATCTCGACATGCGATTCAGAGATGGGCGGCCAGGCACCCACCCCGTCGAGCGCCATCGTGAAGGAGAAGGCACGTCCCGCGAGATAGTCGGACGACCCCGAGCAGGTGAAGCCGATGTCGCTGGTCTTCAGGCCGGTGGCGTCGAGGACCTGGTGCAGGACCGGCATGAGCATCTCCACCTCGGAGAGCTCGTCGGAGGAGCGCCGGTGGTCGGTCTGCCCGAAGGCGACGATGGCGATGTCGCGGGCGGGCCGCATGGCGGACGGCATCTACACCAGCTCCTTGTACGTGTCGTAGTCGGCGTCCGGCTCACCGGTGGGCCGGTAGTGATCGGGGAAGCGGCCGCCGTCGCTCCACACGGGTTCGACGCGCAGGCCCATCCGCACCTGGTCGTACGGAATCCCCGCGATGCGCGCGTGCAGGGCGAGATCGGCGCCGTCGAGCGCGATGTGCGCGTAGACATAGGGAACTTCGATGTCGAGATTCTTCGCCTTGATGTTGACGATGCAGTACGTGGTGACGGTGCCCCGCGGCCCGACCTCGACCGCCTCCGTCGTGGCGACGCCGCAGGTGGGGCAGGCTCCTCGGGGCGGGACGTAGACCTTGTGGCAGGAGGGGCAGCGTTCGCCGACGACCTTCCGGTCGGCGAGGGCGCCCAGGTAGTCGCTCTGGGCGCGGCCGGGCGAGTAGGTGTAGTCGAGGCGTGCGGGCGCGACGATCCCGGTGACGGGATCCCCGAACACACCGTCGTGCGGGGCACTTTCGATGCCGCCCGCTTCCCCTTCGTACGTCTCGAAGCAGGCGATGTCGGTGATGGCACCGCTCCGTTCGGCGGCCCACCGGATCCGCACCCGCATGCCGGTCCTGACCGCTTCGGGGCCCGGCGCGTCCAGGGCGTGCAGCAGCGCGGTGTCGGCGCCGTCGAGCTTCACCAGGACCCAGGCGAAGGGCGTTTCGAGCGGCTGACCGCGGCGGGGCTCGTGGTTCCAGGCCCAGGTGGTGACGGTGCCGGTCGGGGCGACCTCCACCAGGTCGCGTATCTCCTCGGCGGTGACGGGGTCGTACTCGACGGGCGGCACGAGCGTCCGCCCGTCACCGGCCTTCACTCCGAGCACGGTCCGCTCACGCAGCCCGGTGAGGAAGGCACTCTGTACGGGCCCGAGGGACCGGGTGAACGGAAACTCGACTACGAGGGGCGCGCTCAGCACTTCCGGCGAGGGAAGGGTAGCCATCAGCAAACTCCGTTTCTCAGCTGGGGAGCACGGTGGGGCGCCCCGAATGTGCACGCCGGGGGGCGCCCCGTCAGGGGCGCGGGGCTGTGACATATGCGGCTCCGCCGCGTGGGCGCGACCAGCCCCCACCACCACCCCGCAGACCAAGGGCGACCTAGGCCCGCCGAAACACAGGGTCCCGCTTCTCCGCAAAGGCTCTGGAGCCCTCCTTCGCATCGGCGGTGTCAAAGATCGGCCACCCCCGCTTCAACTCCGCCGCAAGGCCGTCCGCCTCGGACATCTCCGCGGTCTCGTACACCGAAGCCTTGACCGCCTCGACGGCAAGCGGCCCGCACGCGTTGATCTGCTCGGCGACGGCCAGGGCCTTCTCCAGCGCGGTCCCGTCCGGGACGACCCGGCCGATGAGACCGATCGACGCGGCCTCGGCCGCCGAGTACGCCCGCCCCGTGAGCAGCATCTCCAGCGCATGCGTACGCGGAATCTGCCGCGGCAGACGGACCGTCGAGCCACCGATCGGGAAGAGCCCGCGCTTGACCTCGAAGAGCCCGAACGTGGCGGACTCGCCCGCGAGGCGAATATCCGTGCCCTGGAGGATCTCCGTGCCGCCGGCGACGCAGTAGCCCTCGACGGCGGCGATGACGGGTTTGCGGGGGCGGTGGTGGCGCAGCATCGCCTTCCAGTGCAGATCGGGGTCGGCCTTCAGCCGGTCCCGGTACTGCTCGCCCTCCATCCCCTTGCCCGCGAGGGCCTTGAGGTCCATGCCCGCGCAGAACGCGCCGCCCGAGCCGGTGAGCACGATCGAGCGGATCGTGTCGTCCTCGTCGGCGGCCACCCACCCGTCGTAGAGGCCCACCAGCATCGGCAGCGAGAGCGCGTTCTTCGCCTCGGGCCGGTTGAGCGTGAGTACCAGTGTGGCGCCTTCGCGCTGCACAGCGAGATGTTCCGTCCCACCCATGGCCGTGCTCCCTCTCGTGACAACCGACCTGTCGGCTTCGGATCGGCTTCGGATCGGCTTCGGACCTGGAACAGGTTGCAGTAGCCGGGGAGCCAGTTCAATAGTTTTCTGACAGTCAGTCAGATTTCTTGTACGAGGACCCTTCCCAGTTGTGGGCGCCTCTGCTCTGATGACCGCCAGAAGCCAGAAGAGATGGCGCCGGGGTCAGGAGGAGCGGTGGAGTACAACCTTGCCGACCTGTTCGAGTCGGTCGTCGACGTGGTCCCCGACCGCGAGGCGCTCGTGTACATCGATCACCCCGGCACGGGGGCGGAACGCAGGCTGACGTACGCCGAGCTCGACGCCGCCGCCAACCGCATCGCCCACCACCTGATCGACAGCGGCATCAAGCCGGGCGAACATCTGGGGCTCCACCTCTACAACGGGATCGAGTACCTGCAGACGGTGCTCGCCTGCCTCAAGGCACGGGTCGTCCCGGTCAACGTCAACTACCGCTATGTGGAAGAGGAGTTGGTCTACCTCTACCGCGACGCGGATCTCGCGGCGCTCGTCTTCGACGGGGAGTTCACCGCGCGCGTGGCGGCCGCACTGCCGAGGACCGAGAAGCTGCGGCATCTGGTGCGGGTGGGGACCCCGCCCGCCGGATCTCCCTCGCTCGACGCGGTGTCGTACGCCGACGCGGAGGCGGCCGGCTCACCGGAGCGGGGCTTCACGGGCGACCGGTCACCCGACGACCTGTTCATCATCTACACCGGCGGCACGACCGGTATGCCCAAGGGGGTGATGTGGCGTCAGGAGGACCTGTTCTTCTCGGGGCTCGGCGGCGGCGCCCCGACCGGTGAGCCGGTCCAGCGCCCCGAAGAGGTGGCCGAGCGGGTCGCCGCGGGCGGCGACGGGATCACCTTCTTCCCCACTCCCCCGCTGATGCACGGCACGTCGACCCTGACGGCGTTCATCTGCTTCAACTTCGGCCAACGCCTTGTCATCCACCGCAAGTTCGCGCCCGAGGAAGTGCTGCGCACGATCGAGCGGGAGAAGGTCACGAGCATGTCGCTGGTCGGCGACGCGATGCTACGGCCGCTGATAGACGCGCTGAACGGGCCCTGCAAGGGGACGGACCTCTCGGCCATGTTCAGCGTGTCGTCGTCCGGCGCGATCATGTCGGAGACGGTGCGTGCACAGTTCGCCGCCCTGGCCCCGAACGTCATGCTCCTGAACAACTTCGGCTCCTCCGAGTCCGGCTTCAACGGCACGGCGACGGACGACTCGGGCCCCGACAAGGGGTTCCGGCTGCGGGTCAACGCCCGTACGCAGGTGGTGGATCCGGCGACGTACGACCCTGTGCCGGTCGGCGAGCCGGGGCGCATCGCGCAGCGCGGCCATGTGCCGCTCGGCTACTACAACGACCCCAAGAAAACCGCCGAGACCTTCTTCCAGCGGGGCGACGAGCGGTGGGTGCTGCTCGGCGACATGGCGACCGTGGACGACGAGGGCATCGTGACCGTCCTCGGCCGGGGCTCGCAGTGCATCAACACCGGTGGCGAGAAGGTGTATCCGGAGGAGGTCGAGCAGGCGCTGAAGTCCCATCCGGACGTGTACGACGCGCTGGTCGCCGGGGTACCCGACGAGCGCTGGGGCAACCGTGTCGCCGCGGTCGTCCAACTCCGCGACGGCGCGGGCCCGTTGGACCTCGAAGCCGTCCAGACCCACTGCCGCACCCGACTCGCCGGCTACAAGATCCCCCGGGCCGTGGTCTTCACCGACCACATCCAGCGCTCCCCCAGCGGCAAGGCGGACTACCGGTGGGCGAAGGCGGTGGCGGCGGGCGGCTGAGCCACCTGAACGCCCGCGCGGTATCGCCCGCCCAGTAGCCTTCGGCCATGCCCGATCCCTCCTCCTTCGCCGTCGACGCCGAGGAGGGGGCCTGTCGTCTAAGCGGTCTTGTCGAAGTCCGCTGCGGGTCGGCAGTGCCCCGAAAGGGGGCGGGGCTGTGACATGTGCGGCTCCGCCGCGAGGGGGGGTCCCCCCTGTTCGAGCGAAGCCGAGAACTTGGGGGAGCGACCAGCCACGACGGACCCGCAGACGAGTACCGCACTTCCCGCGGAGCGCTTGGTCGTCGGCAAGTCCCTCGGCTCACTCGCCTGTGGCGTCGCGGCCGACCGGAACCTCGCGGCCGCCTGGCTCACCCCGCTCCTGACGTACGACCAGGTGGCCCGCTCGCTCCGGCGGGCCAAGGCGCCGGCTCTCCTTGTCGGCGGGAGCGCCGACGCGCTGTGGGACGCCCAGGTCGCCGAGTCGCTGCACCACGACGTCCTGGAGATCCCCTCGGCGGACCACGCCCTGGAACTCGCGGAGGACACCGTGGGCTCCGTCGACGTACTGCGGCAGGTCGTCGCACGGTTGCACCGCTTCATCGGCTCGCTCGACCACTGAGCGGTCCGCCGGGCCGGTCCCGACGGCCGCGGGCCGGCGCGTGGGTCTTGCGGAGAGAACACCGCGCTTTGAGGGGCGACTTGAGCGCCCTCGGCGGGAGCCGCTGCGGCCTCCGATTGAGGCGTGCGCACCGTCAAGCGCCCCTGATCACGCCTTGGCAACCCCGGCGGAGCGGACCAGGATCTTCAGGGCAGGCCGCCGCCCGCAGCCACCCTCGCGGCACATCCACCTACTCCGCCCATTTCCTTGCTCGTTGAGCCCGCTGGATTCGTATCGGCCGTGTATGCACCGGTCCCAGGCGATAAGGAAGTGCCCGATGAGTACTCCTCCGCGCGACCTCCCACAGCAGAAGGACAACCGCCTCGACCTCGGCCCGGGCAGCGGGCCGCGTCACGTCGCCTTCATAGTGGACGGAAACCGCCGTTGGGCGCAGGCCCATGGCCACCCCGTCGAGCAGGGCCACCGGGAAGGCGCGGACAACGTCTGCCGGGCCGTTCGCTGGTGTGAGGCCGTAGGCATAGAGACCACCACATGGTGGCTGCTCTCGACGGACAACCTCAACCGTGCCGCGGCCGAGCTCCACGAACTCCTGGACATCATCTCCGACTTGACCGACCGGCTGGCGGCGGCCGGGCACTGGAGAATGCGTCACCTCGGGGATCCCCGGCTGCTCCCCAGCTCTCTGGCAGCCTCGCTGCGCGAGGCGGAGGCCGGCACCTGTCGCAATCAGGGCCCTCAGATCAACTTCGCGGTCGGCTACAGCGGCCGGGAGGACATCCTCGCCGCAGCGCGCATGCTGGCCCACCAGGCGGCCGAGTCCGCCGGCTTCACCGTGTCCGAGAGGTCGTTCGCCCAGGCCCTGTCCACCAGCGGTCTGCCCGACCCGGACTTGGTGATCCGCACTTCCGGCGAACAACGTCTCTCCGGGTTCATGCTCTGGCAGGCAGCCCTCTCCGAACTCTATTTCTGCCCTGTCCTGTGGCCCGACTTCACCCAGTCCGATCTGCACTGCGCCCTGGCCTTCTACGGCGCCCGTCAGCGGCGTTTCGGAAAGTAGAGCAGGAAGGAACTGCAGCATGCCCCCTCAGATGCCCCTTCTGTTCCCTGACCTCAGGACGACCGACCCCAAGACGACTGACTCCAGGACATCTGGTTCCAAGACGACTGACTCCCGGACGACTGACTCCCGGTCGACGGACTCCCGGTCGACGGACTCCCGGACGACGGACGACATCTCCGGTTCCTTTCGGCCCCTGAAACCCTGGATTCTCTCCCACCTGGGAAAGGGACGCGAGACATACCCCGCCCACCCGCAGACCGAGCAACTGGAGTCCGCCATTCTCTCCTGGGCGGCGAACCTTGGACTGAGCAAGGTCCATGTCGGGATAGCGGCCCAGGCAACCCCCGGGCACCTGGTGGGCCTTTTCGCCCCACATGCCCCCTGGAATGTGCTGCTCCCGCTGGCCAAGCTGCAGATGATCCTGTTCTGGCTGAACACCGTCGACCTCGGCGGTGATCAGCCGGTCGGTCATCTCATGGAACCCGTGAGGGAAACCTTGGAGACGGGGCATGTGCCGTCCGACGGGCCGGACATCCTGAGGCCGCTGGCCAGTCTGCGCGACGACATCGTCGCGGCGGACGGAGCCGCGCTGATCCCCGGCTTCACGGACCTGCTGCTGGGATTCCTGCACGAGTACACGGCTCGGCAGGCGTGGGAGAACGGGGAACCCCTCCCGAGCCTGGACCGGTACTTGAGGCACCGGACGCGCACGGCGGGGATCGTCCTCGGCATGTGGGTACAGAGGCTTCAGCCCGGCCTCGTCGGGCCGGGGAAGGAGCTTCCCGAACCACTGCTTCACCTCATGAAGCAGGGAAGTCTCCTCATCGGTCTCGACAACGACCTGCACAGTTGCCACGTGGGGGCCGAAGCGGGAGAAAGGCTCAGCCTCATCGGCGTCATCTGCCAGGAATACGGAATTCCCGTGGACATGGCCTTCTCCTGCTCGCTGACCCTCAACGCGGCCATGCGCTACGAGAACGCCAACGCCGCTGCCTCGATCTGCTCGGACGCCTCCCTGCCGGAGGAAGTCAGGAGGCACGCCCAGGCGATCTTCTACTGGGTCGACCCCGTCTACACATGGTCATTGGAGACGCCCCGCTACGGCCTGCAGAGCACCGAAGCCGGTCACTAGACCACGGAGTGGAAATGGCGAGCCTACGTTCGGTCCCCATCGCGCCCAAGGCGCTGCCCCTCGTCGGCCATCTGATTCCGCTGCTGCGGAACCCGCTGGAGTTCATCAACTCCCTGCCCACCCACGGAGAACTCGTCCGCATCCGGCTCGGCCCCTTCACCCTGGTGGTGATCTGTGATCCAGAACTGACCCGGCAGGCCTTGGTCGACGACCGCGTCTTCGACAAGGGCGGCCCGGTCTTCGACCGCGTACGGGAAGTTGTGGGTGATGACGGTCTCGCCAGCTGTCCGCACGGCGCGCACCGGCGGCTGCGCCGGCTGGCCCAGCCGGCCTTCCGCCCGGAACGGTTCCCCGGCTACACAAAGGCCATGAGCGCCTGCGTCGAGGAGGTGACCGGTTCCTGGCATGCCGGACAGGTCCTGGACGTGCCCACCGAGATGATGACGATCACATCCAAGATCACGGCCGCCACCCTGTTCTCCGGTGCGCTGCCCCCCGGCGAACTCGGCCCGGTCCTCGACGACGTAAAGACCTTCTTCGACGGCTTCTACCAGCGCATGTTCATGGTCCCCCCGCTGGACCGGCTGCCCACCTCGGGCAACCGCTCCCATGTGCGCGCACGCACCCGCCTGCGCGACGCCTTCGACCTGATCATCGCCCAGCGCCGCGCGGAGGGCGTCGACCACGACGACTTGCTCTCGGCCCTGATCGCGGCCCATGACCCCAAGGACGACAGTCCCCGCATGACCGACGCGGAGATCAGCGACACGATCGTCACTTTCTTCCTCGCCGGTACGGAGACCACGGCCGCCCTCCTGGCGTGGGCCCTCGACCTGCTGGCCCGGCACCCCCAGATGGCGCGGCGGCTGCACGCCGAGGTCGATGCCGTCCTGGACGGAGCCACGGCCACCCACGCCGATCTGCCGCGCCTGGAACTGACGCACCGCATCGTCACCGAAACCCTCCGGCTCCGACCGCCGGGCTGGATCTTCACCCGCACCGTCACCGCCGACACCCGCCTGGGCGGGCACCTGCTGCCCGCCGGGAGCTGCGTCGCCTACAGCCCCTACCTCATCCACCACCGGCCGGACCTCTACGACAACTCCGAAACCTTCGACCCCGACCGCTGGGACCCCAAGCGCCCTCAGCCGCCCCGCCACGCCCTCCTCCCCTTCGCCGCCGGCGCCCGCAAATGCATCGGCGACGACTTCGCGGTGACCGAGGCCGTCCTTGCCCTCGCGACCATCACCGCCCGATGGCGCCTGGCACACCTGCCAGGACAACAACAGGTCCGCCCCGCCCTGGGGTTGGCACTGCGGCCCGGCAGGCTGCACATGCAGGCAGAGCCCCGCACCGGCACTCATTCAAGTGTCGCGCCAACTGCCGTCTAAGCCCTGCAGACGGACCGAAGCGCCCGCTCCAAGGCGGCGGTGTGCAGCGCGTCGAGGTGTCGGTCGTGCCGTACGTGCACGGCCGCCGCGGTCAGCAGTCCGCCGCAGTAGGGGGCCGTGCGCGCGGACGGCGAGGCGGCGATGGCGCGGACGAGTTCGCCGTTCACGCGGTTGATCTCCTTGCGGACCTCCGCGAGGTCCGGCCGCTCGGTCGGCGCCTGGGACGGGTCGGCGTCCCACCGGTGGTGCAGCGCGCGCTGCACCACCTTGTTCGCCTCGATCTGGTCGCGGAAGATCCGCACCGTCACCTCGGGGTCCGCGCCCACCTCGCGCGCCTGCCGTGCGACGTCGTCGAGGACCTGCTTCTCGCGGGCCGGGTCGTCGATGGGGCTGTCCGTGCCGTACTTGGCGGCCGCGACGAGGTCGGCGGTGGCAAGCCGCTGGGCGGAGAGATCGGCGAGCGGATGGAGCAGGTCGTACGGCGTGCCGTGCGCGAGGGCGGTCCGCTGGACGGGGACGGCGGCGGGAGCGGCGGCGGCCTGCCCGGCACCGGCTCCTCCAAGGAGTACGGCCGCGAGAGCGCCGGCGGTCAGGAAGCGGACTGCGGACGAGGTGCTGCGCTGCACGGGATGTCCCCCTGGAAATGGCCGTGTTGATCGTTCTCGGTGGCCGCCATGGTACGGCGCGACGGCGTGGGCGCCGCGGACGGAGGGTGCGCGGCGCCCGGGTGCAGCTGCCCCCGGCAAAAGCCCGTCCACGCAGCTCACACCGCGGGAAGGGCGACGCGGGAAGCCGTCGTGTGCGATCTCTTGACGGCCGCCTCCGCGACTGGATTACTGACCTCGACAGAAGATCCACGACCGAATGATCGGTCGCCCGTTTGGGACGGGAGAAACTCCATATGACGGCCATGCTGGACGCGGCGGAGCGCCTGGGGCGCGAGGAGCTCGAGGCGCTGCAGCTGGAGCGCCTGCAGGACACCTTGCTGCACGCGTACGAGAACGTGCCCTTCTACCGGGCGGCGTTCGACAAGGCGGGGCTCCGCCCCGACGACTGCCGTACGCTCGCCGACCTGGCCCGCTTCCCGTTCACTGCCAAGACCGACCTGCGCGACAACTACCCGTTCGGGATGTTCGCGGTGGAGCAGTCCGAGGTGCGCCGCCTGCACGCGTCGAGCGGCACCACGGGCCGGCCGACGGTCGTCGGCTACACCGAGCAGGACCTGTCGATGTGGGCGGACGTGGTGGCCCGCTCGATCCGCGCGGCGGGCGGCCGCCCCGGGCACAAGGTCCATGTGGCGTACGGCTACGGCCTGTTCACCGGCGGCCTCGGCGCGCACTACGGCGCGGAGCGGCTCGGCTGCACGGTGATTCCCGCCTCCGGCGGCATGACGGCACGTCAGGTCCAGCTGATCCAGGACTTCCGCCCCGAGATCATCATGGTGACCCCCTCGTACATGCTCACGCTCCTGGAGGAGTTCGAGCGCCAGGGCGTCGACCCGCGCACGACGTCCCTCAAGGTCGGCATCTTCGGCGCCGAGCCGTGGACGGAGGAGATGCGCCGCGAGATCGAGGAGCGGTTCGCGATCGACGCGGTCGACCTGTACGGCCTTTCGGAGGTCATCGGCCCCGGTGTCGCCCAGGAGTGCGTGGAGACCAAGGACGGACTGCACATCTGGGAGGACCACTTCTATCCGGAGGTGGTGGATCCGATCACCGGCGAGGTCCTCCCGGACGGCGAGCGCGGCGAGCTGGTCTTCACGTCCCTGACCAAGGAGGCCATGCCCGTCATCCGCTACCGCACCCGGGACCTGACCCGCCTCCTGCCTGGCACGGCACGGAACTTCCGCCGTATGGAGAAGGTCACGGGCCGCACGGACGACATGGTGATCCTGCGCGGCGTGAACCTCTTCCCCACCCAGATCGAGGAGATCGTCCTGCGCACACCGGGCGTCGCCCCGCACTTCCAGCTGCGCCTGACCCGCGAGGGCCGGATGGACGCCCTGACGGTCCGCGCCGAGTCCCGCGCGGACACGACACCCGAGCGCCGCGACGCGGCGGCCCGGGAGATCGCGACGGCGGTGAAGGACGGCATCGGCGTCTCGGTGACGGTCGAGATCGTCGATCCGGAGACGATCGAGCGGTCGGTGGGCAAGTTCAAGCGGATCGTGGATCTGCGGGACAACTAAGCGGTCTTGTCGAAGTCCGCTGCGGATCGGCAGCGCCCCGAAGGGGCGCGGGGCTGCGACATGTGCGGCTCCGCCGCGAAGGGGGTCCCCCCTGTTCGAGCGAAGCCGAGAACTTGGGGGAGCGACCAGCCACACCACAGCCGCAGACCAGCGACGGCACCTCGTTCACTTCCCGCGGAGCGCTTGGCGCCTAGGACGCGTCGCTGAACCGGTCCCGCAGCTCCCGCTTGAGGATCTTGCCGCTCGCGTTGCGCGGCAGCTCGTCCACGAACAGGATCCGCTTGGGTGCCTTGAAGTGGGCGAGCTTCTCGCGTGCGTGGGCGATCAGTTCGTCCTCCGTGACCTCGCCATTGCGTACGACGACGGCGGTGACCGCCTCGATCCAGCGCTCGTCCGGCAGCCCGATCACGGCGGTCTCGGCGACCCGTTCGTGGGTGTAGAGCGCGTCCTCGACCTGGCGCGACGCGACGAGGACACCGCCTGAGTTGATGACGTCCTTCACCCGGTCGACGACCGTGAAGTAGCCCTCCTCGTCCCGCACGGCCAGGTCCCCGGAGTGGAACCATCCGTCGCGGAACGCCTCCTTGGTCTCCTCGGGCTTGTCCCAGTAGCCCTCGCACAACTGCGGGGAGCGGTAGACGACTTCACCCTGTGTGCCGTCGGGCACCTCCTGGCCGCGCTCGTCCACGACGCGCGCCTCGACGAACAGGACGGGCCGCCCGCAGGAGTCCATCCGCCCCTCGTGCTCGTCGGGCCCGAGGACCGTGGCCAGCGGGCCGATCTCGCTCTGCCCGAAGCAGTTGTAGAAGCCGAGCGACGGGAGCCGTTCGCGCAGCCGTTCAAGGACGGGTACGGGCATGATCGACGCCCCGTAGTAGGCCTTGCGCAGGGCGCCGAGGTCGCGCGTCGCGAAGCCGGGGTGGTTCGACAGACCGATCCACACCGTGGGCGGCGCGAAGAGGCTGTCGGCGCGGCCCGCCTCGACCAGGTCGAAGATCGGCTCGGCGGCGGGCGCGTCGAGGATGGTGTTCTCGGCGCCCACCGCGAGGTAGGGCAGCAGGAAGACGTGCATCTGCGCCGAGTGGTACAGCGGCAGCGAGTGGACGGGCTTGTCCGTCTCCTTGAGGTCAAGGGCGGTGATGGCGCTGACGTATTCGTGCACCAAGGCGCGGTGGGTCATCATCGCGCCCTTGGGGAGGGCGGTCGTGCCGGACGTATAGAGCAGCTGCGCCAAGTCGTCCGTGCCGGGCTCGGCACCGTCGTACGCCGGTGACGACGCGAGCCGTGCAAGCAGGGAGTCGTCCGCGTCGCGCAGGGCGATGACGCGGACGTCGCCGGGAAGGCGCGGCGCGATGTCCGGGTCGGCGAGGACCAGGGAGCTGCCCGACTGGCCGACGATGTACGCCAAGTCGTCGCCGACGAGGTTCTGGTTGACCGGCACATGGACCAGGCCCGCCCGTGAGCAGGCGAGGAAGCCGATGAGATAGGCGTCGGAGTTGTGGGCGTAGGCGCCCACGCGGTCCCCTTGGCCGAGTCCCGCGTCGCGCAGCACCTGCGCCGCGCGGGAGACGGCGTCGTCCAGTTCCGCGTACGTCCAGGAGCGCTCGCCGTAGCGCAGTGCCACCCGTGCCGGCACGCGTCGCGCGCTCCGCCGAAGGACCCCGTCGACCGTGTTTCCGCGTACACCCGTCATGGCGTGATCCTGTGCCCCGCCCGTCACGGCGGTCAAGGCTCCGTACGGGTCGCGAACGTCAAGGCTCCGGACGGGTCGCGAACAAGGCCGGTTCGGCCACTCGATCAAGTGACATACCGGTTGGTACGCTCAACCGCCCCTTCCGCCACACCAGTTGGGAGGCACCATGCGTACCCGCACCAGACGCCTGACGGCCCTCGGCATCAGCCTGCTGACCGCCACGGCCCTCCTGCCGTCGTCCGCCGCCACCGCCGGCGCGGCCGAGGAGCGCTCCACCCGCCCGTCGGGCGGCGGCCTTTCCGCCACCGTCCGCTACACCCAGTACGGCATCCCGCACATCCTCGCCAAGGACTACGAGAACCTCGGCTTCGGCACCGGCTGGGCGCAGGCCGCCGACCAGGTGTGCACCCTTGCCGAGGGATACGTGACCGTGCGCGGGGAGCGGTCACGTCACTTCGGCCCTGACGGCAAGCCCGACGGCTCGCTGTCCTCGGCGACCACGAACCTCTCCAGCGACCTGTACTTCGGCGGTGTCCGCGACACGCGCACGGTCGAGAAGCTCCTCGAGCAGCCCGCCCCCGCCGGGCCGAGCGCCGCGTCGAAGAAGCTGATGCGCGGCTTCGCGGCGGGCTACAACGCCTGGCTGAGGCAGAACCGCGTCACCGACCCGGCCTGCAAGGGCGCCAAGTGGCTGCGCCCGATCACCTCCCTCGACGTGGCCCGGCACGGCTTCGCCGTCCAGGTACTCGGCGGCCAGGGGCGCGGCATCGACGGCATCACCGCCGCGCAGCCGCCGACCGTGAAGACCACGAAACCCACGAAACCCACGAAACCCACGGTCCGGGGCGCGCCCGACCCGGAGCGCACGGCGAAGGCCGCACGCGAGATGTTCTCGGCGGACGACGCCGACATGGGCTCCAACGCCGTGGCGTTCAGCGGGAAGACCACCGCGAACGGCAAGGGCCTGCTGCTCGGCAATCCGCACTACCCCTGGCAGGGCGGCCGCCGCTTCTGGCAGTCGCAGCAGACCATCCCCGGCGAGCTGAACGTCTCGGGCGGCTCGCTGCTCGGCACGAGCGTGGTCAACATCGGCTTCAACGGCGATGTCGCCTGGAGCCACACGGTGGCCACCGGCGTCACCCTCAATCTGCACCAGCTGACCCTCGATCCGGCCGACCCGACCAGCTATCTGGTGGACGGCAAGCCGGAGAAGATGACGAAGCGGACGGTCGAGGTGCCGGTCAAGGACGGCGCACCGGTCACCCGTACGCAGTGGTGGACCCGGTACGGCCCGGTCACCACCGGGCTCGGCTCGCAGCTCCCGCTGCCCTGGTCGGCGAAGACGGCGTACGCGCTGAACGACCCCAACGCGGTGAACCTGCGCGGCAACGACACCGGCCTCGGCTTCGGCAAGGCCCGCTCCACCGACGGCATCCTGAAGTCCCTGCGCGAGACCCAGGGGCTCCCGTGGGTGAACACCGTGGCAGCGGACCGCGCAGGACACTCGCTGCTCACCCAGTCGCAGGTGCTGCCCCGCATCACCGACGACCTGGCGCAGCGCTGCTCCACCGATCTGGGCAAGGTGACGTATCCGGCATCGGGTGTGGCCGTGCTCGACGGCTCGCGCGGCGACTGCGCGCTCGGCTCGGACAAGGACGCGGTACAGCCGGGTGTCTTCGGCCCGTCGAAGATGCCGACCCTCAAGGACGCCCCGTACGCGGAGAACTCCAACGACAGCGCCTGGCTCACCAACGCGGACCGGCCGATCACCGGCTACGAGCGGGTCTTCGGGACGATCGGCACGCAGCGCTCCCTGCGCACGCGCGGCGCGATCGAAGATGTCTCGGCGATGGCCACGAAGGGCGGCCTGACGGTCAAGGATCTCCAGGAGCAGCAGTTCGCCAACCGCGCGCCCGCGGGCGATCTGGCGGCCGACGACGCGGCCCGCACCTGCGCGGCCCTGCCCGGAGGCACGGCAACGGGCAGTGACGGCACGGCAGTCGACGTACGCAAGGCCTGCGACGCCCTCAAGGCCTGGGACCACACCATGAACACGGACAGCAGGGGCGCGCTGCTCTTCGACCGCTTCTGGCGCAAGCTGACGGCCGCCGTGCCGAACGCCCAGCTGTGGAAGGTGCCGTTCTCGGCCGCCGACCCGGTGCGTACCCCGAACACCCTCAACACGGCCGCGCCGGGCTTCGCGACCGCGCTCGCCGACGCAGTGACCGAGCTGAACGAGGCGGGGATCGCGGTCGACGCGCCGCTGGGGCAGAACCAGTTCGTCGTACGCGGCGGACAGCGCATCCCGATCCACGGCGGCACGGAGTCCATCGGCGTATGGAACAAGGTCGAGCCGGTCTGGGACGCGGAGTCCGGCGGCTACACCGAGGTCGCGCACGGATCGAGCCACATCCAGGCGGTGGGCTGGGGCAAGGGCCGCTGCCCGGAGGCCCGCACGCTCCTGACGTACGCGCAGTCGTCGAACCCCGACTCGCCGCACTACAGCGATCAGACGCGGCTGTACACCGATGAGCGCTGGGTCACCTCGCGGTTCTGCGAGAAGGACATCCTGAGCGACCCGAAGCTGAAGGTGGTGAAGGTGCGCGAGCGGCGCTGAGGCTGCGCCGGCCGGATCCGGGTCACACCACACCTGCAGCGCGGTGCGGCCCGGCTCTGTAGTGCTCAGCGGTAGCGGCCGGCCGCTCCGCGGGTAGTGATGTGAGGTGCGCCCGTCGCTCGGCTGCGGGTGCGTTGTGGCTGGTCGCGCAGTTCCCCGCGCCCCTTCGGGGCGCTCGCTTAGAGCGCGCGTTCCAGCCCCTCCCAGTACGGCTCCCGCAGTCGTCGCTTGTACAGCTTGCCGTTCGGGTCGCGTGGCATTGCTTCGATGAAGTCGACGCTCTTCGGGCGCTTGTAGCCCGCCAGTCGGCGTTCGCAGTGGGCGAGGATCTCGGCCGCCAGTGTGTCGCCCGCCGTGTGGCCCTCTGCCACTTCCACGACCGCCTTGACCTGCTCGCCCCACTCGTCGTGCGGAATGCCGAACGCCGCGGCGTCCGCGACGGCGGGGTGGGTGAGCAGTGCGGACTCGATCTCGGCGGGGTAGATGTTGACGCCGCCCGAGATGATCATGTCGATCTTGCGGTCGCGGAGGTAGAGATAGCCGTCCTCGTCCAGGAGGCCGAGGTCGCCCACGGTGAAGAAGTCGCCGATGCGGTTCTTCTTCGTCTTCGACTCGTCCTTGTGGTACGCGAAGCCGCCGGTGCTCATCTTCATGTAGACGGTGCCGAGTTCACCGGGCGGCAGCCGGTTGCCGTCGTCGTCGAAGACGGCCAGTTCGCTGATCGGCCACGCCTTGCCGACCGTGCCGGGCCGCTTCAGCCAGTCCTGGGCGGTGGCGAAGGCGCCGCCGCCCTCGCTCGCCGCGTAGTACTCCTCGACGCACTCGCCCCACCACTCGATCATCGCCCGCTTCACGTGGTCGGGGCAGGGTGCGGCGCCGTGGATGGCGTGCCGCATCGACGACACGTCGTACGCCGCCTTCGTGGCGTCCGGCAGCGCCAGGAGCCGGTGGAACTGGGTCGGCACCATGTGGGTGTGCGTGCACTTGTGCGTGTCGATGAGGCGGAGCATCTCCTCGGGCGTCCACTTGTCCATCAGGACCAAAGGGTGGCCGATGTGCAGGGCTGCGCCCGCGAATTGGAGGACCGCCGTGTGGTAAAGCGGCGAGCAGACCAGGTGCACATTGCCGTCGAAGGGCTTCACCCCGAAGATGCCGAGGAAGCCGCCGAGGTACGACTCCTCGGGGAGCTTCCCGGACAGCGGGCGGCGGATGCCGCGCGGGCGTCCCGTCGTACCGGATGTGTAGTTCATGACCCAGCCGAGGGTGCGGCCGTCCGGTGCCGACTCGGGCTGTCCGTCGAGGAGTTCGGCGTACGGGCGGAAGCCGGGCACCTCGCCCACCGCATAGCGATGGGTGGCCGGGAGCTTAGCCTCGTCGGCGGCCGCGGTCGCCGCGTCCGCGAACCGCTCGTGGGCGATGAGCACCTTCGCGCCCGAGTCGGCGACGATCCAGGCGATCTCGGGGCCGACGAGATGGTGGTTGACGGGGACGAGATAGAGGCCGGCCTGGGAGGCCGCCAGGTACGCGGTGAGGAATTCGACGCCGTTGGGAAGGACGACGGCGAACGCGTCACCGCGCTCGAGTCCCGCGGCGCGCAGTCCGTGGACGAGCCGGTTGACCGCCGCGTGCAGGCGGCGGGCCGTCCACTCCGCTCCGTCGGGTGCGATCAGCATGACGCGGTCCGGGTCCGCCGCGGCCTGCGCCCAGAAGCCGTTGGGGGGCGTGCTGGTCATGGGGGCCTCTCCTCCGTCTCGTGTCCAAGCGGACTCGGTGAAGTGCGGTGCGGTACCGCGCCCCGGAAGGGGCGCGGGTCTGTCACATATGCGGCTCCGCCGCGAAGGGGGTCCCCCCTGTTCGAGCGAAGCCGAGAACTTGGGGGAGCGACCAGCCACGGACGGCCCGCAGGTTCTGCACGGTTGATCCAGCGAAGCGCTTAGTCGCGTCCGGCGATGCGGTTCACGCGGTCGATGGCCTGCTCGAAGCCGCGGGTCAGATCGTCGAAGACGGCCTGGACGCTGCGTTCGCTGTTCATCCGGCCGACGATCTGCCCGACGGGTGTGCCGAGCAGCGGCTGCACCTCGTACTTCTGAATGCGCGAGACGGCCTCGGCGACAAGGAGGCCCTGCAGTGGCATGGGCAGGGTCCCTGGCCCGTCCGGGTCGTCCCAGGCGTCCGTCCAGTCGGTGCGCAGCTGGCGGGCGGGCTTGCCGGTCAGCGCCCGGGAGCGGACCGTGTCGCCCGAACCGGCCGCGAGGAGCTTCTGGGTGAGCGCCGCGGAGTGCAGGTCGGCCTCGGTCGTGGTGAGCCAGAGGGAGCCGAGCCACACCCCTTGCGCGCCGAGCGCGAACGCGGCGGCGATCTGCTCCCCGCTGCCGATGCCGCCCGCGGCGAGCACCGGCAGCGGCGCCACGGCATCGACCGCCTCCGGGGTGAGCACCATCGAGGCGATCTCGCCGGTGTGGCCACCCGCCTCGTAGCCCTGCGCGACGACGATGTCGATACCCGCGTCCGCGTGCTTGCGCGCGTGCCGGGCGCTGCCGGCGAGCGCCGCGACGAGTACGTCGTGGTCGTGGGCGCGCCGGATCACATCGGCGGGCGGTGAGCCGAGCGCGTTGGCGAGCAGCTTGATCGGATAGTCGAAGGCGACGTCGAGCTGGTTCCGGGCGACCTGCTCCATCCAGCCGGTGATGCGCCAGCCGGACGCCTCGCCCTCCGCGAGTTCGGGTACGCCGTACTTGCCCAGGGTGTCCTTGACGAACTGCCGGTGGCCTTCGGGGATCATCGCCTCCACGTCGGCCTCCGTCACCCCCTCGACCTTCTTCGCGGGCATCACGACGTCGAGGCCGTAGGGCCGGTCGCCGACGTGCTCCTGCATCCAGTCGAGGTCGCGGGCCAGCTCGTCGGGTGCCGTGTAGCGGACCGCGCCGAGCACACCGAATCCGCCCGCCCTGCTGATGGCGGCCGCCACCGCCGGGAAGGGCGTGAAGCCGAAGATGGCGTGCTCGACTCCCAGTTTCCTGCTCAGCTCTGTCTGCATGGGCGCAGGATGCCGCAGCGGTGCGGACGACGGAAGAGATTTTCTGATGCGGTGTCAGATTCTTGCGCTGCACCCATGGTTGACAGGGCTCGACCCTGACATGAAAGTTTCAGCAGTCTCTGGCGATCTCGAAAGATAGTTTCAGTTCAGGAGCTCGGTATGAGTGACAGAGCAGGTGGCGGGCTGAGCCGGCGCCAACTGGGCGCGAGGGCCCTGGCCTTGGGCGGGGCGTTGGCCCTGGTGCCGTTCCCGGCGGGGCCCGCGGCGGCGGCAACCAGCGGCGGCGGGCATCCGACGCTGCGCCCCGGCACCCCCGAGCGGGCCGGGCTGCTCGCCGGGCATCTGCGGCAACTGGTCGTCGACGCCGAGCGGTTCCTCGACCCCTCCCCCAAGCACCCGTGGTACGCGGGCGCCGTCCTGCTCGCGGGCCGCGGCGGCACCGTCGCCCTGCACCAGCCCATCGGCAAGGCGGTGCGCTACTCGGCGTACGACGAGAAGACCGACACCGGCGTCGAGTTCCCCGCCGACCGGCAGATCGCCATGGCGAAGGACACGGTCTTCGATCTCGCCTCCGTCTCCAAGCTGTTCACCTCACTGCTCGCGGTGCAGCAGATCGAGCGGGGCACGCTGGAGCTCGAGGCCGAAGTCGCCTCGTACCTCCCCGACTTCGGGGGCGCGGGCAAGCAGGACATCACCGTCCGCCAACTGCTGACGCACACCTCGGGGTTCCGCGCCTGGATCCCCCTCTACAAGGAGCCCACCCGCGAGGGACAGCTGCGCCTCATCTGGAACGAGGCACCGCTGAACCCTCCGGGCACCAAGTACCTCTACTCGGACCTGAATCTGATCTCGCTGCAGCTGGTCCTTGAAGAGATCACGGGTCGTCAGCTGGATGCACTGCTCCACGACGAGATCACTGCTCCACTCGGGATGCACCGCACTCGCTACAACCCGCCCGCCTCCTGGCAGCCGAAGATCGCCGCCACCGAGGACGCCCGACTGCCCTGGTCGGGCCTCGACCGCGGGCTCGTCTGGGGCGAGGTGCACGACGAGAACGCCTTCGGGTTCGGCGGCGTCGCCGGACACGCGGGCGTCTTCTCCTGCGCCTGGGACCTCGCGATCCTCGGCCGTACGCTGCTCAACGGCGGGGCCTACGGCCGCTCCCGCATCCTCACCGCCGAGTCCGTGAAGCTGATGTTCACCGACTTCAACACCGCCTTCCCCGGCGACGAGCACGGCCTCGGCTTCGAGCTCTACCAGCACTGGTACATGGGCGCGATGGCCACCCCGCGCACCGCGGGCCACACCGGCTTCACCGGCACCTCACTCGTCCTCGACCCGACGACCGACTCCTTCCTCGTCGTACTCGGCAACTCCGTTCACCCGGTGCGCAGTTGGCGCTCGGGCTCGGCCCCCAGAGTGGCCGCCGCGAACCGCATGGCACGCGCCGTGCCGGTACGCCCCGCGCGCGGCCGCACCGCCTGGTTCTCCGGCATGGCGAACGCGGCATCGGCCACGCTCGCCCTGCCGCCGCTCACGCTCACCACCGACCGGGCGCGGCTGCGCTGCGCGCTGTGGTGGGACACCGAGCCCGGCTCCGACCTGCTGCGCCTCGAGGCATCGCGCGACGACGGCGGGACCTGGCAGGCGGTGCCCTTCACCACCACGCGCGAGGGCGCGGACCCGCTCCCGCACCCCGACGGCACGGCCACCGGCTGGTCCGGCCGCGTCTGGCACCGCCTGACCGCGGACCTCGCCGCCTGGCAGGGCGAGCAGGTGCGGCTGCGCTGGCGGTACACGACGGACCAGCTGTACGTGGGGCGCGGCGCGTACGCCGACGGACTGCGGGTCGAGGACGGCGACCGTACGGCCTTCGACGAGACGCGGCCCGCCGACGCCGCACGCATCGAGGCGGTGGGCTGGGCGGCATCGGCCGACTGAGGAGGCCGGCGGGTGCAGAAGCGGCGCAGGCTGCCGATGGCGGTGACGCAGAAACAGCAGTTGGGCGAGCACGAGATGCTGCTCAAGCCCGCCCTGGACGGCACGCTCCGGGGTGACCGTCTTCCGGTGCCGCTGCGGATGCTGCGGAGGGTTCCCGCGCTGCGCACCGTGACGGGATATCTGGGCGGTGTGGGCGTACGTCCCGAGCACGCGCCGGAGTTCGCCCGCCGCCAAGCGCTCCGCGGGAAGTGCCGCGAGGATGCCGTCGCTCGTCTGCGGCCGTGTCGGGGCTGGCCGCGCCCACGCGGCGGAGCCGCACATGTCGCAGCCCCGCGCCCCTTCGGGGCGCACCCCCCGTGTCGTGGCCGCCCGGCGTCTTGAGCCGGGTGCCGCCCTCGTCGTCGAGGAGCATCTGGGTGATCACACGCACATGGCGGCGGTTCGCCTGCTGGTAGCCGATCATCGCGCGTACGCGGGCGACGACGGCCGCGCGCGGGTCGGGCTCGGCGGCCACGCGCTCATCGACGTACGCAGTGAACTCTGCGAGGACGTGCTCCAGCGCCGCACGGGTGAGGTTGCCCTTGGACGAGAAGTGGTAGAGGACGGCGGCTTGGAGCCGCTGACCCCGCCGCCGGGCCGTACGCCAGTCCACCAGCGGCTATTCGCCCATCGCGGCCATGGCTGCGTTGTGCCCGGGGACGCCGCTGACCCCGCCGCCGCGCACCGCGCCCGCGCCGCACAGCAGGACGTTCGCGTGCCGCGTCTCCACGCCCCAGCGGCCGGTGCCGTCCTGGGCATAGGGGAAGGCGAGGTCCCGGTGGAAGATGTTGCCGCCGGGAAGGCGCAGATCCCGTTCCAGGTCGAGCGGGGTCTTCGCCTCGATGCACGGGCGCCCTTCGGCGTCGGTGGCCAGACAGTCGGCGATCGGCTCGGCCAGGTGGGCGTCCAGCTGGGCCAGGGTCGACTTCAGCAGCTCGTCCCGCACCGCGTCGTTGTCCTGCCCGAACAGCCGGGCGGGGGTGTGCAGCCCGAACAGGGTGAGGGTCTGGCAGCCGCGCTCCACGAGGTCGGGGGCGAGGATGCTGGGGTCCGTCAGGGAGTGGCAGTAGATCTCCGACGGCGGCGCGGCGGGCAGCTCACCGGCCGCTGCCTGGGCGTACGCGGTCGCCAACTCCCCATAGCCCTCCGCGATGTGGAAGGTCCCGGCGAAGGCCTCGTACGGGTCGACGGAGGTGTCGCGCAGCCGCGGCAGCCTTTCGAGGAGCATGTTGACCTTGAGCTGGGCGCCTTCGGCCGGGGCTGGCGGTGTGTCGCCGAGCAGGGCGGCGAGTTCCTGCGGCGAGGCGTTGACCAGGACGTGGCGGGCGGCGACGGTGGCTTCGCGGCTGGCCGTCCGGTAGGTGACCTCGGCGGTCGTGCCGTCCGTTTCGATGCGGGTGGCCTCGTGGTCGGTGGCGAGCTCGGCGCCCGCCGCGCGGGCCGCCGCGGCGAGGGCGCCGGTGAGGGCGCCCATGCCGCCGACGGGCACGTTCCAGTCGCCGGTGCCGCCGCCGATGACGTGGTAGAGGAAGCAGCGGTTCTGGCGCAGGGACGGGTCGTGGGCGTCGGCGAAGGTCCCGATGAGGGCGTCGGTGAGGACGACACCGCGTACGAGGTCGTCGGCGAAGCGCTCCTCGACGGCGAGACCGATCGGCTCCTCGAAGAGAACCCGCCAGGCCTCCTCGTCCCCGACCTGCTCGCGCAGCGCCTCGCGGGTGGGCAGCGGTTCGGTGAGCGTGGGGAAGACCCGCTGGGCCACCCGCCCCGTCATCCCGTAGAACTCCCGCCACGCCTCGTACTCCCGCGGCCCTCCGGTGAGCCGCGCGAAGGCCTCCTTCGTCCGCGCCTCGCCGCCGCCGACGAGCAGCCCCGTCGGTACGCCGTCGCGCTCGGTCGGGGTGTACGAGGAGACGGTGCGGGTGCGCACCCGGAAGTCCAGGTCGAGCTCCCGGACGATCTTCCGCGGCAGCAGGCTGACCAGATACGAGTAGCGGGAGAGCCGCGCGTCCACACCGGCGAAGGGCCTGCTGGACACGGCGGCACCGCCGGTCGTGGAGAGCCGCTCCAGGAGCAGGACGGTGCGTCCGGCGCGGGCGAGATAGGCGGCGGCGACGAGTCCGTTGTGACCACCGCCGACGATGACGGCGTCGTATCGATCGCGAGGAGGCATAGCTCTTGTTAGCACGTGAACGCCTCCGGAGGGCCCCGAAGGGGCGCGGGGCTGTGACATATGCGGCTCCGCCGCGTGGGCGCGCCCAGCCACAACCAACCCGCGGACGACCCACTCGACGCGCCCCAGGAATCAATGCCCCCCAGAAGCACGCTGCTGCCGCAAGGCAGCAACCCGCCGGTACAACTCCACCGCCTCCGTCCCACGGCCCAACTGCTCCAGGCAATGCGCCTCATCATTGCGGCTGGCCAGAGCATCGGGATGGTCGGCGCCCAGCACCTGCTCCCGCGCGGCAGCGACCCTGCGGTACTCGGTCAGCGCGTCGGCCCAGCGGCCGAGCCAGCCAAGGCCCACAGCGACCTCGCGGCGGCTGACTAGCGTGTCCGGGTGGTCGCCGCCGAGGATCCGCTCACGGATCGCGCAGACGTCGCGCGCCTCGGCCAGGGCCTCCTCCCAGCGGCCCTGCCGGCCCAGGTTCACGCCGAGGCCGTGCCGGGCGCGCAGGGTCTCCGGGTCGGAGGGGCCGTTCACCCGGGTCCGGTCGTCGATCAGGTCGCGGTACAGCTCGAGGGCCTCCCCGCTGCGACCGAGGCGGCCGAGGCTGATCCCCACCTCGTAGCGGGCGGCGAGCGTGTCGGGGTGGTCGGCGCCGAGGGCCCGCACCCGCGCGTCGGCGACCTCGCGGTACGTCTGGAGCGCCTCGGGCCAGCGGCCCAACTGGCCGAGCGCGTAAGCGACTTCGTAGCGGGTGACGAGTGTGTCGGGGTGTGTTTCGCCGAGGACGCGCGCGCGGGCCGTCGCGACCTGCCGGGCAAGCCGGTAGGAGTCCTCAAGGCGGCCGAGTCTGCTGAGGTTGTACGCCAGGTTGTGCCGGCAGCGCAGGGTGTCGGGATGGTCGGGGCCCGCCGTCCGCTCCCGTACGGCAAGGACCGATGTGTACAGCTGGTGCGCCTCGAAGTGCCGCCCCAACTGCCCCATCACGTACGCCATTTCCTGCCGGGCGGCGAGCGTGTCCGGATGGTCGGGGCCGAGCGTGCGCTCCCTGCCCTGCGCGACGCGTCCGTACTCGCGCAGCGCGTCGGCGGCACGCCCGGTGCGGCTGAGCGTGAAGCCGACCTCGTAGCGGCTGGCCAGCGTGTCGGGGTGGTCGGGGCCAAGGGCGTGCTCCCGCTCGGCCGCGACCGCGCGGTGCACCTCGCCGGCCTCGGCCCAGCGGCCGAGCCGCCCCAGGCTCAGGCCCGCGTTGTGCCTGCTGGTGAGGGTGGCCACCAACTCCGGGGGCGGCGTGGGCCGTTCGGGCCTGTGGGGCGCGGCGGCCCGGCGCGCGTCGGCGCGCGGGATCCACTCGCCGGTCAGGCCTGCCGCCGCGTCGGGCGGCGTGGTGCGCAGCTCGGATGCGCCGTTCGCCTTGTGGCCCGTCGTCATGCCGCGCGTCCAGGACGGCAGCCGCGGTTCGCGCGACGGCGGCTGCTCGGGCCGGTGCACGGGCGGGGTGACGACCGTCGGTACGTACGTGGGGCCGGTGCGGCCCGCGGTGATGCGGCGGCCGAGCTCCCGTGCGTCCCGGGGCCGTCCGTCGGGCTCCTTGGCGAGCAGGTCGAGGACGATCTTGTCGAAGTACTCGGGCAGTTCGTCGCGGTGGCTGCGCGGCGGCTCGGGCCGGGTGTCGCGGTGTCCGACGAGGACCGCCCAGGCGTCCTCCAGGTCGAACGGCGGGGCGCCGGTGGCGATCTCGTACAGGACACACCCGAAGGAGTAGAGGTCGCTGCGCTGGTCGACCTGGGCGCCGCTGATCTGCTCGGGCGACATGTAGTGCGGGGTGCCCATCGCGATGCCCGTGCCGGTCAGGCGCGATGTGAAGCCGATGTCGGCGCCGAGCCTGGCGATCCCGAAGTCGCAGATCTTCACCGTGCCGTCGGTGAGCCGCATGATGTTGGCGGGCTTCAGGTCGCGGTGCACGATGCCCTGTTCATGGGTGTACGCGAGCGCGGAGGAGACCTGGTCGGCGATCTCCACGACGTCCGCGACGGGCAGCGGATGCTGTTTGTTGTCCTCAAGGAGCTGGCTGAGGTTGCGCCCCTCCAGGAGTTCCATGACCAGATACAGGACGCCGTCGTGCTCCCCGAAGTCATGGACGACGGTGACGCCTCTGTGCTGCAGCGCCGCCGCGACACGGGCCTCGCGCCGGAACCGCTCGCGCAGCACCCGGGTGAAGGACTGGTCGTGCTGGGGCCCGAGGGGCTTGAGGCACTTGACGGCGACTCTGCGCCCCAAGGACTCGTCGCGCGCCTGCCACACCTCGCCCATGCCGCCGCGCCCGATGAGATCGAGCAGCCGGTACCGGCCCTGGATCAGCCTGGTTTCCGCCATCTCGTGCCGTCGCCCCCGTTGCCTCGCTGCGCCCTCCCCGGCCCGTCCAGTATGGCTGCCCGGCTGTCGAGTTTGTACGGGGCAGGGCGGCTGCCGGGCCCGAGTCGGGCCATGGCGCGCAGAATGTGCTTCGGCGGAAGTTGCCAGCGCACACGCGCGGGGACGGTGCGCAGGATGGTGCCGGTGGTGACGAGCCGCCGGGTCACCGTCGCCGGCGGCGGGGCCGTTCTGCCGTACAGCTCGTGGGCGTACGAAGGCAGCGAGGCGTACGCCAGGTTCGCCACCCGCCGCCAAAGCAGGACACGCGCCGGGACCAACAGCGGGTGGGTCGGCGGTCGTTGGAGGAAGTCGTCGACGTCGCGCGCCTCGGGTCCCGCGGCGAGCTCGGGTCTGACGCGCTCGAAGTACGCGGCGAGTTCGGCGGTCGTCGCGGGGACGTCGGCGGGGTCGAGCCCGACGAGCCGCGCGCTCTCGCGGTGCTCGGCGACATAGCGGTCGGCCAGCTCGTCGGTCAGCCGGAACCCCGACCGGCGTGCGACGTGGAGATAGGAGTCGATCTCGGCGCAGTGCACCCAGAGCAGCAGCTCGGGCTCGTCGACGCGGTACCGCTCCCCCGTGTCCGGGTCGGTGGCCTTGAGCATCGTGTGGATCTTGCGGACCCGCGCGCCCGCGTGCTCGGCCGCCTCGGTGGTGCCGTACGTGATGGTGCCGACGAAGTTCGCGGTACGCATGAGGCGGCCCCAGGCGTCCCTGCGGAAGTCGGAGTTCTGCATGACGCCGCGGACGGCACGCGGATGCAGGGCCTGCAGATACAGGGCGCGCACCCCGGCGACCCACATCATCGGGTCGCCGTGCATCTGCCAGGTCACCGATGCGGGCCCGAAGAGTCCCGGGTCCGCCGCACCCCGGCCCTGCGATGAGGATGCCTCGCGCATACGACCACCTCCTGACGGCAGGCTACGCCGCCCGGACCGGCCTCAACCCTTGAACGCCTCGGGGTTGGCGCAGTGCTCCAAGGGCTCGCCGCGCAGGAAGCGGCCGACCTCCGCGGCCACGATGTTGGCGGCCTTGTGCGCGACCTGCCGGCTGCCGCCCGCGATGTGCGGGGTGAGGACGACACCGGGGGCGGTGAGGAGACGGGAGTCGGCGGGCAGCGGCTCCTCGGGGAAGACATCGAAGCCCGCTCCGGCGAGGTGGCCCGAGTCCAGCGCGTCGCAGACGGCGTCGTAGTCGAGCAGCGCGCCGCGGGCGCAGTTGACCAGGACCGACCCGCGGGGCATCGCGGCGATCTGCGCGCGGCCGATCATGCCCTTGGTCTCGTCGGTGACGCGGGCGTGCAGCGAGACCATGCGCGAGCGGCGGAGCAGCTCGTCCAGGGAGACCTGTTCCGCGACACCGGCCAGCGCATCGGGCCGTACATAGGGGTCGTGCACCAGGAGCTCGGCGCCCATGGCGCGCAGGACCTTGGCGACCCGGCTGCCGATGGCGCCGTAGCCGATCAGGCCGACGGTGGCGCCCTCGATCTCGATGCCGCAGTTGTCGTAGTCGTAGTAGTCGCCGCGCCAGGTGCCCTTGCGCAGGTCGGTGTGGGTGTCGCCGACACCGCGGGCCGCGGCGAGCAGCAGGGTGAGGGTGTGTTCCGCGGTGGCGGTGGCGTTGCGGCCGGGGGCGTAGCAGACCGCCACGCCATGCCGGGTCGCGGCGTCGAGGTTGGCGTTGACCGGGCCGCCCCGGCTGGTGCAGAACAGCTTCAGGTCGGGGCAGTCGGCGAGGATGCGCTCGGTGAGCGGGCCGTGCTCGGTGACGCAGATCTGTACGCCCTGGAGCGCCTCGATCATCTCGTCCTCGCTACCGGATGCCTCGATGACCTCACCGACCGGGCCGAATGGGGTGTGCGGCCAGGGGAATTGCAGCTCGCGGACGTCCAGCGGCAGCTCCCCGGCGGCGTCCCGCACGGCCTGGGTGAACAGGCTCGGGCGGATGAAGTGGTTGCCTGCGGCGAGGACGGTGGTGCTCATGGGCGGGTGTCTCCTGAAGGGCGGTGCGGGTGGGTGGCCGGTCCGTGGATCAGTGGAAGTCGGGGGTCTGGTCCGTCGCGGGGGCGTTGAGACACAGCAGTGCGGTCTGCCCGTCCTCGACGCGGATCTCCGTGAGCGCGCCGTTGAGCAATTGGGGGAAGACCCTGCGGTAGTCGGCGAGCGGGATGCCGAGGAGGTGGCAGAGCATGACTCGGACGAGGGTGGAGTGGGCGACGACGAGGACCCTGCCGTTCGGCTGTTCGCGGGCGATGCCGGCCAGGCAGTCGGCGGCACGTGCGGCGGCCTTGCGCGGGTCCTCGCCGCCGGGCAGATGGTTGCCGACCGGGTCGTCGAGGAAGGCCGCCAGCTGCTCCGGGAAGCGCTGTCGCATCTCTTCCCTGGTCAGACCGTCGCCTTGGCCGAAGTCGAGTTCGTAGAGACGCTCGTCCACGCGCGGGGTGAGGCCGCAGGCCGCGGCGGCGGGGGCCGCGGTGAGCCGGGCGCGGGAGAGCGGGGAGCTCCAGACGGCCGTGAGCCCTGCGGCGGGGGCCCACTCGGCGAGCGCGGCGGCCTGCTCGCGGCCGTGCGGGGTGAGGGGCACATCGGTGCGTCCCGCGTAGCGGTTCTCCGCGTGCCAGACGGTTTCGCCATGGCGTACGAGGATGAAGTCGGTCACTGCGCTGCCCTCCTGCGGGCGTGGTCGGCCACGGTCCGGTCGAGCCAGCCACGGCGGGTGAGTTCGTCGATGAAGCGGAGGTAGACGGGGAGGTAGCGGGCGGTGCGGTCCGGCGATGGGCGGATCTCCGCGCCGATCCTGACCATGGCGGCGGCCGCCTCCTGGAGGCCGGCTCCGGAGGAGGTGGCGGCGAGCACCGCCATGCCGATGGCGCCCTCGGCCTGTTCCGGCAGGCGCACGGGACGTCCGAGGACTTCGGCGCGCAGGCGGCACCAGTAGCGGTTGCGGGCGCCGCCGCCGGTGAGGGTGAGCGGTCCGTCGACGGGCGCGCCGAGGTGGTCGAGGTAGTCGAGGCAGAGCCGTTCCAGGCAGGCCACTCCGAGCAGATAGGCGTGGAACTCGGCCGCGCGGGTGGGGACTTGCCCGAGGACGAAGGGTCCGGCTTCGGGGGCGCGGAAGGGGAAGCGTTCACCGCCGGTGGAGACCAGGGGGTAGGCGACCGCGTCCGGGTCGAGCGCGGCGGCCTGCTCGGTGAGCCGCTCCAGGTCCTCACCGGGGAAGTGCTGGGAGAGGACACCGGCGCCGCTGCTGGACGCGCCGCCCGGAAGCCAGTTCTCGCCCGGTCCGCGGTGGCAGTACACCACGCCCGCCGGGTCGCGGATCAGGTGCGGGCTGCTGCCCTTGAGGACGAGGGTGGTGCCGAGGACCGAGTTCCAGGAGCCGGGCTCCAGGGCTCCGGCGCCGATCTGGGCGGCGCAGCCGTCGGTCATTCCGGCGACGAGTGCGGTGCCCTCGGGGATGCCGGTGGCTGCCGCGGCCGCGGCGCACACGGTTCCCAGGACGCTGCCGGGGCGTACGACGTCGGGCAACAGGCCGTCAGGGACGCCCAGTTCGGCCATGACCTTGTGCGGCCAGCCCTCCTCGACCAGCTGGTAGCCGGTCTTGAGGGCATGACTGGCGTCGGAGGCGACCTGATGTCCGGCAAGACGCCAGGTGATCAGATCGACCTGGTGAAGGAGCCGGACGCCCGCGCCGGACGCCGCGGCGTCATGGTCCAGGAGCCAGCGCAGCTTCGGCAGCGCCCAGGACGGCTGCATGCTGCGGTAGCCGAGCTCCCGCCAGACCGCTGCGCCTGCCTCGTTGACGGTCGCCGCCTGGTCGGCGGCGCGCCCGTCGTCGTACATCAGGCCGGGGGTGAGCGGGCTGCCCGTGGCGTCGGCGAGCAGGATCGTCCCGGAGGTGCCGTCGATCGCGAGCCCGCGGATCCGTCGGGCGTCGAGTCCGCCCAGGACTTCGCGGCAGGCGGCGGACAGTGCGGTCCACCACTGCTCGGGGTCCTGCTCGTGGCGTACGCCGTCGCGGTGGCCGGCCAGCGGCCGCGATGCGGCGGCGAGGAGCCGGCCGGTGCCGTCGACGGCCACACAGCGGGCACTCTGGGTGCCGAGGTCGAGGCCCAGCCAAATCCCATCAAGGGGTGCGTGGTCGGCGCGATGGGTGTCAGGCACGGATGTCTCCCGGGTCGGTGGGGATGCTGTCGCCGTCATGGGTGGTCCCGCCCGGTCCCGCGGCACCGCTCCCCCGCCATACCGCACCGCCACGCCAGCCGGCCTCGCGGGCGATCGTCCGCCGGCCGAGGAAGTCTTCGTACAGGGCTGCGTAGAACTGCGCACGTTCCGGGTCGGGTTCCCAACTGCTCTGCATCCGGACGTACTTGGCGGCGGCGGTGTGCATGCTGCTCTCGGCGCCGGTGCGGACGAGGCCGGTGAGGAAGGCGCCCTTGGCGCCCAGTTCGGTGTCGCCGGAGCGGGCGGTCGGCACACCCGTCGCGTCGGCGATCAGCGCGCACCACGCGTCGCTGTTGGCGCCGCCGCCGCACAGCCGCAGCTCGCTCACGTCCGTGCGGGCCGCGGCAAGCGAGTCGCGCAGGACCAGCGAGAGCCCGTCGAACACGGCGCGGGCCATGTCGGCGCGTGCGTGCTCAAGGGACAGGCCCCAGAAGGAGCCGCGGGCCCGCGGGTCGAGGAACGGCGCGCGTTCGCCGGCCGGGGAGAGGTAGGGCAGGAACAGCAGTCCGCGGGCGCCGGGCTGCGATGCGAAGGCGAGCCGTGCCAGTTCCGGCGGTCCGGCAAGACCCAGCATCTGCGCCGCCCAGCCGAGCACCTCGGCGCCGTTGAGGGTCGGGAATGCGCGCAGTACCCGCTCGCGGCCGCGGTAGGCGATGTTGATGCCGGACGGTTCGCCGCTGGTGTCCACGTCCGTGCGGACGATCTCCGTGCACAGGGTGGTGCCGAGGATGCTGCACGCCTGGCCGGGGTTGACCACGCCGACGCCGCGGGCGGTGGCGGCGATGTCGTACGGGGACATCACGACCGGAAGACCGGCGGGCAGCCCCAGTTGACCTGCCGCCTCGCCGGTGATCTCGGCGATCCGCTCCGACTCCCCGAGGACGGTCGGCAGGAGGCGGTGGTACGCGCCAAGGCCGAACAGGTCGAGGATCCGCGGGTCGTACTGGCCGGTGGCGTGGTCGAGGAACGGGGCGGACGCGTCGGATTCGTCGCAGGCGCTGACACCGGTGAGGCGCAGGAAGAGCCAGCCCGCGGCGGTGAGCGAGGTGCTTGAGCGCGCGAGGCGGTCCGGGTCGTGGGCGGCGAGCCAACTGAAGAGGGCGTTGGGCATGCCGGCGCAGGTCAGCGAGCCGTTGCGGCGGAAGGCCGCTTCGAGGACACCCTCGCGCTGCCAGGCGGTGAGCTGGTCCCCGGCCCGGCCGTCGGACCACAGGATGGCGGGTCCGGTGGGGCGGCCGTGCTCGTCGACGAGCCAGGCGCCGTCGCCCTGGGCGGTGAAGGACACCAGCCAGACGGGGTCGGCGAGACCTGACAGCACACCGCGGACGGTGTGGACGACGGCGTTCCAGACGGCGTCCATGTCCTGTTCCGCCCAGCCGGGGTGGGGCCGAAGCACTTCGGTGGCGAGCCGGGAGACCGCGATCTCCTTGCCCTGGTCGTCGAAGACGACCGACTTGATCATCGTGGTGCCGACGTCAATGGTCAGTACGGACATCAGTTGGGACCTTTCACGCCGGGGTCGGTGCGGCGGCGGGCTCGGCGTCCGGCGAGGCACCGGCCGTCTTTGCCGCACCCGCCTCGTCCGGCAGCTTCAGGAAGTGTGCGAGCACGGTGCTCACCGCATGCATCCCCGCGAATATCCAGACCACCCCTGTGACACCGAGCGGCCCGACGAAGACCGTGACGATCGCGGGGCCGACGAAGGTGCTGGCTCCCGCGCCCAGGTTGAGCGCGGCGAGCGCCTGCCCCTTGTGCCGCGGCTCCAGCGAGGGCACAAGCGCCGAAAGCGGTACATATCCGGCCAGCGTAGCTCCGTAGAAGGCGGCGGCCAGCAGCGCCAGCGGGAAGTTGTCGCCCGCCGCGTTCGGGACGTAGAAGAGCAGCAGCGTGCTGACGGCGCAGCCGGCTCCGCCGAACCAGGCGATGGTCCGGCGCCAGCCGAACCGGTCGCCGACCACGCCGAAGAGCAGGTTGGCGAAGATGTTGGTCGCGAACATCGCGCTGAGCAGATGCAGCCACTCGGTGAGGCTGAAGCCGACCGTCTTCGTGAAGTGGATCGGCATGATCACGAAGAAGCCGAACTGCGAGGCCGTGTTGATGACCCGGGCGAGCGATCCCGCGCCGACCCGGGGGTTGCGCCACAGGACCGTGACGCTGCCGATGAGCGTGGCGAGCGGCCCCTCGCCATCGCCGCGCGACTGCTTCCCGCCCCGGTCGTCACGGACGAGCAGCAGGGCGATGAGACCGCCCGCGGCCACCAGAGCCAGCGCGGACCACAGCGTGGCGTACGCGCCGATCTGCGGGATGAGTCCACTGGCGACCAGCGAGCCGAGGGTGGGCAGACCGCCGGTGAAGGCGAACCAGTACCAGCCCATGGCCGTGCCGAGCCGGGCGCGCGGCGCCACCGAGGCGATCCAGACCAGGAATCCGTAGGCGAACAGCGGGTAGCCCAGGCCCCGCAGGCCGTACCCGAGCATCATCAGCGGATAGCTGGTCATGGGGATGGCGAGGACGAGGAAGAGGAGCTGGAAGACGCCCCAGATGCCCAGACCGGTCCACATGACGCGGCGCGGGCCCCACAGGTCGGACAGCACTCCGGAGAGCCAGGCGGCGATGGCAGCGGCGGCGCCGTAGACGGTGAACAGGAGCGCGACCCGGGGCTGCGAGATGCCCTCGTCGATCAGGTACGGCGAGAGATAGCCGGACTCGACCCCGTCTCCGATCATGAAGAGGAGCAGCCCGAGGTAGCCCCAGGCGAGGGTCGGTGGAATGCCCAGGCGTGTGATCAGCGAACGCGGAGGAGGGGGCGAAGATGTCGTCATCGACTCTTCCCCTTTCTGCGGCGGGGGCAGGAGGGAGGGACGAGCTGATGGAACAGCTGGCCGGAAACGCGAGTCAATGGCGGCCGGAATCTTCCCATCAGGGCGGCGACCTGCCATGTTGCGTCGCACCGGATCCGCTCGCGGACGCCGCTCTCCTCAGGCGGGGCACGTTAGATCCGTGCGAACATAACGCGGCGAGTTCACACGCGTGCCGCGCAGGGCGCACGGCACGGACGCCGGAGGGAGCGCTGCGATGGACCGGGTCGAGGCCCAGGAGGACCGGCGACGGCAGATGCGGGAGGCCGTCATCGGGCGTGGCTTCGTGCGGACCGCGGACCTCGCCGAGGAGTTCGGCATCAGCCTGATGACCGCGCACCGCGATCTGGACGCCCTTCAGGCGCAGGGCTGGCTGCGCAAGGTGCGCGGCGGTGCGACCGGGCTGCCTTCGGCGCAGTTCCACGGCAGCGTCGCGGAGCGGATGGCCACCATGGCGCAGACCAAGCAGCTGCTCGCGCGGGCCGCCGCGACACTGCTCGTGCCGGGCCAGACGGTACTGCTCGACGACAGCACGACCTGTCTGCTCCTTGCGCACCAGGCCACCGAGCACACCCCGCTGACCGTGATCACCAACTCGCTGCCCGCCGTCACCACGCTCGCGAAGGAGCCCGGCATCTCGCTGATCACGCTGGGCGGCGCGTACTTCCCGGCGTACGACGCGTTCATGGGCCTGCACACCGCGGACGCGGTCCGCGCCTTTCGCGCCGACGTCCTGTTCATGTCCACGACGGCCGTCACCAACGGCCGCTGCTATCACACCTCGCCGGAAACGGTGCAGGTCAAGCGGGCGATGCTGGAGTGCGCCGCGCGTCGGGTGCTGGTCGCGGACCACACCAAGTTCTGCAAGGACGGGCTGTACGCCCTTGCGCCACTGACCGACTTCGATCTGCTGATCGTGGACGACGGCCTGGCGGCGGAGCAGGTGCGCGCGATCCGCGCGGCCGGCACCGAGGTGATGGTGGTGCCGGGCCGCGATCAGTGAAGGGTGGGGGCCCGGGCAGCGTCAGTGTCAGCGGCGCACCCGCGGCATCCCGAGGCCGATCCAGGAGATGATCTCCCGCTGGATCTCGTTGTTGCCGCCGCCGAAGGTGAAGATGACCGCGCTGCGGTAGCCGCGCTCCAGTTCGCCGTGGAGCACCGCGCCCGCGGAGCCCTCCTTCAGGGCGCCGGCCGCGCCGACGATCTCCATGAGCCAGGCGTACGCGTCGCGGCGGGCCTCGGAGCCGTACACCTTGACGGCGGAGGCGTCCTGGGGGGTGAGGGTGCCTTCCTGGACGGCGTTCACCATCTGCCAGTTGAGGAGTTTCATCGCGTCCAGCTTGGTGTGGGTCCTGGCCAGGCGCTGGCGGACCCAGCCCAGATCGATGACGCGGCGGCCGTCGGCGAGCTTGGTGTCGGCGGCCCAGCGCTGCACGTTGTGGAAGGCGCGGATGGCCATGGTGCCGTGGGCGGCGAGGGTGACGCGTTCGTGGTTGAGCTGGTTGGTGATGAGCCGCCAGCCCTTGTTCTCGTCGCCGACGCGGCGCGAGACCGGGACGCGGATGTTCTCGTAATAGCTGGCCGTGGTGTCGTGCGAGGCAAGGGTGTTGATGATGGTGCAGGAGTAGCCGGGGTCGGACGTCGGTACGAGGAGCATGGTGATGCCCTTGTGCGGCGGGGCGGCTGGGTCCTCGAAGGCAGTGCGGACGGCGAGCCAGACCCAGTCGGCGGTGTCGCCGTTGGTGGTCCAGATCTTCTGGCCGTTCACCGTGTAGTGGCCGGTGGCCTCGTCGCCCTCCCTGACCGCCCTGGTCTTCAGGGCTGCCAGGTCGGTGCCCGCGTCGGGCTCGCTGTAGCCGATCGCGAAGTCCAGTTCCCCGGAGAGGATCCTCGGCAGGAAGTACGTCTTCTGCTCCTCCGTGCCGAACTGCATGATCGTCGGCCCGACGGTGTTCAGGGCCATCAGCGGCAGCGGGACCCCGGCCTGGGCGGCCTCGTCGAAGAAGATGAACTGCTCCATGGGCGAGAGCCCGCGCCCGCCGTACTCCTTGGGCCAGCCGACGCCGAGCCAGCCGTCGGCGCCGAGACGGCGGACGGTCTCCCGGTAGAACCGCTTCTGCGACGCGGGGTCGGCATACCTGGCGTAAGCGTTGTCGGGCACAAGCTCGGCGAAGTAGGCGCGCAGTTCGGTGCGCAACTGCCGCTGTTCAGGCGTGTATTCGAGGTGCACGGCCCCTCCTGCGTTCGCTTGCTCCGGTGGCCTCGGACGGCCTCGGGCTGACGGCGCACACAGTAGAACTCGTTTCAGAAATAGGGAATGGCAGCGGTACCGCTTCGGGGCGCACTCGCAGCCGTGACACACGACGCCGCCCCGGCCGCGCACAAGTGCGGCCGGGGCGGCGTCGGTTCAGGCGGAAGGCGCTCAGCCGAGGATGGCGAGGGCCTTGTTCAGCGTGGCGGACGGGCGCATCACGGACGCCGCCTTGGCCGGGTCGGGCTGGTAGTAGCCGCCGATGTCGGCCGGCGAGCCCTGGACCGCGATCAGCTCGTCGACGATCGTCTGCTCCTGCTCGGCCAGCGTCTTGGCCAGCGGGCCGAACGCCTCGGCGAGCTGCGCGTCGGCGGTCTGCTTGGCCAGCTCCTGGGCCCAGTACAGGGCCAGGTAGAAGTGGCTGCCGCGGTTGTCGATGCCACCGAGGCGACGGCTCGGCGACTTGTCGTTCTCCAGGAACGAGGCGGTCGCGCGGTCGAGCGTGTCGGCCAGGATCTGGGCGCGCGCGTTGTCCGTGGTCTGCGCCAGGTGCTCGAAGCTGGACGCGAGCGCGAGGAACTCGCCGAGGCTGTCCCAGCGCAGGTAGTTCTCCTTGACCAGCTGCTGGACGTGCTTCGGAGCGGAGCCGCCGGCGCCCGTCTCGAAGAGGCCGCCGCCGTTCATCAGCGGGACGATCGAGAGCATCTTGGCGCTGGTGCCGAGCTCGAGGATCGGGAACAGGTCCGTCAGGTAGTCGCGCAGTACGTTGCCGGTGACCGAGATGGTGTTCTCGCCGCGGCGGATGCGCTCCAGGGAGAACTTGGTCGCATCGACCGGCGACATGATCTCGATCTGCAGGCCCTCGGTGTCGTGCTCCGGGAGGTACGCCTTGACCTTCTCGATGAGCTGCGCGTCGTGCGCGCGGTTCTCGTCGAGCCAGAAGACGGCCGGGTCACCGGTCGCGCGGGCGCGGGAGACGGCGAGCTTGACCCAGTCGCGGATCGGCGCGTCCTTGGCCTGGCACATCCGGAAGATGTCACCGGGGGCGACGGTCTGCTCCAGGACGACGTTGCCGGCCTCGTCGAGCGCGCGCACCGTACCGGCGGCGGCGATCTCGAAGGTCTTGTCGTGGCTGCCGTACTCCTCGGCCTTCTGCGCCATCAGGCCGACGTTGGGCACCGAGCCCATGGTGGCCGGGTCGAAGGCGCCGTTGGCGCGGCAGTCGTCGATGACGACCTGGTACACGCCCGAGTAGCTGCTGTCCGGCAGCACGGCCAGGGTGTCGGCCTCGCCGCCGTCCGGGCCCCACATGTGGCCGGACGTACGGATCATCGCGGGCATCGAGGCGTCGACGATGACGTCGGACGGCACGTGCAGGTTGGTGATGCCCTTGTCGGAGTCGACCATCGCGAGCTCGGGGCCCTCGGCGATCTCGGCCTCGAAGGAAGCCTTGATCTCCGCGCCCTCGGGCAGCGCGGCCAGGCCGTTGAGGATGCCGCCGAGGCCGTCGTTCGGGCTCAGGCCGGCCGCGGCCAGCTTCTCGCCGTACGCGGCGAAGGTCTTCGGGAAGAAGGCGCGCACGACGTGACCGAAGATGATCGGGTCGGAGACCTTCATCATCGTGGCCTTGAGGTGCACGGAGAACAGCACGCCGTCGGCCTTGGCCTTGGCGATCTGCGCGGTGAGGAACTCGCGCAGCGCGGCCACGCGCAGCACGGACGCGTCGACGACCTCGCCCGCGAGGACCGGTACGGACTCGCGCAGGACGGTGGTCGCACCGTCGTCACCCGCGAACTCGATGCGCAGTGAACCGGCGTCGGTGATCGTCACGGACTTCTCGGTGGAGCGGAAGTCGTCGGCGCCCATGGTGGCGACGTTCGTCTTCGAGTCGGCCGTCCAGGCGCCCATGCGGTGCGGGTGCGCCTTGGCGTAGTTCTTGACCGACGCGGGGGCGCGGCGGTCGGAGTTGCCCTCGCGCAGGACCGGGTTCACGGCGCTGCCCTTGACCTTGTCGTACCGGGCGCGGATGTCCTTCTCCGCGTCGGTCTTCGGGTCGTCCGGGTAGTTCGGCAGCGCGTAGCCCTGCGACTGCAGCTCGGCGACGGCCGCCTTCAGCTGCGGGATCGAGGCCGAGACGTTCGGCAGCTTGATGATGTTCGCGCCGGGCGTCTTGGCCAGCTCGCCGAGCTCGGCCAGGGCGTCGTCGATGCGCTGGCTCTCCTCGAGGAACTCGGGGAAGAGGGCGATGATGCGCCCCGCCAGGGAGATGTCACGGCTCTCCACAGTGACCCCGGCCGTCGAGGCGTAGGCCTCGATCACCGGCAAGAACGAATACGTCGCCAGGGCCGGGGCCTCGTCAGTGTGGGTGTAGATGATGGTCGAGTCAGTCACCGGTGCTCCGCTCCACGTCTGCAACATTGCTCGACATCAAGATATCTCCTGATCGCCCTCTTCCACGAAGCGGCCCTGTTGTACTGGCGCGATCACAGTCCGTAGTGCTCGTGCAGCCAGTCGAAGAGCTCCAGACACACGCTCAGCGCCCAGTCCATGATCTCGGAGAACTGCGCGGGGGTGACCTCCAGCATGCCCGGCAGCGTCCAGCCGCCGTGCAGGTCGCTCTGCCCGCTGTCGTTCTCGTACACATACGCCTTGGGCAGCAGGTGCTCCTGGTTGTACTGGTTCACCGCCGCCACGGCCAGCGGCACCTTGTCCTTGGGGATGAAGCCGCTGTCGGTCATCGAGAAGTGCACCATCTCGCCGATGTCCGCCACGAGGAGCGTGACGCTGTCGCGGCCGGGGTTGTCCACGGAGAACTGCAGCAGGCGCGTGTCACCGCTGACCTGATAGCGGTAGTCCTTCTCGCGCGCGTAGTCGTGCAGCAGCTGACGCCAGGTGTCGCTGAAGGTGGCCATGGGGACCACTCCTTCCGGGTCGGGCGGGATGTTCACTTCCGGGTCGGTCGGGATCTTCGCTTCCGGGTCGGTCGGGATGTCGCTTCGCTAGCGCGCTTGCCTGCGTACGAGCGCGATGAGGTCGTGGTTCAGTCCGGCGCGCAGCTGCCGCGCCACCGGGTCGCCGGGCGCGAGCCCCGGAGGCAGCTCCCCCTCGGCAAGGACCCGCCGGGCGAGCAGCACCGCGCCGCCGGCCACCGCGAGGTCCGGGTCGGGCAGCAGCCGCACGGTCCGCCGCGACCGGACCGACAGGGCCCCGCCCACCGCGCGCAGCCGGCTGCTGCCGCCGACGGGCACGACCGCGTCGACGTCGGCCCAGCCGAGCCCCGCGGCGGCGAGCGTGCGCTCGCACTCCGTGAGGGTGCGTTCGAGGAAGGGGCCGAGCAGCTCCGCGAGTTCCCCGCTGTCCATGGTCACCGGCACGAATCCGCCGTCGGCCGCGAAGTACTCGGTGTGGTCGTTCACCACGGAGAGCTGGTGCTTGAGCGTCTGGCACTGGGAGAGCATCTGCAGCCGCTCCAGGAGGGCGTATCCGTTCTGCGCGGGGGCCTCCAGGGCGGTGCGCACCACTTCGGGGAAGCGCGTGGAGAGCCAGCGCAGGATCTCCCGGTCGAAGGCGCCGCCGCCGATGTCCGCGAGGCCGCCGGGCGCCCCGGCCAGCTCGAACTCCGCGCCGGCGCTGCGGGCCACCGCCACGTCGAAGGTGCCGCCGCCCAGGTCGTACACGAGGAAGCAGTGCCGGTCCTGGGGGCGGTGTTCCGCGAAGGCGTGCGCGAGCGCCGCCACCGGTTCGGTGACCAGGCGTACGGTCGACCGCTGATATCCGGCGGCCTCGGCGACCTCCAGCATCAGCTCGCGGTTGCCCGCCTCCCAGCTCGCCGGGACGGTGATCACCACGGCCCGCGGTTCCTCGGGGACCTGCTTGAGCCCGCAGGAGCGCAGGAACGAGAGCATCTCGCCGGTCAGTTCGTGCGGCTGCCGTGCGCGGCCCGCCACGAGGAGCGGCACCGACTCGCCGAAGTGCCGCTTGAACTCGGCGTGGTACTCGACCGGGTTGGCCATGCGGATCGCGAACGCGGCCTGTCCGACGGCCAGTTCACCGCGCGGCGTGGGGCACACGGCGGTCCTGATGGAGAGACCTGCGTGCGGCGCGGCGGGGTCCTTGACCCCCGTCACCGTGCCGTCAGAGCGCCCGATGAGGAGCGCGGACGTGGACGTGCCGAAGTCGATCCCGTGCACGGGCCCGGGTGCCGCGCCGCTCATGGCCCACCCGCCAGGTCCGCCAACTCCTGTGCCGATGCGATGAGTCGGGTGTAGCCGTCCCTGCGCTCCGTCAGCTCCGCCCGCCGTGCGCGCTGCTCGGCCTCGCTGCGCCTGCGCTCCTCCTCCACTTCCCTGCGGGAGCGTTCCAGGGACTCCCTCGCCTCTTCGATGCCGCGCTCGATGTCGGCGACGAGGAGCCGGGAGATCTCCCGCGCGGCATCGTCGAACGCGGCAAGACCGCGTGCCTCGTTGGCCCTGATCTGCGCCACCGTCCCGGAGGTGAGGGCGCGCACCGCCTCCCTTGACCACTCCTTGCGCTGCTGCTCGGCGCGCTCGCGCTCCGCGCGCCGCGAGTCGGACCAGCCGGTGATGGCGCCCACGACCTTGCCGAGGAGCCCGCCGAGGGCCGCGCCGACGGCGATGCCCGGCGGCCCGCCGACCACGCCGATCATGCCGCCGATCACTCCGCCGAGCCCGGCACCGGCGATGGCCGACCGCCAGGTGTTGCTCAGATGGTGGGCCGGCTGCCCCGATCCCGCGTCGAGTTCCGGCGGGGACGCGGTGACGCCGTGCAGCGCCGGAGTGAACCCGCCCACGCTGAAACTGGCGGGCTGGTAGGGCACTTGGGTCTGGGCGGCGAAGGCCTGCTGCACCTGGCGTGCGGCGCCGCGCAGCTGGTCCATCGCCACCTCGACCCCGTCCACCAGGAGCCGCCCGATCTCCCGTACGGTGCCGTCGAGTTGAGCCGGATCGGTCACCATCGCGGCGGTCGCGGAGAAGTCCTGGCAGGCCGCCTCGAAGATGCCCTGGAGCCCCTGTTTGATCCGCCGGGTCTCGTCGTGGAACACCCGGGGCAGCTCCGTGCGCCAGTGCGCGCTGCGCGCCTGGAGGTCCGCCGCAAGCTCGGCGCGGCGGGCCAGCTCCTGGTCGAACCGCTCGAGCTCCGCGTCGGAGCGGCTCTCCAGGGCCAGGTCGATGGGCGCGCGGGCCGCGGTCAGGGCGTCGGCCAGACCCTCGGCGCAGCGCGCGACCCGCTGCCGGCCCACCCGCGTGACCAGGCCGTCCCAGAGCTCCTTCTCCAGGTCGGGGAAGCCGGAGTCGGCGAGCATCTCGGCGTCGCCCGACTGCCAGGCGGAGGCCCGCAGCGGCGATGACACGGGCAGCACGACGAGGTCGGCTTCGGCGCGCCCGGTCACATCGGCGATCTTGCGGCGTGCGGCCCTCAGCGAGGGGTCGGGGTCGACCACCTGGTCGCTGCGGGTGAGCACCGTAATCACGGTCGGGCACTTGGCCAACGCCCGTTCCAGGAAGGCGAGTTCGTCGGTGCTGAAGGTGACCACCAGATCGCCGACGAAGATCAGCGCGTCGGCCTGCCCGAGGAACGCGTGCGTCGCCGCGTCATGGGCGAGGTTCATGCTGCCGACGCCCGGCGTGTCGACCATGACGAGGCCGGTGCGCAGCTGGTCGAGCGGCAGCCGGATGCGGACGAGGCGGACGTTGCGTACGTTCTGCTCGTTCTTCTGCTCGGTGACGTAGTCGCGCAGTTCCGCCAACGGCACGTCCACCGCGGTGAGTTCCTCGCCCTCCCCTTCCGGTGCGAGATAGGCGGTGGCCCGCTCTTCGTGGCCGTACTCCAGGGTGGAGACGGTGTTGGTCGCCACGTGCACGTCGACGGGGAACAGGCCCGGCCGGCCGATCAGCGCGTTGAGCAGGCTCGATTTGCCGCGCTTGTACTCGCCGCAGACGACCACGTGGTACTGCAGGCCCTCAAGCGTGGCGCGGTGCTCTTCGAGGCGGCGCAGCGGCTCCCGCCCCACCTCCGGGTCGGCGCGCAGGGCCTGTTCGGCGTCCGTGAACAGGGTCTTGGCGCGGGCCCGCAGCGGCTCGGGGTCAGTCATCGTCGGCTCCTCGCTTCGCGGCCACGTAGACGGTGACCTGGGCAGGACGCACGGGTTCGGTGCGCCAGAGATAGCCGGGGCGCAGATTGGTCGCGACGTGGTTGACCAGTTCGGGCCTGGGTGCGGGCTCGGAGAGCACCGACTCGTGGCGCTGCGGGTCGAGTTCGCCCTCCCCTTCGTACGGCCGCACGTCGCAATCGGCGAGCATCCGCAGGACGGACTGCTCCAGCCAGTCGAGCACGGAGGCGTCGAGCGGCACACCTGCGGGCCGCCCGCGCAGGACCGCGACGCGGTCCAGGACGTCGATCAGGCCGGACACGACGGGCAGGGGCCCCTCCCCGTCGGCATCGGCGACCGGAGCGGCGGTCAACACCGGGGCGGGGGGCGGCGGTTCGGGAGCGGTCTCGGCTTTCATGACGG
This sequence comes from Streptomyces sp. NPDC021622, assembly GCF_040640795.1. Taxonomy (NCBI): domain Bacteria; kingdom Bacillati; phylum Actinomycetota; class Actinomycetes; order Kitasatosporales; family Streptomycetaceae; genus Streptomyces; species Streptomyces sp. NPDC021622. The sequence goes on from NZ_JBFACK010000025.1 coordinate 107,066, forward strand.
CCTGGGCGGGAGCGGGATCGACCTTCATGGCGGCCTGCGTCGCGTGAGCGGGCTCCGGAACCTGTTGGGGAGCGGGCTCGGGAACCTGTTGGGGAGCCTGCTCGGGGGCCTTCACCACCTGCGGCTCGGGGGCCCGTTCCGCCTGCGGCCCGGATGCCGCCTCCCGCGCGGCGTCAGGTTCCGCACCCCGCCTCCGGGGCACGAGAACTCGCCATCGGTTCCACCACGAGCGCGGGTCCCACCAGGGGTGTCGCCGTGTCATCTCGGCCTCCTTCATGGGCCGTTGGAACGCCGATGTCAATCGGTGTCGTGGAACAGCAGCCGCTCCGCCGACGCCACGCGGTCGGCGATCCGGTCGTACGTACGCAGCACGGTGCGCGCGGCGAGAACGGTGGGCGGCGCGTGGAACGGGTCGTCGACACGCACCCGCCAGGCCGCCCGCCGCTCCGCGAGGGCGGCGCGGAACGCGGACAGGGGTGCGTCCGGGGCAAGCCCCAGCCGGGCCCGAGCCGAACGGCCCCGCTCCCCCGTGACAAGCAGCACCTCGTCGCGCTCGGCGTCCGTGAAGTCGAAGTCGCCCCGGTACAGGCCGGTGAGCAGGGCGATCTCGGCGGGGCCCGGATCGCTGAGCCGAAAGCGTTCCAGGGCGGCGCCGACGGTGTCCACCGTCTCGGTGAACGCGAAGCCATGGGTTCGGTCGCGGGGCAGGGCACGCGACCGGTGGACGGACGCGGTGGCCAGACGCAGCGCGGAGTCGAGTTTGATCAGTCCGGAGCGGTTGCCGAAATGCTCGACGATCAGGTCACGCAGCGCCGCCACGCCGCTGTCCACGAGCAGGGTCCCGCGTACGCCGTCGAGGTCCGCGCCCCGGCGGATCAGGACGCACGCACGGTGCACGCCCCATGCGCCGAGCCGGTGCAGCAGCCGGGCGCGCTCCTCCGGAGGGACGGGCAGGTCCTCGTACGGCTGCCGGGCGAACCTGCGCTCGCTGCGCAGCCGGTTCACCAGGACCTGGGCGTCGCTGTCCGCGAGCTTCACCAGGGACACGTACTCGTCGTCGGTCAGCGTCTGCGCGCCGAGGCCGGTCAGTCCCGCGATCGGAAGCACCGTGTGGAAGGCGGCACGCAGCGCGGGGCGCCCCAGATAGCCGGCCACGATCTCGCGTCCGGCATCCAGCGGGTCGTACTCCAAAGGGTCGGACTGTCCCGGCAGGTCCGCCGACGGCGGCCAGAACTGGTCGCAGCGGGTGAGCACGCCGAACGCCCGCAGGCCGTTGACCGCGCTCTGATGCGCGCCGACGAACTCCTCGACGACCTGGATGTCGGCCCTGCCAAGGGCCCGGGTGAACAGGAACAACACGGCGTCCGCACGGTCGAGTTCGGCCACGCTGTCGTCGTGCACCTCCTGCGCGTCCCGCCCGATGGCGTCGAGCACCTCCTGGCTCTCCTCCTGAGCGGCGGGGTCCTGGATGCCGAGGAAGGCGGCGGCGTTGGCCGCGTCGGTGCGGTGCACGCTGGCCAGACCGGGGGTGTCCACCAGGTGGAAGGCCTTGAGCAGCTCATTGGGCCACCCGGCCTCGAGCTTGCGGATGCCCCGCAGGGTGTCGAGCGATGCGGCGTCCCGCACGGACAGACGTGCCAGTTCGTCGGGCGAGACCTCGCGGGGCGGGCGGTCCCCCTTGTAGTGCACGGTCAGCCGGGGCCGCGCCGCGTGGTGGAACTCGGTGACGTTGAACGTCGTCTCCAACTGCCCCACCGCCACGACCTCTTCGCCCAGCAGCGCGTTGACCAGTGTCGACTTTCCGCGTTTGAGCTGACCCGCGACCGCGAGCCGCATCGGCTCCGCGAGGCGCCGTGCCGCGGTGTCCAGGGTCCCGCCGAGTTCCTCCGCACCGCCCGCCGTCGCCGTACGGGCGAGCGTGCTCAGGGTCTCTCGCGCGCCGGTCCGCCGGTCCCCCGACGGTGCCCTTTCCGCGCTGCCACTGTGGACGCCCATGCCCCACCCCCACCCGGGAGCGGGCGTCATCACTGGGCGGCCAGCACGACCCGCCCTCCCCCGATGCCAGCAGTATGGGGAGAGCCGGGAGCCGGAGCAATACGACGGGGGCAGGTTCCACCCGCACGAGCCGGACCGGGAGACCGGGTGCGACAGGAGGCGGTCAGTGGGACCGGCCGACGGCCACGCGGACCTGGCGGGAAGGGCCGGATCAGACTGCTCTGCGGCGCACCGCGAGGCCGCCAGGGCGAGGGAGGCGAGGACCTCCCGCGGTGTGGGGAAGTGCACCTCGGGGTGCGGGCCCGGCTCCCAGGAGGGGAACCCCTCGTGGCCGACGACCAGCAGGACGCCGCCCAGCGCGACCGCTCCGGCGGCGTTGCGCAGGATCTGCTCGCGGGGCATCGCGACGAGGGAGTGCAGGAAGTGCGCGGGGACGGGCCGGTATCGCCGAGCGGATCGACTGGCAGCGCCACGATCCCGCCACCTCCTTCCCCGCGGGCTCCTTCGACTGGTCTCCGCGTGATCGGCCGCGCGGTCGAGGGCGACGCGGGAGACGTCGGTCGCGGTGACGCGCCAGCCCTGCCGGGCCAGCCAGGTCGCGTCGCCGCCCTCGCCGCAGCCCAGATCGAGGGCGCTGCCCGGCGTCAGACCCGCGGTCTCGCGGACCTTGGACGCGTTGGGCTCGCCGCTCCATATCCGGTCGCTGTCGCGGTAGCGGTCGTCCCAGAACTCTTCGGCCGATGCGGCGGTGACGTCGGTCATCGCCGCGCTCCTTCGGTGGGCGGTGGGCGGTGCCGTTCACCGCCGGTGCCCACCGTGCGCGCCCGGAGCGCCTTGACAAAGTTCTTTGCCGAGGCGGCAAATGGAGGGATGAGCGACGACGATCTCTCGCAGGTCCTGACCTCCGTCGGTCCACGGCTGCGGGCGCTGCGCACCGCACGCGGCATCACGCTGGCCCGGCTCAGCGAGGAGACCGGGATCTCCCTGAGCACGCTCTCGCGGCTGGAAAGCGGACAGCGCGAGCCGACCCTCAAGCACCTGCTGCCGCTGGCCAGGGCGCACGGCGTGCCGCTCGACGAGCTGGTCGGCGCGCCCGCCACCGGCGACCCGCGCATCCACCCCCGCCCGTTCACCCGCCAGGGCAAGACATGGGTGCCGCTCACCCGGCATCTGGGCGGCATGCACGCCTACAAGCAGGTCATGCCCGTCGACAAGGACGCGCGGAGCGGCACCCGCCCCGAGCAGGGCTCGCACGAGGGGTACGAGTGGCTGTACGTCCTCTCCGGCCGGCTGCTGCTCGCCCTGGGCGAGCACGATCTGGTCCTCACGGCGGGCGAGGCGGCGGAGTTCGACACGCGGACCCCGCACGGCTTCGCCAACGCGGGCGACCACCCCGTGGAGTTCCTCGCCCTGTACGGGGCCCAGGGCGAGCGCGTGCATGTGCGGGTCAGGCCCACCGCGCGGACCTGACCCGCTCGTTCAGTACGCGACGCCCATCAGTACGCGACACCGATGCGGGCGCGCGGGTGGGCCGTCTTCTCCAGCTCGTCGACGAAGGCGATCGCGTAGTCCTCGGCGGTGATCCGGCTGTTCCCCTCGGCGTCGGCCAGGAGCCGGTCGCCGCCGATGCGGAAGGTGCCGGTGCGCTCGCCGGGCTCGATGAGGGCGGCCGGGGAGATGTAGGTCCAGTCGATGTCGTTCACGGTGCGGTAGTAGCCGAGGGCATCGCGCTGGGCCAGGCTCTCCGCCTTGTACAGGTCCGGGAAGTCCGGCTGGTCGACGAGGTCCTTGCCGGGGGCGACCTCAAGGCTGCCGGCGCCGCCGACGACGACCAGGCGGTTGATCCCGCTGGCGCGTACGCCGTCGACGACCGCCGCGTTGGCGGCGAGGAAGGGCGCGGCCGGCGCGGAGCCGTCGCGCGGCGGGGCGAGCGCCGACGCCACTGCGTCGTGGCCCGCGGCCAGTTCGGCGACCTTGGCCGCGTCGGAGGCGTCGCCGGTGACGGAGGTGGCGTCGCCGACCGGCTTGCCGGAGCGGCTGACGGCGGTGACTTCGTGGCCGCGGGACAGGGCCTCGGCCGCGATGCGGGAGCCGACCATGCCGGTGGCGCCGAAGAGGAGGATGCGCATGAGTTCTTCTCGCTTTTCTCGGAGTTCCTGTTTCCGTCTGCACCTACGACGCTAAGGGCGTTTACGCAGGTGAGCGAGGTGCGCTACGGACGCCCTATGGTCAAAATCCGACAGGCCCGGAATCCGAACGCTACGGATGGCGCGGTCCGCGACCCCGCATGGCTCCGCGGAAGTCGATCGGCGTCTGGCCGGTGCGCTTGTGGAAGAACTTGCTGAAGTTGGTGGCGCTGGAGAAGCCGAGCCGGTCGGCGATCCGCGCCGCCGGCTGATCGCTGTGCGCGAGCAGCCGCTTGGCCTCCAGGATCACCCGGCGGTCGATGAACTCCTTCGCCCCGACCCCGGCGCCGGCGAGGGTGGCGCGCGAGAGGGTGCGCGGGGAGTAGCCGAGGGCGTGGGCGTAGTCGTCGAGCCGTCTGCTGCGGGTGAAGTCGCGTTCCACCGCGTCCCGGAAGCGCAGGAAGGTCTCCCCCGGCTCCGGGGCCGCGCTGCCGGGTACGGACACATGGGCGACGCGCAGGACGAGTACACCGAGCAGATGCCGGAGCACTGCGACATGGATCTCGAGGGGCAGTTGGCGCAGCGCGCGGAACTCGCGCTCCAGGTGGGCGATGGCGACCCGCAGCCCCTCGGCGTCGTCACCGGCCGGCAGCCGCACGGCCGGGGCGTACGCGTCGTCGGCCCCGGCGGCGACGACGGTCGCGGGGTCGAGGAACCCGCGCTCGAAGAAGACGACGGTGCCCTCGGCCTCGTCGAGGTCGCCCCACTGGTGGACCTGCCCGGGCCGCACCCACAGCCAGGCGCCCGGTTCGAGGACGTACGCGGTGAAGTCGACCATGTGCTCGAGCGAGCCCGCGCTCACGGTGAGCAGATGGTGGAAGTCCGGTCGCTGCGGCTGCCGCATGAGCCGCAAGGGCCTGCCGCGGGCCCGCTCGCGCAGCGCGGCGAGCGAGAGCACCTCCACCGGGGCGGGGGTGCCGGCCGGGGCGGCGAAGGCGACCTCGGGGATCTCCCGCGAGGCCGCCGGCCGGTGAGGGACCGTCATGGCTCCTCAATACCACCCGCGCGACCGGGCCGACGCGTCACGGCGTCGCCTGGGCCGAGATGAACTCGTCCCAGGTGGCGACGGTTCCGGCCGCCGGTGCGGCGATCTTCGGCACGGCCCCGAACTGCGAGTACTCCTCGTTGATGACCTCGCGGCCCTTGGAACCCTCGCCGGTCTCGCGGGACTTGAGGACGAGATCGTCCTTGCCGACCCACATGTCGATGACGACGGACTTCATCCCCTGCTTCCGGGCGCCCTCGACGTAGGCGTCGCGGAGGTCCTCGTCCAGGGCGGCGCCCGTGTACTCGGCGAGTTCGCTGAGCACGACCGTGCCGCGGTAGTGGTCGGCGGGGCGCCCGGCGATCTTCTCCTCGGCGATCCACTTCGTGGACTTCGTCGCGGCGAGCGCACCGGCGAACTCGGGGACGTAGCCGGCCGCGCGCGGGGCGCCGCCACCGCCGCCGACGTCCATGCTGTACCAGCTCTTGCCCGGCACCTTGTCCGTCTTCACATACGTGGTGCCGCCGAGCGACAGCATGTGGCTGATGCCGTCCGGGTTGGCCGCGGACTTCGTCACCTCGGCCTTGATGACCGTGGCGGCGGGCTTGCGCTGGTAGAGCATCTCGGACCGGTCCGAGCCGCCCTGTCCCGTCTGGACCGTCTTGTACGAGGCCTGCGCACCGGTCTTCTTCGCCGCCGCGAGCAGCACGGCCCGCGCGTCGGTCCGCGCGTCGCTCTTGTTCTCCCTGCCCTTGCCGTTGCCCGCGTCGTCACCGCGGCCGGATCCGCCGTCACCGCCGCCGCATCCCGCGGCCATCATCGTGAGCGCCGCCCCCACGGCCGCCGTCACGATGCCCCTCCCCATTGCGCGCACTTTTCTCTTTTTCCCTGTCATTCGTGCCGAATTTCCCGCGATCTTAGCCGTTTGCCCAGGTGGGGGGCGTCGGCAAGACCGGTGAGCAGGTCGGCCACCTGCCGCGCGTAGTCGGGCAGGTCCGCCTCCTCGTACGCAGGACCGGCCTGCTCCCAGTGGCTTCGGGCCAGTTCCGGCCGGTCCGTGGCGGCGGCCAGCAGACCGAGGTGGTGCAGGGTGCGGGCCCGGCCGACCAAGTGGTCGACCTGGTGGTACGCGTCGAGGGCCTGCCGGTAGCAGTCCTCCGCCAGCTCCTGGTCGCCCTGTCCCCTTGCCGTGTGTCCCAGGTTGAACAGCGTGTGGGCGATGGCCTGTCGGTCGCCGATCGCGCGGAACAGCGGCAGGGCGGCGGAGTAGTGCCGCTGCGCTTGTGCGTACCGGTGGTCGCGCCGGGCGACCGTGCCCATGCTGTGCAGCGTCCTGGCCTCGCCGGTCCGGTCGCCGAGCCGCCGGAAGCCGTCGAGAGCCTCGGCGAAGACGGGGAGTGCCTGGCCGTAGTCCTGCTTGTGCTTGAGGAAGTCGCCCTGGTTGTAGAGGGCGAGCGCCAACTGCGCGCGGTCCGTGCCGGCGCGGGCGAACCGCACGGCCATCTCGCACACCTCTAGTCCGGCACTCCAGTCCTGCTGGCGGCGGAGGAACCAGCTGACGTTGTGGGCCAGCGGCAGGACCACCGCGGACCGGCCATGCAACTGGGCAAGGTGCAGCGCCGAGCGCAGGTTGAGCCGCTCCGTGTCCAGCCAGTCCTCCGTGGCCTCGTCGCTGCCTCCCGCCCGCGCCGCAGTGACCAGCCGCTCGACGGCGTCGTCCGCGCTATCCCTGTAGTGCACGAGCAGGCGGTCGACGGCTCTCTCGACGCTCTCCTCGTCGTCCTCCTCCTGGCGGCGCCACTCGGCGAACAGGCGCAGCAGGTCGTGGAAGCGCACCCAGCCGCGCGGTTCGCCCGGCTCGATCATGTGGGCGTCGCGCAGCGCGCGCAGCTGCTTCCGCGCGCGGGGCACGGTCCCGCCGGTGAGCGCGGCGGCGGCCGCCACGCTCACCTGCTGCCCGAGGTTGAGCGAGAGCAGCCGGAACGTCCTCGCCTCGTCGGGGGCGAGGCGCGCGTACGAAAGCTCGAAGGCGGCGGCGACGGAACGGCGCTCCCCGTACGCCAGCTCCTCCAGGCGCGTCGCGCGGTCCCGCAGCGCAGCGGTGAGCTCGCCGACCGACTGGTCCGGGTCGCCCGCCAGGATCGAGGCCACGACGGCGAGCGCCAGCGGGAGGTGCCCGCACAGCGCGGCGAGATCGCGCACGGCCGCGGGTTCGTCCTGGGCCCGGGTGTCGCCGGGGCGGCGGGTGCGGAGCGTGCGGCTGATCAGCGCGGCGGCCTCGGCCGGATCCAGTACGCCGACGTCGACGATGCGCGAACCGGGCAGATCACCGAGGGTGTGGCGGCTGGTGACGAGAACCCGGTGCGTCGGCGCGGCGGGCAGCAGCGGGCCGATCTGCTCGGTCGACGAGGCGTTGTCGAGGAACACCAGGACCGCGCCGTGCCGCGCTGCGATCTCCGCGAGTTTCGAGCGGTAGAGCGAGAGGCGGCCGTCGAAGGTGGGCGGGAAGAGTTCGTCGGGGACGCCGAGGGCGCTCAGGAACACGGACAGCGCGATGTCGGGCCCCACGGCGCGGTCGGCGTCGTACCCCTGGAGGTTGATGAAGAGCACGCCGCCGGGGAACCAGCCCGCCGCCACGGCGTCGTGGGCGGCGCGCACCGCGAGGGCGGTCTTGCCGATGCCCGCCGTGCCGGCCAGCGTGGAGACCACGAGCGGGGAGGAAGCGGAGTCGGGGCGCAGCGCGGCGGTAACGGTCTCCAGGGCCGTGTCCCGGCCCGTGAACTCGGGCACGTCCGGGGGCAGGCCCGCGAGCGCGGTCGGCACGGCGGGCGCCGCGGGCGCGATGTGCAACTGCCCTACATGGCCCGCCTGGACGACCGGACCGCCGACGGTTCCGCTCAGATCATTGGACGACTGGTTCACCGTCTCTTTGTAGCCCAATGGGGCCCGGTGCAGGAGGGTTCCGCCCTGCCCTCGTCGTCCGCACCTGCCGGGTTGTTGTCCGGACCCGACAGGTACGGCGCCCGGTTCCTGGCCGGGGTCCGCCCCCCGCGGCGGGCCCGGTCCGGCGAGGATGAGCGGGTGATCGTTGCAGACGGTGTAGACGGCATAGAGGGTGCAGACGGCATGGACGGTGTGGACGGCATAGACGTCCTGGCCGCTTTGGACCCGGCGGATCCCGCCTTCGCGCGCGACCCGTATCCGTACTACGCGCGGCTGCGCGGCCGAGGGCCCGCGGCGCGGGTGCCGTTGGCCAACGGTACGTACGCCTGGCTCGTCACCGGGTACGAGGAGGCGCGGGCCGTCCTCGCCGACCCGCGCTTCTCGAACGTGCCGGCGCCGGACGCCGGCCGGCCGAAGGCCGAATCCCCCGCGCGGCAGGCCCGCGCGTGCCTGGCCCGCCACATGCTCAACTCCGACGCCCCCGATCACACCCGGCTGCGCAGGCTGACCGCCGCCGCGTTCACACCGCGCCGCGTCGACGCGCTGCGGCCGCGGATCGAGGAGCTGACCTCCGGTCTGCTGGCCGACGTGGCGGAGCGGCTGCGGCGCGACGGGAGCGTGGACCTCGTGGACGCGTTCGCCTTCCCGCTGCCCGTGCTTGTGATCGGCGAGGTGCTCGGGGTGCCGGAGGCCGACCGGGCGGACCTGCGGGACTGGACCTACCGGGTCGGCTCGCCCGCCGACGCGCTGACGCCCGGCGCGGTGGACGCGGCGTGGACCTCCCTGCATGCCTACTTCACCGAGCTGATCGCCCGTAAGCGACGTGCGCCGGGGCCTGATCTGTTCAGCGCCCTGACGCACGACGCGACGGAGGGCGGGCTCGACGACGGCGAGCTGCTCGCCATGGCGTTCCTGCTCCTGTTCGCGGGTTACGAGACGACCATGAACCTGCTCGCTTCGGCGTCCCTGCTGCTGCTCACCCACCCCGAGGAACTGGCCGCCGCACGCCGTGCCCCCGCGCGCTGGCCGGCCGTCGTCGAGGAGACGCTGCGGCACGCGAGCCCGCTGGAGGGCACGACCTGGCGGCGGACCACCGAGGAGGTGGACCTCGGCGGGGGCACGGTCATACCCGCGGGCGCGTCCGTCCTCGCCGTGCTCGCCGCAGCCAGCCGCGATCCCCGCCACTTCCCGGATCCGGACGCCTTCCTTCCGGAGCGTTACCTGGCGGGGGCGGGGACGGCGACAGGTGCGGCTGCCGCTCCGGCGGGGACGGGGGCCGATGCGGTGACGGGTGCGGCGACCGCCCCGGCGGGGTCGGGGGCCGGTTCGACGAGTGCGGCCGCTGCTCCCCTGGGGGCGGGGGCCGGCACGGCGACGAGTACAGCACCCCCTCTGCCGGGCACGAGCGGCGGCACGGCAACGAGCGCGGCCACCGCCGTGCCGGGCGCGAGGCCCGGCACGGCGACAAGCATGGCCACCCACCTCCCGAGCGCGAGGGCCGATGCGGCGCCCCTCACGTGTCCCGCAGCCCCCCGCGCCGCGCCGCATGCCGCGTTCGGCCATGGCCCGCACTTCTGCGTCGGGTCGCGCCTCGCCCGCCTCGAAGCCGCCATCGCCCTGCCCCGGCTCTTCGACGCGTTCCCCGGGCTCCGGCTGACCGTCGATCCTGAGCAACTCCCCTTCCGGCCGGGCCTGTTGGTGCGCGGGCCGCGCCACGTCCCCGTCCGGTAGCGCGCCAGATCGGTCAGCGTGAGAGCAGCAGCGCGTCGCCCACCGCGCGCTCGGTGCCGTCCGACGGCGAGTTGATCACCTTGCCGTTCACCGTCATGGCGACAGAGCCGCCGCCGTCCAGCGCCATGGCATGCACCGCGCCGAGCGACTTCATCAGCTCCGCGCCTTCATTGAGCCCGAACCCGTCGCTGCTGCCGGGCTGCCGGCCGTCCACGGCGACGACGATCATGCGGCCCTGCCGGTCGACGCCCAGGAGCGCGCGCGGATTGCGCTTGAGGCCCCAGGCGTACGCGAACGAACGGTCGCCGATCCGCTCGATGCCGTCGGAGCCGTAGTTCACGGCCACCTTGCCGTCGCGCACCAGCTCGGGGCCGCCGTTGACGATGTCGTCGTGCGGGCCCAGCTCGACCGTGCGGCCGCGCTCGTCCTTGATCTGCCGCTGCACGGTCAGGATGCCGCCCGGCTTCGCGTGCGTACGCAGCCAGGAGGCACCGTCGCCGATGCCCGCGAGTACGCTGCCGCCCTCCGGTACGTCCCCGCCGCGCGGGCGCAGTTCCCGCACCCGGCCGTTCGCGTCGATGACCGCCTCCAGGCCCGCGCCTGCCGGGGTCGCGGTGCCGAGCTCGTCGGTGAACTCGACGATCTCGTCGGGGTCGGTGCAGGTGACGTCGTGCTGCGACCGCTGGGTCGGCGCGTCCCCGCCGACACCACCGCAGTTGCGCACCAGGCCGGGCACGCGGTTGACCCCGTCCACGACCGCGGACGCCTTGCCCGACCGGACCCGGAGCACGGTGCTGAGCTTCTTGAACTCCGGGCGCAGACCGTCGCCGCGCAGCACGGCGGCGACCCGGCCGCCGGTGGCCGCGCTCTGCAACTCACCGTCGTACGCGGCGATCCCGGCCGAGGCTCCCGGCACGCCGTCCTTGCCCTCCATGACGAAGAAGCCCGCGTTGATGCCGAGCAGGGCGTCCTCGCCCGCCGCCATGTCGGACACCTTCTCCCGGCCTGCGACCGCCGTGCCGTAGGTCGCCTTCAGCGCGCCGCCGTACCGCTTCGGGTCGACGAGTGCCACCTTGACCCGGGCGGTTCCCGTGCCGGGGGTGCCGTCGGCGCCGGTCCACTCGCTGACCCCGTCGAAGCCCGCGGCGGTGAGCGCCTGCCGCTGGGCGTCGGCATCGGCGCGGGCCGCGAACTCGCCCACCCGGACCCGCACGCCGATCAGCCCGCTGCGATCAGCCCCCGCGGGCCAGTCGACCCGCTCGGTGCGCGCGCCGAAGCCGGCCCCGCGCAGCCGCTCCGCCAGCGCCTGCGCGTCCTGCTCGGCGGCGAGCTGGGCGCCGTTCGCGCGCACCGTGACCGTCCAGTGGTCGGCGCCCGGACGGCCGGCGATCGTCCCCTGGTAGAGGTCGACCCCGGAGGCGAGCCGGTCGTGCTGCAAGGCCGCGAGGGGCGGCGGCACCGCGGCCGGGGAAGCGGCGGCCGCGGTGTCCGTGAACGGGGCGGCGACGACACCGGGGGCGATGAGCCCCGCGGCGGCGAGGGCGGTCACCGACGCCTTGACGGTGGTCCTGAGCGGACGGCGTGCTGGGGCCACGAGAACTCCTCGGTCGAGTACGCGATGTCCTGCGCAGCGAACGCGAGTTCGCGGGCGGCAGTTGATCCCAGGCGTGAATACCAGAAGTCCGCACGGAAAACACGCCGAAGAACACCAACTGCCCCATTACTCATATGGAACAGCCGGCTCATCGAAGTGCCGGTCCTGATCGGCCTCGTGTACGTGTCGCCGGCCTGGCGCAAGAAGTTCGCCCCTGCCCCGCGGCCCTGACCCGGCAGGCGCCGGTTTGGCCGTCAGGACAGTTCCCGGACCACCTGCCGCACCTGCACCGCGACCGACTTCGGCAGCGGCGCGTAGTGGATCTCGGAGAGCAGCCGCTGTCCTTCGTCGCCCGCCGTATAGGTCAGAAAGGACTTCAGGGCGGGCAGCGTCGCGGGCTGATTTCCCTTGTCGCAGACGAGCTCGTACGTGACGAGGGAGATCGGGTAGGCGCCGTCGGCCGACAGGTCATGGCGGAACTTCAGCGTCAAGTCCTTGCCCTTGCCGATGACTTGGGCCGCGGCGATACCGGCGGAAGCCGTCTGCGGGGTCGGGGCGACGGGCTCCGCGGCCCCCGTGTCGATGCGGACCGTCCTGATGTCCTTGCTCTCGGCGAAGGACAGCTCGACGTAACCGATCGTGCCGAAGGCGGAGTTCACCTCGGAGGCGACCCCGCTGGTGCCGCTCGCCGAACCGCCGCCCCTGCCCTGCCAGGACTTCTCCGCCTCGTACGGCCAGACCTCGGGCGCGGCACCGGCGAGATACGCCTGAAGGTTCTGGGTGGTGCCCGAGTCGTCCGACCGGTGCAGCGGCCGGACCGGAATCGACGGCAGCTCGGTGCCGGGGTTCAGCTCCTGGATCTCGGGGTCGTCCCAGCTGCTGATGCGCGAGTCGAAGATCTTGGCGAGGGTCGGCGCGTCGAGCACCAGGTCGTCCACGCCCGGCAGGTTGTAGCCGATCGCGATGGGGCCGCCGACCATCGGCAGATTGATCACCCTGCCGCCCGGGCAGACACCCGGCGCCTTGTGGGCCTCCGACGGCTTCAGCGCACTGTCGGAGCCGCCGAACGCGGTCGCGCCCCGCAGGAATTGCGCGGCGCCCGCGCCCGAGCCCAGCGGGTTGTAGGCGAGCTGAACACCGGGGCACGCCTGCTGGTACTGCTTCATCCAGTACTTCATCACGTTCTGCTGGGCGCTCGATCCCGACCCCGCGACCTGCGCCTTCTTCGCACAGTCGATGTGGGGCAGCGCGGAGGGACGTGCGGACGCGCTCGCCTTGTCGTCGCTCTCGCCCAGACCGATGACCCCGCATCCCGCCAGTGACACCACCACCGCCATGGAGGCCGAAGCGACCGCGACGATCGATGAGTTGGTACGTGTCGGGCGTGGGCGCTGCACCGTTGTCCCCCTGGAGTTACTGCACATGGAACCTAAATGCTCGCCGATCATGGTTACGGACCGGGTGAAGCAGAGGCGAACATCAGGCGACACTCAGTCGTCCACCGGTCTTCCGCCAGTCGTCCGCCGATCGAGCGGGCGCTCAGGGACGGTGCGCAAGAGCGCCTATCCGGCCACACTCGCCCCCGTACACGCGGTGCGGTGGTCACGCATGCTTCCCTGACCCCATGGATGTCGTAGCCACCAGTGTCGTCGCCGTACTCGGTACCCTCCTGGGCGCCGGGCTGACTCATCTCCTCCAGCACCGGACGGCGCTACGGGCCGAGCAGTTCACGCGCGAGGAGCGCCTGCGGCAGGAGCGCATCGACGCCTACTGCTCCTTCGGCGGCACGCTGGCGAACTACCGCCGGGGACAGATGGACTACTGGTTCGCCCGGCACGACGACGGCCGGATCAGGGAAGAGGTCGAGCTCCACGAACTGCGCCGCGAGGCACAGCGGTTGAGGGCGGTGGCGATGGAGGCGATGTTCCGTGCCGAGCTGCTCACCGACGCGCCGGAGCTTGCCGCGCTGGGCCGGGACGCGCTCAAGGCCGTGGAGGCGATACCGAGCGCGGAGACCCGCGACGAACTCCACGGCGTACGGAACACCTCACGTACGTTGATCTACGACTACATCGCGGCGTCGCGCCCCCTGATCCCGGGCCTCGCGGAGGAGGGACAACTCACCCGGTAGCTCCGTCGCCGGGCTTGCCGGCAAGGCGGCGACGGCGCCGGGTTCGTCACCGGCGCCGTCCTGCCCGTCGGCCCTATGACTGCGGGGGTTGGTCCTGGTCCCTGCCGAGCTGGCCCTTCAGCTTCTCCTGGGCAGTGTCGACCTGGCTGCTGTACTTGCCCTGGGACTTCTCGTCGACGAAGTCGCCTGCCTTGTCGATGCCCTTCCCGGCCTGGTCCTCGTGCCCCTTGAGCATCTGCTTGAGCTTGTCCATGACTGACATGGGGAACCTTCCTGTGTGCGTCGCCCCCACATCCAGGTTCCCGGCATCCGGCGCACTTCGCATCCGGTGGCCTCCGCGCCCCGTGGGCGCCGGGCGGCTTCAGGAGCGCCTGCCCGGGGCCGGGCGCTCAGACCTGCGTCGTGCTCAGACCGTCACCTTCACGATGCGTCCCGACGTCTCCACCACGAACAGCTCGCGCCGCGGGTCGTGGTCGCCGAAGCCGCGCGGTACGCGGACGCTGCTTGGCAGGTGCAGTCCGGACACCAGCACGCAGGAGCGGCCGGTGGCCGGGTCCACCCTGATGAGCTCGCCGCTGCGGAAGCCGACAACCAGCAGGTCGCCGTCGAAGGAGGTCAGGCCGTCGAGAACCTTGATGTCCAGGGGGTTGGGGGTGAGGCTGGCGACCGTGGTGCGGCCCGCGGGGTTGTTCAGCGGGGTGCGCACGATCGAGGACGTGGTGTCGATGATGCTCGTGCTGTAGAGCTGGTCGCCGACGATCTCCAGGCCATTGGTGCCGAAGAGGTCCGCCGCCCGCGTCCACGCCTCGTCCCGTGTGCCGTCCGGGCGGATCTTGATGATGCCCGTGGACATTTCACGGCTGAGATAGAAGTTGCCATCGGCGTCGACGGCCAGGCCGTTGATGCCGGAGAGGCCGTCCACGAACTTCTCGGGCTTCGGCTCGGCCGCGGTGGGGTCGAAGCGCACGACGCCCCCGCCGGTGAGGACCGAAGTCAGCGGGTTCGCGCCATAGTTGACGTACATCATGCCGTCCGGGCCGCGTTCGATCCCGCCCGGACCGTTGAGCGGGAAACTGGCCCCGAGCGTCCCGTCCGGGGCGTACCCCTCGACCCGGTGCTCCATGAGGTGGGTGACCCAGAGCGTGCCGCGGGCGTCGAATTCCAGGTTCTCCCGCCAGTCCAGGAGCGGTACGCCGCCTTTCCGGAACACCTCCACACGGCCCTGCTCGGCGCACGGCGCCGGGGCCTTCCGCGCGGTATCCGAGGCCTGCGCCGGTGCCTGTACGCCGCCCACCAACAGCGCCGACAGCAGGACCGCCGCCGTCGCGGTGCGCGCGACGGGGCGGCGTGGGCGGTGCGAGCGGTACGGGCGAGAGTTCAATTCGGCCACAAGTGGTCCCTTCGATACGCCGCGTCGATCCGCGGCACGACTTGGTCGAGTGCTCGGCGCGGGGTGGTCGGCCCCAGCGCGACCCAACAGGCCACTAGCGCCCCCGAGTTGACCGCTACTATAGAAAATCTAAGTAGCCGCTATCAATCCGCTATCAATTGAGAAAGGCAGCTCTCTCGTATGACACGCAGCTATGACCAGGACTGTCCCGCGGCACGGGCCCTGGACGTCGTCGGCGGCCGCTGGTCACTGCTGATCGTGCGCGAGCTGCTGCTCGGCCCCCGGCGCTACACCGACCTCGTCGCGGGACTGCCCGGCATCGGCCCCAACGTCCTGGCGGAGCGGCTGCGCGCGCTGCGCGACGCGGGCATCCTCAGCCAGACCAGGCTGCCCGCCCCGGCGGCGTCCACGGTCTACGAGCTGACCGAACTCGGCACCGCCATGCGCCCGTTGATCGACGAACTGACCCGTTGGGGCATGCGCCTGCCGGTCAGCCCCCGGCCCGGCGACGCCTTCCGGCTCAGCTGGGTGCTCGGGTGCCTGCGCGCGAGCTTCCGGCCGGATGAGGCGCGGGGCATACGGGAGACGTATCAGTTCTCGGTGAACGAGGACGTGTTCCATCTCCGTGTCGACGACGGCGTACTCGACATCCGGCACGGCGCGGCGCCGGACGCCGTCTGCTCGATCACCACCGACCTCGGGACGTTCCTCGCCATCGGCGCCCGGCTCATGGACATCGAGGACGCGACGGCACGCGGGCTCGCCCGGCTCGACGGGGAACTCCCGGCCGCCGCACGGGTGATCGCGATCCTCGGGGCGCATCCCGAGGCCACCGGCGGCCGTCACGGCATGGTGGGTGCGGTCGGGGCGACCTTCCGCCCCGAGCACGCGCGTGGGGTGCGCGAGACCTATGAGTTCGTGATCGACGGGCTCGTCTTCCACGCCCGCGTCGACGACGGCACCGTCGAGACGGCTGTCGGCCCCGCCGAGGACGCGGCCGCGACCCTGGTCACCGACCTGGGAACGCTGCTGCAGATGGGCATGGGCGCCTTGCCGCTTGAGGACGCGGTGAGCGCCGAGCTCATCTCCGTCGACGGCGACCTGGAGGCGGCGCTGCGGATGGCGGACGCGTTCGGCGTGGTCCGCGCGGACCGGTCGGCTCCGACGCCGACGCCGACTCCGGCCTCCTGAGGGGCCGGTCTCCCTAACTCACCTACACCATCACTTAGTTGACTTCAATCCCGGAACCTACAGCGGGCTCAACGCCCAGATCGGCTTCTACCCCTCGATCATGGGCCTTGGCCTCTCCCGCCCGACGGCTACGGCTGGGCCAGCGGCGGCGCCACCTCCGTACGTACGACATCTTCGGCTGAGCCCCGGGGCGGGACCGTGCGGCGCGCGGCGGCGGGTCGTGCCGCAATGGGTGCCCGACTCAACCTCTGCGTCGATACTGGCGTTGGATCGCCAACCGCACCCCGGAGGTACCAGTGAAGATGCTGATCAACGTTGCGGAGACCGTCGTCGCGGACGCGTTGCGGGGGATGGCCGCCGCACATCCGGAGCTGACCGTCGACGTGGAGAATCGCGTCATCGTGCGCAGGGACGCTCCCGTCGCCGGGAAGGTCGCCCTCGTCTCCGGCGGGGGATCCGGGCACGAGCCGCTGCACGGCGGGTTCGTGGGTCCTGGCATGCTGTCGGCCGCGTGTCCCGGTGAGGTGTTCACCTCGCCCGTGCCGGACCAGATGGTGCGCGCGGCGGCCGCCGTGGACAGCGGGGCGGGCGTGCTGTTCATCGTGAAGAACTACACGGGGGACGTCCTCAACTTCGACATGGCGGCCGAGCTCGCCGAGGACGAGGGCATCCAGGTCGCCAAGGTGCTCGTCAATGACGACGTGGCCGTCACGGACAGCCTGTACACGGCGGGGCGGCGCGGTACCGGCGCGACGCTCTACGTGGAGAAGATCGCCGGCGCCGCGGCCGACGAGGGCATGCCGCTTGAGCGGGTCGAGGCGATCGCCCGTCAGGTGAACGAGAACTCCCGGAGCTTCGGGGTCGCCCTGAGCGCTTGTTCCACTCCGGCCAAGGGGAGTCCCACCTTCGATCTGCCGCCCGGCGAGCTGGAGTTGGGGGTCGGCATCCATGGTGAGCCGGGGCGTGAGCGGCGCCCGATGATGACCTCGCGCGAGATCGCGGACTTCTCCGTGGACGCCGTGCTGGAGGATCTCCGCCCGCGCAATCCCGTGCTGGTGCTCGTGAACGGGATGGGTGCCACCCCCCTCCTTGAGTTGTACGGGTTCAATGCCGAGGTGCAGCGGGTCCTTGCCGAGCGGGATGTCGTCGTGGCGCACACCCTGGTCGGCAACTATGTGACCTCGCTGGACATGGCCGGGGCGTCCGTGACCCTGTGTCAGGTCGACGAGGAGCTGCTGCGGCTGTGGAACGCGCCGGTGCGCACCGCCGGGCTGCGCTGGGGCACCTGACCCCGGTGACCGGCTCGTACGCCTCGCAGTTCACTCGTACGTCTTGTAGTCAATCGCCCTATCGCGCAAGGAGATTCCGTGCTCGACGCCGCATTCTTCCGCCGCTGGCTGATCTCGGCCGCCGCTCTCGTCGACCGGGAGGCGGAGCGGCTCACCGAGCTCGACTCGCCGATCGGTGACGCCGACCACGGCAGCAACATGCAGCGGGGGTTCGCCTCCGTGGTGACCGCCCTGGAGAAGGAGGAGCCCGCCACGCCGGGGGCCGTGCTGATGCTGGCCGGGCGGACGCTGATCTCGACCGTGGGCGGCGCGTCGGGGCCGCTGTACGGCTCGCTGCTTCGGCGTACCGGCAAGGCGCTCGGCGACGCCGCCGAGGTCAGCGAGGAGCAGTTCGCCGACGCGTTCCGTACGGGTGTCGACGCCGTCGGCGCGCTCGGCGGCGCGGCGCCCGGCGACAAGACGATGCTGGACGCCCTGGTCCCCGCGGTCGACGCGCTCGGGGAGTCCTTCGCGGCGGCGCGGGCCGCCGCGAACGAGGGCGCGCTTGCCACCACGCCGCTGCAGGCGCGCAAGGGCAGGGCGAGCTATCTGGGCGAGCGCAGCATCGGGCATCAGGATCCCGGCGCGACGTCGTCGGCGCTGCTCTTCGATGCGCTCGCCGAGGCCGCTGGCGACGAGGGGGCCGGCGATGAGTGACGACAAGCTGGTCGGCATCGTCCTCGTCTCGCACAGCGGGCCCGTCGCCGACGCGGTCGCCGAGCTGGCCGCCGGGCTCGCGGGCGGCGGGACGACCGCGCCCGTGGCGGGTGCGGGCGGCACCGAGGACGGCGGCCTCGGCACCAGCGCCGAGCTGATCTCCGCGGCCGCCGCGCGGGTCGACCGGGGTGCGGGCGTCGCGATCCTCACCGACCTGGGCAGTGCGGTCCTCACCGTGAAGGCGCTGCTCGCGGAGGGCGATGAACTCCCGGACGGCGCCCGCCTGGTGGACGCCCCGTTCGTGGAGGGCGCGGTCGCCGCGGTGGTGACCGCGTCGGCGGGCGCCGACCTCGCCGCCGTGGAGGCGGCGGCAGCGGAGGCGTACACATACCGGAAGGTGTGAGCCCCTGCTCCCGCCGCCCTCAGTTCTGGCGGAGGAACTGCCGGGCCAGCGCGTCGCCACGGGCGACCGCGGCCCGGTGGCTCTCGATGGGGGACGCGCCGCGCCCCTTGAAGACGATGTAGGTGACGCCGCCGCTCGCGCCGCCGGACTTGGGGTCGGCCCGGATGCCGAGCGCCCTGGCCGCCGCGTAGGACGCCTCGCCGATCAGATCGGTGGGACCGGTGTCGCCGACCACCGCGTACAGGACCTTGCCCCCGTGGATCACGGCGGCGACGGAGCCGCCGTCGACGCCGTGCGCCGCGTGGTTCCAGCGGCGGCTCGCGCCCGGCACGACGACGTACGGCAGGCGCTCGGCGGCCAGCTGGCGGCCGTCGGACTGCTGGAAGGCGGTGGCGTCGAAGAAGAGGGGGTCGCTGCGGCGGTTGCAGGCCTTGCCGGGCCGTCCGTCGCAGTCGACGTCCATGTCGGCCTTCCAGAACACGGCGCCGTGTTTGCCGCAGACGGGGATGTTCGCCGGGGCGCCGTCGTCGCTGCGGTACTTGCCGCGGGAGATCTGCCGGCACGATCCGGCCCTGGCGAGCAGGGCGGCGGCGCTCGCGGAGCCTTCGCGCGCCAGGCTCTCGCGCGGCGCGCCCCCTCGCGGTGAACTCTCCCTGACATCAGGTGACTTGGGGTTCGGCTCGCCCTGTACCTGCGCCGTCGCGGGCAGTGAAGCGGGGGACAGCAGAGCGGCTCCGGCGGCGACGGCGAGCGCCGCCGTTCTGGTATGCACGAGAAAAGACCTTCCTTGGGTGGCCACGGAAGTCCCAATCTGTCCCGGCTCGTACGTCCCGGCCACCGCTCAGGGTCCGGACGGTGCACGCGGGCCTCTTGATGTGCCCCCGCCAACTGTGTCCAATAGGTCCGGACCAATGCCGTCCCAGTCTCAGCGGAAGGCACACCCATGCGACGGACCCCCCACCTGTCCGCACTCATCGCCGTCACCGCCGTCTGCGCCCTCAGCTCCTGCGCCCGGCAGGACGACCGGAGCGACTCGAAGGACGTGGCGCCCCCTGCCGCCCCGCGCGGCGTCACCGTCCAGGCGGGCAGCGCCACCACCGCCCACGTCATGTGGAACCGGGCCACGGACGACACCGGGGTCACCGGCTACGACGTGTACCGCGGCGCCACCCGGGTCGAGCGCGTGCCCGGCGGCAAGCACATGGTGGACGTCACGGGCCTGGAGCCGTCCACGACGTACACCTTCACCGTCCGGGCGCGCGACGCCGAGGGGAACGTCGGCCCGGCCAGCAAGAAGTTGTCCGTGACCACGCCCGGCGCGGCCGCCGCGGACCACGAGCCGCCGTCCCGTCCGGGCACGCCGCGCGGCGCGGCCGAGGGCAGCA
The DNA here is from genome assembly GCF_040640795.1 of Streptomyces sp. NPDC021622. Classification (NCBI taxonomy): domain Bacteria; kingdom Bacillati; phylum Actinomycetota; class Actinomycetes; order Kitasatosporales; family Streptomycetaceae; genus Streptomyces; species Streptomyces sp. NPDC021622. The sequence continues at coordinate 126,985 of NZ_JBFACK010000025.1, forward strand.
GGGCGGTGACCCTGTCCTGGGGCGCCTCATCGGACGACCGAGCTGTCGCCTCGTACGAGATCTACCAGGGCACGGCGAAGATCCACAGCGTGGAGCGCGGCGAGCGGACCACGCTGATCACCGGTTTGCGTCCGGGCACCACGTACACCTTCACCGTCAAGGCGCGCGACGCGGCCGACAACTTCTCGCCCGCGAGCCGGGCCGTGCGCCTCACCACCGCGCCGGGCCGGGACGACGGGCGGGGCACGGCGCCGACGGACTTCCGCGCGACGACGCACCGCGCGGGCGGGGCGTACTACATCGATCTGTCGTGGACGCCGCCCCGCACGGGCGGCGCCGTGTCCGAGTATCAGATCCACCTGGACGGCAAGGCCGCCACCTCGCTGGTCTTCGGCGGCACGGCTCCCCGGACCAGGGCCACGCACAGCTTCTATGTGGGCAAGGAGCCCGGCGAGCGCCATGGCGTGAAGCTCAGGGCCAGGCTTCCCGACGGGACATGGGGCGGCTACTCCGCCGAGCGGGCGGTCACCACCGGCCGGCTGTCGTGACGCCGGGTCGGCTGTCGGCCGTACGAAGGATTCCGTCACCTGCCCGGTGGCCGTCCGCATGCGGCCTTGGCCGATGGCACGTTGGCTCGTCCGCAGGTAGCACGGGCGCTTCCCTACCTCCGGCGGCGCATGGGACGTACCGCCTCCCGTGCCACCGGAGGGCAGACACATGCGTTCTACTCAGATATCCGTCCGCTCCGGACTGACCATCGCCGCCGCAGCCGCAGCTATTCCGCTGGCACTGGCCTCTCCGGCGGCGGCGGGTCCTGGGCTCACCGTGACCGCCACCGGCACAACGGTCCGGGCCACCACGACGGACTGCGCCAATGGCGGCATCGCCTCGCTGATGAGCCCCTCAGCGGCCAGCTTCGCCGCGGGGCGGCAGACACCGCTGGTCAACGGCAGCGCTTCCTGGACGAACGTCGCCACCGGCACCCATTCGGTGATGGTGCGGTGCGACGACGGGTCGACGGTCGGTCCCTCGACGGTCAGGGTCGGCTCCACGCCGACCATCTCATCGACGGCGACGGCGACGGCGCCCGCGCTCGGCGTCCGAGGCGGCGTCGGCGGTGGCAGCAAGGACTACAGCACGCTGACCCTCGTCGGGGGCGGGGTCCTGGTGGCCGCGGCCGCGGTCGGCGGCGGAGCCTGGTACCTGCGCCGCCGCGGAGCACCGCCCCGGCTCTGAACCGGGCCGTGGAAGGAAGCGGCTGCCGCCGGGCCGACTCTCATCGGGCCGGCGGCAGCCGTCATGTGCGCGCTGTCACGCCCGCGGCGCGTCCAGCTCCTCCAGCGTCCGTTCCAGCCACTGGGTCCAGAACGTCTCCAGGTCGATCCCGGCCCGGAGGACCACATGCCGCAGCCGGTCCTCCACCGCGTCCTTGCCCGGCGGGAAGTCCCGCTTCTCGATCTCCTCGTACTCGGCCAACTGCCGCCGGTGCAGGGTGAGATGGCGGCGCAGGTCGGCCTCGATGCCGTCCGTGCCGACGACCGCCGCCGCCCGCAGCCGCAGCAACAGGGTGTCCCGCAGCGGCTTGGGGTCCTGGCTCGCCGCGGTCCAGCGGGCCAGTTCGGCGCGGCCCGCCGGCAGCACCTCGTACTCCTTCTTCTGCCCGCGCGTCGCCTGCTCCTGCGGCAGCGCGCGGATGGACCCGTCCCGCTCCAGTTTCCCCAGCTCGCGGTAGATCTGCTGGTGCGTGGCCGACCAGAAGTAGCCGATCGACTTGTCGAACCTGCGGGTCAGCTCGAGCCCGGACGAGGGCTTCTCGAGCAGGGCGGTGAGGATCGCGTGCGGGAGTGACATGGCGGCCATCCTAGGTACGGCGTTCGGAGCGGTGCGGCCGCGTCACAGGGCGGCGGCCAGCTCCGTGCCCTGCTTGATGGCGCGCTTGGCGTCCAGCTCGGCGGCCACGTCCGCGCCCCCGATAAGGTGCGCGTCGACACCGGCGGCGACGAGCTCCTCGTACAGGTCGCGGCGCGGGTCCTGGCCGGAGCAGAGGACGACCGTGTCGACGGGGATGACCGTGGAGTGGCCGTCGACGGTGATGTGCAGGCCCGCGTCGTCGATGAGGTCGTAGGCGGCGCCCGCGACCATCGTGACGCCGCGGTGGCGCAGCTCCGTGCGGTGGATCCAGCCGGTCGTCTTGCCGAGACCCTGGCCGACCTTGGACGTCTTGCGCTGCAGGAGGTGGACGGAGCGCGGCGGGGTCGGCCGCTCGGGCTTGGTCAGGCCGCCGCGGTCCTTGTAGTCCATGTCGACGCCCCACTGCCGGAAGTACGTGGCGGGGTCCAGGCTTGCCTTCTCGCCGCCGTCGGTCAGGAACTCGGCGACGTCGAAGCCGATGCCGCCCGCGCCGATGATCGCGACCCGCTCCCCCACGTGCACGTTGTCGCGCAGCACGTCGAGGTAGCCGACCACGCTGGGGTGGTCGACGCCGGGGATCTCGGGCGTGCGGGGGCTGACTCCGGTGGCGACGACCACTTCGTCGTACGCCGCGTCAGCGAGGTCCTTGGCAGTGGCACGGGTGTTCAACTTGACGTCCACGCCGTGCAGTTCGAGCTGGGTGCGGAAGTAGCGCAGGGTCTCGTCGAACTCCTCCTTGCCGGGGACCTTGCGGGCCACGTTGAGCTGCCCGCCGATCTCGGGGGCCGCGTCGAAGAGCGTGACGTCGTGGCCGCGCTCGGCGGCCGAGACGGCGAAGGCGAGTCCGGCCGGGCCCGCGCCGACGACGGCGAGGCGCTTCTTGGTGCGCGTCGGGGAAAGGATCAGTTCCGTCTCGTGGCAGGCGCGCGGGTTCACCAGGCAGGAGGTGATCTGCAGGTTGAAGGTGTGGTCGAGGCAGGCCTGGTTGCAGCCGATGCAGGTGTTGATGGCCTCGGACTTCTCGGCCTGCGCCTTGGCGACGAAGTCGGGGTCGGCGAGCAGCGGGCGGGCCAGGGAGACCATGTCGGCGGCGCCGTCGGCGAGCAACTGCTCGGCGATCTCCGGGGTGTTGATGCGGTTGGTGGTGACGAGCGGCACGGAGACCTCGCCCATCACCTTCTTGGTGACGAAGGCGTACGCGCCGCGCGGCACGGACGTCGCGATGGTGGGGATGCGCGCCTCGTGCCAGCCGATGCCGGTGTTGATGATGGTGGCGCCCGCGGCCTCGATCTCCTTGGCGAGGTGGACGACCTCTTCGAGGGTCGAGCCGCCGGGGATCAGGTCCAGCATGGACAGGCGGTAGATGATGATGAAGTCCGTGCCGACGCGCTCGCGGACGCGGCGGACGATCTCGACGGGGAACCGGATGCGGTTCTCGTAGGAGCCGCCCCAGCGGTCGGTGCGCTGATTGGTGGGGGCCGCGATGAACTCGTTGATCAAGTAGCCCTCGGAGCCCATGACCTCGACGCCGTCGTAGCCCGCCGACTTGGCCAGCTCGGCGGCGCGCACGAAGTCCTCGATGGTCTGCTCGACCTCGTCGTCCTCCAGGGCGCGGGGCACGAAGGGGCTGATCGGCGCCTTGATCGCGCTCGGCGCGACGAGGCCCTCGTGGTACGCGTACCGCCCGAAGTGCAGGATCTGCATCGCGATCTTGCCGCCTTCGGCGTGCACGGCCGCGGTGATGGCCGCGTGCTCCTCGGCCTCCGCCTCCGTGGTCAGCTTGGCGCCGCCGTCCCAGGGCCGGCCGAGCTCGTTCGGGGCGATGCCGCCGGTGACGATGAGGCCGACGCCGCCGCGCGCACGGGTCGCGTAGAACTCCGCCATCCGCTCGAAGCCGTTCGGGGCCTCTTCGAGGCCCACGTGCATCGAGCCCATCAGGACCCGGTTGGGCAGGGTGGTGAAGCCCAGGTCGAGCGGTTTCAGCAGGTTCGGGTAGCGGCTCATGCGGGGCCTCCGTACGCGGTGTGTCGTCAGCACAGTTCTAGAGGACGCCCGAGCGTTGTGCAACTAGTTGCATAAAGACGTGGCGGGGACCACGTCCGAATCCCGCCAGCCGCACGCGCCCGCACCCCGCAGACTTGTCCCTGTCACCGCAGAACAGGGAGCATCCGATGACCATCGCCAAGGCCCTCTACACGACCGTCGACAGCCCGCTGGGCGAGCTGCTGCTGGTCGGCGAGGCGTCGGCCACCGCGAAGGGCGGCACCGCGCTGGCCTCACTGTCCATGCCGGGACAGAAGGGCGGCGCCGTCGTCCAGAACGGCTGGGTGCGCGACGACGCGGCCTTCGCCGAGATCGCCGCGCAACTGCGCTCGTACTTCGAGGGAAGCCTGACGCGCTTCGACATCGAGTACGTGAGCGGCGTCGGCACCGACTTCCAGCAGCGGGTCTGGCACGCCCTCGACACCGTTCCGTACGGCACGACCACGACGTACGGAAAGCTCGCCGAACGGATGGGCCTCTCGCGTGCCGCCGTCCGCGCCCTCGGCACGGCCATCGGGCGCAACCCGCTGCTCGTCGTCCGCCCCTGCCACCGGGTGATCGGCGCCGACGGCTCACTCACCGGTTACGCGGGCGGCCTGGAGCGCAAGCAGCGGCTCCTGGACCTGGAGTCCGCGTAGCCGCCGGGCATCAGCCTCAGCGTCCGCCGCGGTGGCCGAGGCGCACCGACAGGTCGTCCGCGCCCTTGGCGGCGAGCCCGGCGAGTTCGCGCTCGCGGTCCTCGCTCCAGCGGATCATCGGTACGGAGATGGAGAGCGCCGCGACGACCCGTCCCGCGCTGTCGCGGACCGGGGCGGCCACACAGCTCACGTCCGGGTTGGACTCGCGGTGTTCGGCCGCGATGCCGCGCTCGCGGATCTCGGCGAGCGCGGCGAGCAGCGCCTGAGGCTCCGTGATGCTGTTCGGGGTCATCGCCGTCAGCTCGCGGCCCGCGACGCGCGCCTCAAGCTCGGCCGGCGGCAGTGAGGCCAGCAGCATCTTGCCGACCGACGTGCAGTGGGCGGGGAGCTTGCGGCCCGCGGCGGAGACCATGCGGACGGCGTGCGTGGAGTCCACCTTGGCGATGTAGATGACATCGGTGTCCTCCAGGACCGCGACGTGCACCGTCTCGTCGCAGGTCTCGGCGACCTCGCGCGCCACCTGCTGGCCCTCGGCGGCCAGGTCGAGCTGTTCCGCGTACCGGCTGCCGAGCTGATAGGCGCGTACACCGAGGCGGTAGCGGCCCGTCTGGTCCGGGATCTGGACAAGGTAGGAGCGGGCCGCAAGGGTGGTGAGCAGTTCGTGCACGGTGGTGCGGGGCAACTGGAGCTTGCGGGTCACCTCGGGGGCGGACAGGGTCCCGTCGCCCTCAAGGAACAGCTCCAGTATGTCCAGCGCCCTGGTCACCGCCGGCACCAGTCGTCCCATGGTCGGCCTCCCACCCCGTGCGTCCGAAGTCGCGTCCGAAGCCGCATGCGGCGCCGCGTCCGAAACTTCGGCCAATGATCGATATGACGAACACAGGCTAGTCACAGCCGCGTTCGGCGCGCAATGGCCCGGCGGTTCCCCGAGGGCCAAGACCTTTTCGTACGACCCATTGACACCCCAGCGCCTGCGTGAATACCGTCACGCCAACATTTCGAACGTGTGACGAAATACCGAACAACCAAGGGGCAACTGCCTTGCGTATTACGGGAATCAGCACGCACGTGGTGGGGACGCCCTGGCGCAATCTCACCTACGTCCAGGTCCACACCGACGAGGGGCTCACCGGTGTCGGCGAGACCCGCATGCTCGGTCGTACCGACGCCCTGCTCGGCTATCTCCGCGAGGCGGCGGCCAACCACGCCGTGGGGTCCGACCCGTTCGCGATCGAGGATCTCGTGCGGCGCATGAAGTACGGCGACTACGGCCGGGCCGGCGAGATCGTGATGTCCGGTATCGCCTGTGTGGAGATGGCCTGTTGGGACATCAAGGGCAAGGCGCTCGGAGTGCCGGTGTGGCAGCTGCTCGGCGGGAAGGTCACCGACAAGGTCAAGGCGTACGCGAACGGCTGGTACACCACCGAGCGCACCCCGGAGGCGTACCACAAGGCCGCGAGCGCGGTGGTCGAGCGGGGCTACCGCGCCCTGAAGATCGACCCGTTCGGGACCGGGCACTTCGAGCTGGACCAGGCGGGCACGTCGTACGCGGTGTCGCTGATCGAGGCGGTGCGGGAGGCGATCGGCCCTGACGCCGAGCTGATGCTGGAGATGCACGGCCGGTTCAGCCCGTCCACGGCGGTGCGCCTTGCCAGGGAACTCGCGCCGTTCCGGCCCGCCTGGCTGGAGGAGCCGGTGCCGCCGGAGAATCTCAAGGCCCTGGAGAAGGTCGCCGCCAAGGTGGACATGCCGATCGCGACCGGTGAGCGGATCCACGACCGGATCGAGTTCCGCGAGCTGTTCGAGTCACAGGCCGCCGACATCATCCAGCCGGACGTCGGCCACATCGGCGGCATCCTGGAGACGCGGAAACTCGCGGCGACCGCCGAGACGCACTACACGCTGATCGCCCCGCACAATGTCGGCGGCTCGGTGCTGACGGCCGCATCGCTCCAAGTCGGCGCCTGCACCCCGAACTTCAAGATCCTGGAGCACTTCAACGACTTCGCGGACGCGGAGATCAAGAAGGTGGTGCGCGGGGCGCCCCAGGTGGATCCGAAGACGGGCTGCTTCGAGGTGTCCCACGCCCCCGGCCTCGGCGTCGAGCTCGACACGGACGCGGCGGCCGAATTCCCGCAGCAGCAGGCCCGGTTCGACCTGTGGGCCGAGGGCTGGGAGAAGCGGGACCCCAAGGCGGCGGGAAAGTGAGCTCCGGCTCCTCGCGCGCGATCGTCGTCGACGAGCCGGGCTCGCACCGGCTCGTCGTGGGGGCGACGCCCGAGCCCGGCCCCGGCGAGGTCCTGGTGCGGGTGGCCGCCGCCGGGATCTGCATGAGCGACCGGGAGGTCTACGACGGGCACCGGGACGCCGCGTACGTGCGCTATCCCGTGACCCCCGGGCACGAGTGGTCCGGCACGGTCGAGGCCGCGGGCCCCGGTGTCGACCCGGCGCTCGTGGGGCGGAAGGTCGTCGCCGAGGGGTTCCGGGCCTGCGGGACGTGCGAGCGGTGCCGGTGCGGCGAGACGAGCCTGTGCACCGGCGGCTACGCGGAGACGGGCTTCACGGAGCCCGGCGCCTTCGCCGACCATGTGGCCGTCCCCGCCCGGCTGTTGCACTTCCTGCGCGACGACGCGGACCTGAGCGCCGCTGCCCTCCTGGAACCCGCCGCGGTGATCGCGGGCGCGGTGCGGGCGGGGCGGCCGCGGCCCGGTGAGCGGATCGCGGTGGTCGGCGCGGGCACCCTGGGGCTGCTCGCGGTGCAGCTGCTCGCCGCATCATCGCCCGCCGGGCTGACCGTGATCGACCCGCGGTCCGAACGCGGCGCGCAGGCGCTGGAGTTCGGGGCGAGCGAGAGCCTGACACCCGCCGATGCGCAGGGCCACCACGGCCGCTACGACCTGGTCGTGGAGACCGCGGGGGCGCCGACCACGGCGGCCTCCTCCTGTCTGCTCGCGCGCCGGGGCGGCCGGGTGGTGCTCACCGGCATGTTCACGCCCGGCGCCACCGGCATCGACCCGGTGCATCTGTCGCTGAGCCAGCTGGAGGTGCGCAGCGTCTTCGGCGCGCCGTCCGCCGCCTGGTCGGACGCGGTGCGGGCGTTCGGGCTCGGGCTGCTCGACCCGGCCCCGCTGATCACCCACGAGTTCCCGCTTGAGCAGTTCGGCGAGGCCGTCGCGCGGGTCGGCGGCGGTGACCCCAAGACCGGGAAGGTGCTGCTCCGGCCCTGAGTCGCACGGCGGTGCGCGGCGCGTCCCGACCACCCCCGTACCGCCGTACGCCCATCGACCCGACCAACGTACGAAATATCGAACACTGCAACTGGGAGTCCCGTGACCAGCCCGTCAGCACCTCGTCGCCCCGGCGCCGGCGCCCTCGCCCGCATCGGACACACCGTGCCCGCGCTCGACCCCGCCGACGCATCGCCGCACAGCTTCCCCGACGGCGGCACCTGGCGCACCGAGATCCCCTCGGTGGAGGGACCCGAGGCGCTCGCCGTGGTGCTCAAGGAGAGCTCGCGGCTCGATGTGCCGATCCACCGGATCAGCCAGGGCAGCGGCGTCTGGATGCTCACCGACGACGAGATCACCGAGATGGCGGAGGCCTGCGCGGAACGGGACATCGAGCTCTGCCTGTTCACCGGGCCGCGCGGCACCTGGGACATCGGCGCCGCGAGCCGCACCGACTCCGGTGGCGCGGGACTGCGCTCGCGCGGCCATGACGCGCTCGCCGGATGTGTCGAAGATGCCGTGCGCGCAACGGAGTTGGGGGTGCGCTGCCTGCTCGTCGCCGACGAGGGCGTGCTGTGGACCCTGCACCGGCTGCGCGCCGCCGGGGTGCTGCCCGCCGACACCACGTTCAAGGTGTCGGCCCTCATCGGCCCGGTCAACCCGGCCTCGTACGCGGTCTTCGAGCGGCTCGGCGCCGACTCGCTCAACATCCCGTCCGATCTCACGCTCGACCACCTCACGGAGATCCGACGGGTCAGCAGCGCCCCGATGGACCTGTACGTCGAGGCGCCGGACGACCTCGGCGGCTACGTCCGGATGTACGAGGCGGCGGAGCTGATCCGGCGCGGCGCCCCGCTCTACCTCAAGTTCGGCCTGAGCAGGTCGCCCGGCATCTACCCCTACGGCGCCCAGCTGCGCGACCACACCCTGGCCACCGCCCGCGAGCGCGTCCGGCGCGGGCGGCTCGTCCTCGATCTGCTCGCCCGGCACGGCGCGGACGGCGGAATGTCGCCGCTCGGCGCACGCCTGCCCGGTGAGCTCCAGCGCTTCCCCGTCCCGGAAGGGGACTGACCCATGACCACCCGCATAGCCAGAAAAGCACGTACATCCAGGAAAGGACGTCTGCCCGGAAAAGTGCGTCTCACGGCCGCCCTCGCGACCGTCGTCCTGCTCGGCTCGCTCACCGCCTGCGGCCAGGAGGCCAGGGGCGGCAGCCGTTACCAGGCCGACGACGGCAAGGGCGGAACCGTCGGACTCGCGATGCCCACCAAGGCATCCGAGCGGTGGATCGCCGACGGCAAGAACATGGCCGAGCAGTTCCAGAAGGCCGGGTACGAGACCGATCTGCAGTACGGCGACGACAAGGTGGAGAACCAGGTCGCCCAGCTCGAGAACATGATCACCAAGGGGCACCGGCTCCTGGTGGTCGCGGCGATCGACGGCTCGGCGCTCACCGACGTCCTGGCCCAGGCGCACGACGCGGGCATCCCCGTGATCTCGTACGACCGCCTCATCATGGGCACGAAGAACGTCGACTACTACGCGTCGTTCGACAACGAGCGGGTCGGCGAGCTCCAAGGCCAGTACATCCTGGACCAGTTGAAGCTCGACAAGCCCGACAGCAGGTCCGACGACAAGTTCACCGTCGAGCTGTTCGCGGGCTCGCCCGACGACAACAACACCAAGTACTTCTGGAACGGCGCCATGAAGGTGCTCCAGCCGTACTTCAAGAGCGGCCAGCTCGTCGTGGGCAGCAAGCAGACGAAGATGAGCCAGGCGACCACGCTGCGCTGGGACGGCGGCACCGCGCAGAAGCGCATGGACGACCTGATCAGCAAGAACTACGGCGACCGGCAGGTCGACGCGGTCCTCTCGCCGTACGACGGGATCTCCATCGGCATCATTTCCGCGCTGAAGAGCGCCGGTTACGGCAGCAAGGACCAGCCGCTGCCCGTCGTCACCGGGCAGGACGCGGAGCTGGCGTCGGTGAAGTCGATCATCGCGGGCGACCAGACGCAGACGGTCTTCAAGGACACCCGCAAGCTGGCCAAGCAGGCCGTGCAGATGGGCGATGCGGTCCTCACCGGCAAGAAGCCGGAGGTCAACAACACCAAGGACTACAACAACGGCAAGAAGACCGTGCCCTCGTATCTGCTCAAGCCCGTGTCGATCGACAAGAAGAACACCCAACTCCTCGTCGACGAGGGCTACTTCACGGCAAGGCAGCTGTCATGAGCGGGGCGGCGGCCGGGAACGGGCCGATCCTGCGGATGGCGGGCATCACCAAGACCTTCCCCGGAGTGAAGGCGCTCTCCGAGGTGGAGCTCGCGGTGCGCCCCGGCGAGATCCACGCGATCTGCGGCGAGAACGGCGCCGGCAAGTCGACGCTGATGAAGGTCCTCAGCGGCGTCCATCCGCACGGTTCGTACGAGGGTGAGATCCACTTCGACGGCGAGCCCGTGGCCTTCAAGGACATCCGCGCCAGCGAGAAGCACGGCATCGTGATCATCCATCAGGAACTGGCGCTCGTGCCCTACTTGTCGATCGCGGAGAACATCTTCCTCGGCAACGAGCAGACCTCCGCGCGCGGCGTCATCGACTGGAACGACACCCTGCGGCGGGCCGGCCGCCTCCTGAAGCGAGTAGGCCTGCGGGAGAACCCGCAGACCGCCGTCGCCGACATCGGCGTGGGCAAGCAGCAGCTGGTGGAGATCGCCAAGGCCCTGTCGAAGGAGGTGAAGCTGCTCATCCTCGACGAGCCGACCGCCGCGCTCAACGACGAGGACAGCGCGGGACTGCTCGATCTGATCCTGGAGCTGCGCGAGCAGGGCATCGCCAGCATCATCATCTCCCACAAGCTGAACGAGATCCGCGCCATCGCCGACTCGGTGACCATCCTGCGCGACGGCAGGACCATCGAGACGCTGACGGTCCGTCAATCTCCGGACGCCGCACCGGATTTGTCCGAGGACCGCATCATCCGGGGCATGGTCGGCCGCGATCTCGACCACCGCTTCCCCGAGCGCACCACGTACGAGGGCACGGACGCGGGAGAGCTCGCGCTCGCCGTCGATGGCTGGACGGTCCGGCACCCCATCGACCACCATCGCAAGGTCGTCGACGACGCCACGCTGACCGTGCGGCGCGGCGAGATCGTCGGCATCGCGGGGCTGATGGGCGCGGGCCGCACCGAGCTCGCGATGTCCCTCTTCGGCCGCTCCTACGGGCTGTACGAGGGCGGCACGGTGGCGGTCAACGGGCGTGCGGTGCAGACGCGGACAGTACCGGCCGCGATCGCGGCCGGCATCGCGTACGTCACCGAGGACCGCAAGACCTACGGCCTCAACCTCATCGACAACATCAACCGCAACATCTCCCTTGCCTCGCTGCCGGGCATGCGGCACCGCGGCGTCGTCGACGAACACCATGAACGGTCCGTCGCCGAGCGCTACCGCACCTCGATGAACATCAAGGCGCCGACCGTGCAGGAGCAGGTGGGACGGCTCTCCGGCGGCAATCAGCAGAAGGTCGTCCTCAGCAAGTGGATCCACGCCGACCCCGAGGTGCTGATCCTCGACGAGCCGACGCGCGGCATCGACGTCGGCGCCAAGTACGAGATCTACACGGTCATCGACCGGCTCGCGGCGCAGGGCAAGGCGGTGCTCTTCATCTCCTCGGAACTGCCGGAGCTGCTCGGGATGTGCGACCGGATCTACACGATGGCCGAGGGCCGGCTGACCGGTGAGGTCGCCCGCGCCGACGCCACCCAGGAAGTACTGATGCGCCAGATGACCATGACCAGAAGCTGAGGCCCCGCCATGACCACCACGACCACTCCCCCGCGGGACTCGTCCCCCGCGCCGACCGACCAGCGGTCCACGGGGGCGCTGCTCCTGCAGAGCATGCGGACCAACATGCGCCAGTACGGCATGCTGATCGCGCTCGCGTTCATCGTCGTCCTGTTCCAGATATGGACCGACGGCACGCTGCTGCTTCCGAACAACGTCTCCAACCTGATCCAGCAGAACGGCTACATCCTCATCCTGGCCATGGGCATGATGATCGTCATCATCGCGGGCCACATCGATCTGTCCGTCGGCTCGCTGGTGGCCTTCGTCGGCGCCATGTCGGCGGTGATGATGGTCAAGCACGACATGCCCTGGGTGCTCGCCCTCGTTCTCTCACTCCTGATCGGCGCGGTCGCCGGGGCGTGGCAGGGCTTCTTCATCGCGTACGTCGGGATCCCGTCGTTCATCGTGACACTGGCCGGGATGCTGCTCTTCCGAGGGCTCACCCAGATCGTCCTGGAGGGCCAGTCCCTGTCGCCGTTCCCCGGCGGATTCCAGGATCTGGCCAAGGGCTTCATCCCGGAGACGGGCCCGTACACGCAGTACCACAACCCGACGCTCGTCATCGGCCTCGCCACCGTCGTCTTCCTGCTCCTTCGCGAATGGCGGGACCGCAGGAGGCAGTTGGCGTACGAGCTGGAGGTCCTGCCCACCGGCCTGTGGGTCACCAAGTGTGTGGCGATCACCGCGGCCGTCGTCGCGTTCACGCTCACCCTGGCCAGCTTCCACGGCGTACCCGTCGTGATGCTCGTGATGTGCGCGCTGCTGATCGGCCTCGGCTATGTCATGCGCAACGCGGTCGTCGGGCGGCATGTGTACGCGCTCGGCGGCAACAAGGCGGCCGCGAAGCTGTCCGGCGTCAAGGACAAGCGCGTCACCTTCCTCGTCTTCGTCAACATGGGCGTCCTCGCCGCGCTGGCGGGCTGTGTGTACGCGGCACGGCTGAACGCGGGTACCCCGCAGGCCGGTCTGAACTTCGAGCTGGAGGCGATCGCGGCCTCGTTCATCGGCGGCGCGTCGATGAGTGGTGGTGTCGGGACGGTGATGGGTGCCGTGATCGGCGGTCTGGTGCTGGGCGTTCTCAATAACGGGATGTCGCTGGTCGGCATCGGCACGGATTACCAGCAGGTCATCAAGGGGCTCGTGCTGCTGGCGGCCGTGGGCTTCGACGTGTGGAACAAGCGGAAGGTGGGGCGCTGAGCGCTCTGCTGAGGCAGTGAAGAACCTGCGGGCCGTCTTTGGCTGGTCGCGCCCACGCGGCGGAGCCGCACATGTCACAGCCCCGGGGCCCCGGGGGGGGGGCCCCCCCCCCCCCCGGGGGCCCCCCCCCCCCCCCGAGACACCCCCCGAGGATATGGGTGTGACACCA
>NZ_JBFACK010000026.1:0-134541 GCF_040640795.1 Streptomyces sp. NPDC021622
CAGCAGAAGCTCCTCCGGAATTGTTCTGCGGCTCCTGCCCATCCATGCCTCCCCGCGTGGATGAATGACAGGGTGACCCCTCTCACATTGGTCTGCCGAGCGTGCGTGACCGGTAAGTACGGGAACCGGCAGGTATGTCGTTCTCGTCTACCACGGGGCCCGGACAGGGAATGGTGCCTGGTTCGGACAGTGAGTGAGCCAAGTGACGTGCATCTACAACTAGTTGACGACCTAACTGTTCAATGAGGCTGCGGCGTGGGCAGGCACGAGGTCGGTGAGGACCTGCCCGCACGGCATGCAGATGCCCCGGTAGGTGGGTGGCTCGCTGTTGGCGTAGAAGGAGGCCGTGAAGGGCTGGCCTTCGACTGTGCATTCCGGTGTGTGGCAGGTGGCGGTCATGGTGACCGGTGGCTCTTCGCCCATGGATACGTCAGTCCTCTCCCATGATCATCCAGTTCACGAGGGTCTTCGTGGAGTTGGTGCGGTGGAGCCAGATCGTCAGCCCGCTCGCGGAGACGCCCGTGACGCCGACTCCGAGGACCTTCTCACCTGGTGCCGACGTGACAGGGGTGACGAATGCACGATGGTTGGCACCCTTGATGTGGCCGCCAGTGAGTGTGACCGAGGTGGGCTTGTTCGGCACGGGTGTGATGGTGGCCGTGCCGACGGAGATGTTGTCCGCCCGCAGCACGCCGGCGGCTCGGATCGACGGCGCGGACAGGGATGCGGCGCCGTGGGTCAGAGACAGGCTGCCGCCCTCCGGCCCGGACTGGACATGGGCAGAGCTCTTGTTGAGGAAGAGGCGCCCTCCAACCGGTTGGCTGCCCTTGGCTGTGATGCGCTCCGCGGTGAAGAAGTCGTTACCGAAGAAGGTCCGCCAACGGTAGGTGCCGTTGTCGTCCGTGTCGGTGAAGGTGCCGGAGTTGATGCCGATATTCGCGTCCGAAGGGCTGGTGCCGCTGACGTTGATGAACGCCTGGTTCGAGCCGTCGACGGATGACCAGTAGATGTACGGGTAGGTGTCGTTGGGCTCCATGCCGATGGCGGAGCCGTTGGTTCCGATCGCCCGCAGCCGGGCCGAGTTGAGGACGACGCGGGGCCCGTCGGCGGCGGTCTGGACGGTCGCTCCGGTGATGACCTTGCCGTTGATCGCGTCCGCGTCCAGCAGGTCCGCCGTGATCGCCCCAGCCGCAACGTGTTCGTGCCGGACGACTCCTTGGCCCAGGTCCTCGGGCGCGGCCCGGCGTGCCGTGGCCAGCACCGCATCGGACGGCATGCTCGGTATGCCGGAAGTGTTCACGGCCATCAACCGCACCCACACCGGCCCGTAGTGGTTCACCGCGACCGTCACCGACGCCCCCGAGGTCGCCTCGATCGTCGTGGTGGGCCACCGCGCATCCGACTCACCGCTGACCGACTTCAGGACGTGGACCTGCACGCGGGACAGATCCATAGGAACAGGCTCGCCGCCGGCGAAGGCCCCGTCCCAGGTGATGCGCAGGCCACCCAGCACCGGCTCCACAACGGCAGAAGTCGGGACGGGTGGCCTGGGGCCGTTCACGGAGGTCACCCCGCTCGTGCCGTCCGGCTGCTGTCCGATGACAGCACGCAGCGAGCCGTTCTCGTCGTACACGTCCACGGAGCCGTTCTCCAGGCTGGCGTTGACCAGCTTGGGGGAGCGGATCACGGCCTGCACGAGCTTCTCCAGGCGGGCGAGGCGAGCGCCGATGTCGTTACGCATAAGGACTCTCCACGGGTCGTGCGGCGGTGGCGTATTGGTGGGCGCCTGCCGGTTCGAGCTGCAACTGGGCGGTCTCGCCCGCATCGGTGTCGGGGCGGATGGTGAAGCCGGTGATGCGGCACCAGCCCGACCAGTTCGCCCACTCGTCCCTCACCGCCACCCGCACGTCGTCACCTACCTGCCACGACCCGATCGGCGCCGCGGGATGGTTGCGGACGGTGATCTCCTCGACGTGCCCAAGGCTTTGCCGCCACGCCCGCTCGCGCCTGGCACGCTGGGTGAGCGCGTCGCGGCCGCGCATTTCAGGCAGCTCCAAGACGTGCTCCAGGCGCAGTCTCCGATTGCGGACAGCATCGACGGCCCGCTGCTGCGCGCGGCCTTCACCCGCCCCGGTGGCGATCACGACCTGCGCGTACTCGTCGGCGCTGTAGGTGACTGGGGTGTGACCGACGATGTTGGTGTCGGAGGTGAACGCGATGTCCGTGCGGCGCGCGCCTAGGCGCGGGTAGCCGATCTGGATACGCCGCACCGGGCGCTGGCCCTTTGCCCACCAGGTGGCGCACGTGTAGTCCGGCGAGTCCGGGGCCTTCACCAGGTCGTCGAAGAGGTCACCGAGGACCGGTGTTTCCCACCAGCGTGAATGCCACGGCTCCGCAGGGCTGCCGACCTTCGCCGTCGACGTGGTGTTGTCCACGGTGATGCCGAGGCTGCCGTCCGGTATGGACTGCGCGTAGGCGACGATGTCGCGCATGACCCGGCACGAGTCCGCGTTCACGTAGGGGCCGCGGCCGCCGAGTTCGCCGTCCAGGTCATGCCGGTACTGCAAGTAGGAGGACCATCCCGCGGCCTCGATCTGCATCGTGCCGCCGTCAGGTTCGGCCTGCCAGATGATGCCGCCCCACCGCAGCACCCCATTCCGCTCGGCGTACAGCAGCGTGTTGCCCGGGTCGGTGAGCCCGGGATGCGACCACGCGAGACGAGGCGACAGGGCACCCCGCAGATGCCCCGGCCCGTTCAGGTCAGGACCGAACTCCACCCCCTTCAGCGGAAGATCATGCGAGAGCCACTCGCCGGTCAGGGCATGCTGCGTCAAATACCGGTACCCCAAGGCCAGTTACACCGGGCCTTCGGTGAACTCGATGTCCGCGATGATCGACGTGCCGCCGTCGACGCTCAGATCGCCCTTCCAGTCCTTGGCCATCTTCGCCTGCATGTACAGGGTTTGCGTGGTGCCCCGATAGGAGGCAGGCAGGGTGATGGTGTCGGCCACCACAGCAGTGGAGCGCCGTACAACCTTGCCCTGATTGTCGTCAACGACGGTGTCCTGGCCATGCATCGTGCCGAACACGGGCTGGAGCTTCCCGTAAAGGCTGTCGAAGTCCATGCGCAGACCAGCGATCGTGATCGTGAGGATCAGCTTGGTCGCCCACGGTGGCACCGGAATCTTCCAGCGTGCTTCGGGTGGCCAGTCATGCCACGTGTCGTCGTCCTTCCACGCCTTAGTGAGCTTCGTCGGATACGCCGTGTACAAGGTGCGTTCCCGCCGAGGATTGGCGACCTTCCGCAGATCACGGACCATCCCCGCGGTGACGGTCCCGGTGTTCGCCGGCAGGTCAATCCTGGCCAGGGCCACGCCTGTTACACCCTTGGGTGCTGAGCTGGTGGTGGAGGAGACGTTGGGGATGACGTCGAAGAAGTTGATGTCCTCCTTTGCCGGGTCGAGGCCGCCCTCGAACTCGGGGTCCTGCACCCGCAGCACCACCAGATCCGACCGGGGCGTTGCCCCGGTCGGGGCGATCTCCACCGTGGTGGTGCCGATGTTGTAGGCGGTGTAGGAGCCCTGCCACGCCGACGCTTTGCCCCGGATCACCGCTGAGCCGTCACTGACCTGCACACCCCCGCCAGGCACCGTCAGCGGTGTCACCTTCAGATCTGCGGCTTCCGTGACTCCCTCGGAGCCGCGGGAGAGATCCTTGATCATCTGTCGGAACGTTTGCGCGCTGTGGGTGGCGCCGTTCACCAGCAGGGGGGCCTGGGCAAGCGTCATCGGGGTACAGGTCTCCTTCAGAAGATCAGAGGGCTTTGAACGCGTCGCGCCACGCCACCGTCAGGCGTGCGGACGCAGTGGGGTCGGAGGCGATCCAGCGGATCTCCGAGCGCCCCGGCGGCAGCTTGAAGCTGCCGAGCGGTGACGTGGTCGCCACAGTGCCGCCCCTGTCTCGGGTGACGGTGCGGCGCCCGGGCCGGGTGTCGATGCGGACGTACTCACCCGCGGGAACGGTGATGCCGAGTTCGATGCGGCGGCCGGTCTCCACATGGGTGATCACGGGGTTCGCGCACGGCCCGAACACGGTCAGTACCGGGTAGGCGTCGATGTTCCCGTTGTTGGTCACCCAGCCGGGCCGGTTCTGCCCCGACAAGCTGCCGTCACTCACATGGATGGGCGCCTGCACGGGGGCGGTGAAGCCGCCGCCGGACAGCCAACCCAGCCGGAGCTGCACCGTTTGCTCGGCGTCTGCGTAAAAGCGCGGATCTGCGGCGGTGAACTCGACGTCGAGCGGCACCCACCCAAACGCCGCCTCCTCCCAGGAGGCTTCAGCCTTGCGGAGCCGCCCGAACAGGACACGGACGGGGGAGCCGGGCCACTTGATCCGCAGCGGCGCCACCGCCCCGCCCACCGTCCGCACCCGCGGATCGTCCGCCGCCTCCTGAATCTGAGACACGATGCGGGCAGCGGCTGCCGGATCACCGGGGGACTTCACGCCACAGTCGATGCGCAGCGTACGGGCCTCATACCAGTCCGGGCCCAGCCAGGCGCCATCCGCGTTCGGCTGCTCCACCACCTCACCCCGCACCCCCGGCAGGGCCAGGCCCTCGATGCGTGCGACAGGAATGCTGGTGCCATGACCGAGCCGAATGCCCGCGAACTCCATCTGGAAGTCCCTCAGTTCGCCCCTCATCGCAGGACACCCCCGCGACGGGCACGGCGCATCTGATAGGAGACAGCGGAGGCAATATCGTTCGCCGTCGCCCCCGCCTGGGTGACGTGAATGGTCTGCTGACCGACCGCCGGAGCCTGGTGCATCACTACAACCCGCGAACGCCCCTGCGAGGCATCGACCAGACGCCGGGGAGCAAGCCCGTACCCGAACCGGCCTGCGGTCTCTGCCAGCACCGCTGTAGCGCGGCCGCGTTTCGCAGCGGCGTCCGGAATGTAGGACTCGCCGCCGGTCTCCCGCTCCGCAAACTTGATCAGGCCCCGGGAAGAGGAGTAGACGCCCGGCTCCCACATGCCGCCGTCCGCGTACGCCTTCCCCGCATTCGCCTTCACGAGATCGGTGAGGAACCGGTCGGCCTTGCCCGTTTTCTTTATCTGCCCCTTTGCCCGGTTGGCGATCTCGATGATCCGGTCCTCATCAAGAGCCGTGGCCTCCGCGACCGCATGGATGCCCTTGTTCTTCGCGAGCGCCCCGATGACCTTCACCAGGTCGGCGAGCTGATCCCCATCGAGGGCGTTCGCCGCGTTCTTCGCAGCCGTATTGGCCTGCTTGGCCTTCCTCTTGTCCCGTACCGCCTGCGCCGCGAGCGCCTCGGCGTTCTCGTCGCTCTGCTCCGCCAGCCGTGCGGCCAGGGCGCCGTAGCCGGAGGAGGTGAGCTTGATCAGGTTGTTCTGGAAGGCGGTGTTGTTCTTGACGGCGTTGTTCAACTGGCCTGTGTAGTCGCCCAAGGAGGAGCGGGCGGTGCCGGCGAGCTTGGTTAGCTGGGCGGCCATGTCCTTCACATACCGGCTGGAGCCGCGCGCCATCTTCCTGGTGAGGGAGACACCGTCCTCGCCCATCTCCTCCAGCGCCTTGGCGACATCGGTACCAGCCCGTCGGGCGACGGTCGCCAGGTCGCCGCGCCAGCCCTGGGCGGTGCGCACGGAGCGGCGCAGGTTCTTCTCGAACAGGTGCAGGTCGAAGTGCTCAGTGCCGCTCTTGCCCTTGCGCTGCGACTTGGAGATGACATCGGAGATCGTGATGCCCGAGGAGCCCAGCGGTTGATAGGACCAGTCGGAGAGGCCACCGGAGGCGTTGTAGACGACCTGCCCGCCGAAGCGTCGCGCCACCTCGTTCAGGATGATCTTGGAGCGTGCCCGCTTACTTGAGGCCAAGGGCAGGTAGGCCTCGCCCTGCGTCTCGTCCTCCGCCCACACCCGCCACTCGCCGCCACGTGCGATCTGCGCGACGTGGTTTTCCTTACGGACACCACCGTCCGCGTAGGTGACGATGCCGCCGTCCGCCTTCTTCCCGAGCCGGTACCCGTCTTTGTAGGGCCCGTAATTTCCGCCCTGCCGGACGGTGTTGAGGTACTCGGTCTTGTAGACGCCGATGCCGATGGTCTTGCCGCGCAAGCTGTTGATGGCGCCTTGGATGGTTGCCACGTTGGACGTCGCGGTCCCGGTGGGCACAGTGACCGTGACGTTCTTGCTGCCCGGCACGGCCACGATCTTGAACCCGAGGTCTTCGAGCTGCTTGCGCGCTTCCCCGGTGGGCGCGCGCATCGTGACCGTCTTGCCGCCAGGCACACCAGCGATCTTCTGCTTGACCGCCTCCAGGCTGCTGATCGTCGCCGCCGTCGCAGAGGTGACCGCCACATGCTTACCGCCCGGCGTCTGCGCGATCTTTGTGATCAGCGCATCCAGATCGGTGCGCGCCATGCCGGTGGGGGCGGTGACCTCCACCCGCCGGTCCTTGAGGTCCTTGATCTTGAAGCCGAGTTTCTCCAGATCCTCACGGGCCTCATTCGACAAGGTGGCGATGGTGACGGTCTTGTTGTCCGGGGTCGCCTTCAACGCCTGCTGTACAGCGATCAGTTCCGCCATGGACTCGTCCATGCCGGCGGTCTGGAGCAGGATCGACACCTGCTCCGGCACCAGGCCCGCGTTGTCCGCGAGCTTCGCCGCCTGCTCCGCGGACAGCCCGAAGCCCTCGGCGGTGGAGATCGCCGAATCGCGGGCCGTGGCCATCTGCTCCTGCGCGGCCTTCAGCGCCTCCGGGACGTCCTTCCCGTTCGCCTGCGCGTACTGATAGGCGGCCAGCGTCGCGTCGGCGGAGTTCGTCGACAACCCTTGCAGCAGGTCGTACAGCTTCTGCCCGTTGCGGGTGACGGTCGACAGCGAACCGTCCATGTTCAGAAGGGACTTGCCGTAGCCCTGCGCGTGGTCGACACCACCCTTCAAGGCTTCGGCAGCATCCGACACGGACCGGTTCAACCGGGCCTCGGCCGCGGACAGGTTGACCGAGCCGCCCGCGAGGATGTCCAGCGCATCGTGCAGAGCACGGGCCCGGGTGTCCGCGTCCGCAGTCGTGTCCGACAGCCGGCGCATCGCATCGGAGAACTTCCCGAACGGCCCCACCGCATCCGCCGCCGAACGCCCACCAGACCCGGTGGCGTCCGCGAGATCCGTGGCATCCTTCACGGCCTGGGACATCTCGCCCTTCACCGAGCCCAAGGCATCCGCTGCACGGCCCGCCGCCAGACCTTGGTCGTTGTACGCCTTTGCGGCGCCGCCCTGCGTGGCAACCCACTCGACGTTCGCCTCGGCGGTGTCGTTCAACCGCTTCTGCAGCGCGTTGAGGCCGCCGTCCTGACTCAGGTAGGCGTCAGTCAGCTCGCGGGCTGATACCCCAGCCTTCGACATGACATCGACCAGGCGCTCTTTGCCGTCGAAGACCTTCGTATCCATGACCGACTGCGCCGCCACGGCGCGCACGTTGTCGTTGACGGCGCCGTTCGACTCCTGCAACGCCTGGGCGAGGCTGCTGATCCGTGACTGGTGCTCCGCCGCCGCCTGGGCCGCCTTCTGCTGATGGGAGGCCAGCAGCGACAGCCCTACACCCGCACCAGCGAGCGCCACACCCCAGGGGCCACCGAGGGCGCCCATCAACCCGCGGGCTGCACCGCCGACTCCGGCGCCGATCGCGCGCGCCACCCCGGTGATCGGACCGGAGGCGCTGCGGAACGCGCCTGCCATCTGCCCCACTACCGGAATGCGGGTCTGCACCACCGCGAGGGCCTGACCGATCCGGCCAATGGACTGCCCCTCCGCAGCTGCGAGTCGCTGCTGAACCCGCATCTGGTCCCCGAGGGAGCGGTACGCGCCCACGACGGGCCCGGACACCGTCTGACCGAGCCGCGACATCATGGGGGCGACACGGCGCGCCATAAGCATCGCGATGATCGCCGTCTGTACCGGCCCCGGCAGCGCCCCGAACCCGCGCACGAGGCCAGCCACCACGTGCCCAATCGGGACCAGCGCACCCGACACAGTGCTCGCGGCCGAGGAGACCAGGTTCAGTGCGGTGACGATGATGTCGAGCGCGGTCCCGCCCGCATCAGCCTCCTCGGCTACATCGCCGATGGCGTCGGCAACTGGGGAGACGGCGGAGCCGACGTTGCGCGCGATGTCGATAAGGGCGCGGCCGCCGTTGACGAGGACGTTGAACCCCGCAGCCGCGGTATCGAAGGCGAGGTCCCGCAGTGGCCCGCCCAGACCGCCAAGCGAAGCGCCGACCTCATCAAAGCCCGACGCGATCGCCTTGGACACGGACGGCCCGGCCAGCGTGTACAGGTCGTGGACGTAGTCGATGACGGCCGCCATACCGGGCGTGGCCGCGGCCATCCCGGAGGTCAGCAGCCGTGTGACCTTCTCCAACCCCGGTGCGGCCGCTGTGTACAGGACCTGGCCGGTGTTCGAGGCTTGGGTCTTGAGCTGTGTGACCGCACCCGCCAGGCCCTTGGTCTGCGAGGCAGCGATCTCCCCGGCGGCGCCGGTGCGGGCGATCGCCGTGTGCATCTGGTCGAAAGACTCGACCCCCTGATGCGCCAGCGCCGACGCACCCGCCAGCGCGGGCTTGCCGACCACGTCGGCGAGAGAACCCAGGAAGTCCTTCTGGGACATGCGGTTCTGGGCCTTCTCGAAGCCCTCGATGACCGTGCGCAGGCCCTTGAAGTTGCCCTGCGTATCCCAGGCTTCGATGCCGAGCTCAGCCAGGCCCTGCTTCATCCGCGCTGTCGGACGCGACAGGTTGGTGAGCATCCCGCGCAGGGACGTTCCTGCTTTGGACCCGAGGATGCCGGAGCGGGCCAGCATCGCCACCGCAGCCGACGTGTCCTCGATGGAAATGCCGAGCTGGGCGGCGACCGGCCCGGTGTAGGACATCGCGTAGTAGATGTCCTTGAGCCCGCCAGAGGCGGCGTTCGCCGACGCCGCGAGCACGTCGGCGGCACGGCCTGCGTTGTTCGAGCTGAGCCCGAACTGGTCCATGACGTCGCCCAAATACCGAGCGGCGTCCGCAGCCGACAGATTATCGGCCGCGGCGAGCTGCATCGCAGCCCGCGCGTTCGCGATGGACGAGGTGGAGGTCTGGCCGGCCTTGGCCAACTCCAGCATCGAGTCCGCAGCTTTCGCCGCGGACGTGCCGGGGATCTTGAGGTCGGCGCCGAGCTCGCGGGCCTTCGCCGCGGCCTGCACCATCTCCAGGCCGGACGCGTTGGTGACCGCCCCCCACTTGTTGATCGAGCGTTGGTACTCGTTGCCTTCCTTCGCGATCTCCGCGAGCCCGGCGACGATGCCACCACCGACCAGGAGACTGCGTAGATGGTGGGCTTCCTGCCGGGCGCCGAGCAGCCCATGGCGGAGCTGCCGCATCGAGGTGTGCCCGTCCGTGCCGAACCGGCGAAGCCCAGCACGAGCACGATCAGAATCACGGGTAAGGCCCCGCAGCCCAGTAGAAGACCCGCGGGCACCGGCCCCGATCTGGTTGAGATGCCGGTTGAGGGAGGCGGTGTCGCGGCCCAGGCCGCGCATCGCGCGGGAGGCCTGCCGGATCTCCGACAGGAGATGGGAGAAGTCCGCTCGCGCCTGAACGCTGAGCGTGTACGACGACACCTGCCGGTGCCCTTACTCCCCGCGCCCCGTTCCTAGCCCCCAACACCCTCAACCGCCCGCTACCGCATGACGCGGGGCACCAGGCCGATACGGACCCCGTACCCGTCCGGGCCGTCGGGCACCTGTTCCTGCTCGTGCGCGATCAGCTCACAGCCGGTGCAGCGCACACTCGTGGTGACGTACGCGAACCGGTCACCGTCCTGCTGCTCGTCCCACTCCGCAGCCCGGGTCCCGCACTGATCACACACCGTCCGCTGATACGCCACGAACGAGAGGGCCTTCGCCCGGTCCAGCTCAGTCCAACGGCCGTCCCCTGCGCCGAGGAACTGCGAGTGGGGGATACCCCAGCGGTCGCACAGCTCCAACTCAGCGCGGAGCTGTACGTCCGTGATCAGCCTTTTCCCAGCTCCACCGTCGACGTACGGACGATCTGCTGCGCCTGCCATGACGCCGCGAACAGGGCGTTCGACTCAGCCACCGGCCACGAGTCGAGCAGATCCTGCGCATCCTCCTCGCTCATGCCCTCGACGGTGTGGCCCACGTCGTCCCGCTCGATGTGCGCGGCGGCTATCAGAGCCGCGGGGAACGTCTCCGGGTTCCACGCGTCCCCGTCCTCGGCCTGCGCCTCGGTCGGAGGGAACCTCTTGATCAGCCCATCCAGAATCGGGCGGGGCAGCGCCTTGAAGGTCAGCTCGATCGAGACATTGTCGAAGAACTCCTGAGCAACCTCGACTTCCTCCTCCGCCTTCGCAGACTCATCGCTGTACTCGCGCCCGTTCTCCGCATCCGCCATCCGGCAACGGGCAAGTTCCCGCAGCGTCTCGTCCAGGTGCCGCTTGGCCTCCTGGTCGTCACAGATCACCAGCGTGTACTCAGGCAACTGGCGGGCACGAAGCCGGGCCAGCTTGCTCGCCCAATGCGCATCACGGGCAACAGCCTTGGCCGGCGGGGCGGAAGCGTTCTTGCTCTCGGTGGACACCGGCATCACTTCTCGACCTTCGGCGCCACAGCAGCCGGTACGGCCGCGTCCTGCGTCGGCTTTTCCGTGATCGAGAAGTTCACGGTGAACTTGGCGGCCTCGTTGTCCGTCGAATAGTTCGGCGACCGCGATCCGATCCGCACCGGGAACACATCCATGGACCGGGAGCCCGCCACGTCGCCCTTGCGGAGGAAGACGACCCAGCCGGTGTCGTCCTTCTTCAGTAGCTGCTCGATCTCGTCCGACACCTTGTCCTCGTAGAAGCCTAGGGAGGAGTCGTCGGCCTGGTCGGTGCCGGGGATCTTCGACTCGAAGGTGCTGCCGAGGTCGGGGGTTTCGATGGCCTGGTTCTGGAGCGTCCAGCCGTCGATCGCTGCGATCGCGTCGGTCAGGTCGGTGCCGGCTGTGAGCTCGGCGCGGGTGGGGACGTGGCCGGTGTCGGTGACGCTCTTGAGCCACAGGACGCGCGTCACCCCGCGCCGGGAGAACTTCTTTACCTGCAAGGTCTGCTGTCCGATTCCGGGACGGCAGCCAGACATGCGAATTGGGGTGGCCCCGTCCCTCGACGACGAGTCGGGGAACCGGCCCATCCCGGTATCGGGTGGGCGTCCGCGCGGGGCCTCCGCGGTAAGGGCGCGAGTCAGCTCAGCCAGTAAGGCAAGCGGTGCACGATGATCATCGTACTGGCGCCAAGATGGGCGCTACGGCCTCTGCTCCAGATCGGGATTGCTGGAAGGTCGTGCCCAGCTGAAGTCGTTTGGACCGTATGACGGGAACCTGCTCGCGCCGAACGCTAAATGCGTCTAAACGCACGAGCCGCCAGTGGAGTTCCCGGGATTCCCGAGAGCCCTCGGGGTCCGTCGCCTGATCCGGTGACCCCACCGATGGCAGCCGACCGGTACGGACCCCCCACTGCTGCGCACTTATTCGTCGCAAAAACTAATAGAACCGGGCAGATCATTCCCTCGATGACTAGCCCAACCGGGTCATGCTGCGTATGCCTGTAACCCATCCGAGTGATTGAGGGACGGTTATCCGTGCCCACCCACCTGCCCACGACGTTGTCCGGGTGAGGCAGCGACTTGCCCGAACAACGCGACCGGCCCATCCCCCATAGCGGGGATGGGCGGGTGCGGACTCAGCCGCGGAGGAGAGGACGGTCGTCGTGAGCTACTTTTGCAGCTTCTTCTCTCGGGACCGAGCCCATGCCGCAGGCGCTGCAAGGACGATCCGCAGACCAGCGACCATGACCAACGCCAGGCCTACGGCACTCAATGCCTCTTGGTGCCCGATCGTCAACAACACGGCAAGCCCACCTGGGGCCGTAGCAGCAAGGGCAGCTTCCGTGCCAGGCTGCAAAGATGAGCGGTCCGCAGGAGACTGCGGATCACGACCAGCCTGAGGCTGGTCGTCGGGGGTTGGTGTCACCATGACTCCCGGAAAGAGGGGAGCGGCGCCGCGACAGAAGCTCGTCAGATCTGTGCAGGACGAGTCGAGCCTTTGAGCGGCGTCGCCCCCGGATGGAATTGTTGCCAGACGGTCTATGTCCCGCCCTACCTCACAAAACTACGAAGGGCACCCTGAGGTAACGGTTAGCCGTGATGCCTAAGAGGGTGAATCGGCGACGTCGTGTTCGACGCACATGCCCAAGCCGCCCCGGTGGACCCGGCCGTAGCCGCCGAAGTCAGCGCCGACTGCCCGAACGCGAGTACTTCGAGCGAGAGTCCCGATGCCGACTCCGTACGCGCCTGGCTCGTCGATAAGTTGGCCGTTGGCAGAGACGTGGTCCTGAAGAGCGATCTCTGGCGGCGGGCCGATTGAGAGGACCGGAAAACACGGTGTAGCCCGGGGCGGTGCCCCTGCTGGCGTACCTTCCGGTAGCGAAGCCCCTGCAGCTGCGCCACCTCGCCGAACGCAACGAACCCCTGGCATAACGAACTTGCTCGCCGTGACCTCTGGGGCGCTTGACCGACTCTCTCGCTCGTTTCATCCCTCTGCCGCCGATGAGACGTGCTCGTCTGCAGAGGACACTCTGGTCCCCCTCTGAGGAACCGATTCCCAATCGGCTTGTCAACGCTTCGGCAGACCCGTGCATCGGCTCACCCGGCACCCCTGGGTGCTGAACCTTACGAGGGGCTCGACTACCCATGTGGAGGGTAGGGACGAAATGCTGCTCGCGCGGTGACGGAATGCGCGGGGTGGTGATCAGTCAGTTCCCCAGGAAGAGAGCATCGTTGGAGTCTTGGTCGTGGGTTACCTGTTGTTGCAAGCCCTCTGGGGTACCGAAGGCCGTGGTGAGGCCGACGGCGGCGGGTGGCTTGTTCATCTCCAGCTACCTGCGACGCGATCCGAGACGGGCCCCCGAACTCTGGCCGCCCAGCACGTCCAACTGCCAGCAATGTGGTGAACACCTCGGCTCGGGACAACGACCTTCGATGGTGCTCAAGCACAGGCCAGAACGCGTACTTCAGAGGGTTCCGCCGACACGACTGCGGGATCTGTGGTGGTCTACTCCCCACAGCGTCCAGGGGACGTCCACCGAAATGGTGCTCAACCCACTGCCGTCGGGCAGTTTACGAACAACGCCGGGTCGACCAACGGCAGAGAGCTCAACACTGACGGCCAGCGTCCCCACTCAATCGAGGAGAATGCTCAACCTTCACGGCGAGAGGTCAGGGATTGCTCACCAAGGTTCGGTCCTGATCAACTCGACATCGCGCGGTTCTCAGGCGAGTTGACGGCTGCCGACGGGATCGCGAAGAAGGCCAGTACCGCCAGGATCGCCACGCTCACGGCGAGGGCCAAAGCGCCTGGAAGAGACCAGGTCACGACCGGTCCGCCAGCCGCTGCCCCCAGGGCGAAACCGGTGATCTTCAAGCTGGCGCCGGTGGTGAAGATCTGGCCACGCAGGTGTTCTGGGGCCTCCCGGTGGCGGACTGCGAACAAGGCGGCCAGTTGTGGTCCCTCACCGATCCCGGCGATGAGTACAGCCACGATCAGCACGACTGGTTGACCCCACGCGGCCAACGCCAGCGCGGCAGCCTGGACGAGGGCACTGGCCCAGATGATCGTGTCGGGGGCGACTGAATGCGGGAACCGGGCGAGTACGGCGTTGGCCACCAAGGCGGAGATCGCCGCGCAGGAGAGCAGCACCGCACCGCGGCCGGCTCCGCCCAGGAAACGCTCGCCCAGGAGCGGGATGCACGCCGTCAGCATGCCCTGGGCGATGCAGGAGACGACCGAGGTGAGGGTCGCCCGGGCCAATGCCGGCCTTCCGACGATGACCCGAATTCCGGCAGCCAGGTCGCTGATCACCGAAGTTGTCTGAGCCCCCCGCGCCCGACCGGGACGGCCGGGCAGCATCCACGCGGTGGGCAGCGCCAAAGCGATGAGCACCGCGGAGACCACCACGGCCGGCGGGGCTCCCAGCGTCTCCGCCACGCCGCCGGCGAGAGCCGGACCGGCCAGGCTCGCCACGCTGAACGTCATGGCATCGAGCGCGTTCGCTCGGGGCAGGTGGTCGGCCGGCACCACACGCGGCAGCTGGGCCGTCCATCCGCCCGACAGGGCTGGCCCCAGCAGTCCCGTCACGACGGCGATCAGGATGGTGACAGCGAACGGCAAGCGGCCGAGTCCCACGAGAATCACCCCCAGCCCCGCCGCATACAGGACGAGGGCCCCGGCCAGCAGGCGTCCCGGCCGTCCTGCCCTGTCGAGGAGCGCCCCGAGCACTGGCCCTCCAACCGCGGCAGAGATCGTGATGCCCGCGAGCAGCGACGACGCGTCGACGGTCGACCCAGCCAGGGCGAATCCTGCCAGCATCAGCGCCGGTCCTGACATCTCGTCCCCGGCACGAGCTGCCACTGCTCCAGCGAAATAGAAGCGGAGTGAGTAACGCTTTTTCATCAGCAGAACGTTACGGAGGTAACTCAAACGTCAGCAAGATGCGTTACATTCCATACGTGTCCTTCAACAGCGACGACTGGTCCACCCGGCACTCCGTGCTGACCACGGCTCGGCGCACCGCCGCTCTGATCAACGCCCTCGCTGACGACTGCCCCATCCCGGCCGAAGTCGCCGACGTGCTCCGCGCATACGGCGAGACCGACCCCATCGACCTCACCACCCGCGATGTCGCCGGAATGCGCGCAGCCGCCGCCATGCTCCGGCAAGTCTTCGCCGCCGAGCACGCCGATGACGCCGCAGCCACCCTCAACCGCCTCCTGCAGGAACACACCGGACCGCTCCGCCTGACCTCGCACGGCGGCAGCACCCCCTGGCATCCCCACCTCGACCACGACGACAACGCCCCGTGGGACGAGTGGCTCCTCGCCTCGTCCTGCATGGCCCTGACCGTCCTCGTCTGGGACCGTCAGCGCCCACCCGGCAGAATCTGCGCATCACCCAGCTGCCAGAACGTCTTCATCACCCAGGGCAGCGGCCCCGAACGCCGTTACTGCTCCCGTCGATGCGCGACGCGCGAACGAGTTGCAGCCCATCGACGCTCCCGCTCCGACGAAGAGTCGAGGGAAATCAAGTAGGCGTCAGGCCCAACGCAACATCGCTCAAACTCCGGTGAGAAGCACTCAACCTTCGCTGCGAGAGGTCACCGGCGGACGAAGGAAAGCTGTGCCCGCCCACGGGGTCGAACCGGGAGCCCTACGGCCGATAGCCCTTAGGGGCCCCGGTTCCGTGCACCCCTACCAGTTGGGTCAGGCGGGCAAGACGACGTCCGTGTCGGGCAGCAGGAGAGTTAGGTCTTACCGGTGGCGCTCAGCCGGTATCGCTGGGAGCTGGTCACCACACCCTGGGCCGAGGCCGTGGTGTCGGTGCCGTCGTCGGTGTCCAGCTCGCGCGCCCAGACATCAACATCGGGTATGTCGAGCGGATATCGCCAAGCACCTGACGGTGCACGTTCGAGGACGGCTCGACGCCCACGGTCAGCCATCCACTCTGCTTGGTCAGTACGGCCACCAACCGAGGTCAGCTGATAGACGAGCTCCGCGTCCTCGGACGAGTCGGCCAGCGGCGCGCCCCTGGCTGACCCGCCCAGGGGGTATAGCACGGTGTACGGGACCTCGGCGGGCTTCCCGTTCGTCAACGGCAGCTTCCCGAGCCCGCAGGGTCGCCCTGTTGCCTTCGCGATCATGTCCTGGACAGCCTTCGAAACCGGCGCGCGGTCGATCACTGCTCGCCTCCAGCGAAGTACGCGGCCGCAGGACCTTCGATGCTGAGCACGCCGTACCGGCACAGACCAAGCGCGTCCCACTCCATTACCCCGGGCGTGGTGAGGATCGACAGACTCCGTTCACCGTCCTCATCGAAGACCTCGGCGACCACGACAGCCCGGGCCAGCAGCCCCCGCTCATGTTCGGCGAGCACACCAGCAAGAGAGTCCTCGAGGTTGTTACTCATGTCGCTCACAACGCCCCCGACACCGCGTCGCGAAACTCCCGTACGAGGAGCGGCCCGAAGTCGTTGACTGCCGGCCCCAGGTGCGGGAACGGGGGCTGGTTGTAGTGGCGGCCGAGGCTATCGATGCCGACGAACCCGAACTCCAGCCGCCTGCCCTGCGGAGCATTTGTGCCGACCTCGCCCACGATCACGGGCCCGGCCCGGTGCACGTCGGACTGCCACGACGCTCGGTACTTCCCGGTGATCACCCGGGGGCCCGGCCTACCGGACGCATTGCGCTGCACTTGAACAACCAGTGCCTTCGCTCCGTGCCGCATCGCGATCTCCGCAGCGGACACCACTGCCTTCCCTCCACGGTTCAACGCCGCGGCCAGTTGTGACGGATCCTGAAACGTCCCGCCGCTCACTGCGCCACCGGCTTCCGGTTGTGCTCCTCCAGCCACACGGTGCGCAGCACCGGGAACGACGACACCTCGCCCAACGCCGATACCCGGTACGTGCGGCCCACGGCTTGCTCGTCGCGGGCTTCAACGATCAGAACGGTGTCGTTCTCCAAGACCTCCGGAGCCTCAAGCGGCAGCAGCAGCCGGTAGCCGGCACGCACCTCCTGGACATAGGCCCCGTCCTGCCCCGAGCCCTTGCTGCGGATCCGCTCCTGGTGCGCGTAGAGCCCCGCCTTGTCCTCGTACACGATCACCGGCGGCGCTGGCACAAGGTCGCCAGTCGCCGGGTCGAGCATGTCCTCGCCACTGCCCCGGCTGACCTGCGCTTTGTCCGGCATCAGATGGCGCTCCGCAAAGCGGACGAGCCCGGACTGGTCAAGCACCCGCGGCCCACTCCCTCAGCTGCGCCAGCATCCCGCGGGTCAGCTCACCCGGCCGTCCATCCAGGTCATTCCGGTCGAGAACAGCCTCATCGAGCTTCTGCCAGTCCACCGCATCAATGAAGTCGATCACGACGTGACGAACATCCGCGGGCTCCACGACCACCTCGGCCAGGCCGTCGAACTCGACGCCGCGCCAGCCCTGCTGTACGTACAAGGTGACCTCGGGGTCCTCGGCGACGGTCTGCGTGATCCGGTACGCCTCGACAGCCGATGCGACATCTTTCCCGTCGATCTCGATGACCGCGGACTCCTCCGGGCGGGCAGCGATCCGAACGCGGCGGGGCTCCAGGTACGTGCTCATGAAGCCGACCCTAGGTGCGTGAAGCTCAACGGTTACGGGTCGGCGGCGGAGCTGCTGTCCGTTGGGCCCGAACTCGTAGTTACTCGCCAGCCTTGCGGTAGCGGGCGCGACGGCCTTCTTTCTTCACTAGGGCCTGTCCCTCCGATCACGAGCGGAGCCAGATGAGGAGTGCGGCGGCGGTGACGGTGCCGAGGTAGACGTATCCGCGCTTGTCATAGCGGGTGGCCACGGCTCTGAACTGCTTCAGCTTGCCGATGGCCCGCTCCACAGTGTTGCGATCTTTGTACCGGTCCCTGTCGAAACCCGGCGGCCGTCCGCCGCGTGAACCCCGGCGCAGGCGTGCGGCCTTGTGGTCCTGCTTCTCCGGGATCGCGTGCCGGATACCGCGTTTGCGGAGGTAGGCGCGGATCTTGCGGTTGCTGTACGCCTTGTCGGCGCTCACGCTGTCCGGCGTGCGACGGGGACGGCCGCGTCCCGCGCGCGGGACATGAATCTTGCCCATGACCGGCTCGAACTGCGTGCAGTCCGCCCGTTGTCCCGGCGTGATCAGCAAAGACAGCGGGCGGCAGCGGCCCTCCGCGGCAACATGAATCTTGGTGGTCAGTCCGCCGCGGGACCGGCCGAGGGCTTCGCCCGGGGCGCCGCCCCCTCCACAAGGCCGTACGGCATCATGCTGGCCGACGGTCGCCGTCCTGGCCTTCGGCGGCCCCCTTTTGAAGGGCTCGGCGGCGCGGGCGGTGGGGTTTGAGGGGCTCCTGCGGCGTGCTGGTGAGCGCGCGTGACGGTGGAGCCGACGTTGATGTTCCAGTCGATGGCGCCTTCGGTGTCGGCGGCGGACTGGATGTGCCGCAGGAGCCTTTCCCATGTGCCGTCGGCCGACCACAGCAAGTGCCGCTTGTGGACGGTCTTCCACGGGCCAAAACGTTCGGGCAGCTCCCGCCACTGCACCCCGGTGCCCAGCCGGTGAATGATCCCGTTGATCACCTGCCGGTGATCGCGCCACCGGCCGCACCGGTTGTTACTCACCGGCAGCAGCGGCTCCAGCACCGCCCACTCGCCGTCCGTCAGATCCCCCCGACTCAACATGGCCAGCCCCACGGTCTCCCTGCTCGCCGATACGGCTATTCGATAACCGCGGTGGCTTCGACCTCGACCAGGAGATCCGGTTCCCCCAGTGCCGCAACACCCAGAAGGGTGATCGGCTTGACCGGATCGATGCCGAGCTTCGCTGCAGCCCGGCCCACGCCCTCACCCAGCAGCGGCATCTTCTCGGGACTCCAGTCGACGACGTAGATGCTCAGCTTCGCCACGTCATCGAAGGAGCCGCCGATCCCGGCCAGAGCGGTGGCGACATTGAGATAGCACTGCTCGACCTGAGCGGCGAAGTCTCCGTCGCCCACGGGCCGGCCGTCGGCGTCGCGGGCGACCTGCCCCGCCAGGAACACCAGCTTCGATCCGGTGGCGACCGACAGCTGCCGGTAGACCTCGGGCTTCGGCAACCCCTCGGGATTGACCAGCGTCACGGACATGAACGGCCTCTTCCTCTTGGCGTCAGGAGCAGCAAGATCAGCACCCATGAAAGCATAGCGGTGCTATGTATTGTGGAGCCATGGCGAGGACGAAAGATCCAACGGTCCGCTCCCTGCTGCTCGACCGGGCCGCACACATGCTGCGGACGAGGCAACCGGTCACACTCCGCACCCTGGTCGCTGGAACCGGCGTATCAACGATGGCCGTCTACACCTACTTCGGCGGTATGGACGGCCTGTGGAAGGCACTGCGGCAAGAAGGCTTCACACGCCTGGCCGCCCAACTCGCGGCCGTCAAAATGTCTGCGGACCCGGTACGAGACCTCGCTGCCCTGGGCGCCGCCTACCTGGCCAACGCCTTGGAGAACCCCGATCTCTACCGCGTCATGTTCGACGCGGGCTTCGACCTCGAAGACACCGGCGCCGCGGACGAAACTCTGGACCGCCTCATCCGCGCCGTCGGCCGGGCCAAGACGAACAGCCGCTTCCGTGATGAGGTCGACCCGCTGGAACTGGCAACACAAAGCTGGACCATTGGCCACGGACTCGCATCGCTCGTTGCCACGGGCCCCCTGCCACACCAGGCACTCACTCACGGCGTGCCCATGCTGACCGCACTGTTTACCAGCGCAGGAGACGAACCCGACCGATGTCGCCAGTCGGTCGAGCGTGGCTGGGGACGGATGCTCCCAGCCACGCCCGGTTCTCGTGATCGGAGCGACAAGCCCTAGTACTTCCTCGTGGGCGAGGTCGCGAAGCAGCTTGCGCGCTTGCTTCTCGTCGACGCTGTGCCCCAGTGGCTCCAGTACCTCAACGGCACGCGAGGGGGTCCAGATGCCACACTCGTCTAGCACGGCGTTCTCCAGACAGCCGGACTGCGTGCCCTTCTGCCGCTGTCTCGGGCGGCCGTTCCGCTCTAAGATTCGGTAGACCCGAGAGGGGGGCATGCTCGCGGCGATGCCCAGCGCGGATCGGTCGGCGTCCTCGCTGGTCTCATCCGCCTTGACCATGGCCAACTCACGCCAGCCTTCAAGGTGCTGGATGAGATGGCTGATGTGCGCGATATCTCGCAGCAGATCCATGAACTCTGTCGCTGTGGGCGCCGAGGCGGTCCGATCCTCGCAGAGGGCGTCGTATAGGGCGCGGGCCACGTCGTCGGACCTGTGCTTCGTGGTGAATTCCGTGGCGTCGTCGCCGAAGTTAAACGTGATACGCGTTGGCATGATGCCCCTTCCCTAGCGTTTGCCAGACGTAGGGTGCACGCCTCGCGAACGCTAGGGAGGTGTCGTCGCTACAGTCCCGCACGCTTCAACAACAGTGGAAGACCCTGGCTCTTGACGAGGGTGATGCCCTGCGGGTGCTGGTTGGTCAGCTCTACGAGGTCCACGGGGGAGTTGTGCAGTGCGCGCGTTGCCCGCTCGTGCAGCGTCGCGGGAAATCTCCACGGGTACTTGGCGTCCCAGGTCACCCCATAGGGCTCGCCCTCGACGCAACCCATCGCCGCGACCTTCTTCTCCGGGGTGGCGAAGTAGATCCAGATGCGGTCTCCGCGCTGCATGTAGCGGCGCCTGGACAGCCACCAGTCCCGCCGGGGCTCAGCTTGGGCGAGCGCCAGCACGTGGCCTGGCGTCGACGGCCCACCGTCCATCTGATCCTTCTTCGGGTCCAGGATGTACAGCCAGTTCCTCATGGACTCGTCGCCCCCTCTGCCCGCCACCGCAGACCGCAGAGGCTTCACGCAACGGTAGCCCCGACTTTGAAACGCGGATATGGGTTCCGGGCAGGCGTGGCAGCGGTTAGCGGCATCGAGATCGCGCAGCCATTCGCTCTTTGAATTTGGGTCTGGCCGACATCTCGGGACGGTCACGATCGACTGCCTATAGCGATCGCGATGCTGGGCGGGAACCAGGGAATTGCCGGGCAGTAGAGGGGAGTTCACGCGTCTGAGGTATTTGGTCGAGGTGGGCCAAAGGTGATGACTGCGTACGTCTCGCCGGGTCCCGGCGGGCGCGTCCAGGAGCGGGTGGCAAAGGTGTGTAGCCGGCCGTGGTCGAGAGCGAATCGGGGCAGTGTGGCTCCGAACGTCGTGGCGATCGCAGTCAGGGCGGCGGCCTCACCCGTCAGTTCCCGGTTCTGGCCACCGCTTCGAACCTCGGGGAAGAGGCGGTCCGGGTCCAGGTCCTGCGGAATCTCTCCGGAGCGGTCGCACCGTTCGCCCAGGACCGTGAACGCGTAACGTTCTGTGCTGCGCTCGGCCACCGAGAGGTGAAACAGAGCGCCCCTGCCGAACTCGTCGGACGAGGCCCAGACCACTACGGCACGGCCGTGCCGTGAGGCGGCGACGACCGGGGAGGTGAACCGCGCCTCGTTGAACGGCTGTGGCTCGCCGTCGAATGCGAAGCTCCAGCCGTGCCCGGCCCGACCGACGGCGGCCAGTGCCTTGTCGTCGTACGAGGAGGACATCCCACTCGACCGCAGTTTCGAGCGCGCATCCCACAGGGTCATCGGCTCGTGCAGCTCCGCGCCGTCCTCGGCGCCGATGAGGGCGGGCATCGCGTCGGGCTCTACGCCCTCCACGAGGAGGAATCGGTACCCTTGGCGCTGGCCGTTCGAAGGCCGTTCAGCGAGCCACGCCATGCCCTGGGGGTCCTCGTTGACTGCCACGCCCCAACGGCCGGTCGCCTCCTCGCCTCTGGAAGTGGCCAGCAGCGCCCGACCCCGCTCCTGCGTGAGCAGCGGCCCAAGCAGCGGGTCGGCGACGAGGCCCACTGGCGCGAGGTGGTCAACACCCAGCGGCTGCCACTGGGGCAGCGCGGTCAGCAGCGTCCGCCAGGCCGCGTCCGTCTCGCCCCACCGTGCCTGTTCCCGGGCTGTCTCCACGGCGTCGCCAAACGGTCCTGGCGCGGTGTACGCGTAGGTGCCCTCCCGCAGTTGCCGCAGCACCACCCGCTCCAGTGCGCGCACCTCGTCGGACCTGCCACGCACGTGGCCCTCATATGCCCCGTCGTCACGCCAGGACCGCTCCCCGCGGCCGGCGATCAGGGCGGGCAGCAACTCCGGCGCGTACACCGGGTCGGCAGCGAGCCCGTCGGTGTGCCTGGCGTGCCGGTCGCCGAGCAGCCACACGATCTGGTCCCGCAGCGCCCCGGCGCGGGGCCTGCCGAACTTCTGCGCCTGCGCGAAGACCTCCTCGGCTCGCTCGTAGTCGCCGCGCAGCGCGTCACGTCGCGCCTCCTCCACCATGGCGTCCAGCGACTCGGTTGTGACGTTCACGAATTCCGGCGCGTTGTCGGCCCGAGCCCGCAGGCTGTGGAACTCCCGGTAGGCGTCCTGCATGAACTCCCAGAAGGACGCGTGCCGTTCCGGAGGGCTGGCTCGCCACGGCGCCCACGTGTACACCGCCCATTCGCCGTGCGCGTCCACGTCTTCCGGGTCCAGCATGACGGTCATGGCGTCGGAGTCCACGGCCAGATCGAGACCTCGGGTCCAGATCGTGGCCTCCAGGACCTCCTCCCGCGTCGCATCCTCGTCCAGGTCCTCCTGGAAGATCTCGGCGAGTCCCGCGTCGTCCTCGTGCCAGCGGGCCGTGTCCGTGCCCGCGAGCAGCCACACGAACCCGCCCGCGTGCCGCCAGCCGTCGGTGACCTCCAGGAACGTCCGGTACGACGGCGGCAGCCGGTGCCCAAGGCGCTCTTCGAGGGCCGCGACACGCGCGGGCGTCGCGGGTTCGAAGCCGAGCCAACGGGTGCGACGGGCCTCCTCATCGCCCGAGTCCCGCGCTTCATCGGGATCGCATGCGTCCGCCCACTCCTCGCTCCACCGCGTGAGGAAACCCGGCCAGTCGTAACTCGCGCCAGCCGTCTCAGTCATGTGTGCGATCGTCGCACCCGGCAGTGACAACACCCACCCACGAGGCGCGGGGCGGGCCCAGAGCCAGAGTGTGACGGCGTCACCTCAATCTCACCAACGCATGCCGATCGCACTCGGGTGGGAATGCCCTGGTCATGCGGGACTTAACCGTGCTGAAGGAGGCTCTGCTGCCGAAGGCGGTAGTGCTGGTTCTCGACCAGTTCACGGACACGGACGGGCTGGTCGTGGTCGACGCCCACAGCTCTGTCAGGGAGTTGGCGTGTCCCGACTGTGCGGAGGTCTCCCGGCGGGTGCACAGCCGGTATCAGCGGGGCCTCGCCGAACTGCCCGTCGGCGGGGGCGAAGTGGTGGTCCGGCTGACGGTGCGGCGGTTTCAGCGGCAAGACGTCATGGGCAGACGGCCGCTTCGACAACGAAGACGTTGCCACCGACGAGCAGACGCACCGGTTCCCGCGAGAGCCCGCTTCCAGCCGGGCAGTTCCTCGCCCTGGGTGCGGCGGTGCGGCCGCGGGATAGCCTCCGGGGGCTCAGTGGGCGCCTGCGGGCCGGAGTTGGGCGGCGAGCAGTGGCGGTGGGTGACGAGGTGTGGCGGTAGAGGAACGGCAGGATCCCGCTTTCTGACCGATAGGCCCGTGTCGAGTGGTGGAGGCACATTCCACCCGTTCGTGTTGTGCACGCCGGTTCAAGGACCGTACCCCGACTGTGAGTTGGGTCACGATATGCCTCGGATTGGTGTAGACCCCTCTTCGTCATGCCCAGGAAACACAATGGTCACGCTCCGTTACTCGCGAGTATGTGGTGACGGTGTGACGCAGCTGGTGATCACGGTGCGATTTTCGGTGTGGCGCGCATGCGTGTTCGTCCAATCGGCCCGCTTGAGTAGTCGTCACCAGTGGGCGTCGGGACAACCGTTGACGATCGCCCTTCACTCAAGCCCTCAATGAAGGACTCATGACCGAAGATGTCCACGCGGAGGACGGCGGCAGTCCGGTAGCCGCGGCCGTGCTGCCTCTGCCGCTGGAATTCGAGGCGCTGTACCTGTCCAACCAGGAGGCGTTTCACTCCTACGCGTTGCTGTATCTCGGCAGCAATGACGCTGCCGAGGACGCGGTGCACCGGGCGTTCCTGGAGATCCTGCGTCACTGGGACGCGCTGCTGGAGGAGAGCAACCTCCAGCAGCAGACCTGGGCGATCCTGCGGCGCGTTGTCATATCGCAGGCGCTCGGGACCTTCCGGACGCGCCTGATGCTGCTG
Organism: Streptomyces sp. NPDC021622; assembly: GCF_040640795.1. Classification (NCBI taxonomy): domain Bacteria; kingdom Bacillati; phylum Actinomycetota; class Actinomycetes; order Kitasatosporales; family Streptomycetaceae; genus Streptomyces; species Streptomyces sp. NPDC021622. The sequence goes on from NZ_JBFACK010000026.1 coordinate 23,909, forward strand.
CGCAGCGAGATCGGTCTCTACCAGGCCATGGGCAGTCTTCCGCCGCGGCAGTTCGACGCGATCGTCATGCGGCACGTCCTGCACTGCGACACGGGGAAGATCAGTTGGTACATGGGGGTGACGCCCAGCACCGTCGACTACCACTGCCGCAAGGCGAAGGAACGGCTGGAGCTGGCCGTGGCCTCATACATCAAGATCGGGGGGGATCTGGAATGACCAGTGTGGAAACGCTGTTGGCGCAGGCCGGAAAGAAGCTGCAGGCCCAGCGGCGGCCGTTCGATGTAGGCGCTGGGCTGCGCAGGCTGGCCGAGGACGCCGGCTACGTGCCGCCCTCCGAGGTGCCGCCTGTCTCACGTGCACGCCAGCAGCTGTCGGTGGTGGTGCGCTGGGTGCTGAACGCGCGCAGCGCCTCGGTGCACGTGGAGCGGCTGGCCCAGGCGATCGGTGAGGACGGTCCCGAGGGAGCGCCGATCGAGGACCTGGACGTCGAGGGCGCCCAGGTGTTCGCCTGCATGCTCTATCTCGCCGATCACCCAGAGAGCGCCCAGTTCTGGTGGCAGCTCGCCGCCGGCGCCGGCCACCGGGCGGCCGCCTACTGCCTGTACCTGCACCATCTCGAGCGCGGGGAGAACCCGGAGGCGGAGCACTGGATGGACCAGCTCCAGCACGTCCTGGACGGACCAGATGACGTGTTCGTGGCGGGGATGGGCCAGTTCGCGGTCTACGTGCGCCGCAACTGCCCGCCGTCGACGGGCCGGGCGCCGGGACTCACCGCTGAGGTCGAACGCCTGGCCACCCGCGACGATGCGGGCCCTGTGCTGGTGTGCCGGCCCGACCGCAAGATCGCCGACCGGCTCCAGCACTGCAGCCAGCAGCCCTGACCCAGCAAAAGAGCCTGTCCGGCGGTCTCCGGTTCCTAGGCCACCGACCGCCGACAGGCTCCTCAACATCAGGAAATCCCCTCCAGGAGGAGTCCCTTGACGAAGCGTAAGCGCAAGCGTGCCCGCACGGCCACTGTTCCGCTGGCCAAGACCGCCCCCCTTCCCGCGGCCCCGCAGGCGCCCCTCCTGGGATATCTGCGGCGGCGGCGCGGCGACCTCGCCCTCTACCTACTGCGCGGAACCTGCTACGGCCTGGGCACCAGCCTCGCCGGCCTCGTCCTCTGGTGGATCCAGCAGCACACATAGCGGTCCGCGTACACGCCTCGCGCCACCCTGCCCGCAAGCGCCGCCAGACGGGCAAACGACGCAGCCCGTCTGGCGGGCGTGCACCGCGGCGCGCGCGAGAGCTCGGGCCAGGGCTCGGGCTATCGCCCCTTCCCGGCACCCCCGCACGCCTTGCGAGGGGCCGCCGCCTCCCCCAGAAGTCAGGACTTCATGCCGCCGCGAGCGGCCCCCTCCGTCATGAAAGAGACCAGACATGAACCTCAGGAACAGCGAGTTCGCCCGCTGGCTGCTGCGCCAGTGCCACCTGGCCGGACACGACACCGCGGCCAGGGACACCCACATCACGATCATCATCTACGCGTCCATCGCGCTGGACGAGGGATTGAACGCCGAGGAGGCAACCGACCTGGCGCGCTACCTCGGGGTGACACCGCAGGAGGTGACCAACGCGTACACCGACGAATGGCGGCAACGGGCGACAGCCAGCCTCCTGGCGCACCCCGACCTTGCCGAGCTCGATGCCCGGCTCGACCGGATCACCGGCCAGAGGGAGTGACGGCTCGGACAGATGCTCCCCCGGACCCCTGACCGGTCTAACCTCCGAATTGATGGTGCGAGTCCGGTGGGACAGCTCCGCGCAACTCAGCGCCCTGGTCCACTGACGGCAGGCACTGTCTCCCCGCCAGCGAGCCACGGCCCTGCAGATGAAGGAACTGCAGCCCGAGGCATCCCGCATGAGAAGGCGCAACACCGCCTCCTCTGGCAGGTGACCAGGGTTCGGATGGCGCCACGGCCGCTCACCGGCGTGGCGCCATCCGGATGTTGCTACCGACGGTGCTGAAGGGCCGCGTCCTACACTCCCAGACCCTGTACGGCTAACAGCAGCCAACACAACAACCACTCAGAGCTCATTGGCTGGGTACGTGAGTTGGTCACGCTGCTGCCCGCGCGCTTGCTCGGGGCGAGCTGGTGGGGGTTGGTGTCACTGAAATGGGTCTTGTTCCGGGCGGATGGTATCTCGCAGGCTGGGGGTGTCCACTTGCGTGTTGAGGAGGAGTTGTGCCGCCTGAAGCCGACATCCTTGCGCCGCCTAAGAAGGTCGTCGCGCGCGTTGCACGCTGGGAGGCGGTGCTTGATCAGTCGGTGCCGGCGAAGTCGGCCGGCTCCAATCTGCTGATCGCGACGTGGAACTTGCGGGCCTTCTCCGATCTGACCAAGGACTGGGCGACCCCGCAGGGTGTTTCACCGAAGCGGAACTTCGCCGATGTGCACTTGATCGCCGCGGCGATGAGCCGGTTCGATGTGGTCGCGGTCCAGGAGGTGCGCGGGAATCTGCGGGCCCTGCGCTATCTGCTGAAGGTGCTGGGGGAGGACTGGGCGTTCATCCTCACCGACGTGACCCTGGGGAAGGCAGGAAACCAGGAACGCCTGGCGTTCGTGTTCGACACCCGTCGGGTCAAGCCGTCCGGACTGGCCTGTGAACTTGTCGTCCCGCTCGAGCAAGACGCGGGCGTGCCCGCAGGCGACCTGGACCGGCAGTTCGCCCGTACCCCCTATGCGGTGAGCTTCCTCTCGCACGGCCAGACCTTCACCCTCGTCACACTGCACGTCCTCTACGGCAAACAGGCCGCCGACCGCGTGCCGGAGCTCCGGGCCATCGCCAAGTGGCTGGCCAACTGGGCGGAGCGGGAATCCGGCTGGGACCACAACCTCATCGCACTGGGCGACTTCAACATCGACCGGGCCGACGACCCCCTCTTCGAGGCGTTCACCTCCACCGGGCTGGCCCCCGCACCCCAACTGACCGGACTGCCGCGCACCATCTTCGACGACCCGGGAGCCGAGCACTTCTACGACCAGATCGCCTGGTTCACCAAGGGGCAAAAGCATCGCCCCGTTCTGACGCTGGAGTCCGGCGCCGGCGGCCATGTCGACTTCGTTGACGAGCTACAGGGCGCCCAGACCCTGACCGAGCTGTCCTGGCACCTCTCCGATCATTATCCCTTGTGGGTCGAGTTCGTGATCCCCGCAACGTGATCGGTGGACGGCCCTCCGTGCCCTGAGTGTCCGATCCCCGCCGCAGCGGGCCGAACGCTCGACCTCTGGCCTGGTCACAACAGCCAGGGCTGATCCGCCGCATTGCGTGAGGTGCCCCGACCGGCCGCGCCTACCCGGACCTTGGGCGACCCCGCCAGCAGAGGGAACGCGCAGCGATGAACGCAGTGGCTGCACCTCAAGCACAGCCTGCAGCCCTACCGTCAGACGTCTCCGCCTCACGCCTACCCCTGGGGAGCGCCATGACGAACCTGCTGGCGTTGGTTGCTCAGGGCCTTCGCGCTCGGGGCAGCAAGCTCCCGGCACAGGAAGCGATTTCGGCAGTCACCAAAGAGATCATGCGGGCCGTCGCCTCCGGCGAGAGAGTCGACCTACGCGGCTTCGGTAGCTTCTCAAGCGATGCACACCACCGAGAGGTGCGCTTTGAACCCGGCAAGCGGTTCCGGACGCTGGCCGCCGGAATTGACGTGGCTCATGCGATCACCACGCCCGGCGAGCCGCCGGTAAGGGATCAGCCGCCCACGAGCGAGGCATTCCTCAAGCGGCCCCGTCGGACGGCAAGGCCCAAGCCGACGGGGCCGCCTCCGAAGGGCACTGAGAACGAGGAGGCGCCGTGAATCTGAGGGAGGCGCAGGGTCACATCTCAGAGGCAGAGGTGGCGGTCTCGACGGCTGTGCGGCAGTTGGCCCTCGGTGGCATCGCCGTCTTCTGGGTCCTGGCCGGAGGCAGTACACGCGCCCCGAGCGCGGACTGGGTTCTGCTGGCGGCCGGCGCCGGTCTTGTCGCAGCCCTCGCATGCGACTTCACGCAGTACGCGTACACCGCTGCGCGATGGCGCTGCTGGGTCGATGGGAAGGTAAGGGCAGGCCAGAGCGACCCCCAAGCCGATATCGAAGACGGGCCGCTCCGGGGCGCCCGGCTGCTGTGGTGGGGGAAGTGCGTGCTCTTGCTCGTTGGCTACGCGTTCCTGCTGGTGGCATTCGTAGGCACCGGCTTCCTGGACTGAGAAGCCGGTGCGCCTCATGCGAAGGCACCAGCCGGATCAAGGACGTACGCGTCCAGCGCATCCGGATCCCCGCCGGTGTCCGAGCTGGACAGCAGCTACGACTGAAAACGAGCCCGACGCCCCGGCCTACGACCTCCTGCTCCTCCAGGTCGACATGGAGACCGCCGCGCAGTGACACACGCACCCCGTACCTGATCGTCGCCCGCGCCGCCCCTCATCCGCCTCGCCGAGGAGTTCCGTGCCGGACAGCGGGTGCTGCGGACCTGCAAAGCGGTCGGGAGCGGGCGTGCGGAGGCGCTCTGGCTGGTGAACTGCGCTGGTGACACCATGAGTTGCACGGACAGATGGGGAGCGGCGTGGGCTTAGACAGGCGGCAGATCCAGACGGCAGTGCTGGGCAGCGCGGACTCGGAGGAGCCGCTGATGCTGCCTTTGGAGGCGATCGAGCTGGACGCCTTTCGCCACCGGCACGAGCACCACACGTTCTGGTGCGGGCTGTTGCTGGGGGGCTGCGGTGGCCAGCTGACGACCAAGCTCTACACGGACCGGGTCTGTCATTTCGCACATCACCCGGGTCTGGACGGGCTGCCGCATGTGTGCGGACGCCGCTCCCGCGGCGTGGACAGCGCAGATCACCTCTATGTGCGGTCGGCGGCCGCGGCCTGGCTCGCCGGACGGGGGGAACAGGCCTCCTTCGAGTACACCCGACCCGACGAGGCGCCGCTCGGGTCTGTCGTGGATGTGCGCTGGCGGCATGGTGCGCTGCGGGTGCATCTGGACCGTGCGGTGGCACCGGTGTGGGACGACGATGTGGAGCCGGTCCTCGGGACGATGGTGCCGGTCGACCACGACACACTGATCCGCCGCTGGTACGTGCATCGGATCCGCCTGGACAGCGTGGGCACCGCGCGCCACGTGCAGATCGGAACCGAGGCGTTCGCCAGGCCGATCGAATGGTTCGCATTGGACGAGTGCGAGATGACGGAGCGTGGATTGACGACCCCAGCGGTTGAGAAGATCGTTCAGGCCCGCCACGCGCCGCGTCCATCGCTGTGGTCGCCCGGCAAGGCGAGGAAAGTGCCGGAGCCGGAGGCGCGTGCCCAGGCCCTGCTGCGACGGCTGGTGTATGCGCGTCGGATCGAGTCCGTGTCCTTGGCGAAGCAGGTGTGCGGGGAAATCGAGGATCTGACCGGTGTGGAGGGGGAGCTCCAGGAGCAGCTCGAGGCTGCCGTTCGCCACGCGAGGATCTGGCTGATCGAGCAGAACCAGGAGCGCCGCAAGCTGTTCAACAACCTGAAGAGGTCGGTGGCTGAGCAGAAGCCTGGGCGGGTGCGCAGGCTTCTGATTCGCGTCAACGCGACAGCAGCTGAGGATCGCACAGAGGCCGAGTCCGCCGTCTACGAGCGGGCGATCAAGTACTTCGAGAGCCTGAACGATCTCACCCGGGACGCGGTCGAAGCGGAAGCTGACACTGAGAAGGAAGCACGAAAGGCTGCGGCTCGCGTCCGCAGTGCCCTCCATCGCCTTCGCGGGTACGACGCGTACACGGTCGACCTGCGCCCTCAGGTGGAGGAGCTCTTGCGGTCTGCGGCCTCGGCCGGAGAACTGCTGACGCGTGGTGAAGCACGGCGTGTGGAGGTCTGGAAGAAGCGGGCGGCACTGGGGCCGCAGGAGCAGCCGCGTGTGGCGCGCCGGCACTGGATCCAGCGGCGCTGTCCGCGCTGCAACGCGGAGCAGGGCAAGGACTGTGTGCTGGTCGAGGGGCCCAGCAGTGGAAAGCCACGCAAGGATGCTCACCATGAGCGGCTGCAGCTGATCGTGGACGAGCGGCAAGCCGCACAGAAGATGGCCCGGCAACAGAAGAAGGCTCGGCAGGAGGTCGAGGTTCCTGCCGAGAAGATACGGCCGGTCCCACAGGCGCGTGAGCATGAAGTCGGCCCCGCACGTCCCGTCCCGGAGCGGCGGCCGAAGGCCTACCGGGAGGGCCGGGCGCAGGAGGCGGGGAAGAAGCCTGCGGCCCGGCTGCACCACCAGGTGCCACGCGGCGACTGGTACCGAATGGTGTGCCCACGATGCCACGCCGGACCGGACAAGCTGTGTGACAACGACGATCGCCTCGGCCCCAGCGAGAAGCGGCAGCTTCCCCACGATGAACGCCTGCGCCGCGTCCTGCAGAGTGACGACCGCATTGGCCCCGGCGAGAAGCACAAGGGCGCCCGCGGTGAACGCCAGCGCCAGGACCCGCTGCCTGCCCAGGCCAAAGCCCGGCCTCCTCGGCCGCGCAGGGGAGAGCGGGAAACGCAGGAGACCGCGGGCTCGGCGGCGCGTACCTGGCATACCGAGGAGGTCACTTGCCCGAAGTGCCAGGTCGGCCCAAACTCCCCGTGCACGCCCCACGGCCCGCACCACGAGCGGGTGGAGTGGGCGAAGGAGTTCACCCGAAAACTGTGGGGGTGAGGCCAGAGTGCCGGTAGTGGACGCGGCGCTGCCTGCCGAGCTGGAGCCCCTGCGCCAATAGAGGGGAACCGACGAAAGGTGGTTCGTGAGGTGACGGAATGAGCGCGGGGTCAGCGGGCCGGGCGACCGCAGCGTGTCCGGCTGTCCTGAACGGAAAATCTCCCCGTCCCAGGGCATGCGGATGCCTTCGTTGGCCTGAGGTTGGGGGCGTCAGGCGGCGGGGGCGAGGGTGACGTCGTGGCCGAGGGCCTTGAGCTGGCGGACCAGGTCACGGGTACGCCGGGCCGGGTCGATGAGGCGCTGGTGGTAGTCGACGCCGAGGTCGTTGTAGACGGCGTCGGGGTCGTTGGCGAGGTGCCAGACGACGACGAGGATCGAGCGGGCGATGGCGACCAGGGCTTTGGGTCGGCCTCGCCGTTTGACGAGTCGTTTGTAGCGGGCGCCGAGGAAGCTGTCGCTGTGCGAGGCGGCCAGGGCGATCTCGCCGAGGGCACCCTTGAGCCACGGATTGCCCTTGCCGGTGGGGCGGCTGATGCTGGTTCCGCCGGACTGGACGGTCCGCGGGGTGAGCTTGGCCCACGAGGCGAGGTGGTCGGCAGTCGGGAAGACCCGCATGTCGGGGCCGAGTTCGGCCAGCAGGATCTGGGCGGCGGTCGGTCCGATGCCCGGGATGGCGTCCAGCCGTTCCACCAGGGATGGACCCGGGCCGGGTTCTCCGTCGGGGCCGGGCAGCTCGGCGATCGCATCGGTGATCCGTTTGGCCAGCCGGTCGGTCTGGGCGGTGAGATGGTCGATGGTCTCCAGCAGGGTCCGGCACAGGAAGCCGTGATGGTCCTCGAACTGGCCGGTGAACGCCTCGACGAGGCGGGCGTGTTTGGCGTTCATACGGCCGCGGGCGAGACCGGCCAGCGTCCGGGGGTTCCGCTCGCCGGCGATCAGGGCCTCCAGCATCGACCGGCCGGAGACGCCGAAGAGGTCGGTGACCACGCTGCTGACCTTGATCTGGGCGTCCTCAAGGATCTTCTCGATGCGTTGCTTGTGGCGGGTGCGTTCTTGCAGTAGGACGGTGCGGGTCCGGGTCAGGTCGCGCAGCTGCCGCACCGGTTTGGGAGGCACGAACGAGGGCCGCAGCATGCCGCGTTCGGTCAGCTTGGCCAGCCAGACCGCGTCGAGCCGGTCGGTCTTCGGCCGACCCGGGACGTTCTTCACGTCACGCGCGTTGACCAGCCAGCACTGAAGACCCCGGGCCTCCAGGAGCACGAAGAACGACTTCCAGTAGGCGCCGGTTGACTCCATCACGACCCGGGTCACGCCCTGGCACACCAGGCGATCGCCGAGTTCCAGGATCGCGTTGGTCGTCGCGGCCACGTTCCATACCTGCTGCACCCGCCGCTCGGGCCGGGTTTCGTGCGGCAGGCGCATACACACCATCCCCGACGCCTTGGCGATGTCGATCGCCGCGACGCGGTCCACCAGGTCCTCGGACGTGTTGATCTCTTCCGGGTCTGCCACCGGATCTCACCCCATCCCGTCAGCCGTGGCCCCAGGCGGTGGCTGCCCGGGAGCGGGAGGGGAAAGCGAGAATCTGAACGGCGTGCTCGACGGCAACAGTGCTCAGCCCCTCAAGCCGGCTCCGGCACCAGACTGTCTCGCGGGATCGATCGCCCAAGGACAATTCGACGTCACGGACAGCCACCGACCCCATTTTCACGGCTGCAAGGCGTCACGTCAGCGATACGAGGACTGTCTCAGCGAGGCCTGGTCATCCTCACCGGAGTTTGAGTGAGGGCGGAGTGCCATCGGAGAGAGGGCCGCCGCCTCGGCCGTGCCCAGTGTGGCCGAGGCGGCGTCGCGCGACTACTCGTCCCGGATGCGCTCGAAGAGCCAACCGTGGTCCTGGTCGGAACTGGACTTCAGCTCAAGGAATGGCGGGTGGATCTTGATCGGTGCGATTCCGATCGTCAGGTCGGTACCGGCAACAGCGACGGTGAAGGTTCCCGGCCCCGCGCCTTGGGTGATCTTCCACTCGCAGGGCGGGAACTCGCTCACCCGCAGGAGCAGCCTCGCGCCTGCGTCTGGCTTCTCCGGGGCCTCGTCGTAGGTCAGGTACGTGCTGGGGAAGAGGTTGGAGGGCCTAGTGATGACGTAGTTGCCCTCCGGGGTGCCCCGCACCATGAACTCCTGCTCCTGCTCTGGCGCTGCCCCAGGGGGCAAGAGAACGACGGGCCCGTCTTGGCTGGTGGTAAGGCGCTGGTCGTCGAGGCGTATGCGATAGATGCCGGGGGGCAGGGCTGTCATGGGCGTCTCCTTCGCCTGATGCGTGCCGCGGTCGCGGCCGACTCTGGTCGTCAGCCTCCTGCGGCGGCAGGCGGGCCGACAGAGGGCACCTCGACGGGTGGCTTGAACCGCACTGCGCTGTGGATGCGCCGCCCCGCCCTCCCTCGCCGCTCGGCACGATGTCCTGAACGGGCGTTGAGCACCCAAACCCACGAAGGAGCCATACGGAAGTTCACCGGGAAACTCCACACCCCTACGCGGGACCTGCACTCAGCGGGGGCAGCGTCTCAGCAGGTCAGCGAATTCCGTCGGTTGCCCATAGAAGGAGAAAGCGGTGGTGCAGATGGAGGCCCGCAAGGTCGGTGTCCCTTCTCACCGAAGGTTGAGCGATCTCATCGAACCTTGGTCGACTGGTAGAAGCGCACCCCGATCAGCTGATGACGTCGGCGCCTAGATCTGCCCGCATCGCGGCATGCACGAGCTTCAAGGCGTCCAAGTACTCCCGCATGCGTCCACCGCCCCGGGCTTCGATGTTCGCGCCCTCGATGACGACATCGCGAAGGTCCCGAGCGTGGCGATCAAGGTTCCTCGCCGGTGTCAGCACCGACTGAGGCGCCAGCACTGCAAGCTCGTAGCGAGAGGCATAGCAGGCGGCATATGCGGTGAATGCTCTGTACCCGCGGTCCTCGTCGGTTAGGCCAGAGGCGACAGAGAGAACCCGCAGTTGCGTTCGAACCTCAGCGTGGGCAGCAAGGTAGCGCGCATACACCTCTTGCTTTGCCTTGCGATGCTCGACCCGTTCCTCTCTCCGCTCGCGTCGGCGCTCGACGAGGAGAGCCGAGCTGAGGGCGATGACGGCCCCCACGAGCGTCCCGAGCAGCGGTAACCACGTCATGCGCCGACAGTAGCGGCAGCGATCGCAGGCGTTGGACGGTTCATCACACCGGTCAACCTTCGATGAGAATGCTCAGGCTTCGCTGCGACAAGTCAGTCGGCCGGCCATCACGGACGCACTTCAACGGGCGTGCGACGTGAGGTTCGGGCCAGCGCCGGTGCGCGGCCGGTCGACGAACTCAACGCAGGGTTGTTGTACGGGTGTTGTCGAGAGGGCGCCCCAAGCGCATTTCATGCGACCGGTGTTGGTGACGTCCGTCACATAGGGGACCACTCCTGAGTGCTCCAGACCGAGCTCAGCGGCCATCCGGAAGGGTGCAGGCGTACGCCCGGGCGCACGCGCCGCAGCGAGTTCCTGCTGACCAGAGGCGTACACGCAGGGTGAGTAGTCGTTACCGATCGTTCACTCTCGAACTCACCTTCTATCCCAGAGTTACTCACTAGTCACTTTGTGTAAAAAATTGATCGCATCGTGCATGCGCGTTTGCCCCCTGCCATCCGAAATCCTGCGGTTGAGGACATAGGAGTTCTCCGGCGATCCGCACCTGGTGCGGGACGGGCCGCCGCCAGCAGGACAAAGGACAGGATCAGTGACCTTCACCCTCGACGAACTGCTCGCCGCGACCGTGGTGTTCACCGCGCTGCGGGTCTTTGCCCCCGACGCCCTCCATCTGACGCGCCGCCTGCTGCGCGCCGGTGTCCGTGTGGGCGCCGCGGAACTGCTCAAGGGCGGCCGCCCCAGTGACGCCGCTCCGTCGCTGACCGCCTCCAGCGACGAGGGGGTCTAGCGATGAGCGATCCCATCACGTCCCTTCCCTCCGAGGACGCGGAGGAGCCCCAGGAGGTTTCCTTCGCCCTGGCCGGCCACCCCGACCTGGACCATTTCACCGGCATGTCCTACGAGATGCCCCCGGACCTGGAGGGGTTCTTCGCCCTCTACGCCCGGCCCCACCTTCGCTACGCCCACTCGATGCTGGGCGACAAGCAGGCCGCCAAGGCCGTGGTCCGCCGCTGCTTTAGCCACCTCGCTCTGAACTGGCGCAACGTACTGAAGGAGGAGAGCCCCGAGGCGTACGCGTGGAAGCTCCTCAAACAGCGTGTGGAGACCCATCTGCGGCTGTCCGGGCAGCCCGCTCAGTCCCAGATGGTGCAGAGCGCCGCTTTCCAACACACCGCCCGCGCCACCCTGGAGGCCATGCGCTGCAAGTTCGCCGTCATGGAATCCGCCCTCGGCCTCTACACCGCGATAGCCGGACTTCCCGAGCGTCAGTACGACGTCATCGTCCTGCACTACGTCCTGGGCTATACCTCACCGCGCATCGCCCACATCATGGGCATCAAGCCCGACACTGTCCGATCCCACCGGCGGCTGGCGCGCCAGCGCATCGCCATCAAACTCGGCCTGTCGATCGATCCGGCTGCTGACGAGAAGGAGTAGGACTGTGCCGAGCCACTTGGACGACATGCTCGCCCAGGCCGAGATGGACGACGTGTTCACCGACGCCGACCTCGCCGACCTCAAGCAGGAGATCGTCCGCGACGTCACCCAGACCCTCATGTTCTGCGCTGTGCCCGGCCCGGCCGGGGGCATGCCCACCGTGCACGAGCAGGCCGGGGTCAGCCTGGACGCCCTGTCCACTCAGGTCCTGCACCATCCCGATGCGGCCGGGCATCTCTCCCAGCTCGCCAGCCGCGGGCCCGACAATCCCGATGGTGCTCTGCACTTCGCCTGCCTGCTCAGACTGGCCGGATGCTACGAAGGAGCCCAGTTCTGGTGGCAGTTCTCCGCTGGTGCCGGCAACGCAGTGGCCGCACAGTGCCTGAATCTCTACCACCTCAGCCGTGGCGAAGTACGCGACGCCGGTTTCTGGGCGCACCAGGCCCTCACCCTCGCTGACCCACCCACCCTGCGCGCCCCCCGTGCACGTCAGCCGGCCACGGCGTCGCACGAACTCCGCCTTCCCCAGCGGCTGCGGGACGCCGTGCGCCGCTTGAAGGTCGACACCGTGGAGGAGTTCGGCATGGGACGCGTCCCCCGCCCCGATTCCCAACTCGCCGACCAGGTCGAAGAACTCGCCGACGTCCTGTAGATACGCAAACGCCCCGGCTGGATGGAGGGGGACCAGCCGGGGCCGTATGGCGATCACTCTCACGTGGCGCTTGGCCGTCACCCGCAGGGGCAGACTCCGGCAGCCACCGCGGGAAGGGGTTCCCTCATGTCGAACAACTACGCCGAAGACGACGCGGACATCAAAGCCTTCAGCGCCCGGTAGGGAATCGATACCCAGGCCGTCGACGGGGAGCTGACCGTCGACGAGGAAGGCATGCGCCAGCTCGCCGACCTCGCCCCCAATCCGGTCCGAGCTCACGCGATCCTCGACCAGCTGCTCGCCGACGCCCACGACAGGGTTGGCCCCACCGTCTGGGCGCTGGGAACATCCCCGCAGGCGCGGGGAGCACCAACGGGCGAGCGAGCGGCGTCCGGCCGTGACGGGAACATCCCCACAGGCGCGGGGAGCACTGCGTCGGCGCTCGCCGTACGCCATCCGTAGCGGGAACATCCCCGCAGACGCGGGGAGCACACGTCGTTGGTCTCGGTGCGGATGCTGTAGCCGGGAACATCCCCGCAGGCGCGAGGAGCACTGTGTCAGCACAGAAGGGCGCCGACTCGGAGGGGGAACATCCCCGCAGGCGCGGGGAGCACATCAAGTCACTGTCCATCATCGCCGTCGCCAAGGGAACATCCCCGCAGACGCGGGGAGCACGACCGGTCACTCCGCCCACCACCAGTGATCGAGGGAACATCCCCGCAGGCGCGGGAAGCACATGTTGCCGGACTGGAGCATGTCGCGGATGGCGGGAACATCCCCGCAGGCGCGGGGAGCACTCGACGGTGAGCTTGGAACGGCCGGCCGCGGAGGGAACACCCCCGCAGGCGCGGGGAGCACAGGACGATGCGCGGTAGGTAGGGCCACACGTTGGGAACATCCCCGCAGGCGCGGGGAGCACGCCGGTCTCGCCCGCTCGGCGGGCCCGGTCGCGGGAACATCCCCGCAGGCGCGGGGAGCGCGGCGGCCGTCGGGCCGGCGACGGGTCCGGCGGGGGAACATCCCCGCAGGCGCGGGGAGCACTATGCCAGCTCTGGTCTGTTGACTGCACCAAGTCGCACCAGCACTCGACGGGATAGCGATGGCGTCAGGTGAGACGCTGTCTTTGTCGTGGCGCGTCGTGCACACACAGGGCTAGAGCTGTGATTGATCCGCGCCACGGCTTGGGGGGCCGATGAACGTCGCAAGTACCTCGGTCACAGCCGTGGTTGCACTGTTTGGTGTGGTTCTGGGCGGGTGGCTGTCCACTCGCAATCAAGACCGGTTGTGGCAGCGTGACCACGCACGTCAGTGGAGAGACATTCGCCTAGCTGCCTACAAGGACTTCGTGACTGCCTACCGTCAGTACGTGGCGTACACGCTGGAGCCGACCGCCAACATCACTGCCGTCCAGCATCCGCGGAAGCCTGACAGCCTCATGCCGTTCTTTGACGCAGCCGGATGGCCCTACAAAGAAAAGCTTGAGGAAGCCTCGATGGCTGTTCGCCTCGTTACGGAATCCGCCGAGACCCTTAGCGCCACCGGGGATGTGGTCAGATGCGTCCGCCAACTTGCTGCCCTGCGGGCAACGCATTGCGCATCAGCACTTCCGGTGAATGACTTCGAAAGGCTGCAGTTGGCCCAGAATGCATTCCTGACAGCAGTCCGGCGAGAGTTGGGGCTCACCACGATTCCCCTAAGTGCGTACGCAGTCAGGCGGTTGCGCCCCGACCCTTAGTGCAGAGAAGATCCAGGGCATAGGCGCCGGGGACATCCCCGCAGGCGCGGGGAGCACGGGATCAAGGCATCGCGCGCCCACACCAAGACGGGAACATCCCCCCAGGCGCGGGAGCACGCATCCGCGCGGCGCTTGAGGGCGGCGCCCGCGGGAACATCCCCGCAGGCGCGGGGAGCACCAGGAAGGTGCAGCCAACGACAACCGTTTCGAGGGAACATCCCCGCAGGCGCGGGGAGCACGTTCTTGACCCGTCGGCCTTCTCTGCCGAGGAGTTCGGATCGGGTCAGACCCGCGGGATCTTCGTCGGGGAAGCGCAGCTGGTACATGGCGCGGGCCACGTCCAGGCGACTGCGGCGGTTGGCCCAGCGCACTGCCTGGGCCTCGACGAGGTGGGAGGAGCGGGTCAGAGCCCGTCCGGAGGCGTAGTAGCGCACGCCCTGTTCGCCGACCCACACCACGCCCGCGCCGCTCTCGCCGGGCACGCTCATCGCCTGGTGGGTGATGCGGGTGCCGGGGCCCAGGAGGAGGGTGCCGAGCGTGGCGGAGGGGATGTGGGTGGTGCCGTCCGCGTCTTCGGCGGTGATCGCGTTGGCGTCGCGGTGGATGGTGCAGCGTTCCAGGTAGACGAAGGAGGCCCGGTCGGCGATGCGGGTGAGGTCGCGCGGGCCGCTGGCGGGCCGTGCGCCCGGGGTGTTCACCGGTTACTCCACCGGGGCGAGGGTCATCAGGCCGCAGCCGTAGGCCTTGGCCTTGCCCAGGCCGCGGGTGAGGATGCGGCGGAGCGCGATGGGGTCGGTGACTTCCAGGCGGCCGTTGTAGGTGACGGTGGTGAGGGTGACGCGGTTGGGGCGCCGCCCTTGGTCGGTGCTGCGTTTGCCGAAGTCGAGGCTGCGCTGGTCGCTGATGATGATCTGGTGTTCGTCGCCGTGCTCGGTGTGGCGGCGGTCGGCGGGCTTGGTGACCACGCGGAAGCCGGAGGCGTCCTGCCGTTGCAGGAGCCAGCCCAGTTGGTGCTTGGGGGTGAGGTGCGCGGTGCGTTTGGTGGGCACTCCCTCGCGGTTGCGGATGCTGTGCACGGGGTTGGCGGTGAGGCGGAAGTTCCACACGCTCTTCTCCTCCAGGCGCTCGAGGAAGGGCGCGTACTGGAAGGTCTGCCAGCCCGGCGTTCCGGCGGCGGCCGCGGCGGGCCAGCCCGCTTGCTCGACGAGGTGGGTCAGGTCCGGCCGGTCCGGTCCGACGACGTACAGCATGACCTCGGCGGCCGCGTTGCGGTCGATGCGCCACAGGACCCGCGGGGCGTCGGGGGTGCTGGGCAGGAGCTGCGGGAAGGAGCTCATGACGGCCGCGTGCAGGGCTTGCGGTGAGGAGAGCAGTTGCCTGCTGGCCGGGCGCGCGGTGTTGACGCGGAAGCGGGTCAGGAACATCAGGCGTCTTCCAGGTGGCTGGTCGGGTCGTGCGGCGGGACGCCCTTGCGGGCGGTGACCGGGCGGGCGTGGGGGTTGGTGACGGTGACCGTGCTGTGGTGCACGGTGCGCAGGGCGTATCGCCGGTGGCGGGGGTCGAAGCTGAGGGGCTGGTCGCGCAGCGTGTCTGCGGCCAGGGAGTTGGCCGTGTCGTTGCCGCGGGTCTCGGTGAGGACCGGCAGGTCCACCGCGGGCTCGTGTCGGTGTTGCTTCTGGTGCCAGCCGGCGGCGTGCCACGGCTCCGCTGTCAGGACGTCCTCGAGGGTGGTGCTGTGGTGGAGGCCCAGGTCCAGGGGGCGCGAGGGCGGGCAGGAGCGGCGGCCCAGATAGGGCAGGTAGTGCGGGCGGCGCACCGCCGCATACAGCTGGGCGATGAGCTGGTCGGGGCCTTCCAGGGCGGCGACGAAGACCGCGTCGGCCAGGTAGTAGCGGTCGGAGATGGGCATGGCCTGGCCGGTGTCGGGGTGGTGGGCGGTCTGGAAGTCCCGGATCCGGGTGCCTGATTGGTCGATGCGGACACCGAAGCGCAGCGCGGTGAGCGCGGTGAGGTCGGCGGTGCGCTCCAGGCCCTGAGCGGCGGCGAGCAGGCCGATGACGCCGCTCTTGGTGGGGGCGTTTTCGGTGGTGCGCCGGGCGAAGCGGGCCGAGGACCCCCAGGCCTGCAGGGGGCCGGCCAGTTGGAGGGCCAGGACACTCATCCCCGCTGCTCCAGGCGTTCGGCGACGGCTGCTCCGACCGTTTCCACGAGCCGCTTGAGGCTGGGGACTTCGGTGCCTAGGCCGCCGATCTTCGTGGTGGCCGGGCCGATGCGCAGCACCCAGGTGGCGGCGCTGTCATCTCCGTAGGCGCGCTCGATCTCGGGGATGTAGTCGGCCAGGCGGGCGCAGGCGCCTTCCATGTGACCGCCGGATTCGTCGGCGGTGACGGGCTTTTCGAAGGCGGAGACGAAGCTGATGGGGCGGGCCGCGCGGAGCTTGATGATGAGGGCGTCGGGCAGCGTGTGGTTGCCGAACGTGTTGATCTTCCCGGTGGGCAGGGAGGCGACGAAGCCGTCGATGAAGGCTTCCACGGCCCGGCGCACGGGGGTGGCCGGGGACGCGTCGGCGGCCAGGCCCTTGCCGAGGTTGCGCTCGAGCAGGTCGACGTCGACGGCGGCGTAGCGGTAGAGGGTGGCGGAGTTGAAGTCGACGGTGCCGATCATTCCGGCGCCGGGCTCGGCCTCGGTGTTGCGGTCGTCGACCGCGGTGAAGTAGTCCGATTCCACTTCGGCGCGGTGGACGCTGAGGGCGTGGGCGACCTGGGCGGCGGCGTCGACGTTGATGTCGCTGGAGTCGGCGACCATGCGTCCGAACAGAGCGATGTCGATGGAGTGGTGGGTGTCGGCGAGCTGCTTGGCGCGGGCCTTGTGGTCCTTGTCCTTGAAGAACTCCTTGATGTCGGCGGCGCCTTCGACGGCCAGTTCGGCCAGCCCGCTGAGCTGGCGGGTGCTGAGGAACATCAGATATGAGGAGGTGGGCGCGGGCTCGTCGGTGCCGTTTTTCTTCGCTGCCTCGGCCTGTCGCTTGGGCGGCTCGATCTTGGAGCCGGTCGCGGTCTGGAGCGTCTCGGCGGCGATCTTCAGCGCCTGGGCGGGTTTGATGGACGGATCCAGGGCGGTGATGTGTTCGGCCAGCAGCTCGGCGACGCGTTTGGTGCGCACGCCCAGTTCGGCCGGATCGAGGAGGTCGGCGAAGTAGCGGCGGGTCGCGCGCTTCCAGGCCTGGCTGGAGACCCGGGCCCGGGGGGTGCCGCCGTAGACGGCCGACTTGGGGGCGCCGGTGTCGTCGCGGTTGAGGTTGCTGGGCGGGACGTTCTGCAGGGCGTGTACGTCCAGGATGATGCGGCTGGTCACGGGGTGTCCTTCGGGTCGGTCTCGTCAACGGCGGTATCGCCCGTGCCCACCGGGGCGGCGGCCGTCTGGGGGCGGTAGGCGTGGAAGGAGCGCCCCCAGGCGTCTCGGACGGCGGCGCGGCGGTGGGGGTGCTGCCAGGTGTGGAGCTGGTCGGCCAGCAGCGCGTAGTCGAGGGTGATCTCCTCGCGCCGCAGCAGGGTCACCACCTCCCGCAGGCGGACGGTCAGGGCGTCCCAGGTGGGTGCCGCACCGGCCCGGACGAACCGTTTGCGGACGGGTTCGTCGATGTCGTTACCGGGCATGAGGCGGCGCACGGCACCGCCCAGGCCAAGCCCGTCGCGCCGGTGCATGGGCTTTTGGCGGGACTGCTGGTGCAGCGCCCACAGTGTCAGAGCGGCGTAGGCGGCGTTTTGGGCGCGGACCTGAGCGTCCTCCCCGGCCAGTTGCGGGTCGGCGGACAGTTCCGACAGGTCGATCAGCCCCCACAGGTCGGGGACGGCCATCGGGGCCCGGCCAGCACCGCGGCGCAGGCGGGCCAGGGTGGCGACCGCGGCGGAGCGGTCGGCGAGATAGCCCTGCTGGAGACGCCTGATCTGGTCATCGACCAGGGCCCCGACGCTCCCGAGCGGAGCGCGACTTGAGGTCTGGGTGGTCATGCGGGCACCTTCCGGGGACGGCCACCCGGCGACTCCTCGGGACCGGGGGCGGGGGGTGAGGCGAGCGGGAGGCATTCGTTGAGCCTGCGGCGGAAGCGCAGGTCGGCCGAGGCGGCGTTGAGCCACTCCTGGCCGCCCTTGGGTCGGTCGATGACCCGCCCTTGCCGGGCCGCCTCGCCCGCCTGCGCGACGAGGTGGGCGCCGATGCGAGCGAGCGCCTCGCGCACGGTCTGCTGCCACAGCCTGCGGGCCTGCTGGGGATCGTCGCCGGGGCGCAGCGCGGCCAGCCAGGCCCGATAGGGGCCGTCGAGGGCGCCGAACCCCCGGTCACGGGCGGTGTCCTTGGGGGCCTCCGCCTCACCGCCCGCTGCTTGCGCGAGGGCTGCGGCCAGCACGCCGAGCGCGGTGACGGCCGCCTCCGCATCGGCCACGGCATCCACCGCGCACTGCCCCAGGCCCCGGTCGGCCTCGCTGAGCAGCACCAGCGACAGCGTGACCGCGTCCTCCGTGATCTCATCGATCACGGACTGCTGGGTGCCGTACACCACCCCGTAGGTCCGCACGCGGATCAACGCCCGGGCAGGCAGCACCCGTTCATTGATCAGACGGGCGATCCAGTCGACCAGGCCGGGCCGCAGCCGCGAGGGCGGCTCACCGCGCGGCGCGGTGTTCTGATCGCGCGGGGCGATGAGCGCGCCCAGGCCGCGCCATGCGGCGCGCGCCGGATCGTGCTCGGCGGGCATGTAGACCAGGGCCTGCTTGTGCTTCTTCTCCTGGGTCTGGCTGCGCCGCCAGCCGGACATCGGCTCGAGCCTCTGCTTGTTCCGCGGGGCGAGGGGATCGCCGTAGGTGAGGACGACGCCGTGCACCCCCTCGGTGTCCGCGTGCAGCAGCAGCCGGCGCGCCTGCCAGGTGTACAGGTCGCGTACCCCGTACGGGCGTTGGGTGAGGTCGGGTGCGGCACCGGGGCGGGCGGGCTCGGCGCGCCAGGTGGGCCGGTCCTTGCCGCCCGCCGTTATGGGGCCGTCGGCGGCGATGAGGTTCAGCAGCAGCGTCTCGCGCAGGGTGGGCCCTTCGGCCAGCACCCCGCCGATGCTGCCCGCCCAGGCCACGCCCTGCGGGTAGGCCTTGCCTGCCTTGGCCCTCGCGTCCCCGAGGACCCCGGTCTTGATGCCGGAGGTGTCGTACGCCTGCGCATGCACCACCCAACGGGCCGCCTCCGCAAAAGAGATCGTTTCCGCGCCGCGGGCGCGCATCGTGAAGAACCGCGTGCCGTTGGGCACGTCCGCCACGATCCGGTCGAGCGGGAAGACCTCCCCCTTGGGGGTCTGCAGGCCCGCCGTCTGGAAGAAGGGGGTGAGCGGATGCAGCAGGTCGAACCGCTCCCGGTGGGAGTCCAGATATCCGGGCACCGGTGCGAACGGCGCATCCGATTCCCATAACTCCGCCCACTCATCCAGGTCCTGGGGCCCCTCCAGCGCGTCGTGGAGGAGGGCGACCAGCAGCCGCACCAGGGCGAAGTCCTGCGTGGGCACATCGCCGGCCAGCCGCCGGACGCTGTCGGCCCGGGAGAAGGTCTCCCGCAGCGACAGCACCGTCTCGCTGCCGTCGAGGAGCTGCACCGGCAGCCATGGCCGGTCGGTCAGGTCGAACGACAACCGGCCGTCCGTAGCCACCGGCGTCTGATCATCCGTCACGTCGCACCTCAAGCCCGTCGTTGGGGGAGTAGCTGAGGACGAACCCTGCCAGGCGGGTCTGACAATCGCTGTGAACAGGCAAAATGAGCTCTCCCGCCAGCCACGGACTCTGCTTGGTCTGCCATGCCGGTACGCAGAACTCCTCCAGCTCGGCGATCACTTGGTCGATGACCTTGGGCTGGGAGAGCTGCAGCGGCAGCCGCAGCGCGCACGCAGCCGCGGCCTTCGCCGCCCGTGCCGAAGGCACCGCGTCCAGGGGCAGTGGCAGCCCGCCCCGGCCGTCACCGATCCACTCCGGTGTGGTGACCGACCCGTCCGGATGCTGCTGGACCAGGAGGACCTCCAGGCTCTCCTGGCTGTCGCGGACCTGCGCCCGCCCGGCGCGGGTGTCATCCGCATCCCCGGCCCCGCCCGCGACCCAGCCCGTCAGTGCCCGCCCGGCCTTCGCCTGCGCCCCGAGCCGGAACGCGTCGGCACGCTGCTCCTTCACGTCCTGCCGCCGCTCGTGCTCCGCCCGCGCTTCCTCCATCGCCTCGCCCCAGTCTTTCGGCCCTACCGGCCCGTCGCCGTAGGCGTCTTGCACCAGAGGGCTGATGTCCCGCGGCAGCCGCACCGGACCCGCCAGCCCCGCAAGATGCGGCTGGAGAACGGCCAAAGAGCGCAGCAGCGCATACCGTCCATAGACCAGCTCCGAGCCGCGCACCGGCCTGGGCGGCGTGCCACTCCAGTCGACGCCGGTCACCAGGCAGCGCGGCGCACGCAGCCGCGCGGGCCGTGATCCGCGCCGATGCCGGTGCAGACGCCCCATCCGCTGCAGCACCAGGTCGATGGGGGCGAGATCGGTGACCAGCAGGTCGAAGTCGACATCCAGGGACTGCTCGGCGACCTGGCTGGCCACGACAATATGCCGCCCCGGCCGCCGTGCGGGGTCCGGGCCGAACCGGTCCAGCAGATCCTGGTCCTTCGCGGCCCGGTCCACGTCAACGAACCGGGCATGTGCCACCGTGACCATGTCCGCGCCGAACCGCTTCCGCAACGCCTGTGCTGTCTCCAGCACCCGGTTCACCGTGTTGCGCACCACCAACACGCACCCGCCGTCGCAAAGTTCGTCCTCCAACCGGTCCGCGAGCACCCCCAGGCGATCCTCCAACGGTTCGACGCACACCGCGCTGGAGCGCCCCGAAGCATCCGGACATACCACCACAGGCTCCTGGCCGCGGGCCACCGCGGTCACCAGCGGATACCCCTCCGCCTCCTCCACCGCCCCAAAAGCGCCCGCCGCGACGCCCGCGTAGGCCTCCGCCAGCGCCCGGCGCCGGGAGGCGGGCAGCGTCGCCGAGAGCACTACCACCGGTACCCGGTAGGCGCCCAGCCACGACAGCACCCGGTCCAGGTAGGAGTTCATGTACGTGTCGTAGGCGTGCGCCTCATCGATGACGACGACCTTGCCCGCGAGCGCGAGGTGCCGCAGCGCCAGATGGCGGCTCTTCAGCCCGGCGAACAGCAGCTGGTCGACCGTCCCCACGGTGAACGACGCCAGCATCGACTTCTTGCGGCCCCGCAGCCACTCGTGCGCCACCAGTTCCGCCGGCGCCAGGCGCTGCGACGCACCGGGGCGGGGCAGTGCCTGGTCGGCCTCGACGTCGACCGCGGCGATGCGCTGTCGCGAGGCGCGCATCAGCACCTCGAAGTCCTTGTTCAGCGCGGCCTTGGAGTGCACCAGTTGAACCGACAGGCGTTGCCCCTCGACGGCGGGAAGCCGGTCCAGCCAGGAAAGCAGCCGCGGGAACATCGCATTCCCGGTGGCCATCGTCGGCAGCGCGAAGAACACACCGCCCGCCCCGGCCCGCGCCGCCAGCACCTCCGCCGCCGCCAGCGCCGTCTCGGTTTTGCCCTCACCCATCGGCGCCTCGATGGCCAGCAGTCCGGGCGTCACCATCTCCCGGGCCACCTGGATCGCCGCCTCCTGTACGGGACGGGGCAAGGCCCCGTCCGGCAGATCGAAGCGAGCAGCGAACAGCTCGGCGGCCGACTCACCCGGCACTGCGGGCCGCCACGGCTCGGGCAGCGCCAACCCGAGCCATGCGGCGGCCACGCGCTCGGCCTCGCCCCGCGAGGCGGCCTCAGGGAAGTAGGGGAAGAGGTCCCGGTTACTCGCGATCCAGTCCGCGACGATGACCAGTCCCGACAACAGCACCTGCACGGGCTGCGGCAGCTTCACCCCCCGCCAGTCGGCCAGGCGCTCGTGCACGCCGAACTCCCGGGCGCACACCTCGAGCAACTCCGTCTGCACCTGCCGCCACAGCACCTCACTCGCGCCGGGCGTGCGCAACAACTCGGGATGACAGGCCAGATCGTAGATCTGCGCGTCCTCCGGCGGAGCCCCGTGATGCCCGCCCAGCGCGACGGCGAACTGCGCGGTGACCCGACCCGGCCACCCGTGCTCACCCTCCAGCCACTCCTGCAACAACAACTGCCCCGCTAGCGCGTGGGGAGCCAGCTTCCGCTGCGGCCTCAACTCCCGCTCGGAGAGCATGGCCAGACCGGCCCTGCGCATCGGCTCTGCCAGGCCCTCGACCTGACAGGCGAAGGCAGGCGTCGCCTTCCCGATGTCATGAACCCCGGCCAGCCACACCGCCAGCCGACGCGCATCCGCCATGCCCTGCGGCAGTACCTTGGCAACAAGCCGCCGCACCCCTTCCGGGAGCCACCGGTCCCACAGAAGACCGGCCACCGCGGCACTGTCCGCCATATGCCGCCACAACGGCAGCCAACCATCCGTCCCCGCGTCGTACTTGGCCCAGACGCGGCGTGCCGCCCCCGACACCGCCCCGCTGAGCGTTACGGCGTCCCGCAGTTCATCCACAGCAACATCCAAGTGCAAATCACAAGGACTGGTGGGAGGTTTCCCGGCTTCCATTGCCCCGAAGGCGACGCTGCTTGTGACAGCGCGTCTGGGCGGTCAAGCCTCGCCCGATAGATGAATACGTCTTGCCCTACTTTGAGTTATAGGTTCAAGTTGATTGAAGTGTCGAAATCTAGAGTCGGGGCCGAGTACCTTGCAGGTCAGTCAGTCTGCTCCCTGCGCCTGCAGGGATGGACCCCCGGGCCTGCCCGCGGTGAGCGTCCAGCTGTGCTGCTCCCTGCGCCTGCAGGGATGGACCCTCCCTTGCGATGCAGCCGATTTGAGCAGGGCTCTGCTCCCCGCGCCTGCGGGGATGGACCCGAAGAACGCGGCTCTCAACGACCTGCGCACCTCTGCTCCCCGCGCATGCCGGGGATGGACCCCGGGCCCGGCTCCTGGCGGCCGAGTTGGCGGCCTGCTCCTCGCGCATGCGGGGATGGACCCGTCTACAAGGGCACCGTGATCAAGCGGACCGACTGCTCCCCACGCATGCGGGGATGGACCCGCGGTGGCGGCGACGGGTGACGTGGACTTCACCTGCTCCCCGCGCATGCGGCGGATGGCCCCCAGCCCCCGCAGCGGTCGCACTGCTGCCCACCCTGCTCCCCGCGCCTGCGGGGATGGACCCGCACCTGGACACGCTTGTGACGGAGATGAAGGCTGTTCCC
This sequence comes from Streptomyces sp. NPDC021622, assembly GCF_040640795.1. NCBI lineage: Bacteria > Bacillati > Actinomycetota > Actinomycetes > Kitasatosporales > Streptomycetaceae > Streptomyces > Streptomyces sp. NPDC021622. Next base: position 46,868 of record NZ_JBFACK010000026.1, read on the forward strand.
CGCGCATGCGGGGATGGACCCACCATGGGACAGCCGAGAGCCCCGCACCCGATCTGTTCCCCCCGCATGCGGGGATGGACCCAAGGGCCTCAAGCCCGCCTTCGACCGGATCAACTGTTCCCCGCGCATGCGGGGATGGACCCTCCCAAGCGTCGTCCCGGCGATGACATTGTCTCTGCTCCCCGCGCATGTGGGGATGGACCCGACCAATGCGCCTTGCCGCTCTGCTTGCGGGACTGCTCCCCGCGCATGCGGAGATGGACCGCCGCAGCAACTGGAACGAGGAGTGGCAGAAGCTGCTCCCCGGGCATGCGGGGATGGACCCAACCGGTGGCAGCCGCTCGACGGCGGGCATCGCTGCTCCCCGCGCATGCGGGGATGGGTGTGGCTCCGCGTCGGAGGGACAGGTCGAGCTGGGGCTTTGCCCAGTCGAGCGCGAGATGCGGAGACCTCTCGACATGCTTCCCGGGAGTGTCACGATGCGTTCGGCAGGTAGTAGTCATCCGCAGCGATGGGCGGGCCTGCAGCGACCGCTCGGGCATGCACCTCGTCGGCCAGTTCGACGAACCTGCGGCTGCGCGCATCACCTTCCGCTGCAGCGTACTCCCGCCAATTTGCGCGGTTTCGTTCCCAGTGAATACGAGCGATCTCACCCTGAAAGTGGTCATCGAGAATCACGCGCATCGCCGCTTCCCCCGTCCGCTTCAGTCTGAAGTCCGTCCGCCATGTGTTGACTATCAAGTTCGTGAACATCTGTCGTCGAATGCCCTCTTGCGTCATAGGCATCCCCCTCAACGGGGCCTCCCAGCACGGCATCAGAGAGGGGTCATTGATTGCCTGCAGCAGTAGCTCCCGATGTGCGGAACGCTGTGTCTCCTCGTGCGTGATGCGAGTTTGACGGGCCTGATAGGCAAGCGATGCGATCACGCCGATCAGTGCCGCTGCAGAGAAGAGCACGGAGAGTGCGCCGTATGTCTGGCTGACATTGCTCAGCTGGCTCCAGTTCATGCCGTCTGGTGCGGCAGCTTCGAGCAGGATCGGCGTGGCCGCGATCACCGCCACGACTGCTACTCCCACCACGCCCCACACAACTCCACGCCGCCAAGCCGTCACAGCTCCACCTCGTTTCATCGTCTGGTCGGCGGAGAGCATGACTGCGCTCTGTCTACGACAACAAGACGCTGTTCAGCCTTATGAGCTGGTGAGAGCATCCCTCCAGGGGAGCCACACCCTGCGGGGATGGACCCCACAGCTGGAAGAGCGACGAGACGCTCTCGAGCTGCTCCCCGCGCATGCGGGATGGACCCATCACGTACCACCTGGCCGTCCCGGAGGCCGACTGCTCCCCGCGCATGCGGGGATGGACCCGCGGTGGCGGCGACGGGTGACGTGGACTTCACCTGCTCCCCGCCTGCGCGGGGATGGACCCCACACGTCCCTCGCCGACCCCGCCATCGTGATCTGCTTCCCGCGCATGCGGGGATGGACCCGAGCAGACGCGGCTCGCGCCAGGCGATGACGACTGCTTCCCGCGCATGCGGGGATGGACCCCTCGACCGGCTCGCCCGCGAGCTCGTTGTCCACTGCTCCCCGCCTGCGCGAGGATGGACCCCCGGAAACCCCGTGCTGGGCAGTCGACATGCTCAGCTCCCCGTCTGCGCGGGGATGGACCCACGTTCGGCATGAACACGCAGACTCTCGCTATTGCTCTCCGCACCTGCAGGAGGTGGTCCGCAGCGTGCTCTACGTTCGCAATGTCCGGAGCACTGCTCCCCGCCTGCCCGGGGATGGCCCCAACTGGTACGGCCTCGGGACTCCCGGCGCGAACCGCTCCCCGCGCATGTGGGGATGGACCCTTCACGATCGCCACCGCGTGCTGCCGCTTGAGCTGCTCCCCGCGCATGCGGGGATGGACCTCGTCATCGGGTGTCAGCACGGGATCGGACAAGCTGCTCCCGGTGCACGCGGGGATGGACCCGATCTCCGTCCACGTCCCCAAGGGACTGGTCGCTTCTCCCCGTGCACGCGGGGATGGACCCGTGGACGTGTCCGAGACGTCGGAGGGTGGTCCGCGGTTCACGGGTGGTTCAGCGGTTCGTCGGGACGGCTCGCTCCTGTTCGTCCGCCCCGCGTCCCGACCGGCCGCCGAGTGGGACATGATGGCGCGCGCGATGCTGGGTGCGGCCCTGCGGGTGCCGATGCCGGACCTGCCGGAGCCGTATGAGCTGTAGCCCGCAGTCCTGGAGTGCCCTCGCGGTAGCGGGGCCTTTCCTTGTGCGTGGCTGAGCTGGCGTTTCAGTGTTCTCGACGGGGTGACCGGAGACCGTGGATGGGGCCGAGGTCGGGGAATGGTGGGGCCGTGCCGTCCTTGTCCAGGACGTCCCTCGCAACGTTCACGTATTCGTCGCGTGCCGAGTACAGCTCGCGCAAGCACTCAGCCATCTCCTGTCGGGATTGCGGCTCTTCATCGAGGTCCAGGCCCGTCACTACTGCTCGCGTCGCGGCTCCGTAGAACTTCCTCGCTGCGATGGCGGCGGCGCGCGGTCCTTCGATCTCGACTCTGGCCGGCAATGGCTTGCGTCCTGGGTATCGGAACCGGCGCTCCTTGCTCGGCAGCAGCGGCTCGATCCGCTCCCACAGGTCATCGGACACGATCCATGGCAATGCCCCCATGATCTGACTAATGTCCAAGGCTCAGCTCGGGCACGACGATCAGTTCGGGCAGTGGCCGGGCGAGGACCTGCACGAGGGGGTGGGGATGAACGCAGAGACCGTCACTGCGACATGCGCCGTTGTGATCGCCGTCGCTTCACTTGTCGTCTCGGTCTACCAGACGCGTGCGATGCGGCAGCACAACCGGCACTCGGTACGACCGGTCCTGCAACTGCACCGAGGCTGGCCCATAGGAGGCAGAGCGGGGATCAGGCTCATCAACTCTGGACTGGGCCCAGCTGTCATCGTCGACAGCACGCTGATGGTCGATGGCGAAGCGATCGGTATGTGGAACGAGCCCAGTGTCAACAGCCTCCGCGAGGGCCTCGCGGTGCGCCCGTCCGCTGTGACCTTCAATGACAGAGAGGTCATCGCTACGGACTACGAACAGTATTTGTTGAGTGTCGCAAGCTATGACCAGCAGGATCACACCCAAATCGAGGATCTGATCAACCGGCGGCTCACACTCAAGATCCGCTACGAGTCCCTGTACGGCGGAGAGAACTTCCAAGTCGTCCTTACTCCAAACCCGTTGAACGGGACGCTCCACGTCACAGATCGCTGACTGAGAGCCGCTCACAGGCGCCTGATCGGTAGCCGGCCCACGACGGGCTAACGGGCAGCGCCGACCACCGACGCACAGCGATCATTGTGTCAGCCGTTCTAACTGGCCTCGGTGGCAGACGAGATGGCGCCGTGAAGAGTGGGTGAAAGAACACGCACGGAGCAGCTGGCGGAGGGGCCGGGGGAGTTGAACTCGCCGTCCATTTGCCCGAGCTTCGCTGCACTACCGTGAAACGTGTCGTACCCGAGCTTCCTGGCTGCTTCTCGGACCGTGCTCTGCCCCGACTTCGTGAGACCGGGGCAGGAGTTATTCCCGGAACCCCAAGATCGGGCAGCGCCGGAGCCGTGCGTGGCGGGGTGAGGAGTGCGTGCTCGTAGTGTGCGTTCCGTGCACGCCCCGGACTTGGCGGACACGACCGGCCAGCAGCTCCAAGGCCGGGCTCTGTCCGTAATCCCCTGTGCCCGTTGTCTCGCATCGAGATCCTCCGACACGGGAAGCTCGCTCCTGTCCGGTGCCGACCGCCTGCCTGTTACCCCGACCAGCTCCGCCTTCCCACGCCAGTCGGCGCTGTGCCGAAGGTCGGTTCCCCGTGGTGATGGGACATCAAGGATGTGGCGCAAAGCCCGCGTTGGCGCCTAGGCCTGGTGATATCACTGACGTGATTGCGTCCAACGAGAATCCTGACCAGAATCTCGGCCCTGGGGGAGACAGCAGTGGCACACGAGGACGACCGTCGATGTACGCGATGTGGCAATCCCCTGAGCCGATACAACGACGACGCGCGCTGCGCCGCGTGCGCCCGGGTATCCATCGCGGAGCCCGCCCCACCTTTGAGCCTGCCGGACAACATCTGGCAGAACACGGCCGTGACCACGGCGCTGGGCAACTGGGACTTCGGTGCAGCGTTCCGTCTGATTCGTCAAGCTGCGTCCCTCCGGCAAGAGGACATGTCGGTGATTACGGGCCTGAGCCAGTCGTTTCTGTCCACGCTCGAATCCGGGACAAGACGACTGGTCAACATCGACAAGATCATCAACGTCCTGGAGCGACTGGGCGTCCCCGCCCACGTCGCGCCAGTCCCAGTTCCAGGATCCGCCGCCCGCCATCAACTCCAGGCACCTGGGCCGCAGCCCACGCTGATACCCGCGCCCACGTGGGAGAGCCCTCTCGACATTGCGAAGAGGCTGAACGCCACCACCGCCTCCAACACCGACCCCGCCACCGTCGCGATCCTGGAACAAGGTGTCGTAGATCTCGTCGACCGCTACGAGGCCGAAGGTCCGCAGCGCCTCGCCTCCGAAGCCATCGACTTACGAAATTTCATCCAGGACCGGTTAGACGGACGACAGCCACCGCGCCAGCGCGAAGCTCTCTTCCGGCTCGCGGCGCAAGCCTCTGGACTACTCGGCTATATGGCAGTGAATGCCGGCAGGGAAGCACTGGCAGACGCTTACTGCGCGGAGGCCGAGGAACTTGCGAAGGAGATCGCTGACCACGAGCTGATCATGTGGACGCACGGGACGCGATCACTCAACGCCTACTACGCAGGCCACTACGACCAAGCCGCCAGGTGGGCCGCCACGGGAATCGCCATCGACCCGGCCCACCCACAGGCCATCCGCCTCCAGTCCAACGGGCTCGCCAGGGCGCTGGGCAAACTCGGCGACCGTGCCGGAGCCGAGCGAGCGATCGCAGCAGCAGAGGATCTGAGCTGCCAGCACTCTGTCTCCGCGGGACTGACCTCCTGTATCTCCTTCGAACCGTACGGCACGGCACGCACGCTGGCCAACGCCGCGACCGTCCACGTCCCGCTCGCCAACGCCCCACGCGTCATCGCCTACGCCGATCAGATCGACGAACTCATCGAACAGTCCGACTCTGCCTGGAGCCAGGCACTAGTCCGACTGGACGTCGCCACCGCCCTCCTCGCAGGACCTCGTCGCGACGTCGAACACGCAATGGTCCTGGGCCGGCAAGTCCTCGAAGCTGGTGGCGGGCCACCGATCCGCTCCGTGGTGCAACGCGCAGGCGAACTTCATGCTCAAGCCAACGAATGGAAGAACCTGCCCGTCGTCAGGGAGTACGCCGACGCTCTGCTCTCCTGGCAGACCGCCCCGCAGACGAGGGACCTGGCGAAGCCTGCCAAAATGTCACAGCCGACGGAGTAGACGAGAGGGGCAGCGGATGCAGCTCACAACCGACCCGGGCGCATTCCCTCCCGCCCCTCCGCCCAGCACCACTGACGCATCGGCGATCGCAGACCACGACTGGGCTGCCTTCGCCAATGTCGAGGAGATGACCAACCATTGGGACCGGCGTGGCTGGACATCCTCGACCCGTGCGTACTACTGGATGCTCACCTTCCCCGACGCGGCCCTGCTCATCGATCAAGCACGGCACTGCCAGAAGGAACTCCGGCCGCTCGGATTCGACGATGTTGACGAGGATGCTCTTCACCTGACACTCGGACGCATCGGCACTGTTGAGCAGGTCTCCTCCGGCCAGCTGGACTACTTGATCGCTACTGCCCACGAGGTAAGGCCTGAGGCCTTCACCCTCCGCGCGGTACCACTCACGGCGTCTCGCGGCGCGATCCGCTACAGCGTGGCCCCCTGGACCCCAACCGTCGCATTGCACGCTGCCCTTGGTAGAGCAGGAGCCGCGGTCGGGCTACTGCCGAAGAAGCCGACGTCCGCTTTTCGCCCGCACATCGGCATCACTTACAGCAACCGCTGTATGCCTGCGGGTCCCGTGAGAGATGCTGTATCGCCTCTTCGCTCCCTGGACTCCGTAGTCGTGCCCGTGAAGCGGGTTCGACTTGTGGAACTTCGCCGTGAAGGGCGCGCCTACCGCTGGGATCTCATCCACGAGATGGAACTGCGCTGAGGTCCGCGGACCCCACATACTCCCGCAAAGGGTTCAGCCTGGACGCGGCAGTGGGCCTGCGGAGCAGCCTTTTCCGCTGTTCGCTCCGCAGACCCCGGGGCCTCAAATGTTCGACCTGCCCGTCACGGGGTCGCCCTCTGCGGTGAGGGGGGCACGGGAGTGGTATTCCGCGGGTGGTTCGGGTTGAGGAACCACTTGCGGGCGGAGACGAGCCACCAGGTTCCGGAGAAGGCCAGCACTACGCCGACGGCGACGGGCGCGTAGTTGAATGTCTCCCAGGCCACGGGGGAGACCTGGGGCAGCATGAACAGGACCGTGATCACTATGACCCAGGCCACCGCGATCACACCGACAGGCTTCGACCAGCGGCCCAGGTGCCAGGGACCCCGGCGGAAGTTGTCCCCCTGGCGTAGGCGGAGGAAGGTCGGGACGACGTAAGCGATGTAGAGGCCGATCGTCGCGATCGACGTGACGGCCGTGTACGCAGTGACGTTGTACAAGTACGGCAGGCCGAGGACGAACGCACCGCCTGCGGCGAGCCAGACGGCATTGGTCGGAGTACGCGTTCCGGGATTCAACTTGTGCCAGACCTTGGACAACGGAAGGGCGCCGTCTCGGGAGAAGGCATAGATCATGCGGCTGTTGGCGGTCACGGAGGCCATGCCGCAGAAGAGCTGGGCACCGATGACCACGAGCAGCATCATCTTGCCGGTACTCACGCCGAGGGCGTCCAGGAAGATCTGCGCGGGAGGAACGCCCGTCGCTGTGTCGAGGGCGCCGCTGTAAGACTGAATGGCGAAGGTGAGCCCGAAGAGCAACACGAATCCCGCTGCCCAGGAGACGAGGATGGAGCGGATGATTCCCTTGGGGCCTTCCACGGACGCGTTCTTGGTCTCCTCGGTCATGTGAGCGGACGCGTCGTAGCCGGTGAACGTGTACTGCGCCATCAGCAAGCCGATCAAGCCGACGTAGACAGCCGAGCCCCAGCCAGTGTTGTTGACGAACTCGCCGAAGACGAAGCCCGGGGACTGGTGCTTGTCTGGGATGAGGAGGAGCGCGCCGACGATCACCACAACGCCGAGCAGGTGCCACCACACGGAGACCGTATTGAAGAAGCCCACGACACGTACGCGGAACGTGTTCACCAGTGCATGCAGCAGCAGGATGACGCCGAACAGCGTGATCGTGTTGCCGGGGGTAGCCGCATACGAGAACTCAAGGCTCAGGTAGGCATTGAGGAAGCTGGCAGCACCGAAGTCGATGCCCGCGGTGACGGCGACCTGGCCGAGCACATTGAACCAGCCGGTGAACCAGGCCCAGGCCGGAGCGGATTTACGCGGGGCGAGCTTGTGTGCCCAGAAGTACAGGCCTGCGGAGGTCGGGTAGGAGGAGCAAACCTCTGCCATAGCCAGGCCGACGAACAGCGTCATCAAACCGACGATGCCCCAGCCCCACATGATCAGCGCGGGTCCGCCGGTGTTCAGCCCGAATGCGTACATGGTCAGGCAGCCGCTCAGGATGGAGATGATGGTGAATGAGACGGCGAAGTTCTGCCTGCCGCTCATGCTGCGGTCGAGTGTCTGGGTGATTCCCAGTTCGGCGAGGCGTTCCTCTTCTGACTGTGTGATGCTCGGAACCTCTAGGGGCATAGGGATGCTTCTTTCATCGTGAATGCTTCTAACTCTTGTGATCGCGCAATGAGTTGGGGCTCGGCACCGCGGTCTTTGCGCTTAGGGTTCGGAGATCTTCATCGCCCAGCCGCGGTGTCGGAGGAACAGCTTCTTGGCATCGCCGCAGTAGCCCCACGGCACGTCAGTTGCGTATGGGCCGATGGCATCGAAGACATCCGCGGCTTCCAGATGCCGGCCTGCGAATGACAGGGCGTGCGCCAGGTAGTTGGCGTCCTCGTGGATGGCGGCGTGTGGCCCCTTGAGGGCCCGGCAGTCCCACCAGTCCTCCCACGCTTGCCAGGTCGACGGATTGTCCGTCCACGGGTGAACGGTCAGCCCATAGCGGTCCCCGTCCACCTCCATGCGCTGACGGTGGGATTCAGCGAGGGCGACCAGCGGCAGCACGTGCAGCGGCAGCCCACGCGGGGTGTGGGCACACCGCTCCTGCGCCCAGTGGAAGACCTCACCGCCCGTGCCGTGCCAGGAGGCGAAGAGGTAGGTGAGGAGTTCATGGTGCGCTTCCCGATTCCACGGATCACACTCGATCACTTGCCTCCACACCTGCTTCACTGTCGCGCGCCATTCGCGGTCTTGGGGCGGCGAATGGAAGCGCGTCAACGCGAGCATGACAACGTATGGGGACGGGTCGTTCGGCAAGACGCGGGCGGCGGCATCGCAGGTGTCCCACGCCCGCTGCATTGCCTCGTTGAGTCCCCGCCCCCGGCCGCCAGCCATCGACCTCAAGGCCAGCACATTGGCCAACAAGGCCAATGCATGCGGAGAGCCTGGTTCCGCCTGTGCCCATGTGTCGGCGAACGTCAACCGCACTCCGATACGGGCGAGGGTCTGCAGGCGGAAGATCCGCCTGTCCCAGTCGGCACCCGTCGAGGCCAAGAGCTCGCGGGCGCCTTCCCAGCGCCCCATCGCGGCATCCTCCAGCACGGCCCGGAGCTGAGTGTCGTCGCGAGCCGGATGCCTGTCTAACGCGGGTCTGCGCTTACTCAACACGGCCCCGCTCGTGCACGAAAGGCTGCTGAGGTTCCGAGCATTGGGCATCGCCCCTCACGGGGCGTTCGGGCGGTATCGGTGCGGCGGACACCGGCGGTCCCGCAGTCCGGTTGAGGGACGCGGCTGATATCGGCGTCATCACAGTCCTTAGGTCGCGTCTGGTGCGAAAAGGCCGTCGGGTCCGGAGAGAAGCGGTAGGGGTAGATCCTCGTCAAACGGCAGTGCCAATCGTGCTCGTAAGGCCAAGGACACCTTGTACTCCGGTGGACGAGTTCAGCGATAGATGTTCCGCAGCGTGACGAGACGCGGTGCGTACGCCGACCGAGAGTCCTTTCCCAGACGTTCAGGCCTCGGTTGCCGTGCTGCGGAAGCCTCAGAGTGACGGGAGATCCCGCCGCGCACACATTTCCCGGGTGATATCGCTGGCGCGATCCGCAAAGCACATCACGTTAGTGATATCGCCCCCGCTATGTGCCAGCCGTCACTCTGCGCGGCAACCTGCATACCGGGCAGCCACCACGGCCAGCCCGCGTTCCGCGCTACTACTGCAACCACAACAATGGGAAAGGAGAGGAGCGCATGCCGACTCCTCGTCGCCCCAAGAGCGACCACCTCATCTACGCCGATGTGGTCGACTCCAAGAGCAAGGCTGGCGTCTGGATGGGGGAGCGTGACGCCTTCCAGGCCAAACAGGCCGAGATCCTGGAAGGGGTCAAGGACAAGACCGACTGGGTTCCGGTCGAGAACGCGATCATGATGGTCAGCACCGAGCCCGCCGGAATCACGTTCATCGCCGCGAACCCGACCCTGCCCGGCGTCATCGTCCTCGCCGACGGTGGCTCCCCGGAGGCCTCGGCGCAGCTGCAGGCCGCGGGCGAGCAACTGGTCCGCAAGGTGATGGCCGAGCGCGGGATCGTCGCCGAGGAAGCCGCGTAACCACGATGGCCTCCTCGCAGCTCCTGTGGGGGAAGTACATCCAGTACGACCGGGACGGGCAAGCTGCTCTCCTCAACCCGGTCACGCTGGAAAGCGTGTACCTCGACCGCGGGGAGGTCACTGACCTCTCCGCGGTCCCCCCGACCGCGACGCACACAGCTCTCTCCGAGCTCGGCTTCACGCCCGACACCCCCGAGGTGGACCCGCGTGAGACACTCCGTACCCGCCTGAGCAACCTCGGCCTTGATGCCACCCCGGTCAGGATCAGCGGCCTTCGAGTGGTGCTCACCGACCGCTGCAACATGGCGTGCAGCTACTGCTTCGTCGACACGAACACCGGCAAGCCGGACATGAGCGAGGACGACCTCGCCGCAGGCCTGACCTACCTGTTCGAGACCAACGCCGGCCAAGACGAGGTAGCCATCCAGTGGTTCGGCGGCGAACCAACAACCCGCTTCGACCTGATGCAGTACGGCGACGACCTCGCCGACAAGCTCGCAGCCGAATACGGCGTAAAGCAGGTGCGGCGGACCGTCGTCACCAACGGCGCCCGCCTCACCGACGATATGGCCGAGCACTTCGCCCGCTACCGGTACGGGGTCGGCATCTCCATCGACGGGCCGCCGTCCATCAACTCCGCGCACCGACGGCTCCTTGGCGGGCAATCAGCCGATGACCGCATCCGCCGCAACGTTCGCCGTCTCCTGGAAATCGACGGCATCCACGTGGGCTGCAATCTCACCCCGACCCCGGCGAACATCGGCCGCCTGGCCGAGACCGTCACATGGATCATCGAGGAACTCGGGCTGAAGTTCATCTACGCCAACACCCCCATCCCCGCCGGTGGACGCTGGATCGTCGACGGGGCCGACCTGTCGAAGGAGCTGTACCAGGCGCGACTTGTTGCCCTGGGCCGCGGCGGGATGATGTTCTCTGTCCTGGACCGCGCCTTCCAGGCACTCGACCGGCGTCGGCCCATGCTGCTGGATCACATGCAGAGCGACCGCACCCTGAACGTGGCGCTGCTGCCAGGCCAGCGGGTCAGTCTGTGCGACATCAACTTCACCGAACCCGAGTTCCTCCACACCCTCGATGAAATCCGCGCTGATACAGGTCTGTTGGGTGGCATCGCCAAGAAGGTCGCGCCACTGCCGGAGTGCGGCACTTGCCCAGCGTTGGCGATCTGTGGTGGCCCCTCCCGCAATGAGCAGCTGCTGATCGGTGGGGAGCGGCCGGACCCGCAGATGTGCGCGTTCTACACCAGCACGGTCGAGATCGCCGTGTGGGACAGCACGGGGGTGCAGTGAACACCCACACCGCGACCAGGCCGCCCGTACCACGGACTGGCCAGGGGCGGTTTCGGTCGGCGCTGATCAGCACCGCCGGGCATTGCAAGATCGCATGCGGGTTTTGCTTCCGTGCCGACCGCGCCCACGGCTACCTCCCTCTACCGCTCTACACCCGCAGCCTGTCCAGACTGAAGGAAGCAGGCGCCGAAGAGATCTGTCTCACCGGTGGTGAGCCCGCCCACCATCCGAAGCTGCGGCAACTTGTGCGTCTGGCCCACCAGTTCGGCATGCCGATCTCCGTGGTCACCTCCGCCCGCGCCCCCGAAGATGTGGAACGACTGGAGGAAGTGGCGCACCTGCTGGCCAACGTCACTGTGTCCGCGGACTCAGCTGCCGCGATGAACCTCGGTCGCACCCACCGCAGCGCCGCCACGGGGATCGCCACCCTCGACAAGCTCAGCGCCACACGGGGCAGGATCTTGCACGTCACCTACTGGCAGCTCACCGATGCCGAGTGCCGCGCCCTACATGTTCTGGTTGCCGAAGCGAAGACGGAGGTCCAATTCAGTCCCGTCATGCTCGATGAAGCGGACCGAACTCGCGCGGGGTGGAGCCTGACCGACTATCTCGATCAGCAGAGCCAGGACACCACCCTGTTGGGCACCCACTTCCGCCTCACGTCGCGCTTCCACCGGCACGTCCAAGACCTCCAGGACCTGCACCGCGAACCACCTGGGAGGCGACGCTGCCAGGGCCCATCCCTGTACGTGTCCGCGGGAGGTGAGATCCGCCGCTGTCCCTACGGCACAGCCTCGGTGAGCGTGACCGACCCCAGGGCAGCCATCCGCGACTTCCTCAACGCCGAGCCCCAGGAGAGGACCACCCCGTCCTGCGCGGCCATCTGCCGCGCCGAACCTCCACCTGCGAGCAGCCCATGACGAACCCCATCACCACCCGAGACGATTTCCTCGACCGCTGGTGCATCCCGCCGAACTTCCCGGTCGACAGCGAACTGATCAGCTTCGACTACAGCTCCCCGCCCGCCATCGAGGTTCTCGACGCGGTCCGGCAGGACGAAGAAGTACGGTTCACGATCCTCGGTGACGACGACTGGGCCCTCCGCATGGATCGCACCGCCGCCTTCCGCACTGCCCCGATCGACGAGATCGTCACGTGGCCGTTCCGGCTGGTGCACTTCAACCTCACCCGCTTCTACACCGGCATACTTGCCGGCTTCCACGAGCAGGTCATGATCCCCTGGCGCACCCGGATGTCCGGCTGGGGATTCACGTGGCAGCGGTGTGCGCCCCTGCTCTTCCTCTCCACAGCCGGTGCCGCGTCGACGTATCACAACGACAACTCCCACGGCCTGGTGTGGCAGATCGAGGGCACCAAGACGTTCCACAGCTACCACGACCCCGACAGCGTCCTGTCCGCCGAGGCCGCTGTCGTTGGCGAGACCACCGCCGAGGAGCCGCCCGAGCACGATCCGGCCGAATGGCTCTCGGTCCGTATGGAGCCGGGCGAAAGTCTGTGGAGCCATGCCTTGACCCCGCACTGGGTGACCACCGAGTCACCACTCGCGATGAGCATCACCCTTGCCCACGGCGGGCTCTGCCACCAGGGCCACTTCTCAGACCGAGAGTTGGCGCTGCGCGCCTACTGGGACAAGCATCCCGACGAAGCGTGGATGCACGATCTCCGCAACGTCCGCTACTGATGGCCGGAAAGCCGCTCTTGGCCCCAGCAACGGTCGGTCCACACTGCGGGCAGAATCACACAAGGGGGAGGCGGCGTGCCCAAACGGAAGCGTCGACGCACCAAGGCGCAACGGCGGCGCCTCATCCAGCAGCGCGTCACTATCGCGGCCGCGGGTATCGCCGCGATGGTGTTCGTGTTCCACGAAGTGCCGTGGCTACTACTGGGGTTGCTGTTAGCGACCGCAGTCGGGGCTACGGTCTGGGCCCTAAAGAGAGTCGATCGCCGCGCACGTGACGGTGACAGGGCCTGGCGCGAGCAGGACCGTCGCATGGCCATGGAGAGATCCATGACGGCAATCGACGCGATGAGCTGGCAGGACTTCGAGCACTACATCGCGGAGCTGTGCCGCAGGGACGGCTGCACCAACGTGCGCGTGGTGGGCGGCTCCGGCGACCTCGCCGCCGACATCCTCGGCAACATGCCGGACGGCCAGCGCCTCGTCGTCCAGGTCAAGCACTACGCACCGCATCGCACCGTTCCCAGCGGGGACATGCAGAAGTTCGTCGGCATGGCCTTCGCCGAACACCACGCAGACGTAGCCGTATTCGTCGCCACCTGTGAATACAGCACCGCTGCCCGATCCCTCGCCACCAAGCACAACATCGTCGCCCTCAACCGGGACCTGTTCGGCTCCTGGAACAACGGTGCCCGCCTGGACTCTCTGCTCCCACTCGGGGGCGCCGGCAGCGGGCCTTCCCGGACAGGCAAGACGGGGCGGGGCACTCGGCCACCAAGAACGAAGCCGACGAACCGTCGTACGCGCGAAGCACGTTGAACAGACCATGTTGGGGCGGTCAGCCAGAGGGCTGACCGCCCCAATCGCATGAAGCGACAAGGGTCCTACGGGGTGAGACGGTTCGGTCCGCGGAACAGGAAGGCGGCCTCGCGGATGGAGTCGAGTCCGAGCATGACCATCAGCACCCGACCCAGGCCCATACCGAGGCCTCCGTGCGGCGGACAGCCGAAGCGGAAAGCGTTCAGGTAGTCCTGCAACGGCTCGGTGCTCATGCCCTTCTCGGCGGCCTGCTTGAGCAGCACATCGTACCGGTGCTCACGCTGGGCGCCGGTGGTGACCTCCAGGCCCTTCCACAGCAGGTCGAAGCTCAGCGTCGAGCCCGGGTCGTTCTCGGGGCGCATGTGATAGAAGGGGCGAATGCTTGTCGGGTAGTGAGTGACGAACACCCACTCGTGCCCAGTCTGCTCCTTGAAGTGCGCGGAGATACCGCGCTCGCCCTCCGGGTCCAAGTCCTCCTTCGTGCCCTCCGGGTCCCAGCCGCCCGCCCGCAGGATCTCTTGGGCTTCGGCCATAGTCACCCGAGGAAACGGCATCGTGGGGACCGTGACGTCGACGCCGAAGGTCTCGCGGATCGCCTCACCGTGAACGTCGGCGACCTTGGCGATGGCGTGAGTGAGCATCTGCTCCTCGAAGACCATGACGTCTTCGACGTCGTTGATCCAGGCGAGCTCCACGTCGACGCCGGTGAACTCCGTCGCATGCCTCGACGTGAACGATGGCTCGGCGCGGAAGACGGGGCCGATCTCGAAGACCTTGTCGATGCCGGCGGAAATCGCCATCTGCTTATAGAACTGCGGGGACTGCGCCAGGAACGCGGAGCGATCGAAGTAGCCGAGCTTGAACACCTCGGCCCCGGACTCACTCGCGGTTCCCATCAGCTTCGGGGTGTGCATCTCGGTGCAGCCCTGGCTGTAGGCGTACTCGCGCATACCCTGCTCGAGGGTGGTCTGCACAGCGAACAGCAGCTGCGCCTGCGGACGCATCCGCACGTCGAGGAACCGCCAGTCGAGGCGGTGCTCCAGGCCGGTGTGTTCGTCGATCGGCAGCGGTGTCTCGGCCCGGTTCAGTACCTCGACTTGCTCGGGCACGAGTTCCAGGCCGCCGAGGTTGACGATCGGGTTGTCGACTACGCGGCCGGTGATCCTGACCGCGGACTCGGTGGTCAAGCTCTCCAGAGCGGCTTCGGTGCTGTCGCTCTCGCCGCCACGTTTGTGGGTGACCTGCACCATTCCGGTGTGGTCGCGGACGATGACGAACTGCATCTTGCGCTGCAGCCGGAGGGTGTTCACCCAGCCGCAGACGGAAACTGTCTCGCCAACGTGTTCTCGCAGGTCGGAGACCAATACACGGGTCGTCGTGTGGATCATCTCGGGCCCTCCAGGGGCGTCGTCATGATCCCTTGGGGGCGTGGGCGAGAAGGGAACTCGCGGTGCCACCACGCCTTTGCCGCCACCAGATGGCGACGGCCTCATTCAGGCCCGCTCACGGGGGCCAGCCGGCGGGGCATTGGGCCGGGTTGACCGGCCGTTTCTCCCCGCGCTCGGGAGGGTCTTCACGTGGGGCGCGAGACTGCCTTCACAGCTACCAGCAGCTCTCTCTGCTCGCGGATCCCGCCGCTACTTGTCTCCTTCAACGCGTTGGTGCTGAGCATAGCGGGCCAGGAAGGCAGAACGGCAAGATTTCCCAGTAAGCCACCAGACCCATGGCTCAGCCCGTCCGCCGGTGTCTGTCGCTGACCGACCGCTCCAGCCGCTGGATATTACTGTTGTGATTTGCGCTCGATTTCGTGGACTGTAGTCTGCGCCGGGGGCAGAGCCCATTGGTGCAGTGTGGGAAAAAGACAGTCCCCTTTAGGGCGATTGCTTACTGACGCCAGCAAATCCGACAGGGATATTCCAGTCTGTCGGAGAATTGGACTCCTGACTTCTTCCAATGAGGGTCTTCCAACCTGGCAAGAGCGACTTCGAGTTGGACGGATCTGCAGAACGACGAAGCTCCTGGTAGGCGGGGTGTCGATTAAGATCGACCGTCGTGCCAGGAGCTTCGTGTGCTTGTCTGCCCGTCGGCCATTGACCTGTCCACCGCGCACCTGCGCCACTTGAGCCGGGAGTTGGCGGCACGACGCCGGGAGATCGGCAGCCGGTGGCGACGGCTGACTCCCAGGCGCCAGGCCCTGCTCGCCCTGGCTCATCTGCGGTGTGGCAACACCTACGCGCAGCTCGCGGCCGGGTTCCGCATCGGGATCGCCACCGTGTACCGCTACGTCCGCGAGGCGATCGAGGTCACGGCCGTGCTCGCGCCGACGCTCGACGAGGTGATGGTGACGGCTCGTGCGAAGGCGTACGTGATCCTGGACGGGACCGTGCTGCCGATCGACCGGATCGCCGACGACCGGCCCTACTACTCCGGCAAGAAGCGGCACCATGGCATGAACGTCCAGGTCCTGACCGATCCGTTCGGACGGCTGCTATGGGCATCGCCCGCACTGCCCGGCGCGACACACGGCCTGACGGCGGCCCGCGAGCACGGCATCATCGACGCCCTCGGCGAGGCCGGCCTCAGGGCTTACGCCGACAAGGCGTATCAAGGCGCGGCCCGGAACGTCCGGGTCCCGTTCGAGGGGCGCCGACTCAAGCGGTGGCAACGACGCCACAACACCACCCACGCCAAGATCCGCTGCGTCGGCGAACAGGCCATCTCCACACTCAAGGGCTGGCGCTTCCTGCGCAAGCTGCGCTGAAGCACCAACCGCATCACCGCGATCCTCAAGGCCGTCCTCGCCCTTCACCTCGCGGCCGCGTCAGGATGAAAACTCCTCAGTGTTCGCAGGCACATTCACCCGTGCCCTGTGTGCATCCCCAAGTAGACTTGCCTAATAGGGTCTTCACCTCTCTCAGGCGGGGAAGGGTGACATGGTCATCATTCGATGGGTCACACAACCTTCAAGGCATCAGCAAGCATGAGCGAGTCAGAGAACTCCCGTGCCACATCTGAGCAGCACCTCGGGGACCGACTCACAGCCACTGGGGAGTTCTACAGATCTAATCAGCACTTGGGAGACCGCCTCTCGGCCCTCGTAGATGGCGAGCTCGGTCACGAGGTGCGCGAGAGAGTGCTCGCGCACCTCGCCACGTGCGCGAAGTGTAAGGCCGAGGCCGACGCGCAGCGACGACTGAGGAACGTGTTCTCGGAGCCCGCCCCACCACCCCCCTCCGAGGGCTTCCTGGCCCGCCTCCAGGGCCTCCCTGGGGGAGGTGATCCGCACGGCGGCGGCTCGCCGCTGGGCGGGGGAGGATTCGGCGGACTCTCCGGACGGCGAGATGCCACCGACATCTTCGGGGTGAAGCGGGGCGAGAGATTCGAGTTCGGCTACGTCCCGCCCTCACCGCATGCCGCCAGTGACCACGGCAGCCGAGTTCACCTCAAGGGGCGCAACTCCCGACTGGGGCAAATACTCGCGTTCTGGCTTAGGAAAATGTGGGCGTTCCAGCTGGGAAGCAAGCGCAGGTTCCGGCTGGCAGAGAGTGAGGTCGATCGCTGTGATCTGTCACCGGCAGAGCTCGACAACCAGGCCCTCTCAGCCGTCAGTGAAAGCACAGGCACGGTTTTCACCACGCTTGACCAGCTGTTCCGAGCTCTCGGTCCGCCGCTGGACGACCTTCATGGACTGGATCAGACACCACGCAGCGATGGAGGCAGGCAGCTATGACGAAGCCGAGCGAACCTGCCGCTTCGCGTGGCGGGCTGGATATAGCACGTGAATGGGCTAATTTGCCACCGGACCACCTTGAAATAGCACTCAAGGCACTCGGCCCTCAGCTGGAGCGTGACCACGAGTACCGGATGAAGGTGATACAGCTCAAGTATGAGTTCGCTGGAGCGAAACAGACACACACGCTGTACCTGGTCGGACTCGTCGCGGGCTTCGTCATCAGTGTGGGCATGCTCATTGGCGCGGTGATCGTTGGCAGTAACGATCAGCCGTGGCTCGCCGCGATGCTGTCCGGGCCAAGCGTCCTTGCACTTACCACCGTCTTCGTACTCCGGCGCAGCGATACAGCACAATCGCGTGCAGTGGCGCGCAGCCAACAACTCGCCCTCGACGCGGCAGCCCAGGCACCACCCCCCTCACCTGTCGTGGACCCCACCGCTGGCGCGGTCTAACAACGTCAGCAGCTCCTACGTACAAACTCAGACGCCCTGAGCGTTTGGAAGTGCACCCGGCTCACGGCTGAAGCCTCGCTCGCCGTTGAAACGTCCCGAGACGTCCCGGGGCCGTCCCTGGACGCGGTTCTGACGTCCTTCGCCCTGCGTCACGCTCTGTTCTTGTCGGCTCAACTGATCCACAGGTCTTGACTATTACTCCCTGAAACAAGATCAGCCCTCGACTGCGACCATCAGACAGTGCGGCCGTTGCGGGTGCCGTCTGAGCCGCTACAACAGCGGGCAACACTGCGCCCGTTGCGATCGAATCATGCATTCCCAGGAGCCCGGATGGCCGTACGTCCCAGCTCGCGTGTGGGACCGACCTGAAGTTCAACAGTCCTTACTCAGGCGGGACTTTGGACAGCTCTGTTCGCTGATCAGACAGCTCTGCACACTCAGACAGGAGGACCTCGCCGCAGTGACCGGGCTAACTGGTTCTAACAAAAGCGGATGACTATGTGACTGTCGGCTTGTCTGCTCGTTGGTCTGTTTATGGCGAAGCGTGAGTCGCGACCATGGATCGTGTCGGATGAACTGTCAGCGGCCGCAGGGCTACCGACGGCCTGTCCTTGGCTCATCGCTCACCCTTAGAGGAGACCGCTCTGAGGGAAGATGCCCGGCACGTAGCCCCTGGCGCTGGGCAGATTCCGCCAGTCGAGGTCCCCCTCCTCCACCGGTGCTGCCCGCCAGTCCTCCTCCTCGTTCATGTTGCGGAAGGCCTCGTGCAGGAGATCCGGGAGCAGTGCGCTGTCCCAGCGGCCCGAGCGGCGCCGGTCCTCGGGAATCGTCCAGTCCGCCGCGAAGAGAGTGCCGTCGCGGTAGAGCGTGCGCTCCAGGCGAGGCCGATGGCGGGCGAGCAGACGCAGGATGTCGTCGCGGAGCCCTGCGGTTTCATGGCGCCGGGCCGCCCGTTCCACGCGCTGCAGCACTGGTACCAAAAGGCCAAGTGTCACGCCGAGCGCGGCAAAACTGGCCACGACATAGTCGCCCAGGATGAGTGGTTCTTGATGAGCGAAGGCGTCCAGGAATGGCGTGTAGTAGGCCAGCACGTGCAGGTCCGGGTCGACGGGAAGGTCGACGGCGCGAAGGGCGGCTTCGTCCGGGTCGATCGCCAGGAGATGCATCGGGCCCCGCGGAAGGGGGAAATGCACTGCACTCGCGTAGACGATCTTTGGCGCCTCGCCCTTGATAGTCTTGATCGTCCTCTTCTGCTCCTCCATGGCTTCGCGCAGGGCCCTCGTCAGACGGCCAGAGCGGCCCTTGGCCTCCGCGACGACATACCCGCCGTCGGTCAACTCTCCGAAGAAGTCCGCCCGGCTCTGACCTGGAGCGAAGGTGAGTTTGTAGGCGGAGGCGTAACGTGCCACATGCATGAAGAACCGGACGAACAGCTGTCTTTCGGCGAAGATCTGGCACATGGCTTGCCCCAGGGTGTAGGACAGCATGCCCTTCTCGGACGGGTCGAGCTCGTGGGCGAGGTCGGTACGCGTAATGCGAGGAACCGGATCATCACTCCAGCTGAGATAGGCGGGCAGGACCGCCACCCTGTGGCACCACTCGTATGCCGACGACCTTCCGTGCTTGGCCCGGTCGTACGGGGCTCTGCCGGTGATGAACAACGCGCGCGCCAAGTCTTCCGGTAGGACCGACAGTTCCTGCTTGACCGGGACGCCGGCGCCGGCCGGGAAGAGCGCAGCGTCGGTGTGGACTTGCGCGGGACCGCTGGGGAACATCGTCGCTACTTTCCGGAGCAGGGTCATTGGACACAGGCCGTGAGAATCGTCCCACCGGGCTCTCTCTATCACCCCGACCCGCGGTCTTCCCCGGCATCAGCGGGGACGGAAGCGATACCTGGAGAATTCAGGTTGTCAGGATGCTTGGGCCGGATCGGACCGGCAACTGTGTTCGCGTAGCGCCATACTGGCCCTAACAAAGCCGTTGGACGTGGCGGTGGGTGATCAGACAGACGGCCAGGCCGAGGAATGCTTCGTGAATGTCGGCGCGCCGTTCCCAGCGGATCCGTAGGCGGCGGAAGCCGTGCAGCCAGGAGATCGTGCGCTCGACGACATAGCGGAAGATGCCCAGGCCGGTGCCGTGTAGCTGACCTCGCTCCGCGATGACCGGTCGAATCCCGCGTTGCCAGAGCAGGCGTCGGTATTTGTCGTGGTCGTAGCCGCGGTCTGCCAGGAGTGCGTCGGGTTTCTGCCGTGGTCTGCCGACGACGCCGGCGACGGGAGGGATCTTGTCGAGCAGCGGCAGCAGCTGGGTGACGTCGTTGCGGTTTCCGCCGGTCAGCGAGACGGCGAGCGGGATGCCCTGCCCGTCGGTGAGGACATGGTGCTTGCTGCCCGGCCGGGCGCGGTCGACCGGGCTGGGCCCGCTTTTGGGCCCCGCCGGGCCGCCCGGACGTGGGAGGAGTCGATCACCGCCCGTGACCAGTCCAGCTGGTTCTTCGACCGCAGCTCTTTGAGCAGCACTGCGTGCAGCCGGTCCCACACGCCTGCCTCGTTCCAGGCAGCCAGCCGCCGCCAGCACGTCATGCCCGAGCCGAATTCCAACTCCTGGGGCAGGTACTCCCATTGGATGCCGGTGTGCAGGACAAACAGGATCCCGCACAGGGCTTGCCGGTCCGGCACCCGCGGTCTGCCCTCGACCCTGCTTCGGAGCGGGCTCGGGCAGTAACGGCTCGATGAGCGACCACAGTTCGTCCGACACGATCCACGGTCGCGACTGACGGTTCCCCATACTCAGACCAACGAGCCGACAAGCCCACAGTCACATGATCAACCGCTCTTGTTAGAGCCAGTAAGCCAGGCTTACCTGTCGATGCTCGAATCAGGGACGGCGTTCGCCCGCGACACGGATCTCGATCCGGGCACGGTGACCCTGCAGATCCGCAAGCTGGACCAGGACCTGGACGGCCAGCTCCTGGTCCGCGGCGGAGTCAAACACGCGATGCAGCTCACCGGCCTGGGCAACAAGGTCGTGGCCGCCGCGCAGCCGTTCGCCGACCAACTCGGTGATCTCCATGGGCCGCGGCACAGGCCGAAGACCCCGGTGTCCGGGTTCGATCGAGGTGGTGGCGGATGAACCCTCCCTCGTCCTCCTGCGGCGGGTGTCACGGCCTTGGGCTCCTGTCTCGGACATCTGCGCAATGCAGCAGCGCAGCCCTCTACAGCTGGATCAGCATGATGCCGTCGATCTGCTGGGCGATCTCATCGGGCACATTGCCGAACAGGCACCGCTCGACATAGTCCGGCAGCTCCCGGCGCAGTCCACGCAGCATGTGCTGGAAGTACGGCACGGTGAAGTGCGCCGTGAGATCGGGAAGGTGGCGAAACACGCACTCGGGATCCGTATCGATCGCCCTGGCAGGAGCGGCAAGCGAGAAGAGAGGTAGAGCCATCCGCCCCACGACGTCGAAGACGTGGCGGGCGACTTTGCGTGCGCCGATCTGATCGGTGTACAAGAACTCCCTCAGACCATGGTCGACGGCGCCCAGGTTGAGCCCCCGGTACAGCTTGCTCCTGCCGTATGGGCGGGGCGCCGTGACGTCGATGAGCGGGATCGCCCACTGGCAGAACACCTCCACCGCGCTGCGGTCCCACGGTGCCTGTGCGGCGAGCTGGATCTCGCGATCTGCCGCCAGCGCGGGAACCAGCGTCATCGCGGCCCCGGGCCGCTCGTGGCACGGCACCTCGTCTGTGTGCTGGGAGGTGCAGCCCATCCGTCTCCGGTAGTTCTGGTCGCCGGCATACAAGAGGAAGCCGGCAGGAAGGTGGAACATGTCCGCGGCCCGGAACAGCTTGGCCATCTGCTCCCCGGTGTTCTTCGGGTGGTGGAAGCCGATGCGCCAGTGCCGGCCTTCCTGTTTGATGCTCTTCGCCTGGATCAAGCAGCCGAAGCACTCGCCGGAACGATCGACCCACCACCAGATCATGTCCGCCCCGACACGGCCTTCCTGATTCTTGTTGAACCGCGCGTATCGCACCTCCGGCATCACCGCCCGGCACAGGCGGATGGTGATGTACTCCTCCTCCCACATCTCCTCGTCCGCGAGGAGTTCCCCCATCTCGCGCTCAACCTGGCTGGTGGCGCGGCAGAACGCCGCGTGCGCTGGCGGCGTGTACTCGCCCGGTCGATCGCCCATGCTCCATGGAACCCCCTCTGCAGGCGCCGCGGGAAGCCTGGAGTGCCGAGCCGATGCGTAAGTAGCTGTGCAAGAACCTCTAAGACCCGAGCAGACACCAATCAATGCCGAGCATCCCGAGCGAGCGACGCCCCATTGGCGGCGACAGCGGTCTACCGCCAGCTAGAGATGGAGCTGCCAGGTCCGATGGCGTCCGGTACGGCGATACTGCGTGCCGTCCAGTAATCCCAGCCCCCTCACATAGAGCACCCTCACCAAATAGTGAGGCTCTTTGGCTTCAAGAAACATCATGAATTGTTCGCCCAGTCGCAGACGGGAGCGGTCTCGCCGATGTGCCGCACAGGGGCGGCGACCAGCACGCGGCTTGTTGAGTGGATCACCTCGGGCCCTCCCAGGGGCGTCGTCGTGATCCCTTGGAGCATGGGTGAGGAGGGTATACACGGTCGCACCACGCCTTCACCGTCGCTGAGGGCGGCGGCCTCTCCCGGACCCGGTCACGGGGTCAGCCGGTGGGGCAGTGCACCGGAGCGGTTCCTCCCTGCGACCGGACAGTGCCTAGAAGTTGTACACCGCGAAGTCCGTCACCGGGCGGTAGCCGATCCGCTGGTACAGGCTGTTGCTGGTGGGGTTGGCCAGGTCCGCAAACAGCAGCACCTCCGCCGCGCCTGCCGCCAGTGCCGCCCTGCTGACCTCGGCCGTCGCGGCGCCCGCGTAGCCGCGGCCGCGTAGGTGGGCCGGGGTGTAGACGGGGGCCACTCTGATCTGGCTGGCGACCATCGGGGTCACACCCGCCATGGAGACGGGGGTGCCGTCCGGGGTCTCCCACAACGTGACTCGTCCGTGGGCGATGCGCGTGTCGGCCCAGGAGCCGGCGTCCGCGGAGGAAGTTCCTCCGATGTCCGCGACGAACTCGGCGCACGCTGGACCAAGACCTTCACCGACCCCCGCCTCTGCGCGGCCATCGTCGACCGCCTCACCTTCAACGGCACCATCATCGAGACTGGCACCGACTCCTACCGCCTCGCCAGCACACGGGCACGAGCCGAACAGACCGCAGCGGGCTGAACAACCGCTTCAGCGCCTGTCCGGCAACCGCTGAAGACCGGCCAGGCCGACGTCATCCGGGCGGGACACGCCCTGGGACCAAGGGTCCGGCGTCCAGATGAGCCGCGATGCGCGTGATGGTCCGGGCGTTGTCCTCGAACAGATGCGTCTGCATGCCAGCCGCCTGGGCGGCTTCAACGTTGTCTGCGACATCGTCGATGAACAGGCAGTTCCCCGGCTGCACGTTCAAGCTGGCGCACGCGGCCTCAAAGGCACGCAGGTCAGGCTTCTCAATGCCGATCTCGTGCGAGTAGACGATCTGCTCCACCAGTTCGTCGAAGTGATACAGCGTCGTCTCCCACTCCCGGGCGCCGACAAAGCTGTTGCTCAGGATGCCGAGCCTGCAGCTTCCGCGCAGCCCTCGCACATAGTCGATGAGTTCCTCGTTCGGCGTCCCCAGATACTCCGCCCAGAGATCGGCCATGAAGTCTTCAACCTGGGGCTCGTCGAGCCCCAAACGGGCCGCTACCTGCTCGTGCACCTCTCGCTCGCTGATGCTCCCGACGCTCCCGGCCCGCCACACGTCGCGCATCTGCTCTTGGACAGTGCCCAGCGGCAGCTCAAGCCGCACTTCCCACCCTTGCAGCCATCCCGTTTCCGGCGTGATCTCCAGCACGCCGCCGATGTCGAGAATGACGCAGGTCTCGCTCACGCGAACTCCCCCTCTTCGGCCTGGCCTGACCAGCGAGCACAGATCGCCCGCTCATGTGATCGACAGAGACACCCTTCGTCTCTCCTCCTGGGGCAAGGTCAAGTGATCTTCGAAGCCTGTGACGGTCCTGTCGCAACCTGCCGACCCAACTCGCCTCAATCAGCAGGTGCCTTCAAAACTCGTGACGATCCGCGAAGCACTCGGCCGGACGATGACGTCAAAACTCGGATCAGGCAAGAAGTGAGCGAAGCCAGGCTGTCGTGCAGGTACCTGTCCGCGGACGTGCAACGGTCTGGCTCCTCGTGGACTTGTTGGTGAAGCCGGACAGAGTGTCCGGCCTGTTCTAGGCCCGGTAGCGGATGTTGAGCACGGCACGGCAGCCCGGATCGCTCCCTGATCTCGAAGGCCTGGTCGGCCGCTAACGTGGATGACGGACCTACAGCCGGGGAGGCAGCGCGCATGCGTGGTCTTGGGGATCACCTCAGCGTCGGAGAACGGATCGCGTTCTACCGCGAGCGCCGGGGCTATACGCAGCCTGTGCTCGCCGGGCTCGTCGGGCACAGCACCGACTGGCTGTCGAAGATCGAGCGAGGTGTGCGGAAGCCCCCAAGGATCGACAAGCTCGCCGAACTCGCCCGTGTGCTGCGTATCCCGCTGGGCGACTTGATGGGTCAGCCCGTCCTCCTGGAGGACGGGGAGAAGCACATGGACGACGTGCCGGCCGTCCGCGATGCGCTGATGAGCCCTCGGCGGCTCTCCAAGTTGCTGTTCGGTCGTACGGCGGAGCGGCAGTTGCCTCAGCCGGATCAGGCGCAGGTCTTCGTCGAACGCAGCTGGAGTGACTACCAGGCCGGCGTTCTGGGGGATGTCATCGCCGCCCTGCCCGGTCTGCTCAGGACTGCCCAGGAGCTGGAAGACCTTCCCAGCGGCGACCTGCGCCGACGCGGCCTCGCCGTCTCGGCTCGTACGCATCACCTGGCGGCGACCACCCTCGCCAAGGTCGGCGAGTCCGACCTGTCGTGGCTCGCGGCCGAGCGAGCCATGCGGGCCGCCGACGAATCCGAGGACCCGCTGTCGCTCGTGTCCGCTGCCCGCTCCGGTACACACGCACTGCTGGCCAACGGGCGCTACTCGGATGCCCTCGAACTGGGTGATACCGCGGCGGCCTGGCTCGCGGGTCAGGTTCGCGACGATGACCCGGCCGCTTTGAGCCTGCTCGGCATGATTCATCTGCGAGCCGCTGTGGCCGCGGCACGTCACCAGGACCGCCACACCGCCAACTCCCTCCTGGAGAAGGCGAAGCGGCTCGCCGACCGGCTCGGTTCCGACGAGAACCACTGGCAGACGTGCTTCGGTCCGACGAACGTCGAGCTGCACCGCCTGTCGATCGAGCTGGACCTGGAGAACATCCCGTACGTCGTCGAGCATGGCGACATCGACGTCTCCCACATGCCGGCGGAACGCGCCGTGTCCCATCGCATCGACTACGCCCGCGGCCTCTGCCTCAGCGGTCGCGTCTACGAGTCATTCGGCGAGCTGCGGGAGGCCGAACGCACTTCGCCGCAGCTCGTACGGAACAATCCACGTGTACGCGAGACCCTTCGCGACCTGAGGAAACAGTCCCCGGTCACGGGTGGCAGCCACTCGTCCGAGCTGCTGGCCATGGCCCAACGATGCAGGGCGGTGCAGTGAGTTCGGTGCGAGGCAAGGTGTTGGGCGTCGTGGGATCGAGCGCCGGCGGGGTCGAGGAACTGCGTACAGGGCTCGTGGTCCCGGCGCTCGAACGGGGCTGGACGGTCACGGTCACGCTCACACCGACCGCGGGTCAGTGGCTCCGCGCGAGCGGGGAGATCACGGAGCTCGAAGGGCTGACCGGCCTTCCCGTACGGGCCGAACCGCGCCTGCCGGGTGACTCCCGGCCGCATCCGCCGGTTCACTGCTACGTCGTCGCCCCGGCAAGTGCCAACACCGTCGCCAAACTCGCCCTGGGAATCTCAGACAACCAGGCGTTGACACAGGTCAACGAGGCCATCGGCACACTGGACCTCCCCGTGATTGTCTGGCCCCGGGTGAACGCCGCGCATGCTCGCCATCCCGCATGGGAGGGACACATCAAAGCCCTTCACGATTCGGGGGTGCGGTTGGTCCACGGGGACGAGGTGTGGCCGCTCGCCGAGCCGCGGGCAGGGATGCCGGGACGCCGGTACCCGTGGGAAGCCGTGTTGGATGAGGCAGGCAGGACTGTCGCCTGACGATTCATCAAGAATGGTAGAAGCAAGAGAAATTGGACCCGGACAGTCTGTCCGGGTCCTTCGTCATGACTGGCGCCAACCTGAGGGCATCACGGACCAACGGAGGCAACCGGTGCCCGATCAGGGATTGAGCACGGCGCTCCCCGGCGCGACGGCCCGGGGCGACGCATCCAGGAGCTGCCCGAGCGCACGCACGGATGGGATGGCCGACAGTGATTACTTGCCTCGACGCTCGTCAGAGGCCGCCTTATCACCGCCAGACACGGAGCGCATCGTCGAGAGAAGCACCACGCCTGCTGGCGTCACCCGGCTCTGCAGCGTCTGCCGATGCCGTCTGAGTCGGTACAACGGGGAGGACGTGTGTGCCGGTTGCAGCCGCGACAACCGGCACCAGGCGGGGACCGCGCGCAGCGTCCCCATGGACATCTGGCAGTTACCCGATGTCCGGCAAGCCTTGGTCAACCGCGAGTTTGGGCGCATGTGCCAGCTGATCAGACGGCATGGTGGGATTCGCCAGGACGACATCGCCGCAATCACCGGCTTGAGCCAAGCATTTCTGTCGATGCTCGAGTCCGGATCCCGCAGGCTGACCAATATCGACAAGATCATTCAACTGCTGGATGGCCTGCGAGCTCCATCAGAGCTCACCGGCCCCATGCTGCGGCCTAGCATCAATCATCAGACTCGCGGCTTCGTGCCGACGGCTCTCTCGCGGTGATGAGCTCGCCCTCTTCGTCGCCGTCTGCGGCGGAGGCCATATCGAGCGCATGCGCCGCTCTGTGTGCGGTGAAGGACGGTCCCGGCCGCTCGTGGGGTATAGCGACGTGGGACCCGCGCCCACTGCAGCTGGCGAATCGAACGATGCCCAAACCTGACGTGCTCATGGTCTGCGCGGGGCTCTTGGTGTGCCTGCGTCCGCCACGCCACCGGTCGCGTCGACTGGCGGGGATGCGGCGGAGTCCGTGCTCTCGGCGTACCTCTCGGCGTCCAATGCCAATGTCACGACCTGGGGCCAGGAGCGTTATTGAGTTGCTTCCGTACTTAGTACAACCGTGAGTAACGCCACTGCGACAGTGGGCCCTTCGCCCCAATCTGTCCTGAGTGATCCTTCTGGACCTTTACTTGGCAGCTACATACAGTCCCCATTTGGTTGCACTGTTTAGGCAATCTTCATCTTTGTGATGGGCCGGGGTGGGATATGTGGAGGCGCGTGCGTTCGCGCGGTGGGGCTGGGGCGCTGGCAGGTCTGATCAGCGTGGCGATCGTGGCGGGCTTGGCCCCAGCGGCTACTGCTGCAGGAACCTCACCGGCCATGCCCACGGCAGCGAAGTCCGCAGACGAGGGTGCAGCTGCTGAAGAGGCGAGCACCGAGGCGGCGTTGGCGGAGGCCAAGCGGAACGGCAAGCCGGTCGAGGTGACGTCACTGCGCAGCGCGAGCAGCGATGTGTACGCGACCGCCGATGGAAACCTCGAGGCGCGGGAGTACCT
Source organism: Streptomyces sp. NPDC021622 (assembly GCF_040640795.1). Lineage (NCBI taxonomy): Bacteria > Bacillati > Actinomycetota > Actinomycetes > Kitasatosporales > Streptomycetaceae > Streptomyces > Streptomyces sp. NPDC021622. Next base: position 74,343 of record NZ_JBFACK010000026.1, read on the forward strand.
ACGCCCGGTCCGCGCCCGCGTGGGTGACCAGTGGAAGCCGGTCGACACCGATCTGGCGAAGTCCGCTGATGGCGGCGTCGCGCCGAAAGTGACCACGGTAGGGCTGGAGTTCTCCGGCGGCGGGGATGCGCCGCTGGTGCGGATGACGAAGTCCGGCCGTGAGTTGGCGCTGTCCTGGCCGGGCAAGCTGCCCTCGCCGCAACTGGACGGGGCCACCGCCACCTATGCCGATGTGCTCCCGGATGTGGACTTGCGCATGGGGGCGCAGGAGGACGGCTTCACTCAGCTTCTGGTGGTGAAGTCGGCCAAGGCTGCGGAGAGTTCTGATCTCGCGGAGCTGCGGTTGGAGCTGGCTGCTGATGGCGTGGAGGTGAAGGAGACCGCCCAGGGCGAGCTCCGAGCCATCGACAAGGGCGCCAAGGGTGCGGTGTTCGAGGCGCCGAAGCCGATGATGTGGGACTCCAGCCCCGGCACTAACACTGCGCCGGCCACGAAGTCCGCGCCGTCCGGGGCCGTCGCGTCGCAAGACGGGGAAGCTCAGTCGCAGGCTGGGGAGGAGCCTGCGGCGGGGGAGTCCGGCAAGCTTGCGCCGGTGGAGGTGGACGTTCCCGCCAGTGGCAAGGAGTTGGTGCTGACGCCGGATGCGGAGGTGCTGAAGGGCAAGGACACCACCTATCCGGTGTTCATCGATCCGCAGTGGTATTCGCCGCGGGCGTCGGCGTGGACGATGGCGTCGAAGTACTGGGACTCCTCGCCGCAGTGGAAGTTCAACGGCGATCACGACGCGGGCATGGGCTACTGCAACTGGTACTACTGCCAGCCCCATGACACCAAGCGGCTCTTCTACCGCATCCCGGTCTCGAAGTTCGCGGGCAAGTCCATCCTGTCGGCCGAGTTCGTCGTCCGGAACACCTGGTCCGCCTCGTGCTCCGATCGCAGCGTGGAGCTGTGGCAGACCAAGGGCATCTCCTCGTCCACGACGTGGAACTCGCAGAATGCCTCAGGGTTTTGGGACAAGAAGCTGTCGTCGAAGTCGTTCGCCTACGGCTACTCCGGTTGCGCGGCCAAGGATGCCGAGTTCTCGGTGAAGTCGGCTGTGCAGGATGCGGCCAACGGCCGGGATTCGACGATGACGTTCGGTCTGCGCGCGGACAGTGAGTCGGATGCGTACGGTTGGAAGCGGTTCTCGGACAAGGCGTTTCTGCGGGTGAAGTACAACCGAGCGCCGTCTCAGCTCAAGATGTCGCAGCTGACGATGGAGTACGGCGGGACCTGCAAGAGGTCCGGCGATGCCGCACGTGTCCGGACCCTGGGGAAGGTCCAGGCCAACAGCGTGAAGGACCCGGACCGCGACGATGTCTCGGTGCAGTTCCAGGCCAAGTGGGATGGTGGGAGCTGGAGTCCGGCGCGGACAACGTCGAAACCTTCTGGTTCTGACTTCAAGGTCAGCCTGCCCGCGTCGATACCGGTCAACAAGCAGGTCAACTGGTATGCGCGTGTCTATGACGGGGCGCAGTACTCGCCCTGGTCGTACGCGGGCGGCCCGACCGCCTGCTACTTCGTGTACGACACCAAGGTCCCCAAGGCACCGGCGGTGTCCTCGGGTGAGTACCCGGCCTCCGACTCCGAGGATCCCAACGATCCTTGGTACGACGGGGTGGGCAAGTACGGGTCGTTCGATCTGAAGGCTGCGGACAGTGACGTGACGTCCTACCGGTATGGCATCAACACCGATCCCAGCTCGAAGAACAAGATCGCCACGTCCGGTGGTGCCGCGAAGAGCGCGAAGGTGCTGCCCGCCAAGCCGGGGCTGAACTTCATCACGGCCCAGGCTTTCGACACCGCGGGCAACGGCAGCGAGATCCGCACCTACCAGTACCGGGTCAAGGCCGGCCAGCCTGAGCGCGCGACCTGGCAGCTGGACGAGGCCGAAGGTGCTGGTGAGGCCAAGGGCTCGACACCACCGCGCGCCGCGCAACTGCACGGCGGAGCAGTCCCGGGAACGACCGGTGTGCAGGGCACCGCTCTATCGTTCAACGGCACCGATGGCTATGCCTCCACGGACATTCCGGTGGTCAACACAAGTGGCGGGTTCGCGGTCTCGGCGTGGGTGAAGCTGTCGAAGATGCCCGAAGGGGCAGCGGTCATCGCCAGCCAGCCGGGCAACCACTCGCCGGGCTTCGAGCTGTACTACTCCAAGGCGTACGATCGCTGGGCGTTCAACCAGTACAAGTCCGATACTGCGGACGCGGGTATCGCCCGCGCGATGGCGGACCAGCCCGGCGGTGTTGCGCCGGACAAGTGGACGCACCTGGCCGGGTCCTATGACTCGGTGCGCGATGTGCTGGAATTGTTCGTCGACGGCAAGCTGGTCGGTAAGACTGCCTACGACAGCCCGTGGGAGGCCCGCCGCGGCCTGCAGCTGGGAGCCGCCTCCTACAACGGTGCGCCTTCGGCGTTCTTCCCGGGAGCGGTCGACAATGTGCAGTTGTTCGACAAGCCGCTGGCTCAGGACGAGATCGACAAGCTGCACGCCCAGCAGACGGTCGGCGACCCGGGCCGCCCCGCATTGGCCATCTTCGACCTCGACGAAGCAGCCGATGCAAAGGAGATCACCGGACACGGCGGCGTGCTGCCCGCCAAGTACAACGGCGGCGTCACCACGGGCGTCCCCGGCATCGCAGGCAAGGCCGCCACGTTCAACGGCACCGACGGCTACGCGAAGATCGGCCAGACCAACGGACCGCACGTGAACACCTCGCGCAGCTTCACCGTGTCCGCCTGGGCCAAGCTCGACAAGAAGCCGGATGGCGCGGCGGTCATCACTGCGCAGGCGGGCAAGGATAGTCCCGGCTTCGAGCTGTACTACTCCTCCACCTACAACCGGTGGGCGGTCAACCAGTACTCTGCCGACGCCGCCGACGCCACCCCGGTCCGCGCCATGCAGCCCGAGGGCGCAAGCGCGTCCGTGGGGGAGTGGGCGCAGCTGGTGGGCGTGCACGACACGGTCGCCAACACCCTCACGCTGTACGTCAACGGGGCCATGGCAGGCGAGACCAAGCTGGCGGGCGCCTTCTACGCCGACCAATCCATGTACCTCGGGGCGGGCAGCTACAGCGGCCAGGTCAAGAACCACTTCCCGGGCAGCATCGACGACGTACGCCTGCTGGACCGGCCGGTTTCCGCCGAGGAAGTCCAGCAGATGTTCAAGCAGCGCCCGCTGGTCAAGGGCCGCTGGAACTTCGAGGAGACCAACAGCAGCGGAACCACCACGCTGGACTCCTCCGCAGCGAAGCGCCCGATGAGTCTCCACGGCGGCGCAAAGCTCGGCGCGGGAATGATCGACAACAGCGGGCTGGCGCTGAACGGCACGGACGCGTACGCGGGCACCGCTCTGATGCCTGTCGATACGAGTGCCAGCTTCACTGTTACGGCTTGGGCCCAGGCCGCGGCGCTCCCGGATCATGGGGTGGCCTTGGTCAGCGGCGAGGGCCTCAAAAGCAGTGCCTTCACGGTGCGTTTCCAGCCGGATACCAAGGACCCCGAGGGACTGGGCCGTTGGGAGCTCACGCTCCGGGCCAAGGACAGCACGGATGCTGCGGTCACCCAGGTGGGCAACACCGAGTTCTTCGACGCACGCGAGTGGAACCACCTTGCGGTGGTCTACGACGGCTTCGCCAAGGAAGCCCGCCTCTACGTCAACGGTGTGCTGCAGGAAGTCGCCTGTGGCGATGCGGATGGCAACGGCGACGCGGACGATGCCGCCTGCCAGGACCTCATTGCCTGGGCGGACAACGTCCTGACCTTCAAGGCGCCCCTGTCTCTGCAGGTGGGCAAGGCCAAGGGGGACGCCGCGGGGACCTACTTCTCCGGCGCCGTCGACGATGTGTGGGCCTTCCAGGGCGCCCTGAGTGATGCGCAGATCGAGAAGCTGGCCGGCTCCTGGTTCGACATCCCCACCGACGTACCCGGCGACAGCTGAACCCTGCGTGTGTGCCGGAGGAGTGATCTCCTCCGGCACGCACCCCCTTTCTTGATGCACTCGTAACTGAGCTTTCAACACCATGTCGCGCCGCTGTGTGGGCTGGTGTTGTCGTGTGAAGGACTGATTCCTGAAGATGAACGGCATAACCAGACCGCGCCGGTTCGCCGCGCTGCGGCGAAGAGCAGCCCTGACGGTGTCCGCCGTGATGGTAGGCACGCTGCTGCAGGCGGTGAGCGCACCAGTAGCGACGGCGGATGGCGGCGGGAGGCCAGACCTTCCCTCGGCGGAGAATCCGATCAAGGGCAAGGACGGCGTCAAGGTCGAGCCGCGCACGGTGACCAAGGGGCCGAAGACTCCGAAGAAGGCACCGAAGGTGGCCTGGCCGAAGGCTGGGTCCGCAGTGGTGGACATCCAAGTGCCGTCGTCGGCCAAGGAAGCGGGGAAGCCTGTCGAGGCCAAGGGGCTGCCGCTGGCAGTCGGGGCTCCGAATGAAGCAGGCTCCAAGCGTGCGGGCCGCAGTGCCAAGTCGGCCGCGTCGGCGGCGCAGGGCGGTGTGGAGGCCCGCGTGCTGAGCCGGAAGGCGGCCGAGCGGGCTGGGGTGAACGGTGTCCTGTTCACCCTGGACTCGGGGGAGGAGGAGAGCGACAAGCCCGGCAAGGTCCGGGCGGCACTCGACTACTCCGGCTTCGCTGAGGCGTTCGGCGGCGGCTACGCGTCCCGTCTCACCCTGGTCCAGCTGCCGGCCTGTGCCCTGGATACCCCGGCGAAGCAGCAGTGCCGCACCGCTGAGCCGGTCCCGACCGCCAACGACACGGAGAAGCAGACCCTGACCGCCAAGTCGGTGGCCCTTCGAGCGTCAGGGCCGACCGTGCTGGCCGCCGTCGCGGACGAGAAGGGCGCGAGCGGCGACTACAAGGCGACCTCCCTGTCTCCGTCCGCGACCTGGGACACGGACCTGAACACCGGTGACTTCTCCTGGTCGTACGACATGCCGGTACCCGAGGTGCCCGGCGACCTGAAGCCCCAGGTCGGGCTGTCCTACTCCTCCGGGTCGATCGACGGACGGTCTGGTTCGACGAACAACCAGTCCTCCTGGGCCGGTGACGGGTTCGATCTGTGGCCCGGCTACATCGAGCGCCGCTACAAGCCGTGCGCCGATGACGGGGAGAAGAACGCCGACGGCAACAAGCCCGGCGACCAGTGCTGGGACTACGACAACGCGTTCATCACCTTCAACGGCAAGGGCGGAGAGCTCGTCCCGGCCGGAGGCGGCGAGTTCAAGTTCAAGCAGGACGACGGCAGCCGCATCAAGAAACTGTCATCCACCGATCGTGGCAATGGTGACAACGACGGCGAGTACTGGCGGCTGACCGACCCCGAGGGTGTGCGCTACTACTTCGGCTACAACCGGCTGCCCGGCTGGGCGGACGGGAAGGACATCACGGGATCAACCTGGACGACCCCGGTCTTCGGCAACAATGACGGCGAGCCCTGCCACAAGGCCTCCTTCGCCGACTCCTGGTGCCAGCAGGCCTGGCGGTGGAACCTCGACTACGTCGTCGACCCGCGCGGCAACGCGATCGCCTACTACTACGACCAGGAGAGGAACTCCTACGGCCGCAACCTCGAAGCCAAGGACAACACCCGCTACACCCGCGGTGGTTCGCTCAGCCGGATCGAGTACGGCCTGAAGTCTTCGGCAATGTACGGCGGCAAGCCGCTGGCCAAGGTCGACTTCGCCACCTCAGAACGCTGCCTGCCCGACAGCAAGACCGACTGCTCAGACATCGGCAAGGATGCCTTCTACTGGTACGACACGCCCTGGGACATGAACTGCACAGAGGCGGAGGACTGCGACGAGGGACGCCTGTCCCCGACGTTCTTCACCCGTAAGCGGCTGACCGGCGTCACCACCCAGGTCCTCAACGGCGACACCTACAGCAAGGTCGACTCCTGGAAGCTGGGCCACCGCTGGGGTCAGGCGGACATCGACTACCAGCTGCTGCTCGACTCCGTCCAGCACACCGGCCACACGGCCGAGCCAGCGGTGACGCTGCCCAAGACCACCTTCGCCTACACCCAGCTGGCCAACCGGCTGGACAAGCTAGGTGACGGCTACGCGCCGTTCATCAAGGCCCGCCTGTCCACGGTCGCCGACGAGTCAGGCGGCCAGGTCGACGTCAACTACTCGGCCCCGGCCTGCGACGGGGACGCACTGCCCACCCCGCAGACGAATACCACCCGCTGCTTCCCGCAGTACATCGGCGGCTCCAGCTCGGACGACCCAGAGCGCCAGTGGTTCAACAAATACGTCGTCACCTCGACGACCACCACCGACCGCACCGGCGGCGCAGCCGACGCGGTGACCGCCTACGAGTACCTGGGTGGTGCGGCCTGGCACTACGACGATGACGACGGCCTGACCAAGAAGAAGTTCAAGACCTGGTCCCAGTGGCGCGGCTACGGCCACGTCCGGGTCAAGAGCGGCGGCCAGGGCGGCGGCGACGCGCTCAAGTCGCAGGAGGACTCCTACTTCCTGCGCGGCATGGACGGCGACCGCAAGGACACCACCGGCGGCACCAAGAGCGTTTCCGTCAGCCTGGGAAGCGGCGAGGGCGACCCGATCACCGATCACGAATCGGCAGCCGGGTTCCCCTACAAGACCGTCACCTACTCCGGGCCGGGCGGCAAGATCCTCGACAAGACGGTGAACCGTCCCTGGCACCACGAAACCGCCAAGAAGGTCCGTGACTGGGGCACGGTGAGTGCCAACTTCACCGGCACTGCCCACTCCAAGACCTGGACCTCGCTGGATGACGGTGCGGGCACCGACTGGCGGGTCACCTCCACCGCGACAGACTTCGACACCGTCGCGGGCCGGGCCACTCAGGTCGACGACCTCGGCGACAACGCCACAGCCGCAGACAACCAGTGCACCCGCACCACCTACGCCACCAACACCGCCGACAACATCCTCACCCTGCCCTCACGGGCGGAGACCGTCGCCGTCAAGTGCGCCGACACCCCCGACCGCGCCACGCAGGTCATCTCCGATGTCCGCACCGCCTACGACGGCGGCGCCTACGGTGCAGCTCCCACCAAGGGCGATGCCACCGCAACCGCCACACTGAAGAAGCACGACGGCAGCAAGGCCACCTACCTGGAATCCGGCGCGACCTTCGACGGCTACGGCCGCCCGCTGACCGCCACCGACCTGACCGCTGATGTCACCGCCACCGGCAATGACGCTCCGGTGCGCACGGTTCGCACCGATGGACGTAAGTCGACCACCACTTACAGCCCGGCCACTGGCTTCGCCACGAAGGTGACCGCGACCACTCCGCCGGTCAAGGCGGCAGACGCGACCTCGGTGCAGACCACGGTCACCGAGATGGAGCCGCTGCGCGGCCAGCCCAAGGCGACGGTGGACACCAACGCCAAGCGCACCGAGATGACGTACGACGCGCTGGGCCGCGCGGAGAAGGTGTGGCTGGCCGACCGCAGGACCAGCCAGACACCCAGCCACCAGTTCACCTACTTCGTGGACGAAGGCCAGCCGGTCGCGGTCCGCACCCAGACCGTGAACAACGAGGGCGGCCAGGTCGCCTCGTACACGCTCTACGACGGATTCCTGCGCGAACGCCAGACCCAGGCCCCCGGCCCTGACACCGGCCGCATCCTCAGCGACATCTTCTACGACGAACGCGGCCTGAAGTCCAAGACCTTCGCCCCCTACTACACCCAAGGCGCACCCAACCGGACGCTGTTCAAGCCCGCCGACGCGCTGAGTGTGGAGACGCAGACCCGCACCGCCTACGACGGTCTGGGGCGCGCCGTCGAGGAGCGGCAGATCGCAGGAAACGGCGACGGCGGCACCGTACTGGGCATCACCAAGACCATCTACGGCGGCGACCGCACCACGGTCATCCCGCCCGAGGGCGCCACCGCCGCCACCACCCTCACCGACGCCCGAGGCAAGACGACCGAACTGCGCCAGCACCACACCCGCAGCCAGAGCGCGGCCTTCGACACCACGTCGTACGGCTACACGCCGGGCGGCGAGCTGGCGAAAGTCACCGACCCGGTGGGCAACAGCTGGACCTACAGCTACGACCAGCTGGGACGCCAGACGGAGACCACGGACCCGGACAAGGGCACAACGAAGAGCAAGTACGACGACCGGGGCCAGCTGACCACCACCACCGACGCTCGCGGCACCACACTGGCCAGCGTCTACGACAACCTCGGGCGCAAGACCGAACTGCACAAGGACAGCCCCACGGGCGAACTACGCGCCAAATGGGTCTACGACACCATCGCCGGCGCCAAGGGTCAGCTCGCCGAATCCACCCGCTACGTGGACGGCGCCGCCTACACCTCAAAGGTCACCAGCTACGACCGGCTGTACCGGCCGATGAAGACCGCCATGGTGATTCCCGACAAGGAAGGTGCCCTGGCCGGCACCTACCAGACCGGCACCAACTACCTGCCCTCCGGCCTGGTGGGCGGCATCAGCTACTCCGCAGCGGGCTCCCTGCCCGGTGGCGGCTACTCCACCACCTACGAGAAGGAGACTCTGCGGCCCATCTCCGTTCTGGGCGACGGCTTCCAGGCCGACACCAGCTTCTCGCTGACCGGCAAGCCGCTCCAGTACGCCCTGGGCAGCACCGGGGGAGGCAAGAAGACCTGGGCCACCAACACCTACGAGTGGGGCACCCAGCGCCTGGCTACCTCCCGCATCGACCGCCAGGACCAGCCCGGCGTCGACCAGCTCGACACCTACCGCTACGACCAGGCCGGCAACATCCTGTCCGTCTCGGACGTCTCCCGCACCGGCACCGACACCCAGTGCTTCACCTACGACTACCTGCGGCGCATGACCGAAGCCTGGACCCAGGGCGACAAAACCTGCGCCACGGCTCCGGCGGCAGACAAGACCGGCGGCCCGGCCCCCTACTGGCACTCCTACACCTACGACAAGGCAGGCAACCGCCTCACCGAAACCCTCCACGACACCGGCGGCGACAACACCAAGAACACCCAGCGCACCTACGACTACCCCAAGCCGGGTGACCCGCAGCCGCACACCCTGACCTCGGTCACCTCACAACTGCCCGGCGGAACCGCCACCAAGGACACCTACGGCTACGACGAGACCGGCAACACCACCACCCGCACCGTGCGCGGCGACACCCAGACCCTTGCCTGGGATGCCGAAGGCCACCTCGCCAAGGTCACCGAACCCGTAGAGGGCGAGAAGGACAAGGTCACCGAGTACCTCTACGACACTGACGGCAACCGCCTGATCGCACGCACCCCGACCGAGACCACCCTCTACCTCGGCCACACCGAAGTCACCCTGCCCAAGGGAGCGACCAAGGCCAAGGCCACCCGCTACACCCCCCTCGGCGGCGGCCACCAGGCCGTCAAGGAAGACAACGGCACCGTCACCTTCACCACCGCCGACCACCAGGGCACCGGCCAACTCTCCATCGCCGCCACCGACCTGGCCCTTACCCAGCGCCGCACCCTGCCCTTCGGCGGCCCGCGCGGCGAGGCACCGAAGTCCTGGCCCGGCACCAAGGGATTCGTCGGCGGCACCGACGACACCAAATCCACAGGGCTCACCCACCTAGGCGCCCGCGAATACGACCCCACCACAGGCCGCTTCATCTCCGTCGACCCGATCATGGACCTGACGGACCCGCAGCAGATGAACGGCTACATCTACGGGAACAACAGCCCACTGGTGTATTCCGACCCGACCGGGTTGTCGTGGGCTTCCGACCTCTGGAAGTCGATTCGGAAGAGTGTGACAAAGACCATCCGCAGGATCGGCGGTGGCGGTGGCGGCGGTGGCGGTGGCAGCTATGCCGGAAGCGGCGGCGGACACGTGAGCAATGCCGTGTATACCGGCGGCAGAAGCAGGACTGCGACCCAGGTCGGAATGCCCAATCCATTTGGCTTTATGGATGGCATGTTTCCCCGCGCAAGAAAGTTCTTCGCCGACGGCGGTGCATATGAAGCGACGAAGGAATTCATTCTTCCTGACGTCGACTCCTGGAAATCTTGTGGGCGGCACCCCGGAGTCACCCTGGATTGTGCCAGTGCCGGCATGGATACCCCGTGGGGAAAGTTCCTAAAGCCGTTCAAGGGTGCCATCAAGGGCCTCAAGAAGGCAGAAGAGGGAACGGAAGCAGCAGGTAAGACCACGAAGGGTGTCCCCTCCGGCTGTAAGTGCTTCCTCGCTGGCACCGGTGTCCTCATGGCCGACGGTACGAGCAAGAACATCGAGGACGTCGAACTCGGCGACAAGGTCCTGGCCACCGACCCGGAAACCGGCGAGACAAGCGAACGTGAAGTCACCGCGACCATCGTCACCGATGACGACAAGCAGTTCACCGAACTCTCCATCGCCACACCCGACGGCACCGAGAAACTGACCGCCACGTACGAGCACCCCTTCTGGTCCGTCGACCAGAAGGACTGGGTCGACGCCGGAGACCTCAAGCCGGGCATGACCCTGCGCACGGACGACGGCCGCACCGTCACCGTGACAGACACCCGCCAGTACCAGGACCATGCTCGTACCTACAACCTCACCATCCAAGGCCTCCACACGTATTATGTGCTGGCGGGGGAGACGCCGGTTCTGGTTCATAATTCCAACTGCCTGGGCGGGTTCAAGGTGGGTGTCAGCCCGGACGAGATTGCCGATATTAACCGCGGTTTCGGTGGGGAGACGTTGTTGAGTGGCTCGCCAGCAAACACCCTGGCTAATGCCAGTCGCTATAACGGCTTCTGGGATAAGTCGGCAGTTGTGATCCGGGATATTGCGGGAAGCCACATGTTCAACAACGGAAATAAGCGAACCGCTCAGGCTACCGTTGAGCAGTTGATGCAACGGAACGGCGTCACGAGCGGCCCCAATTCTGCTGACCTCCGAAGTGTCATCGACAAGGTAGGAAAAGGTCAGTTGCATGACGTCAGTGACATCTCAGCAGCCTTGAGAGGCTATTGATGGGAGCAAAGTTGATGGATATCGAGCAGTTCATGGACAAGTTGGGCCGCTCTGGCGTCACCGTGATCCTCAAGGTGGATGATGAGAGGATGGCGGAAGGTGGAGAGCCTTGGACGTTGGTAATGTCGGGGCCGGGGCTAGGTGAGCAGGGGTTTATCCGTGCTGAATCTTCCAGCCTCAATGACTGCCTGGAGCAAGGGTTCACACGGCTGCGTGCCAGGTCCGGCGACTGGGAATGGCTGACTGAAATCTAGTAGTCATCGAGATGAGGCCCTCTCGAGTATTTTCGGGAGGGCCTCATGCCGTTTGACGGCAACGTCAGCGGACGACGGCTGCGGTGGGTGGGTCGTCGGGGGTGTCGGTCGGGCTGAGGGCGTTGCCGAGGGTGTCGATGGCCTGGCGCGGGAGGCGGTGGCGTACGTGGGCGTAGACGCCGATGTGGGCGTGGCCGAGGAGTTCTGCGGCTGCCTGAAACGGTGCCCCTGCTGCGCACTTTCCGTGTCGGGTACAGCAGTGGGGACCGGCCCATGATCGTGACCGACGCGGTGGAAGCGGCTCATCTTTTCGAGTTGCAGTACGAGTTCTCCCCAGCGTCGTCTGACTAACCTGCAATGCTTTCGTACATTCGCTCGCCCTGAAAGAACGACGAAGATCTATAAACCGAGCCCAGGTCTACATCGCGCGAAGCAGCGTCCCCCAAGGGCCTGACGGTCAGATCAAGATCTTCATTGGCCGCCGATTACTCCAGTCATACCTGCGATCTGGTTCGATGACCTCAGGGGCCACTGGCCTCAGCTGGATCGCGGAGGTTGGCAGGATGGACAGACGCACGGCCGTGTTGAACGAACTCGCTCAGGGTCTGCGCCCGATCGGGCAAGGTGTCGCGTGGTTCGGAGCCCTGCCCGCCCAGGATCAGTTCGAGGTTCTTCGGGATCTGGGCGGACATTGCATCCAGGCGCGGGCGACGGTGGAGGATGGGCCCGAGAGCGTGCGGCTCGCCGGTATCCGGGCGACGCACACCCCGGCGGTGCTGATCACGCGTGGGCAGTTGGCCGGGCAGCTGACGAAGATCATCAATCTGCCGCATGATGAGCGAGTGAAGGCGTTCCGGCTGCTGGTCGCGCTGTTGGGGGTGGCTGACAAGCGTCGGCGGGAGCGATTCTGCGCTGACGGATGCACCCACGCCTGGCACCAACTGGCGGCAGGGACTGATACGGAAGCGGCCACCACGTGATCATCAAAGGTTGTGTGGACTTCTGAAGAGAGTGCGATGGCCGCGGGCCATAGCGTAGGCCCTGCCCGATGGGCGGCGATGTTCGAGCAGGCCATGGCCCGCATCGCGGGCCGGTTCCGCCGAGTGGAACCGAGAGCGACGGCTCGGGCGTTCGTACTCGGACTGCTGTCCAGCGTCGACCGCAAGAACTGCTGGCAGCTGGCCGAGGAGGCCAGTCATGCCCGCCCCGGCGCGATTGCCCGTTGTTTCCTGTGACCATTGGCCACTCCGAGGAGGACACCAGAGCCAGTTCCGTGGAGTTACCGGCGGGGGCGGGCGTGCAGCTGCACAGTGGCCAGTGGGTCGCGGTTAGCGTCCAGTAGGTCGTCTGGCGCTTGCTCCGCGGTCAGCTGCGCGGCCCTGCGCTCGAGAGCAGATACGTTGGCTGAGTTGTCAATCGTCGCAACGCCGTTGACGGTGACCTTCAGCGGCTCGGCCACGAGAGCGGCAATTCGCTCGTGCAGTACTTCAAGAGCGACCGCGCGAGCCGAGTTCAGGCGCCCGTACCGATGGGCGAGATCGGTTGGATCGGTGTCGGGGCCCAGCTGGGATTGAAGCCAGCGCAGTACATCGATGTTCACACAGGTCCTGATCAAAGAGAGGCGGGTGGGGAGAAGCGAGGCACCCGCTTCTCCCCACCGTGCGGGTCTGCCCTAAGTGGGCTGCGCTTTTCGGGCAGATGGCTTGTCGGGCGCCTTCGCCGGGGCGGGTGGCTGTCCGCCCTCCCAACACCGCGGATTGGTGATCTGCTCAGACACAGCGGGATCTGTGACCTGCTCGCCGACATGGAGCACGACAGGGACGCGTTCCACGGGGTCGAGGATATGAACGACTGCGGCCAGCACTCCGCGTGACCTCACGGCGGCGCTCACAGCACGGTCGCGGTGATGTGGCAGTCCGGCGAGTACAGAACCGGCATCGCCGCGGCGGCGCCCTTGGTCCAAATCTGCACGGGGTCGTCCTGGACGTCGCGGGTGATGACGACGCCGGGGGCGTCTTCCCGCTCGATCTGCGGATTCGTGCCGCGCGACAGAGCCAGGGACTCGGTAGTGGTGCCGTACTGGGTCTGACCCCACTTCGCGCGGTCCGGCGGCAGCATGATCCATCGGTCATCCGGCAGGACCCGCTTGGAGACGTCGTCCTGCCACACCTGCGCCTTGTAGAACGTGACCGGTGGAAGGCCGTAGTTGCCGCGCACCGAATTGATCTGCTGCGGGTTGAGCGTCGCGGTCGGAGTCTGCCCACCGGCCGGGGCGCCGTAGTACGCCGCCCGATAGGACTGATTGCTGGCCAGATGCGACCACGCCTTGCGGGACGTGAGGACCATCTCCGGGGCCGGTGCGCCGATGGAGTCGAGGTAGTCGATCCACCGCAGCTCATCCGCGATCGGATCGGCATCCGGCGCGGACCACGGCTTCGGCGCAGTCGGCATGTTCGCCTGAGGGACGCCGTAGTCGACCTCAACCGTCAAGCCGTTCTCGCCGGCCAGGCTGAGCTTGCCGTCCAGCAGCACATCACCGGCAGCAAGCTCCAGACGTGAGCGGATGGCTTCGACGTGGCGTTCCACGTCGTCGTACAGCAGCTCCACCAGGCGGTCCTCGTCTGCTCCACGCGACGCGTCCAGGAGGAGCTGCTCCATCTCGCCGACCAGGAGCTTCTGCCCCAGCGCGGGGAGGGTGCCCTCGGTCTGGGTGGACTCGGCCTGCCGCTTCGCGAACGGCACGGACGCGTCGTAGGCACGGTAGGAGGCGGTGTTGACGCGTCGCTTGGACTGCCGGACCCGCCACTTCACATCCTTCACCTGCGTCTCGGTGAAGACGCTCTGCGTGAGGAGGAAGTCGGACGGGTTGGGGATGGATCGGGCGTAGACGGTCAGGTCGGCGACGGAGACGCCCTTGAGGAGGTCGGCGACACTCATGCGCTCACCGTTCCGATGAAGCGGATCTGCGCGGCCGTCGGGTTGTAGGCGATCTTCGTGGGATCGATGCCGCCGGGGACCTTCGCGGCCTTCACCGTGCCGTGCCAGAACAGCGCCGCGGGGACCTTGGTCGTGCCGGGCGTGTAGGCCGCCTCGGCGTACACTAGTCCGCCGAGGACCTCCCGGCCGTCCTTGGCTGCCGGATCATACGGCCCGTACAGGCCGGAGGCCGTGATGTGGCCGACCGGAACACCGGACCGCACATAGCCATGCGGCTGGGCGGCGGTCGGCTCGACGTAGTGAACGTTCTTGGTGAGCTTGGTCAGGTCGAGGGTGATGGTGTCCGTGGAGTCGGTGCCGTGCCGGGAGGCGAGCCAGTCCCGGTCAGCGGTCACCGTCACGGAGGTGGTGTACGGCTGGATCAACGCCGCTTCTCCTGGTGGTGCTGGGTGCGGTCACGCACTCACCCGGTGGTGGCACGGTCCACGAAGAGACGGAAGCGGGGCGTGGTCCCCAACGCGGCCCAGGCTGTGGGCAGTCAGCGCCTACTCGGGTGCAGGGAGGATGCCTCGGCGGCGGGCCATCTCCAGCCCGGCCGAACCAGGCTTGCTGTCCACGCCTGCAGGACGCGACGGAGGAACGGAGGCCGGGGCACCGCCAGGAGCAGCAGGGAACTGCTGGGTACCTGTGGAGACGGCGGTGAACAGCTCGGGGCGCCGTGCCTTCAGCTCCTGAACGGCGTTGGCCAGCGCCTCGCCGTCGGCGTCGTCCGGGGTGCGCAAGAGCGCCGCGGCATCGTCCAGGTCGTGACCCGTCGCTCCGACACCGGAGAGCACGGCCCGCCGGGCGGCATCACGCTCGCGGGCCAGGGCTGCAGCCTCACGGGCCGCGGCTACCTTCTCGCGCGCGGCCAGCGCCTGTTCACGGCGCTCGGCCTCGGACAGTTGCTCCTGCTCAGCCTGCCGGACCCCGGCGAGATGCTCCTCCAGCGCCCCGGCATTCGCGAAGCCGAGCTTCTCGACGAGGGCACGGATCGCGGCCCGGCCGCCCTGGTCCTTTTCCCGGGCCATCAGCGTGTTCAGCTGCTTTTGGCTGATGTTGACGGTGACTTCGTCGTTCGACGGATCGTCCGAGGAGGCGCCGAGCACGGGGTAGATCGGACGGCCATCCTGACGGCGACCGAGCACGGTGCGCGGGGTGGGCAGACTGCGGGTCATCAAGTGGTGCTACTCCCACGACGGCCCCGCGCCACTGCCGAGTCTACGGACGTCAAGCTCACGGCTTGGCTCAGCAGCAGATAGCCGGGCGGCATTCTCCCCCTGTCGGGTTGGGGATCGTCAGTCCCAGCGACAGCCCACATCCACGTCGGTGTGGACATCACGGCCGCCAGTGCTGGGGCAGGGCGGCAAAGGAGGACGGGCGGAGGATTCCATGATCACTTTGTGAGCATTTTCGATACCATGGCCCTCTCAGGACGGGGGTACATGAGCACAGAAAAATCTCGCCGCAGGCGGATGGTCGTAGTGGCGGGCGTAGTCTGCGCCGCTGGGATAGCTGGCGGGGCCTGGTGGATGACCGAGTCGCAGGTGTCGGCAGAGGAGTGGGACCGGTCGCTCACCTACTCCGAGAGCACCACTGCCTCACTGGAAGGCCCCAGCCGCGTTGAGATCTCCTATCTGTCGGTCGATGACGCGACGTCGAACATCCCGAACTACGGAGATCGCACGTACACCCCACACGTCTCGCTCACAGCGTTCAACGACTCTGACGAGAGCCAGAACTACACCGTGACGTTCAAGGTGCTGCGCGCTGGAAAAGACGTGAAGCCCAACAGCAACACCGTGAAGATCTTGGGAGTTGAGCCGGACTCCAAGGGGCTCAGCCAGTACGAGATCTCGAAGAAGGAGTGGGACCCTGACCTCATCGATGACGAGACCGGAGAGACAGGCGCAGAGTCAGAGACGTACATCGACAGCCCGACCGGTAAGGACTTCACCCTGGAGATCGTCTCGGTCAAGGCGGAGAAGCACTACGCCGTGTCCGGGCAGTAGGCGCTGCGGCACTGGTCAGACCGCCTGTTTCTCTTCGTCGCTCTTTGGGACGTCAGGTGTCACCCGGCGTGGTGTCTGAGCGACACCTCGCCGGGTATGAATGCGCCGTACTTCTTCGCGCGCATCCTCGATCGGATAGCCAGCGTCTTGCAGCATGCGGATCCCAGTCTCCAGGGACAGCACCCCGGCAGTCACGCCCCTGACGACTTCGTCGAGGATCGCCGTCCGGTCAGTTGGAGTGTGCGGGCCGAACACGATACGAGCAGCCATCGGCTTCCCCGTAGTCCAGCCGTCGGCTTGGCCGGCCTGGTGGATGCGCTGCACCATCTTCAGGATCAGGGCGTACTTGTGGGCGCGCGCGAGCCTCATGGAGTCCACGAGAGAATCCAACGGTCCGAGGGACAACTGGAGGGCGTAGCCGCTGGGCACGTCGGAAGGATCGACGGTCCCCAGGCTCACTGCAGGAAGACGGGCGTTGACCGATGCTCGTTCGCGGATCTCCTCCACGCGCGCTCGCAGTTCGGCGAGTTGGCCGGATGTGTCGAGGACGTCCATGCGGCCGCCGTCGGCGAGCTGGAACACCGTGCCGGGTTCGACCATCAGTGGCTTGGGGCGGCCGGTGCCGCGGTCGACTTCGGCGCGGGCTCCGGCCAGGCCGATGATCGGCGCCCCGGTGGTGGCGGAGGCACGGGCAGAGTCGGTGTCGGTCTCCGCCAGCTCGTCGAGGGCCTGCATGACCTTCGCGAGGGTGGACTGTCCGAAGTGCTCGCCATCGGCGACGGTGTTGCTGACGTGGACGAGCGGGATGAAGTCGAGGTGCAGATCCAGCCGGTGCAGGACTTCACCGTCGTTCCGGGTGCGGAAGTGTGCCTTGTCCAGCGGGAGATCGTCCAGGCTCTGCCCATGGCGAAGGTCGTCGAGGAACCATTCGGCGTCGGTGAGGAAGCAGGCGGTCCTCGATGGCCGGCCGGGCGCCCACGGGTAGGTGCGCTCGATGTGGCCAGCCTCCGGAACGTACCGGTCGCCGAGTTCCAATGTGGGGGCACCGGACTCGTCTAGGACGGGATTCCGCCCCACCTGCTCGCTCGCATCGGTGCTGCTGCGAGTCGCCGAGGCCACAGGTCCCAGCTCATAGGTGATCCTGCGGACCTTTGCCTTGAGTCCACGTTTCGGATCTTCCGGTATCTCCCAGGCCAGATGAACCCGGCGCGGATAGTCACCCGGATCGGCATCGTCCTCGAGGACGGGAAAGTAGAAGCCGGGATCGTAGGTCTTGAGCCGGACGCGATCCTTCTCCGGATCCCAGGCCAGGAGATAGAGCCCATCGCCGAGGAGCACCGCCTTACGTTCCGCGGCCTGCATACGCAGTGGCAGCAGCTCCGCCTCCGCCCAGTCCCGCAGCCGCTGCTGCACAGCAGCTGCGGCCACGGCTTCGGGGGACGCGTCGTCGTCACCCGCATGCTCGGCACCGGGCACGATGATCTGCTGTGTCTTCCCCAGCAGATGAGCGAGTGTGGTGTCGACGAACGTCGATGGATCCCCGAACTCCCTACGTTCGGCCGCGGCGTCATGGCCGGCCAGAGTGGCAAGTTCACCGGCCTGGTTGGAGTCGTAGGCGGCAAGGAGTTTATACGCGGCAAGACGTCGTACGGCATCCTCGGGGAGCCAGGTTGCCTGCAGCTCCGGTGCGAGGGCCCGATGAGGGCGCCCGTCGTATGTACCGGCCATCACCGGCTTGTAGTTCAGCCACGACCAGGCGTCGGTCAGGAATGTGCGAAGGCCCACGGGGACAGGTCCGTAACGTCGGCCCCGCGCCTACTTCAGCTTAAGCGATTGTGGTTCTGTGGCCCTCCGCGTCGGCGGGGAGAACGCGACGGCGGCGATGGTGCCGACGGAGAACGGAGCCCCCCCCGCGTTGGCGGGGAGAAACGAGGCCGGCATCACCCCGGAGATCGAAGAGGCGGACATGCCGTGATGGTGCTGCGGTAGGCGAGCGCAGAGACGGATGGTGGGGGTGGCTCGACGCGTTCGCCGCGATTGTGTTGCGGCGGGTGACCGCAAAGACGGCCCGGGTGTGCGCCGTGGCGACCGCCGTCCTGGAGCCGTGATGTTGCTGCGGTGGGAGACCGCAGAGACGGACGAAGCCCTGTATGTGACCAGCGATCCCGCTCTGTGGCCGTGGTGGTGCTGCGGCGAGTGACCACAGAGCCGGTTGGATGACGCTGCGGTAGGGGCCGCGGGTCAACGCCCCGTGATGGTGGTGCAGAGTCGGACGCAGAGACGGGCGCGGCCTGGACATTCAGTGGATGCGCCTCAAGTACCCGTGATCGTGCTGCGGCGGGTGACGACAGAGAAGGCACGGAGGGGTGGCCGTGACGACCTGGCCCGTGGGTGCGGTGATGGTGCTGCGAACTCACGTCGCAGAAGCGGATTGGAATTCCGCGGGGCTTGAGAAGCCGCTCCATCGTGCCGTGATGGTGTTGCGGTGGGTGACCGCAGAGACGGGGGTGAGATCCGGTTGAGGAGGTCACCGCTGGCGACGCCATGGTGGTGCTGCGGTGGGTGACCGCAGAGACGGGCCGTAGCCGGCCACGTGCTGGTCGGCGATCTCGTGGCTGTGGTGGTGCCGCGGCGATTGGCCGCAGAGACGGCCGGTGGTCAACCCCATCGCCGAGGCGTACGTGTGGATGCCGTGGTGGTGCTGCGGCGACTGACCGCAGAGACGGGCGTGGCTTCCGATTCAAATCCCTGGGGGACCTGGCTGCCGTGATGATGCTGCGGCGGGTGACCGCAGATATGGCCGGTCGGGGGCCTATGTGTACGGCTACGCCAAGGTCCCGTGATGGTGCTGCGACGGGTGGCCACAGAGACGGGCCAGGAGATCAGCGACATGTGCGGCACCTACGAGCCGTGATGGTGCTGCGGCAGGTGACCGCAGAGACGGACGCGGATCAGGGTCGGGTAGGCGGGCGCGGCCATGCCGTGATGGTGCTGCGGCGGGTGGACGCAGAGACGGCGGGTAGATGCCGCTGGCCCGGCCGGTGTCGGCGCGGCCGTGATGGTGCTGCGGCGAGTGACCGCAGAGGCGGGGTGCTTGAGCTGGGGCGATCGCGGTGGGTGCGGGTTGGGCTGAGGTTAGCGGAGTACGCGTAAGTCTCGTTTAGGGCATTTTGCTTCGGTGTTAGTGGAGTTGGGGGTGTTCCCTGGAGGTTCCGAGGTGATGGTTGGCGCCCTTCAGAGGTGGATGCGTCGACCGGCTCGTCGACGCCGCAATGGTGCTGCATCGAGATTGCCACTGAGTTTGGCACGGAGCGGGCATGGCCATGGTCACGCACACGATGCCGTGATGAGGCTGCGGCGGGTGGCCGCAGAGACGGCAGGGGCTCCAGCCGCTGAGGGCCCATGCTGGCGATGCTGTGGTGCTGCGGCGGGTGACCGCAGAGATGGTTCGCGGATTTGGCGAGGTAGTCGGCGATCTCGTCGCCGTGATGGTGCTGCGGTTGGTGACCGCAGTGACGGCCACATGTCGGCGACCGCTTCGACGTCCCCGGCAGTGCCGTGATGCTGCTGCGGTAGATGACCGAAGGGACCGCCGCTGAACTGCTCGGCATGCACAAGTGGACGTCCAAGCCGTGGTGGTGCTGCGGGTGGCCGCAGAGATGGTGGAGTTGCAGACCGCGGCGATCCGGTAGGGGCCGTAGCGGTGATGGTGCTGCACTGTTGTCGCGCAGGAACAGTTGGCCACACCGATCAGCCGCAAGATCACCGTGATGCCGTGGTGGTGCTGCGGCAGGTGACCGCAGGGACGGCGGTGTATGGGGCCAGCGGGTTCGAGTCGGTGTGTGCGCCGTGATGGTGCTGCGCTTCCTTCGCGCAGGGACATCCGGTATCAAGACGGGCACGACCGGCTGGGTCCAGTCGCGGTGGTGCTGCGCGTCTCTGGCGCAGGGGCAGCTCATTGGTATGGGGACAGGCCGTCGCCTGCGGTGAGCTCGTCGATGAAGGCGTAGCCGTGATGGTGCTGCGCGGTTCAGGCGCAGGAACAGGGCCGCCGGTCGAGTGCGCGACGTACAGCGCAATGCCGTGATCATGCTGCGCCTTTCTCGCGCAGGTACAGCATGAACGTGACCATCTCCCCCAGCTCCCTCTTGATGCCGTGATGGCGCTGCGCTGCCCTCGTGCAGCGACAGAGCTGGGAGTCGTCCTGCCGCCATGTGTGTTGGGCGCCGTGGTGGTGCTGCGGATGAGCCGCAGAGCTTCTGCTGGCGACTGAACGCCCAGCATGCATACGGGATGCCGTGATGGTGTCGCGACCCAGGCGGCTGGACGCGATGTGCTGGCTAGTCGTTGCCAGACGCGGCACATCTTGAATCGTGCCCGGTCTCGGACTTCCTGTCTATCGCCCTCACCGATTGGCGCGATCCGCGGGCGAGCCTTGTATGACTGTGTGTAACCTCCTTGAAACCAAGGCTAGTTGATGAGGTAGGTATGCCAACTCGCCAACGCCCATAAGGCCTTGGGGATGAACCTCGATTAGTAAGGGAGGTGAGAGTAGGTGTGTATCCGTAAGGATCAAGGTGAAGGGGACAGGGGCCCGCGGTGGTTCCTTTCGCTGGTCGCCGCTGCCGCAAGCGTCGGGCGACTGATCCTCGAATGCATCCGAGGCGGAAGCAACCACTAGTCGGGCCCCTGTCGGAACTGGGAGAGGGCCTGGCACGGCCCGCTCCCAGCGCGAGCGCGCTGTTGCGCACCACTTGAAGTGTAGATGCGACCGCCGGACTCTGCCCATGCTTCGCATCATCGTTCCAGCAGTTCAGAGGCGTGCCGAGACCTTCCATGCGGGCCGTTGTCAGTGCCGGGTGATTCACTCCCTCGCACACGAACTGCCCTGATTTCAGGAGGACTTCATGAAGGATGTCTACGAGCGGCTGCTCGCTGCGGCGAACCTGCGCTCGACCGATGGCGCTATTCGGGTCACTGCCGAGTACGAGCCGCTCGGAGGGCCGGGGACGCCGCTGTTCCCGCCGACGGCGAAGATCAAGGAAACCGATGCGGCCGGCTACCTCATCGAGCCGCGCTACGTCGACGGCGAGCAGGTCGACGTCGTGCTCCTCGACCAGCGTCAGTCCCAGGCCAACCGCTGCGAGTCGGCTCTGGGGGAGGCAATGGGGCGCTGTGAGCTGTTCCTGCCGCATCTGGCGCTGGAGACCGAGTCGGTGGGCGGCGCCCGGGTGCGGTTGACGAGTATGGAGGCGCCGCACCGTTCCCGGGATGCGTACTTCCGTGACGCGGTCGACGCGGACGGGGTGGCGTTCGACAAGACCGAGGTCGGGCTGGCGCTGCGGGACGCGAGCGCCACCGATGTCAGCGCCTATCTGCGGCTGGTGCCGAGTGATCTGGCCTACGGGGTGTGGGACTCGCACCGTAAGAGGCGGATCCAGGTGAAGATCCCCCGCGCCTACGCCTCGGAGATGATTGGGGTCTCGCCGCTGGTCGGCGTGCGCGCCGCAGGGCGGGTGGACAGGCTGAACCTCGCCGGTGACACCGTCGAGGTGACCGACGGGGGCTGGGCGCCTCCGGCCGGGGACAAGCCCGCCAAGGGCGCGAAGACCGCCAAGATGTCCGAGCTGGGGCACGGGATGATCCCTCCCTCGGAGGGGCTGGGCGGGGTGTCGGTGACTGCGGTGCAGCGCAGCGCGACGCTGTCCCTGGCCCAGCTGGCCTCCCTGCGGTTCGGTGATATCAGCGAGGAACTCGCGGCTGCCGGGCGGGCGTTGGTGGCGGCGATCGCTCTGCTGGGGGACCGGCTGGCGTTCGCTTCGCCGGCCCTGCGGTTGCGGTCGGGCTGTGACCTGCTGCTGGTCTCGGAGCGGGTGGAGTGGGTCCAGCGTGGCCGTGATGGACGCCCGGGCGTGGAGCCGTTGGAGGTGTCCACGCCGCAGGAGGCCCTGGAACTGTTTCGCGTGGCGCTTGTGCGGGCCCGGGAGGCGGGGCTGCAGTGGGCCGAGGAGCCGGTCGTGGTGCGCCCCAATGCGAGCCTGCAGCAGGCCATCGACAAGTCGTTCGTGATCGCCGGCATCGGCGAAGCCGAAAGCGAGTGAGCCGGTGCCCTTCCGCATCACAGTGCACTTCTTGGATTCCTCGTACCAGGCTTCCGCCCTGCACCGGGAGTCGGCGGAGTGGCCACCGCACCCGTGCCGGATCTTCTGCTCCCTGGTCTCGGTGGCCGACCCGGCCGACCCCGTGCAGGACGCTGCCCTTGAGTGGCTGGAGCAGCAGCCGGCCCCGCTGATCCGCGTGCCCGAGCAGAGCGCGGAAGCGGACAGCCCGCGCGCCGCATGGGTGCCCGTCAATGCGGTCGCGGCCCGGCCCGGACACGGGCTGCTGCCGGGGCGCACCAATGGGGGCAAGCCGAAGGTGTGGCCCCAGCGCAATCTCGGTGAGCCGGTGATGGAGTTCCAGTGGCCGGCCGAACCGCCGCTCGGCGTGCGGGCCGTGCTGGAAATGCTGGCCAAGGCGGTGCCGTATGTGGGGCGGGCCAGCGGGCACGCCCTCGTGCACGCCGCTGTGGTCCCCGACGGGCCCGAGGACGACGCCGGCTGGCAGGTCTGGGAGCCCGCCGAGGACGCGACGGGCGAAGTCGAGCATCTGCGTGTGCCCTACGGCGGCTACCTGGCACGGCTGCGTCAGGCGTACGAGCAGGGCCAACCGGCCTGGCAGCAGGCCCAGTCCCACGGCTACACCCTGCGCGGCGCCGCCGAACCCGAGCCGGACCAGGCGGTCGCGGGACCGTACGAGGACTTGGTGACGTTCGCGTTCCCGCCGTCGTTCTCGCTCGACCCGCGGCTGACGATGGCCGTCACCGGATCACTGCGCAGCAAGATCATGGGCCTGCTGGAGACAGCCGGCCACGACGTCGAGGCCATGACCGCGATCCACGGCCACAAGAGCGCCGACCCCGGCACCCGGCTCTGCGCCTACCTCGCGCTGCCGTTCGTCGGGAACAAGCATGCCGACGGGCGGCTGCGTGGCGTCGCCGTGGCCCTGCCGCACGGCCTGGACCCGGCGCACCGGCGAGCCCTGCTGGCGATCCTGCTCCGCTACGAACGAGGGCTGCGCCGCCTAGCCGTGCCCACGCTGAAGCAGCCGGTGCCGCTCACCTACGTAAGTGCCGGCAGCCCCGTGGTGGACTCGCTGCGCAGCGTCCGCCCCGAGCGGTGGACACGCCCATCGGCGCTGTGGGCGACCGCGCTGCCGATGGTCCTGGACCACTTCCCCAAACGCCACGGACGGGAGATCGAGAAGTCGGTGGTCACCAGCTGCCGACTGGCCGGGCTGCCCGAGCCGGTGGACGTGGAGGTCCTGCACCAGGGCTCCCATGTGCCCGGCGCGCGAGACCTTCCGGGCTCCGCGCTGCGCCGCAAACAGGACGAGCGGCCGCTGCCCGGCCGTCACGTGCGGGTGCGTTTCGCACAGCCGGTGGCCGGACCCATCGTCCTGGGCAGCAAGAAGAACTTCGGCCTGGGCCTGTGCGTGCCTGTCCGGCAGGGGAACCCCACATGAGCCATGACCTCAGCGAACAGCTGCTGATCCCGCAGGACTTCCCCGCCTTCTTCAAGGCGGTGCACGGGCACCCGCCGTTCCCGTGGCAGATCGACTACCTCAACAAGGTGGCCGCCGGGGAGGATTGGCCCGATCTGGATGTTCCGACGGGACTGGGCAAGACCAGCCTGATCGACATCTGGATTTTCCTGCTGGCCTGGCAGCACGCCTGCGGGCGACGGCGCACGGTGCCGCTGCGGCTGTTCTTCGTCGTCGACCGCCGGCTCGTCGTCGACCAGGCGCACGACCACGCCAAGGAGAAGATCCGCAAAGCCCTCGACCAGGCCCGCAAGGAAGGGCAGCCGCAGAACCCGGACACCGGCGACCGGCGCGCACTGGTCCTCTACCGGGTCGCTGAAGCCCTGGCCGACTTGGGCGGGCAGGGCGTGCCGCTGGAAGTGGTCCGGATGCGCGGGGGCCTCGACTGGTCCTCGCGGTGGCTGCGTTCCCCCTCCCAACCGGCCGTGATCACCTCAACCGTCGACCAGTACGGCAGCCGACTGCTGTTCCGCGGCTACCACACCAGCGCCCGGATGAGGCCCGTCGATGCCGCGCTGTGCGGGATCGACGCCCTGCTCGCCGTGGACGAAGCCCACATCGCCCAGCCGCTCCTGCAGACCGCCCTCGACTGTGCCCGCTACCAAGCAACCGCCACCCACCCGGAGTTCGCCAACCGGGCGGTCAAGGTGGTCAGCCTGTCGGCCACCGCCCGCACCGACGACACCCGACAGCCCCACACCATCGGCGACCTCGACCACCAGAACGAGACCGCCGGCAAGCGACTGCGCGCCGCACGTGAGGTGACCCTGCTGGACGCGGCCCCCGCGGCGAAGGACTCCGCGGACGCCTTCGCGACAGCCGCCGAGGATGCCGTTCAGGCCATGCTGCCCCTCGTCGAACGCCCGGTGATCGGTGTGGTCGCCAACACCATCCGCACCGCCCGCGCCGCACACCGCCAGCTCACCGCGCACGAGGGCCTGGACACGGTCTTGCTCACCGGCCGCAGCCGCACCCACGACCGCGAGCAGCTGCTGGCCAGCGCACCACTGCGCGAACTCCTCGACGGCGTATCCAAGGACCGGGAACGACCCCTCGTCATCGTCGCCACGCAGACGGTCGAGGTCGGCCTGGATGTGTCCTTCGCCGGCCTGGTGACCGAGAACGCCTCATACGCCGCGCTCATCCAGCGCCTGGGGCGCCTCGACCGCAAGGGCGACTTCCGCCACGCGCCCGCGGTCGTCATCCGCGCCAGCGCCCCCCAGGATCCGGCTGCCACACCCGTGTACGGAGCGGCGGCACAGGCCACCTGGGACTGGCTCGCCGGGCATGCCCCCATCCACGAGCCCCCCGGCTTCACCACCGACGCTTTGCAGCCCCCGGGCGAGGAGCGACTGGTCATCAACGCCACGACCCTTCCCGGACTGCTCAAGGACGCCGATCGGGAAGCGATGAACACCCCCGCCCCACTGATCCCGGTGGTGCACCGCACGCTCGTGCACTCCTGGGCCCGCACCAGCCCCGCCCCCGTACCCGACCAGAGCCCTGCCCCCTTCCTCCACGGCCTGGCCACTTCACCCGAGGACGTCCACGTCCTGTGGCGCAGCGACCTGCCCACCACCCCGGACGGGCAGCCCCAGTGGGAGCGGTGGAAGGAACGGATGCACCAACTCCCTCCGCACCAGGGCGAGGCCGTCGCCATTCCCGCTCAGCAGCTCCGCCGCTTCCTGACCCAGCCCGGCAACGACACCACCAGCGACCTCGAAGGCGTACCCGAGGACGACGACAGGAGCCCCAGCAAGCGCAAACCGCGCACCATGGCCCCCGTTCTGAGCTGGGATGACACCAACAGCCAATGGGAGGAGGCGACCGAGCCACGCGACATTCGCCCCGGCGGTACCTACGTTCTCCCCAGCTCCTACAGCGGACACGACGCCTACGGCTGGACCGCAACCCCAGGCCAGCCCGTGGTCGACCTCGGCGACTTCCCGCCGCGCGTCACCACCGCCGCGACCCGTCTGGAAGCCGGACATCTGGCCCTGCTGATGGGCGCCGACGACGACGCGCGCGACGCCATGGCAGCCGCAATCACCGAAGCCCACCAGCACCTGCGCATCGGCGACGAAGACCACACCCCCACCGCCGTCATCCACCAGCTCCTGGACACCCTGCTCGCCTTCACGAACCCGGGCCCGCAGCCCGGCTACCCGGTTCTGGCCCACGAGCGCCTCGAAGCCCTGCGGCAGGTGGCGGAATGGGACATCACCCCCGAGGCCCGCGGCGAGACCACCGGCCACACC
This sequence comes from Streptomyces sp. NPDC021622, assembly GCF_040640795.1. NCBI lineage: Bacteria > Bacillati > Actinomycetota > Actinomycetes > Kitasatosporales > Streptomycetaceae > Streptomyces > Streptomyces sp. NPDC021622. The sequence continues at coordinate 100,490 of NZ_JBFACK010000026.1, forward strand.
ATCTTTGATCCACGCACCCCCGAGCGCCTGGTCCTCGTCCCCAACCACCCGCAGCGGGGGATCACCGAGCGCGCCCACGGAGTCGGCGACGATGCCGACACCAGCTCCTTCACCCGCCGCGTGGCCCTCGCCCACCACGCGAAAACCGTCGCCGCCCGAGCGAAGGACCTCGCCTCCCAACTCGGCCTGCCCGACGATCTCGTGGCCACGGTCACCACCGGCGCGCACGCCCACGACGCCGGCAAGCACCACCCGCGCTTCCAAGCGATGCTGTGCGGCGGAGACCGGCTCCTGGCCGAGGCGGAACTCGAGCCCTTGGCCAAGTCCGGCATGGACGCCGCCGACTACGCCGGCCGCCGCCGCGCCGCACGACTGGCCCAGTGGGACACCCAACTCCGGCACGAGGCACTCAGCGCCGCCGCGGTCCAAACTTGGCTCACCACGCGGCCCGACTACACCGCAGGTCAGGACGAGGAACTCCTCATCCATCTGGTCGCCGCCCACCACGGCCACGCCCGCCCCCTGCTCCCACCCGTACCTGACCCCGACCCGCTCGACGTCGAATGCGCCATGCCCGACGGCACCCACGTCACCGTGAACAGCGCCACCATGGGCATCGACTGGGACGGCCCCGACCGCTTCGCCCGCCTCAACCAGCGGTACGGTCCCTGGGGCCTGGCCATGCTCGAAACCCTCGTCCGCCTCGCCGACATGGCCTGCTCCGAGGAAGGCAACTAGCCGTGCACCAACTCGAACTCCCCGCCCTCCTCAGCGACTCACCTCTCGGCTTCCTCGCCGCCCTCGGCATCCTCGAACTCACCGAGCCCCAACTCGCCCAGCCACCCCGCCTGTCCTGGCAAGGCCCGGCCGCCCCCGCCGTCCTCCACACCCACGAGCCGCTCCACCACGCCCAACTCGCAGAACTGCTTCAAGCGCAACTCCCCGAGCACCCAGCGAAAGAGCCCCTGGGCATCGCACCCGGCATCCTCTCCCTCCCCAAGGAGAAGAACGCCCCCAACGACGCCCTGCGCATGCCCATCCGCCTCGCTCTGCAACGCCTCGGCGGACACACCCGCGCCGAACGCGAAACCGGCACCTCCGGCGCCCGTTGGTTCACCGCCCTTGTCAACCAACTCCGCATCGCCCCCAAAGACCCCACCAACAAGCCCGGACAACGAGAAGCCCCGAACGACACCTGGTTCACCACCACCACACCGCTCTTCGCCCCCGGTGGCCAGATGACCCTCGCCAACAATTGGACCAAAGCCGCCGAACACTGCCAGAAGCACCCCCAGCAACTCCTCACCGCCCTCACCGGCTGGCAGCGCATCGAGGGCTACGCCGGCGCCAACCTCGACCACTTCTCCACCGGCGACGCCCACATGGTCAGCCACGGCAAACCCTCCCAACAAGGCGTCCCTGGAGCCACCTGGCTCGCCCTCCATGGCTTCGCCACCCTCCGCCTCACCGGCGATACCCGCCACGCCGCAACCACCAGCTGGAGCAACACCACCGGTCCAGCCCTCACCTGGCCCATCTGGCACCCACCACTCACCCGCACCGCCATCACCGCACTCCTCGAACACCCCACCGTCCGAACCCCGACCCCCGACCCCGCCAAACTCCGGGCCCTCGGCGTCACCGCCCTCTACACCGCACCCCGCACCCGCCTCTCAAACTCCTACGGACCCCTCAAACCCGGCCAACGCACCTACCCATGACCCCTCTTCGGAACCCCAAGCTCACACGGATCCGCCAGCTGGTCCCGAAGGAGAATGCCGGGAAGCTCCGCATACGCGTCTGCGCAGCGAGAGTTGGCGCGCTTACGCACTGCGATACTCCGAGCCCAACCAGCCTTCCACTGCGGTCGTCGGCCGCAGCCCCATCGCGGCGTGATGAAGGGCCGGGATGAAACGATCGATGAATGGTCTTCCTCTGCGGTCGTCGGCCGCAGCCCCATCGCGGCTACTCAGATGCCGCCGCGAAGGCCCGCACCGAACTGCTCCTTCTGCGGTCGTTGACCGCAGCTCCATTGCGGCGACATGAGGTCCACCGTGTGCGCCCACTGCTTGGTCCCACCTCTGTGGTCGTCGGCCGCAGCTCCATCGCGGCGAGGCGGCGCTCGACGGGCTGACGAAGTCCTTCGCGCTTCCTCTGCGGTCGTCGGCCGTGGCTCCATTGCGGATACGGCGTGGAGATCTGGTACTCCGGCTCCCACAAACTCCTCTGCGGTCTTCGACCGCGGCGTCATTGCGGGGACGAGGACTCGCAGGAGTTCACCCCATAGGGATTCCCCCTCTGCGGTCGTCGGCCGCAGCTCCATTGCGGCAGCTTGGCTGTCCAGCCGGAGGTGTTCGGGTCGATCTTCCTCTGCGGTCGTCGGCCGCAGCTCCATCGGATGCAGAGGCGTTGCTAGGCTCGATGAGAGTCGGCAACGCCACCGGCTGGTCCCGAAGGAGAATGTCTGGAAGGTCCGCATGCGCGTCTGCGCGGCGGGGGTTGGCGCGCTCACACACTGCGATACTCCGAGCCTAACCAGCCTTCCACTGCGGTCGTCAGCCGCAGCTCCATTGCGGCTACCGCACCTGCGGCGAACTGCGCCAGGGCGTGCGCCTTCCTCTGCGGTCGTAGACCGGAGCCCCATCACGGCGGGACCACGCCGACCCACGCCGCACGGTCACGCTTCTCCCTCTGCAGTTGTCAACTGCAGCTCCATTTCGGCTCGGACGCGATGAGCAGCGCCTTCCTGCCGTCGACCGTGCTCTGCGGTCGTCGGCCGCAGCCCCATCGCGGCATGATCGAAGAGGGGCGGTGGGTCAACGTCCGCGTTTTCCTCCGCGGTTGTCGGCCGCAGCTCTATTGCGGCATCGACCTCCGCGACCGGTGCGTCCGTGACCCGCCCCCCCTGCTCTGCGGTCGGTGACCGTAGCTCCATTGCGGCTACCTGCACGCACGGAACCTGGCCGACGCGTGGCTGCTTCCTCTGCGGTCGTCGACCGCAGCTCCATCACCGCACGCACCACATGTCCTCCACGAACGTGCGCACGCGCCCCTCTCTGCGGCTATCGACCGCAGCTCCACCGCGGTACCTGGTCCGAATCGGTCCGCAGGATGATCCAGGTCTTCCTCTGCGGTCGCCAGCCGCAGCTCCATTGCGGCTCGGTGTGGCCGACATCGACGACGTCGATCCCGTCCTTCCTCTGCGGTCGTTGGCTGCGGCTCCATTGTGGCTTCGAGGAGGGCTACCAGGTGTGCATGCGCTGCGACCTTCTCTGTGGTCGCCAGCCGCAGCTCCATTGCGGCTCGGTGTGGCCGACATCGACGACGTCGATCCCGTCCTTCCTCTGCGGTCGTCGACTGCAGCTCCATCGCGGCCTCGCCCCTGAGACGATCTCCGAGTGGCTGCGTGTCTTCCTCTGCGGCTACGGCACCGAAGAGGCGTACTACCTGGAGGCGCGCTGCGGCGCTCTCTGTGGTCGTCGACTGCAGCTTCATCGAGGCATGCTGGAGCCTGGGGACTGCCTCATCGTCAACCAGCCTCACCTCTGCGGTCGTCGGCCGCAGCTCCACTGTGGCAGTTCGATCTGTCCGCCGCCGCCGGTCGCGGTCACCCTTCTCTGCGGTCGTCGATTGCAGCTTCATCGAGGCTCGAAGACCCTTGGCCTCCCCAGTCTTATCGGGCCTCCGCTACGGTTGTCGGCCGTAGCCCCACCACAGTCCGATCGCGACGAACTCGGCGAATGCGGACGGATGTCTTCCCTGCGGTCATCGTCCGCGGCTCCATCGCGGCATGGACTCGAGCGCGTGGAAGAGTGTGCCGAGCGGACCTTCTCTCTCTGCGATCACCGACAGCCGATTGCGGCTCCATCACGGGATCATCTGAAAGGAGCAGATGCGGAAGGACCACGGCCCCTTCGCTGCGGTCCTCGATCTCAGCACCATTCTGCGCCTATCGGTCGCAGCTCCATCGCGGTGATCCGCTGGTGCGCGACTGGGATCACATGGTCCGCTGCCTCTGCGGTCGTCGGCCGCAGCCCCATCGCGGCGCTCATGCCACCGGCACTGACGGGTCGACGATCCAACTTCCTCTGCGGTCGTTGACCGCAGCTTCATTGCGGCGCTGCGTCGTTGAAGACGAGCGTGCCCTCGAACGTCTTGCTCTGCGGTTGTCGGCCGCAGCTCCACTGCGGCAAGCAGGACGAGATGAGCGGCTACGAGATCACCGTTTTCCTCTGCGGTCGTCGACCGCAGCTCCATTGCGGCGAGGGCCTCGCCATCGGCAACGCCCTGCGCTCCCACTCCCTCCGCGGTCGTCGGCCGTAGCTCCATCGCGGTCTTGCGTGCTGCTTTGACGAGTAGCTGGCTGCGGGCCGTACTCTGCGGTCGTCGGCCGCACAGGCACCCATCAGTGCCGTCGCCGAATCGGTGATCAGGGCAGCTGGCTGGCATTGACCACTGGACTCCTGGACCGTTCCGTCAGGGGAGCCCCTGTTCTGAAGGCTGAGCCCCTGGCACCGCGGCTCAGCGCCGTCCGGACAGACGACTGTCTTGGTAGGCCGAGGTGATCACCCCGTTCTCGGCCGGGTCTGCGAGCTGTGTCAGCGCATGTACGGCCGCGTCCATCCGGTCGGGGCTGTCCATGCCGGCAACCCAGGTCACCATCTGTTGTTCCAGCTTTGGCCACTCGCCGACGTGGTGGACACGGCCCTGTTCGTAGAGCTGGGCGATCGGCTCGGCCCGCAGCCGCTTGCCGTGCTTGGCGGTTACGGACAGGACGGCGGGCATGAGCATGTTTTCGGTGCGCTTTTCGCGCTGGAGTTCCTGCCATGCTTGATGGAGGATCTGGCGGCTCATGTCTCCGCCGTAGTTGCTTTCCACCACGATTGCGTCCGCGCGCAGTTCGATCGCCAGCAGGCAGGCCTCGCGGCCCCATGCGTCGGCGCCACGGTTGCCGGAGCGGTCGTCGAGGACGTAAAGGTGCCCCTCCCGGTCACTTGCGGCGGCCACGATGCCTGTCTCGTCGCCGACGGCGGACTCGCCACCGGCAGGGTCGACGGCGATGACGATCCGTGTCAGGTCGATGCCGCGGAACTGGGCTGCGCTGATGCGGTTGTTGGTGATCCATGGCCACTGCCAGACGCCGCCTTCTTGCGGGCGCGGCTGCTGCATGTAAAGGCTCCACCAGACGCGTTCGCCCACGGAGCGGCGTATCTCGGCGAGTGCCTCGGTGTCGTACCGCTGCGGCCACAAGGGCGCACCGAGGGAACGGCCCAGGGCGTCGTTGTCTGCGAGGGCGATGGCGGGCAGGTCGATGACGGTCCACCGGTCGCCCTCATCGGCGAGGACTCGGCCGGCGAGGTCGTCCTCGTCCCAGCGGGTCTGGATCAAAATGACGGAGCCGCCGGGCTCGATGCGGGTGAGCAGGACGGCCTGCCACCACTCCCACAGGCGTTTGCGCATGGTGGGGGAGGAGGCTTCGGCCGCGTCCTTGATCGGGTCGTCGACGACGGCCAGGTGCGCACCTTTGCCGGTGAGGCCTCCGCCGACACCGGCCATGACGGCGCCGCCTTCGGTGCCGGTGAGGTCGAAGCGATTGGCGGCAGAAGAGCCGGGGCGCAGGCTGATGCCAAGCTGTGGCCCGTAGTTGAGGATGGCGTCGCGGATCCATCGACCGTGATCGTCGGCGAGATCTGAGGAGTAGGAAGCGATCATCACGCGGTGCTCGGGGCGGCGGCGCAGGTACCAAAGTGGTGCCCAGCGTGCGGCTCGGCGGCTCTTGCCATGTCGCGGCGGCATCGTCAGGAGCAGCCTCGTCGGATGTCCGGCGGCGACTTGCTCGAAGGCCGCGTCGATCTTCGCGAGGTGCGGGGCCTGCATCTCCCTGCCGTCCGTGAGGACGGACGCCATCGCGCCGGGGGAGCGGTCCATTGCCAGCTCACGCTCTATGCGTACGAGCCGGGCGCGCAGTTCGGGGGTGGAGGCTGCGGCTATCTCACGGCGGCGCTGCGCGGGAAGCGACCGGTAGGCCTGGAGGACCGCAGCCTCGTCAGGCCTCGCCACCCTCGCCGCCGGCGAGGTTGATCAGCCGCTCCAGCTCGTCCAGGCCCGCGGTCTCGACCTGAACTGGTCCACCGTCCGGCCCCGACAGCTCTGTACGCATGGGGCGGTCCAGGCCCTGGAGGCGGCTGCTGCGCTCGATGATCCGAACCGCCCGGTCGACGGCCTGGTAGTCACCGTTGCGGATCGCAGCCCGGTAGACGCCGAAGAACAGTCGCTCGAGTCGCTCCACCATGAGCTGCCGCAGCTCATCGGAATTGGCATCCAGGGCAGTGGTGCGCTCAACGAGGGCCTTGGAGACGTCCTTGCAGGCCAGCTCGATAAGCCGCTTGTCAGTGGGAGGTTCCAGACCGCGTTTGTACTTGTCGATGCCGTACCCCTGCGGGTAGGCGATGCCGTCAGAGTTGATGGCCGGGTCGGCGGCCAGCTTGCGGCCGATGGTTAGCCAGTCGACGCCGGCGAGCTTCAGGTCGATCGCGTCGGCGCGGCGCTGGGTGATGGCAGCCCGGGTGGCGCGGTTGGGGCGGCCCATGACACAACTCCCTGGGCCCCGCGCCTACCTTCAATGATCCTGCATGGAAGACGCAGGCGGGGGAAGAGCGGTGGGCCCAGTGGTGTGACGGATCAACAGTAGACGATCCGCGCTCCCCTTCTAACACTCGTTAGAGACGGCGGGGAAATTGGAACTTCCACGCATTACTAGAACTGCCACTCTCATGCCAAGACTTCAGCTGCTGACGAAAGTTCCGCAGCTCAAAATTGTCTGGCGCGACTGTTTTCTCCTCCAGTTGGGAAATGCCCCAAAGGAGGGCCTCGACCCGCCCGTAAGTGGCAAATTTATCGAGCAACCACGCGAGTACGAAATCCGGGTTACTCCTGGCGTCACGCAGAAATATAATAAGATACCTGGCCGAGGTGATATCGGGCACATCGTTCACCACCATCTGGATGACTCGCTCGTAATTTTCGTCGCTCAACTCGGAAGCCGCTCGACAAAGGGTTGAATCCCTGTACCCTCGCCCCGGGTGTCGGTCGATCACGGAAATTAGCATTGCGAGCGCAATTCCAGGGCGTCCCACGTCTAGCCAATCGGATATGACCCTCGCCGACCGTTCGGGCTTCATTGACGAAAAAGCCTTAACCAAATCGAGCTCTGAAACCCCTCCCGCCTCTAGGCCGTCCCATAGATTTAGTTCGTCTCCTTGTACCTCTCTTTCGCCAACCACGTGGGCCAACAGACGTCCACCCAGCGTCCCTTCTCCGATAGGTATTTCCTCCCACGATCGAGCTATTTGGGCCATGTCAGGAATTGACCTCTTCAGCGCGGCGACTCGGCAGAGAATGCGGACGGGATGCCAATACTCCACGCGCAACGAAGCCTCTCCGCGGTCGAAATCTGGAAGGACGGACAGGTCGAACCCCAATTGGATCACTTCATCAAGCGGTCGTGTGCGCCCTACCTCTTCCGTAAACACATGCAGAAGAGAAGTCTGGTCATTTGCTTGAAGCCACTCAACCAGTTCCACAACTTCAGGGAGCTCGCGCGACCAGGCCGCCTCGGCCAGATCCCGGAAAGCCTCATGCTCCTGGCCGAATTCCTTCTCGAGTAGCCGTGCCTTAAATTCTGCTAGGGAAATACTCGCTCGGGTGCGTGAAAATACGCGCTCAGCAAGCTCCTCCTCCAGAAGTCGCACCTTCTCAGCTAGGTCCTCAGATTGGCGTTCCGCCCTCTCGCGGAGCCTCAGTGCGTCGTTGAGTTCTTCCCGCAACTCTGATAGCTCCGTTACGAGATCGTCTCGCTCGGACGTTAGTCCGGTGTTCTCCGCTTCCCACTTTGCCTCGCTGCGCGCGACCTGGAGTTGCTCTGTCCCCCAGTCGTTCCGCAGATGGGCGATCTCGGATCGAAGCTCCTGGAGTTGCCCCTCCTTCTTGTCTATGAGCAGGTGGAGAGCCTCCTCTCGGTGTGCAAGGTGCGATGCCTTGCGCTTCGAGGCGACAAGTTCCGCGCGAAGTGACTCAAGGCGGTACTCGTCGGGGTTTGTGACCTTCAAGGCCGCCAGGCGCAACTCCCGCAGGTGCTGTTGGACTGCTGGGCGGAGTGGAGTGTTGCGGTGTTCCCCTACTTCGCGGATCAGCCGGTCGATGAAGTCCAGGGGAGCCAACTTCTTGCCGCTGAAGTAGCGAGAGACAGAGGAGGGACTGCGGGAGATGCGCACCGCGTAGGCCCTCTGGGTGATGCCCAGAGTGTTGAACAGCTCCGTCAACTGATTGCCGAGGGCGGCAACTTCCGGAACCTCGCCACGCTCGACCTCCGAGGAACTTGCTGGTCGTCGTGCTATCTCGGTCACGGATATCCCCCGGCGGCGGTTGACCTGGCGTTGGCAACGGTTGCGACTGTCGCAACCTATCTGGCCGGTCGGAGGCTTGTGGCATCAACCCAGTCACCTCGGAAGGGAAGCTCCGTGCCTCCTCGTTGGCCCGCCGTTCTCGCCGGTGCTCGTTGGCTCCAGCGCGCAATCATCGTCATCTTCGCGCTCGTCCCACTGCTCGTCGTGACGTTGGCGTCCACTCCGGCCTTGCTCGTGTTGCCCTTTCTGCCGGGGCACAGCGCGCGAGCTCAGGCCATCACACGTCAACTAACGTCATGGACGCGGACCTTGCTCGTGTCCAGCCGGTAGGGGGTCGAGAGGTGCGCACGCACTGCTCTGCTGATTGCATGTCAGGCCGCTCGTCGACTCCACCTCAAGTGGGTGGAGGAGCGATAGGCCTCGGCCCGTGCGCGCTGGCACTCGATTGCCTCGTAGAGCTCGTCGAGTTGATCGTCGGCTCCGTTCAGCCGACAGCGGCTAGGGCAGACCCACCAGACCCCAGCCACGCTGGGTCGTGTCCTTTACTACTACTGCCCATTCGCGGAGTAGCACGGCGAAGTCCTCGAAGGTATCGGGGCGTCCTGCCCAGCCCCTGCACTCGGCGGCGAACGGCTTGCGCAGCTCTTCAAGGCGCGGAGCCACTTGCTCCCGGCATGGGCCTTGCCGGGTACCACCTCCGGCGGGCCCAGCAGGACGAGTGGCCGCCCCACGTCGGCGGCCGGTGGGAAGAACCCCCCGACGCCGGCCAGTGCAGGATCAGCAGTTGGATCGGCGTCCAGATCAACCCGTCGAGGAAGGTGTCCATCAGGTCCCGCATGGATGCGTCGACGAGTGTCCGCACTGCCTGGCGATTCGGGAGGCGGCATCTGGGAGGAATGGTTGCAGCTGGTCGCCCAGTTCGTGGCATGCCTGGACGAGGGCGTTGAGGACCGTGTCGAGATGTTCCCCGGCGGCATGATCCCCGCCCTGCTCGGCTTTGGCCAGCTCCCAGGGGGGGTATCGATGCAGCGGTTGGCTTCCTCCACGATCGTCCAGACCGCGGCGGCTGCCGGCTGCCCGGCGGAAGTCGAAGTCGTACAGGGCCGCATCCACTTGGCCCGGGACATCGCGGCAGGCCGCAGCTAGAGGTTCGGTGGCCGGAGCGTCAGCCAGGGGCGCATGGCCGTCCCGGTAGCGGTGGACCATGGTCACGACCCGGTTGACGAGATTCCCAAGACCGCCTGCCAGGTCGGCGTTGGCTCGGGCAATGAGCCGCTCCCGGGTGAAGTCGGCGTCACCGACTCTGGGGCCTTCCCGCAGAAGCCACCAGCGCACCGCAGATCGAGGCCCCGTCTCAGGGCCTCGGAAACGCGCGTCCGGTATCAGCAGCCCCGCTGGCGGGGCATCATCTCGATTTGGGACGAAGGCGCGATCATGCGGTGATGCTAGCAGCGGCGCCTACCCCTGCGGCGGGATTTTTTGCCGGACGGGGGCGCTTCGCCTGTCGCTCATTCACGAGCCGAGCAGACGTCCTCGCGCACTGGGGGCCGCAGCCGTAATGCGCAGGGCAAGCAGGTTCTCGGTAGCGATGCCTACGCGGCTGTGGTCCGCTGGTATCGAGCTTTGGTGATCATGGATATTTCGAGGTTCACGTGGCCGTAGAATCCCTCGCATGGCACAGAAGGTAATTACGACATATGTGGATGACTTGACCGGCGAGGAGTCGTCGGATATCTCCACGCACAGCATTCTCATTGACGGGGCTGGGGTGGAGATCGACCTCGTAGATGAGAACTACGAGAAGCTCCTTGAGATCTTGAACCCGTATCTCCAGGCTGATGGCGCCCGCAGGATTCGCGGTGGAGACAATTCTAAGGGGAAGGCCAAGGCGGTGACGGGCAGCAAAGACGACTCGTCGGCCATCCGGGCCTGGGCCAAGGAGAACGGCTACGAAGTCAGTGATCGCGGTCGCGTACCGGCCTCAGTCCGCGAGGCGTACGCGCAAACTCACTGACGCGAGCGAGGGGCTGGGTTCTCCAATATCGAGGCCCGGCTCCACCGCCATCGAGCCTCTAAAGGCGACGCCTACGTCGGGCCACCTCGCCGGTAGCCCGCCCAAAGTGGACCACCAGCCTCTATGAGCAATTCCTCGGCCAACGCGATGAGAGGCTGGACTTCTCCCCGGAGGGCTTGTTGGACACAGGCGTCCAACTGCCGGGAGACTCCCGGCGCATGCTCGTCGAGGCGACGCCCCAACCACTTTCCTCCGCCAAGCCAAGAGCCGCGGTTGAGTAAGGTCAACTGCCCCACGCGGTTGACCAGCTCTGTCACGATGAACAGCCTCTCGCCTGGCTCTCTGCAGCCCCGTAGGTCGTCCAGAAGATCAGTCAACGAGTAGCGGGCGTCCTCCAGTTCTTCAGTCTCCACTGCAGGCGGCCCAGTCTCGACGAACCGCTTCGCCTCAGTGGCGATACGCCCGCCGACACCATCGGCATCGAACAGCAAGGCACCGCTCGCGCACATCCAGAGCAGTGGCGATCGACGTCGGCGAACCTCCCGGCCTGTAAATTCGTGCCAGGACTCCTCAGTGTGAACGAAGAGTTCCACCGGCCAGCCCTCGTGGAAGAGGCTCTCGCGGTATGGGGCTGGCTCCCCCTTCAACAGCACCACGACATCGAGATCAGAGGTCGCGGTGCGGTGCTCCGTCAGCACACTGCCGCCCAGGAACGCGGCACGCGCATCAGGATGCCGATCCCAGACGACCTCACGCGCAACTTCATGAACCTCCATGGCTCCACTGTGACGGAGGGGCGCACTGGCTGGCACTGCAATTTCCGCCGGTGCGCTTGCTTCCATCGACGAGAGAGCCTCAACGAACGGTGGCTCGTCGATGGAGACGCTGTACCGGCCCTGCGGCGGCAAAGTGTCGTACTGAGAACAGCGGCAGGAATGCTCGGCCGGCTGCCTTCTGCTGTGGCTGCCCTCAGTAGAGGGCAGCCACAGGTCAGTCCAAGGTCAGTTGCTCTGCCACACCCGCGGAGTCCTCAAGGTGCGGAGGCGGCGCGTCAGGGATCTTGCGGTTCTGGCGCAACCACCATGCGAACTGCCAGTTCCGGCAGGTCCGGTGTCGTTTGGAACTTCGACTTGGCGCATCTGGCGGGATCGAGTGCTCGCCCCAGCCGAGGATGGGGCGAGCGTTGGCCAGCCGAACCCCGAGGCCAGGTACGAGGGCATCGCCATCCCAGGTTTCGCCGGGTGCGTGCTCGAATGCCAAGTGTGCGTTGCGGGACCAGTCCCAGGGGATGGGTAGTGCACACAAATACCAGGCGACTGGCGGATTCGCTGCGGACAGGTGGAGTGTCTGCCTGCGTTGATGGGTGTTGATGTATGGGCGGTCGCATTCTCCGAACGTCTTGAGGCAGTGCTGTGTCAGGTCGAGTTCACGGATGCCGGCCAGCCACATGATGCGGTAGCTGGCCCGTGCTTCGATATCTATGCGAACCCGGTTCGGGTCCGCCCCCAATTCCATTCTTTACCCCTCCAAGTTGGAATTCCTATCCTCGATCAATTCTAGCAGAATTGCCGAAAGTCCGTTGTGTTTATTGTGTCGGAATTCGTTGGGGTAGGGCATATTGAATTCTTCCGAAAGTGCCTGCCGATATTCCTCCAGGGGTAGCACTCGGGGGCGTCGGCACACGGCCTTCACGGTGGCCCTGGTGGTGTCGCTGATCTGCACGTCCTCGAAGTACCGGGACAGCAGACCGAGGAGAGACTCGGGAGTGTGATAGCGGATGCGCTGCCACTTGCCGCGCACGAACCGCATGTCCACGTTCTCGCTGTCGAGGAACGACAGGCGCGTGGAGTCCCGGCTGATGGAGTGCTCGGAGTTCTCGTACGCCAGCTCGCGCTCCAAGTTGCGGGTGCCGATGCAGACTTGCCCGTCGGCGGCGCATAGGGCGTTGACGGTAGTGAGGACCCAGTGCTGGTAGTCGAGGGACGTGGTGGCGTTGATGACGGAGTCGAGGACCACGACCTCGTAGAGGCCGTTCTCGTTCAACTCGCGTTCGATGCTGCGGATCTGGCCGACGATGGTGTGGATGTCGACGGCGTACTTGCCCTTCAGGGTGCGGTACGGCTCGTAGTCGTGGATCTTGTAGCCCTTGCCGCGCAGGTGGCGGGCGTAGTCGCCGTGCCCGGAACCGAAGTCCACCACCCGATGCGACGTGGTCAGCCACGGCAGGACGAGGCGCTCCCACACCTCGGACTTGTAGCGGACCTTGTCGGCCTTCGCCTTCGAGGAGTGCTCGCGCAGCCGGTTCGGCTGCACGATGTGCTGATTCCACACCGGCGCCTGTTCTTCGAGGCCAGTCCAGTCGTAGACGCCGTACTCGCCGGTGAGGTCCTCCACAAGTTGGCCGGCGTCGAAGGAGGCGCAGGTCCACGCGAGGATGTCGAAGCGTTGGGCCTTGGCCACGGCCGCGTACTCGGCGTTCAGCACAATGCGGCCCTGGTCGTCGATTACCACCGAGCCCCACGGCCCGTGGGCGGCGGTCATGAAGCCAATCGCCTGCTGGAACGGCAGGTTCTTCGACTCCTCAACGTCGATGGTCTGCCACGGGATCCAACACCACTGGCCGATCGGCCCCGGATCCGCGTACACCACGGACGACTCGGTCTCGACCCGGTTGTGCAGGAGGTTGAACTTGATCTCGTCCTGGAGCCGAACCTTCTGCGGAAGGATCATCGCCGGCGTCGTCGTCTCGCCGATCGCCTTGAGCCCCTTGGTCCTCTGGTGGCCCGCGACCAGCGTCCCGTCGGCGTTCAGGATCACGGGCTTCACAACGCCGTGGCGGCGCAGGGAGCCCTGAAGCCGTTCGAACGACTCGTCGGACAAGCGCCGCGGGTTGTAGTCCGCGGGCCGCAGCTTGGCCAGCGGATAGGCGGGGTCGAAGCGTACGTCGAGAGGGTTCACGCGACCGCTCCCTCTTCAGCACGGTGCTCCTCATTGAGGACGTGCCAGCCGAAGCCGAGATCGGAGTCGTTGTCGCCGACGAACCGCTTGTAGAGCGCGTCGAGGAGCTCCACCTCGGCCTGCGTGATCCGTACGCGGGTGGAGGACCACTGCATGTACCCCCACTGCAGATAGTCCACCGTCGCCGCAGCCCCGGTGTCGGCACCATCGGAGGGCAGCTCGATCGGTGCTGGGAGCGCCGTCTCGTCCAGGAGCTGGTCAAGTTGGCCTTGGTCGTAGCCGGTGCCCTGGAGGTCGGGAAGCTCGGTGAGGATATCCGCGAGGAGCACGCTGTCATACCCGGCGAGATCACTGGTGCGGTTGTCGACGATGACGATCTTCGCGGCCGCGTCGTCATCGACGTCGAGCCAAGTGACGGCAATCTTGTCCCAGCCGAGCTGCTTAGCTGCCTTGAAGGTGTGGTTGCCGGCGAGAATCTCGTTGGTGCGCCCAGTCAGGGTGCCGCGGTTGGCGACGATCGGCCTGTACTGGCCATTGACGGACAGCGACTCAGCAATGGAATCGAGATCACCGGTACGCGGGTTGCGGTGATACGGGAAGAGTTCGGCGACCGGGATAGCCAGGTCCGCAAGCGAGTCCGGTATTCGGGGCGTGGCATTGGACATGGGACTCCAGCCCCACGCCCACCATCGAGCGTAGGTGAGCGAACATCCAGTGCTCGATGGCCGCTCAGGCCGGATCGAGCGCATGGTGAGGCCCCGCAGACGGGGGATGCTGCGAGGCCTCGCACTGATCAACGGGCGGAATGTGTCATGGGTTCCCATGTTTTAGGCGGGCACTGCAGCTCGCCCTCGGCTACTGCCTCCACGGATCCGGACGCTCACCATTGGCCGGACATACGATGCGGACCAGCGCCCTGGGATGCAGGCTGATCGAGGCGCCGTACCGCGCGGGCTGCCGTTCAGTCCACGCCTGCCGAAAATTCGGTAGCGCCTGCCGCGAACTGTGCCCCACTCTCGGCTGTGACCATCTTCTACTTGGTGCAGCACGCGGAGAAGGAACGACAACTCGGCGATCCGGGCCTGACCGTCCTCGGACGTCAGCAGGCGGCCCGAACAGCGAAGCATCTGCAGGACATCGGGATCGGCGCCCTGTTCAGTAGCCCTCTGCGGCGAGCCCACGAGACGGCGCAGTTCATCGCGTCCGAGTGCAGACTCCAGATTCAGGAAGATGCCCGGCTGCGGGAGCGGATGAACTGGGCAAATGACGAGCCCATCGCCGAGTTTCTTGCTGACTGGGCTGCAACGGTCCGGGACCGGGGTTACGTTCCCAGGTCCGGGGATTCCTCACATCAGGCAGGCGACCGGTTCCTCGCGTGCTTGACCGACCTGGCTGGTGAACCAGGGCCGGTCGCGGTGGTCACACACGGCGGCGTCACCGTAGACCTGCTGCGCACACTGGCTGGCGACGATGCGTTGGAGGACAGCCTGCTGCGCGAAGGAGTTCCTTCGTGCGCGGTCACTACGCTCGACGATCTGTCCGTCGTCAACGTCGCCTCGCAGGTGCACCTTCAGGACGGCCGATAGTGATCGGCTGAGGCAGGGCCAGGTGGCGCGTCGGGTTGGCCGCGTCAAAGCGCGCAGCTCTCACCGAGATCACAGCCGTCCATCTGCGTACAGGGTGCACTGTGTGCTCAGGTGCTGATGTCCTGTGGTGTTGCTGTCCGCGCTACCGAGTTCTGCTTCCCTGCGGTTCCCATGTAGCAGGCGTAGACGCTGGCGGTGCCGTCGTCGGCGAGGCGTGCGGTGGCGTCGAATGCGCCTGCCGGGCGGAAGGCGCCGTGCCTGCCGGTGCGGATGCGGTAGGCGAGGTTGGTGGCCCGGTTCAGGTTGCCGAGGGTTTCGATGTGCGCCCACTCGTTGGGACGCTCGCGGAGCACCTTGGCGGTGTGGTAAGCGTCCTGGCTGCGGCTCGGTGCAGGCAGGGGTTCAAAGCGGGCGTGCATTCAGCGGTCTCCGGCGTTCAGCAGGGTGGTTTCGGCGAGTTCCCTGATTCGGGCGGCTGTGTGCCACTGGCCGTCGGCGAGGTGCTCGCACAGCTCGTTGGCCAGGCGGACGATCTCGATGAGGGCCCGCTCAGTGCCGACGCCCGACATGGGGGTGCTCTGCTCGTGGCCCGGGACGGTGGGCTCCGTGGTGTGGCCCGGGATGGGAGCAGAGTCGTTCATGTCGGTTTACCTGGGGTATTCATCGGTAGTTGCAGCGGCAGGTGTTGGTGATGGGATTGAACCAACTGTCGCAGGAACTGCACCAGGAAGCTCCGGGCATCGGCGGGGTCTGGGCGTGATGTTTGGTGCGCTCGTGCACGGGGTGGGCCTCCTGGTTAGAAGCTGTCGGGGAGTTGGGCGCGAGGGCCGTCGGGCGCGAGGACAGCGACGATGTGGTCGAGGTCCTTGGGGCGCCAAAGGGCGGTCTCGAAGCCGCACGCTTGGAGGTGCTTGAGCCAGTCGCGCTGCGCGGGGCGCATCCGTCCGGTGTTTGCCTTGAACTCGGCGAAGATGACGCGCTTGGCCCTGGGGTGTCCGTAGACCTCGTCGGGCCATCCGGCGTCACTGCGCTGTGAGTTGTGGGTGTGGTACGCGAGGGTCCAGCCGCGGAGGGCTGCGAGCTTGCGTACGTGCCGGCGGAACTGTTCCTCGGTCACGCGGCACTCCGCCGTCGGCGGGGTGTATCGGCTTCGAGGAGGGCTTCGCGGTGCGCGGCGGCATCCGGGTCGGGCCGGGGCTGTTGCCGGGAGGGTTCGGTCGCGTCCGGGAGTTGGGGGCGGCGGTGGCGTTCCTTGAGGAGCTCGGGCAGGGGGTGTCGGGTCTCCTCCCACAGGATCTCGTCCAGGGGGCGGCCGTACCGCTCGAGGACGAGGGCCTGGTGCAGGGCGTCGTCGTGGCTCGTGAGCTGCATGTCGTCGTGGTTGTTCATGTCAGGCATGTCGTGGTTCTCCATGGGTTGGCCGGGACCCGCAGGGGGTGCGGGTCCCGGCCGGAGGGGTGGCTCGTATCTGACGAGCCGTTCCGGGCGGGCGGGGCGCGGGGGGTCGCTGCCCGTCCGGAGATCGGGTGGATGTGTGGGCCGTGCCAGGGCCTGACATCGCTCAAAACCTAACACGAAGATGTGTACTGGCCTATTTTGGGTCAGTCGGCGATGGCGAGTTCGTCGGGCTCGTAGGGGAGGGGCTTGGGTGCGCCGGGCCACTGCACCATCACGAGCGTCTTGCCGCTGAAGGGGTCGGTTGCGTGGCCGCGGACTTCGCCGAACGGGCGGAGTAGGCCCTTGAGTGTGGGCTGGGCGAGCGTCACGCCGGTGTGCTTCTTGAAGTCTTCCATCTCGGTCTCCTTGCTGTTCAGGTAAGGGAGTTGCGGGCAATGAGGGTGAGAGCGTGCCCCCACTGTTCGGTGACGGGTTCGTTGAAGATGAAGCCTGAGCTGGGAGCTTCGAGCTCGGTGGCCCGCCAGTCTGCGCAGGTGGCAGCGGGCGGCCGTTCGAAGTGCTGGACCGCGCCGTCGGGCAGGGCGACTGCCAGGCGGATCGCGCCGTCGGGGCTGACGGTTGTGCTGGTCTTGCTGCCCGTTGACAGGGCTTCTTGGGTGAGTGAGTCGCCGAGGATCACTGAACGCTCCTTTTGGGTATTGGCCTATTTCTGGTCAGGTGAGGGCTGCGAAGCCGTCGCAGGTGGTGCAGGCTTCGCCGGTGGCGGGGCTGGTGCCGTCGGTGCATGCGGGGCAGGGCAGGCATCGTCCGGTGCCGTGGCAGGCGTCGCATTCGCGGTTGCGTTCGTACGGGCCGTGGAGGTAGGTGACGGTGCCGCTCCCCTCGCAGTCTTCGCATTCGGGTGCGGTGGCGCCAAGGGTGGAGGCCTCGACTATTGAGGGGGTCGTGAACAATGCGCTGGTCCCTTCTGTGTGTTGGCGTGAGCCGTTTCGCCCTCACCTAGTGCGTTAATTCTACTATGTATTGCGCGGGTGTCCACTCCCCGACTGGACCTTCATCGCGCTTAACCTAGCTGTGGTGAAGGTGGGCTGGGGTCGCGTGCATGCCTGGGGGACGGCTCTTCTGGACTGGCTCCGTCTGCGGCCCGTACCGACTGCCGTCGACGCTCGCGAGGGTGCACGTCTTCCTGTGAGTTGGGCTCCGCTGCGCTGGCCGCGGTCGCGGAGGCGTTGGAGGTGCCCTCCACGCCGGTGATCTTGAGCAACCACGGCGTCGTAGGCGACCTGGCCGTGAGCGCAGGTTGCTGCGTTCTGGGCCGTGCGCGATCGGATGCTGTCTACGCTGCGGCAGGTGGAGCGATACATCTGGATGGGACTGATCGAGCCCGAGCAGGGGCTGTTCACCCAGCCGCGGCCATAACCACCCGGCGAACCCCCGAGCAGCAGACTTCGACCTACCCGAAAGCCCGAAACGGGCGTCAACTCACTCACCCACTGAGGGAGTCGACGAAGGTCGTCCAAGCGTCGGCCGGGAAGAGGATGGCCGGTCCTGTGGGGTTCTTGCTGTCGCGGACGGGGAGGTGGGCGGGGCAGGCGGAGTCGTTCACTTCGAGGCAGTCACCGCTGGTGCCGCCGCTGTAGGAGGACTTGCGCCAGTCGGTCAGGTGCGAGGCATGCTGAAGTAGCTTGTTGGGTAGCCGAGTTGGGCGCATACCGGAGGATCGACATGACGCTTCGCCTTCCCCCAGGACAACGTGCCGTCGGCGGGTTCCCGCGCTTCGGCAAGGACCTGAAGAACCCGCCGCCGCC
The DNA here is from genome assembly GCF_040640795.1 of Streptomyces sp. NPDC021622. NCBI lineage: Bacteria > Bacillati > Actinomycetota > Actinomycetes > Kitasatosporales > Streptomycetaceae > Streptomyces > Streptomyces sp. NPDC021622. The sequence continues at coordinate 118,659 of NZ_JBFACK010000026.1, forward strand.
CATACCGGCCGATCCGGTGATCGAGCTGGGCGGCGCTCTGACGGAGGACGTCACGCTGTCGGTGGCGGAGTTGGGGAAGTTGCCGCGACGCGAGGTCCGGGCCGACTTCCACTGTGTGGCCGGGTGGTCGGCGACCGGTCTGGTGTGGGAGGGGGTCGCGTTCAAGGACTTCTACCGGGTGCTGGTGGAGCCGCGGCTGCGGCCGGGGGCGGTGGTGAGCCACCTCGTGTTCGTGGGGTCGGACGGGGTGCGGGCGCTGGTGCTGCTGGAGGATGCGCTCGGTGAGGACGTGCTCGTCGCCGAGCGGCTCGGCGGGGAGCCGCTCACCGGCGATCACGGGGCTCCGGTACGGCTGGTCAGCCCGTGGCAGTACGGATACGTCAACATCAAGCACCTCTGCCGGATCGAGTTCCACGCCACCGCGCCCCGGGTCACCGACCCGTGGTCGCCTCTCGCGGCGCACACCCGGGCCCGGGTGTGGAAGGAGGAGCGGCACCGCCGGTTGCCCGGCCGGGTGGTGCGGCCGCTGTACCGGGGGGTGGTCGTGGTGATCAGGGCGCTCAGTGCGAGGGGTGGGAGTGCGCGACAGGGGTGACGGCTGGGGGCGAACGCAGATGCTGCGGGCGTCGTCGTGGCGCCCGCAGCGGAGGGTCGCCGCGGTGCAGACGGGCTTGAGGGGCCTGGCGATCTTGTCCCAGTCCTGTGTCAACGGCCTCGTGATCGGCCCGCTGTCCGTGGACATCGGATAAGTCGCTCTTGTAGGGCTGGCGGTCGCTCACCGGGACACTCCAGCGCAACCCGCCCCTCCGACCCGCGCGGATACAGCGGTCCCACACGTTCCGGTGACCACAGAAACGGCATCAAGTCACATACCGCCCTCTCAAGAGATTCGGCTGACTGACGCAGCACCTCCTCGACATTCCAGATCCGGTCGTGGCTAGCCGCCTGCTGTTCTGCCACCATCAGCGCCTCATGGAATAGTCCGACTGTGAGGTTTCACCGCATATGTGCCTTTATATGCCCGCTCGGTGACACGCTCGCCCACGATCTGGTGGCGCCCGCCTCGGTCCGAACAGCGACCCGCCGCTTCCACCGGCCGCGGGGCCTCACAGTGGTCCTGCCACTGGCCCGTACCAGGATGGCGCCGGGGCCGCAGTGGCCACGCTTTGCGGGCTGCGCGGGCCGGGCACCGTCGCCGCCGGGCGGCCACACCGTTCTCACCCGGCACCCCTACATGCGGGCAGGACCTCGCCCCAAGTGAAGATCCACTTCTGGCGGCCTTTGGGCTCACCTCGGCGACACCCCTAGATTCCCGTGGGTTTAGGGAAACTGGAGGTCCTTCAGTGCGAACCCACGGGTCCATCGGTGTGCGTCAGGCCGATGCATCCGTGGGTTCGGGTGAATTACGAGGATGCTGAGCGATCCGAAGGGTTCGGCGGTGACGTCGGCCTGGATGTCCTCGGTCATCACGACCGCCTGCCGAACTGCCAGTTGTGCACCCAGGGTCGGCGTACCGGTCCGGGGTCGGGATGGCGCGTGCCGTGTCCGGGTCCGGACGCGTGCCGTGTCCGTTTGTCCGGCCTCCGGACCAATGCCGCCGTCCCCAGCCGGGTGGCGCCGTTGTCGGACAGCTGCGGCCCGTAGGCGATCAGCTCGTCCCGGCGGCACCGCAAGGTCGGCGGCCTGCCCCGTGCCGAGGTCGAGCACCAGGTCAGGTCTGATCCGCGGCGCGCAGGGCCCGCGCCAGCCATTCCAGCTCCTCGGTCGCGTCGGGCGACGAATTCTGCCCGCGCACACGGGCGACGAGCCTGCGGTAGTGCTCCGCTCCTGCCTCGATCCCGGCCTCCAGGCTGCGCAGCACGGCGGCCCGATCGGCGTCACCGAACAGCTCGGACAGCACCTCGGCCGCTGCCGGCCCCTCGGGAGCGACGCAACATTGATGGGGTGACCTACCGGCAGCGGTCAGTGCGAGTCCGGCGCATGATGGACATAGAGGCAGGGGGGCGACCCGCGAAGAGGATCGTCATGAAACACAAGGCTGCCAGCATCGCGGTCGTCGCGGTCCTAGCCGTCGGCGGCAGCGCGACAGCCTGCGGAGGAGGCGGCGGAGGCAACTCCACACCGTCCAAAGCACCGCCCAGCAGCACGCCACAGACGCCCAAGCAATCGCAGACACCCAAGGCATCGCAGACGCCAACCAGCAGCACGCCCAGGCTGGCCGTGGGACAGACCCTCCACATCTCCACCTCGCCCGCGGAGCTGGCCAGGCCGATCCCTCCCGGTGCCGCCGACGTGACCCTGCTGGAGGTGCGTGTGTCCAAGGACTTCGACGTGCAGAAGGCAGAACCCGGCAAGCAAGTCGTCGTCTGGAAGTTCAAGGTCACCAACACCGGACCGGACGAGTTTGACTTGTACCCGTTGACTGTGGCGAGCCGGTGGACGTCCAACGCCCAGGTGGCGGCACCGGGACTGTTCCTTGGTGATGTCGGTGACTCACCGCTCCAGCCCGACCCGCGCCCGGGGGAGAGCGTCACCGGCTCCGAGGCGGCAGTCGTTCCCGACCAGGACGGGGTGCTGGAGTTCGCCGACCGTAGCGGCAACCCGCTGTTCGAGATCGCCGTCACCCGGTAGAGAGTCACCGGCAGCGGTCGGCGAGCCGATCACGCGAACGAGAGAGAAGCCCCAGGCCAGGGGCTCAGGGTTCCGGCAAGAACCACGGGAACCCACGGGATGTCGCACACTTGAGGCGACGCTGTTCCGATCAGACACCTTCGCCGTGGTGATCTCCGGCTACGGAAATCTTGTCAGGGCCACATTCGCGTGTACGCCGACGACTAGCCCTACTCCGCCTGGGGACAGGAGTGTTCGGCGGCACCCTGGTCTGGATCGCGGTGTCCGTGGTGGGAGGCGGCTCCGTGGGGGCGGATGGACATGGCTGTGCTCGGGGGCCGGGGCAATCGCAGCCGTGGCCGTGGCAGCGGGATTTGCGGGGCACGGCGACCGTATCGGCGGCGGCGACCTGTGACCGGGGTCCTAGCGCAGGGGTGTTAGAAGAGTTCGTCCTGTCCGTCGGCGTCGCCCGCTGGACCGGCTGGGCACGGCGAGGCTGAGGGGCGGGGGAGGGTTCACCGAAGAGAGCTTCGGTGCCGACCTGGTCCCGGACGGCGGGGATGCGCACCGGGCCGGCGGAGAACGGCAGTTCGCCTGGCGCGGCCTGGCCGAACTCGGCGCGCTGCATGACGGTCCAGTCGCGACCCGCGGAGGAGGCGCTCACTCGGAGGCCTCGCTCTCCTCGGTGGGTGTTTGCTCGCCGAGGCGGTCGCGGGTCTCAAGGACCGCGTTCGCCCAGTCGTGGACGAGCGCGGTCCCGGCTTTGGCGGCGGCCTCGCCGGGGCTGTGGGCTTTCTCCAGGGCCTTCAGGTAGCGGGCCGCGGTTACGTCGATGGCTGCCGGGGAGGCGAGCGTGCGCATCAGGTCCTCGGTGTTCGCGCGGCCCGTAGTTGGCTGATGGCGTTGGCGGCGAAGCCGATGATGATGCCGACGTCGTTGCCGACTGTTCGGCCTGGGCGGGCGTGAGCGGTGCGGTGTAGCGCACGGCGTTTGTGACCTTCTCGGTGAGTGCCCCGGAGTGTCGGCAGGGCTGAGCGGGTGTGCGGGCGGGTCTCGCCCGCGCACGTCGCGGCGGGTCGGGGGTTCAGGCTGCGGCAGGCTCCGGCTCGGCCTAGCTGTTGCTGACGGCCTCGGGGTTGACGGTGACCAGCTCACTCGCTTCGGCGTGCGCCTTGGCCTGCTTGAGCTGGAAGCGGGCCTTCGTCAGGGACTCGGCGACCCGGTCGAGCTGCTCAAGGCGTGCACCGACCTGCGTCTCGAGGGTCTCGGCGAGCTTCAACGGCTCGGTGCGGCCGATCTCGTCGAGGAGTGCACGCACCTGCTCGATCTTGTCGAGCGTTGTGCGGGTCTTCTTCTGCGCGGTCGCGCGCTCGGTGCGCTGCTCCTCGGTCATCTCCTCGACGACCATGAGGACGGCCTGATCCTGCTGCTGCTTCATCGCGTAGGCGAAGTGCACGATCTCGTTGTCCGAGGTGAACTCGCCCCGCACGAACTTGGACAGGACGGAGCCCTGGTTGGCGAGGTTGAGGGCGGCGATCTGCACAGCGGCCTGCGTGCCGATCTTCCCGTCCTGTACGAGCTCTTGGACCTCTATGCGCAGGTCCAGCAGGGTCAGGCGCAGCTTCACGTAGGTGGTGGTCTTGGCGAAGTCGGCGGCCACGGACTCGATGGTCGCGCCCTCCTCCTCGTCGAGGATCCGCTGGTAGCCGTGGGCCTCTTCGAACGGAGTCATGTCCTCGCGGGTGACGTTCTCGCTCATGGACCGCTTGAACCGCTGGAGTTCGTTCTTCTCTGAGGTGATCGTGACGCGGATCTTGGTGCGGCCGAGGATCTGGTGCGCGCGCCAGCGGCGCTCTCCCGCGACGATCTCGTAGCCTCCCTGCTCGTTGTCGGGGCGGACCTCGATGGCCTGCATGAGGCCGTATGTCTCGATCGACTTGGCCAGCTCGTTCAGCGCGTCCTGGTCGAAGTACTCGCGCGGCTGGCGCGGGTTGCGGTGGACCTGGCTCATCTTGATGACGCGCTGCATGTTGGGCTCCAAGTGGTGCTGGTGAGGTTTCTTTCCCCCTCGCCTCTTGAATTAATTCTACTATGCATGTAGGGGGTGTCCATTCCCGGAATTCCCCGCCAACGTGACCTCGGCCACGCCCCCGTGAGGGTGTTGACGTGCAGAAATGCCGGTGGGCGCCGAGATGTTCTCGGCGCCCACCGGCGTCACCCGCCTACTGGTCGTCCACTCGCCTGCGCCACGCCCGCACCCGGGCAGGAGCACTCGCCTCCGGGGCGGAGAAGCATCCGCTGCGAATCGGGCAGAAGGAACACACCTGCGCCGCCTCGCGGGCGCCCTCCGGTACCTGAACCTCCGCGCCTTGTGACCGCGTTACGCACCGTGCCGCCGACCACGCCACTGGCCCCGTCTGCGCACAGGGTCCGCGCCCGCACCCGGCCAGCGCCGCCATCCGGCCCGCGTCACGCCCCCGGTCCGCGTCCACGCGGGCCGGCTCCCGGGCCAGCGCCAGGATGCGCTCAGCGTCGATCACTCCCGCCCCCTCGCCCCGGTACAACATGGACCGGCCGCCGCTCGTCATCCGCGGCACAGCTGCCTGCGCTTGCTGCACCGCGGCCTTCCCTCGCAGGCCCAAGCAGGCTGCCGCAGCATCCGATCACTGCTTTAGTGCCCCATTCCCGCACCGCCGTCTACCGGTATGACCGCGCCCGTCACATAGGAACCGTCCTCGATGAGGAAGCGCACCGCGCGCGCAATCTCCTGCGGCTGCCCCAGGCGGCCGAGCGGGATCTGCCCGAGCAGGCCCTTGATGCGCTCCTCGGGAAGAGCGGCAACCATGTCCGTCGCGGTCAGCCCTGGAGCGACGACGTTGGCTGTGATGCTCCGTGAGCCGTATTCGCGGGCAATGGACCGGGCGAGCCCGATCAACCCCGCCTTGGACGCCGCGTAGTTGGTCTGCCCTGCCTCGCCGTACATCGCGGTGGCCGACGAAATGAACACCATGCGGCCGCTCTTGGCTCGCAGCATGCCCGGAAGGGCACGCTTGGCCACCCGGTAGGCAGCGGTCAGGTTCGCGTCCAGGACCGCGGTGAAGTTGTCCTCGCTCATACGGGCCAGGAGCCCGTCGCGGGTGATGCCCGCATTGGAGACGAGAGCGGTGACCGGGCCGTGCTCCACCTCAGCCTGCTTGAAGGCGGCATCGACCTGCCCGGCATCCGTCACGTCACAGCGAACAGCGAGGAAACGTCCAGCGCAATGCTCTTGGCCCGGCTGGTAGGAGCCCGCGGGCGGCTCCCCGGAGCGGTAGGTGACAGCCACGTTGAAGCCGGCCCCGGCAAGCTCTTGGGCTATGGCGTAACCGATGCCTCGGTTGCCGCCGGTGATGAAAACGCTCATGCCTGGACACCTCTCGGATCGTCGATGATGCGGCGTCCGCTCGCGGCAGCCTGGCGAGGTGGGGGGAGGCGCTGCGTGGCGGACTACTGCCGTAAGGAGGTGGCCTTGGGCAGCGGTGCCACACCTTGCCCCGTTTCAGTGCTGTTAGGCCGGTTCTGAGGGTGTCGGTAGCCGCAGTACCGGCACTGCGAGTGCGGGTTGCGGCCCGCTCCGTGCGTGGCTATGCCCGAAAGATCCGGATTTTAGCGGCGTGACGGGTACTCACTACCAAGTCAGGCAAAGGTATAAGCTGCGTTAGGATCTCCTGATACTTTTGCTTTTCTTTACCCAGGGGAGTCTTGCCTTCCATGTGCAATCTGCCGCCGATAACCCGGATGCTCAAGACCTGGCGCGAAGAACGCGACCCGCACGCCGTGCCCGGATTCACCGCCCGCTACGGCTCCCGCCACCGCAAAGGCCTCACGCAAAGAGACCTTGCAGAGCTGACCGGCGTGACCGAAGGCTGGTACGGCAGGCTAGAGCGCGGCAAACTCGACCACGTCGGCGACGAGTTCCTCGACCGCATCGTCCGCGTCCTCGGCCTGGACAGCGCGCAACGCGCACACCTGTGGCTGGAGGCCAACGCCTGCGAGCCACCACCGCTCCCGCACGCGGACGCAAGCACCATCGACCCCGTGGGGGCAGCCATCGTCCACAGCCTGACGTACCCCGCGTACACCTTCGACCACTGCTGGGACGTACGCGTCTTCAACCAGGCCGCGGCCCGCGACTACCCCTGGATGCTGCACGGCATCAACGTCATGATCTGGGCTCTGTGTTACCCGGAGGCCCGGCTCCAGCTCATCGACTGGGAGGAGACCTGGGCCAAGCCCATGGCCTCACAACTGCGCCTGGCCCACAAAGCGAATCCGGACGACGCGCGCCTCAACGAGGTCTGCGATCACATCAGGCAGGCCGATCCGATCGCCCGCAGAATCCTCGACGACGACGTCACCACAGTCGCCCACCCCGATGGAGACAGGCGGCGCCTCTACCTGCCACACCAGCATGAGGAGACCGAGGTCGAGTTCGTGGCGCTGGCCCGGCTGCGCGACAACACACGACTCATGATCGTTGCACCGGGCGACATCGTTTAGACGCGTTGTCTCATGACGTCGGGCCGTGGATTGGCCCTCCACCCAGGAGACGCCAACCACTCACGGTGATGTGGGCCGGGGGGGCGAGCGATGCCCCGACGGCCGGGGAGACCGAGGCCGGTCGCCTGCCCGTGAGGAGTGCACCGACAATGCGCGGGTGAGTAGCTGTGCTCAATCCCCTGGTCTATGACACTCGGTGACGGAGGGACTTCAGGACAGAAAACGACAGTCTGGTTGGGATGGCATACCTAGGCTGCTGACATGACGACGATCAGGCAGGTCTCGCTGGGCGTGATCGATGACGTGAGAGCAGGTGAGTTCTGGCGTCAGGCCCTGGGCTATGTGCGGCGGCCTCCGCGTTTCGAGGGTGACGACTGGATCGTTCTGAAGCCTCCCATCGGTGTGCCCGGTATCCCGATCGCGATGGACGTGAGCGAGAGCCCTGCGGTGGAGTTTCCCCGTATCCACTTCGATCTCGACGCGGGAGAGCGCGCGCTAGATGAGGAAGTCGCTCGTCTGGTGGCGCTGGGAGCTCAGCGTGTCGACTGGCGGCACTACCCGGAGAACCCAGCGCCTGCAGAACGGCCGTACGTCGTATTGGCCGACCCGGAGGGCAACCGGTTCTGCGTTGAAGGCCGGCGGGACGACTGATCGGAAGTTCATGGTCACGCTTCACGAGAGTGTGGTGCGGGTGAGTAGCTGAAAACGCAGGCGCGCTTGTGTGGCGATGCCGCGCTGGTCAGGCGAGGGCGGTGGGAGCGAGGCGGATGGCGTGCGACTGCCGCTGGGCCCGGATGCGGATCGGTTTGGGCTTGACGACGGCATCCCGTTCGACGGGACGGGGCTCGCTGCGCGGTGGCCGGGGTGGCCGGGGTGGGCGGGTGAGGCGACGGACCATGAGCGTGATCATGGTCCAGGTGAGGTGGGCTTCACTTTGGGAGATGAGCCGCTCGTAGTCGCGGACGTTTCTGCGGGCCCGCATGATCCAGCTGATGGCGCGCTCGACTCGCCACCGTTTCGCGAGGACGGCGAAGCCGTCCTGGTCCTTGCGCCCGGGAACGGTGCGGAGGGTGATACCGAGGAACGAGCGGGCCCAGGGGATGAGTTCGCCACCGTAGGCGGAGTCAGCCCAGGCGACGGTGACCTCGGGGTGGGCCAGGCGGAGCTAGAGGCGATGGCTCAGGCGTATGACGCGCTGGTGGAACTGGATGAGCACGACCGCAAGATGGCGCTGATCCATCTGGCCGGAAAACTGGGCATCAACCCGAGCGGGCTGGGTGAGGCACCCCCCAACCAGTGGCTGCCCCGGTGGCGTCTAGCCGGCGAGCGGAGGCCTCCTACCCGAACCCGCGGGGCTGCAGGGGGCCGGCCTGGTTGGTGTGGATGTCGCATGTGCTGGGCCCGGGCCCGGGAATGCGGCGGATTCCGGACTGTTCGAGGGGCAGCGACCAGGCGGTGCGGATCTTGTCGATGAGCGGGCGTGCGCTGTAGACGGATATGCCGAGTTCTTGGCGTGCTTGGGCGAGGCGTTCCGGTTCGCCCCCCTCGCCTCGTTGTGCAGCGTCCGTGGCCCGCTGTGTGAGGTGCTTGACGGTGAAGATGTCGAGCAGCGTGAGGGAAAAGTAGGCGTAGGTGGAGGCCTCCTCAATGAGCTGGAGGGCTTCGGGCGTCAGCTGTCCGATAACGGTGGTTTCGAGCTGTTCGCTGGCGGGTCGGCAGGCGAACTCTTCGAGAGTGGCCTGCAGTTTGGCCTGTGTGCAGGAGCACGGTTCCTGGTCACTCAGGTAGGTGACCAGCGTGCCGAACCTGCTGAGAATGCTGCGGGTGTCCGGGGCCCATTGGTGCTTGCTCAGCAGGGTTCTGAACCCGGCGAGGGTCTCGGAGAGTTCCTCCAGGATGAGATGGCGGGAGATGTCGGTGAGTGCGTAACTCTGCGCCTTCTCCTGCATTTCGCTGATCTGGATGCCGTAGCGCACGAGGTCGCGCAGGATGCCGCCGGACAGGGCGTGGGCGAGCATCACGTAGGGCTCGGTGAGCCGGTCCGTGCGTTCGGCGAGGATGGTCTGTGATTCCTTGAGGGTGCTGGGCTGGACATGGACGATGTCGTCCAGGGAGCTGTCGGTTACACCCCGGTGGGGCAGGCCCCGGCGGACGAAGGTGGCCCCGACGTCTTCGGCCACCGAGATGAGGTAGTAGACGTACGGGACACCAAGGATTGCTTTGATCTCGCTGAGGAAGGCCAGCGCCTCGGTGTCGGAGCCCAGCCGGTCGACTTCGTCGATGGCGATCACAACGGGCCTGCTCCTGTGCTGCTCCCACCCGGGCTTCTTCATGTGTTGCTCCCACGCGATCTGCGTCAGCAGTTCACGGAAGCTATCGACCAGTTCGGGGAAGTTGGGCGGAACGGTGGTGACGGATGTGGCGTGGGAGCCGCCGAGTGTCAGCACCTGGGCAGCCCCTGCAGCGTTGAGGGTGTTGCTGGACATCTGGATGGTCTGGAGCCGGTAGAGGTGGTCGCGGCACCGGGTCGCCAGCTCCGGTTCAGGGGGCTTCGGCTTCCACCGGCCCGCGCTGAGGAGGATCAGGCCGGTCAGGAAGGCAGCCATGCGCAGCGGGTTGTCCTCGTCAGCGAGCAGTGCGTAGATCTCGGGGGTGTTGACCATGTACAGCACGAGGAGGAAGGCGGTGGCTGCGGCCAGCGGCTGGAACAGTCGCTGCAGGCTGATGTGCCACCGGCCCAGATCAAACTCGAACTTGGAATCACGGGAGCCGCGGCAGACTCTCCACACCGCCAAGAGCACAACGGCCATCAACAGCTTCTGGAACGGGATGTTCCGCAGCAGCGGATCGAGCTGTTCGATCAAGAGGAGGCTGAGGACGGACAGGGATGTCAGAACATGGCCCAGAACTCTGCTGGCCTTCCTCCAGCCTTCCCTGATCAGTCGTGGCAGCCAGGCGGTATGCCGCGACTGCCACCAGACGAGGCCGGCGAGGGTGACACACAAGCTCGCGACGACGGCGTGGCCCTGCCAGATCTCCACGACGTGGTCGCGGATCACGTCGCCTTGCTCGCGGCCGGTGTCGCTGAGGGAGTCGGCGTACTGCGCATACAGGGAGCGGGCCGGGGCGGACAGACCGAGCACCACCAGCGCGGCGGCGGGGAGGGCGAACGCGCTCCAGCGTCCCAGACTGCGGGTGCGCCCCCAGGTGCGGCGCAGCAGCCGGCGTGTAGGCGAGAGGCGGGTGAACTCGGGGACGTCGTGTCCCTCGTTGCGCAGGTAGGTCTCGCACAGTCGCACGGACAGCGAGAGCAGGAAGTCGTGGGGGGCGTAGGTGGCGGGAGCCTGGGCCAGCAGACCCAGATCGGCGTCGTCGACGCACTGTTCGAGCAGGGTCGACTTGCCGGAACCGCGTGGCCCGCATACCGCGATGGTGCCGTACTCGACCTGGTCGAGCTTGCGCTCGAGCTGGTGCATCGCCCGGGTGTCCACGACGTGCAAGGGAGATCGAGGTGTGCGCAGCCCGGAGAGCCGGTCCGGGAGGAACACGGAGTCGGGTTCATCGCCCATCAGGCGGCGAACAATGTGGGGCACCGCCGGGAGGGTTCCCTTTTCCAGCAGCACTTTGCCCCACTGGATGGCTCTCAGACCGACCTCGACCCGCTGCACCGACCAATTGACCGCCAGCGCGGCCCCGATCACGGAGTGCAGCACGTGGACGATCACTCTCACACCGCGCCAGCGCAGCACGAACGACAGGAGCACCATGGCCATCACCGTCACGTCCAGCCACAGATTGCCGATGAGGAGTACCGCGATCGCACCGCCCGCCAGCAGCGAGCAGGTCACCCGCCAGTTCCAGGCCGACCCGCTCTCAACGCTCCGGCGCCGTCCCTCGATCTGCTCCAGCCTCCGGCGGGCCTTCTCGTACGTCTGCCGTTCGTCGGCCGGGCACCGGCTGATGGTGAAGATCCTGAAGAGCGGCGCCAGCATGTCCTGCTCGATCTCATCCTTCGACACATCGCTGTGCGTCTGGAGCAGCTGCACAGTTCTCACGTGATCGAGAGCTGCATCCACAGAACGGCTGTAGATGGGGTCCATGTCCGGCTCGAAGAAATCCTTGACCTTCGCCAACTGGCGTTCGCGCCAGGTCCACAGCAACAGCATCCGCGTTTCTCGCCTTTCCCCCGCATGCAGAACCTGCCGATGCTACCGGGCCCCTGTCAGCCCAGCTCAGACGCTCCAGCCGAAACAAGACAGCCGCTGCTAAGCCGCCCTGCCCCAGCGTCGTGGGCGCGGGCGCCACGTCGCAGTCCTTGCTCACCGAGACACCGGCGCGCCGCGCTTAAGGATCCGCTCGTGGCAGACGTCTCCGATGAATTGATCAAGGATGAACGTTCCGCCGAAGAAGAGCGTGCGAAGCTCGCCGGCCTGATGGATGAGGAGTACGAGGCGCAGTGGCGGCGATGGCGGGAGGCGTCAGCACTGGCACACTCCCCCATCACAGAGCATGCGACGGCGACCGGGCAGAACCGCTACGAAGTCGAGAAGGCGGTGAAGCAGGCCGTCCGGCATGTCGAGGAGGACCCGGCCGAGTAGCCGTTCGCGCAGCGCCCTGTCCCGTCCCCGAAAGGCCGGGGAGCGCGGCCGAGTTGGCCGGCTATCCCAGGTCGCCCAGTACGCGGGTGACGAACCCGCGCACCAGATCGGCGGCTTCGGCCGGGCTGACGTCCTTGGTCCAGTGCCTGCCGTGACAGGTCAGTTCGAGCCAGTGCACGCCGTGTGTGTGCTCCAGTTCCCGGATGTGCGGACGGTTGCGGCAGCGTCCGTGCCGCTCGGTCGCCTCCAGGTGGTCGCGGATCACGGCGGTGTGGAATCTGCGGGGGAGGGTCTGCTGGTCTTGGCAGCTGCGGCATTCCAGGAGGTGCAGCACGCTTCCCGGCCGGTCCAGGAAGCGCACTCCCTTGCCCTCGAAGGTGTTGCAGCTGGCGCAGAGCGGGCCGCGGATGTATCCGTGGTCGTGGCAGTGGTCCCAGGTGAACGCCCGGCTCTCGCCGCAGAGTCGGCACAGGAAGTCGTCGGCCCGGGTGGAGCGCCGCACCGCCTCGTACAGCACTCCGCGAAGGTGGCCTTGGTAGGCCTGGTAGGTGGCCCCCGAGCAGGTCGGGCATAACGTGATGTAGCCGTTGGCGGTTGGTGCCCGCCAGGCCCCGCGCGGTCCCTGGGCGCCGCACCCCGAGCAGATGCGGGCCCGGTTGATCAGGTCCTCCTCCAGCTGCTCCCAGCGGTCCAGGAGCTCGGCATAGACGCGGGGGAGGAGCCACTGGCCGCCCGACCGGGACAGCAGTCCGCGCGGCTTGGTGCCCGCGATGTTGTCCATGTGCGGCATCTCGCTGCGGGCGTCGAGGAACTCGGTCATCGTGAGGCCGCCGGGCAGGCCGTTGTCGCCGATGTCCCGCCAGGTGGCGTGCCAGTCCTCGCTGTCCCGGCGCTCTCGGAACGTCTTGTGGAAGGCGGCGTCGTACGTCCAGGACCGCAGCTGGCGCCGCCAGTCGGGCTGGTCCCATGGCTCCTGGCCGGAGTGGTCGCCGTACTCGGGGAGTTGCACCTCGGTGAGGTCGGTGAGGTCGGTGAGGTCGGTGAGGTCGGTGAAGGCGACGTGGAGTTCTGCCAGAGCACGACCGGCGCGGCTGACGTCGCGGTCGTCGTACGTCCAGCGCGCCTTGTGCTTGTAGCCGCGCAGCGCCGTGTCGCCGATGACGATGTGGCCGTGGCGGCGAAGGAAGCTGGTGCCCTCTAACTCCTCGGGGATGAGGGGGAGAGTGCAGTTCTGGGTGAGGTCCTCGAAGAGGGCGGGCGCTGACTTCGGGCTGATGAGCATGGCCGGATGATGGCAGCGAGGTCTGACAGTGCCGAGGTTCCCGTCTTCGGTGATGGGCCGGGGCTCGGCAGTCAACCGAGCCGGTAGTCCCGCCACCCGGTGCCGCGGGCGCGCACGACGGCCCCGGCCTGCTCGAGGCGGCGCAGTTGATAGAGCACGGAGGAGGGACTGGACAGTCCGACGGCGCCGCCGATCTCGCGCACGCTGGGGGCCTCACCGTGATCGAGGATGTGGTCGCGGATGCAGGCCAGCACGGACTGCTGCCGGTCGGATATGTCCCAGGAGCGGCGGGTCATGACTGGTCCTCGGTGCGGCGGCGCAGGTCGGCGAGCTGGCTGCGGGGAACCTCTCGGATGAGGCGGCGGGACAGGTCGATAAGCCGTCGGCGCAGTGCGGTGTTGCCGGCGGCGGGGGCCTGGGCGAGGGCGTTGTAGGTGCGGTTCCAGTCGCGCTGGGTCTGCACGCTGTCGGGGGCGGGGTTGTTGTGCACCATGAACCCAGTAGAGCATGTGTTCGATTTTTGGTGCGAGCCCGACTGTCCTTTGGCAGCGAAGTTTGATCACGCCTGGTCAGGGGGCCGTGGACGGGGCTCCCGGGTGCGTGTAATTCGAGGTGTCATGCGCCCTCGTGTGCGCTGTACAGCGAAGCGTCAGCTCCTGGATGTTCAGTCAGGTGGCGAACTTCGCAATCTGATGTGCGAAGGGGCCTGGGATGTCATATGGTGACCAGGCTTCTGCGCCGGAGGTTCTCGGCACCGGCGGCCGGAGTTTCCGTTCCTTCTGCGTCGATCTTGAGGTGACGTCCTATTAACCAGGCCATGTAGTCGTCCGTGTTCCCCACGTGCTGTTTTGTCGCACGTGTCCGGGGGCGGACGTCGCGCTGGCCTGAGTTGCGTCACCCCCCCCGCAGTTTTCTGTCTTTTCCCGGGTGCAGCTCTGCCGTCTGCCCCGGGTTTCGTGTTTTCCGGCCCCGGTGCGGCTGTCGGCATGGCTCCCCGATTCTTTTGGATCAGGAGTTCCCGTCGTGTCTTCCTCCGCGCTCGACAACGAGCCGCAGCACACCACCCAGCCCCCAACCCACCCATCACCTGGACTGTCGAAGATGGGCTTGGCTGCCTGGATCGCCCTCTTGGTGCTGCTGGGTGCCGAGCTGATGGACATGATCGACCAGTCGGTTGTCCTCACCGCCCTGCCCGCGATCCAGGAGTCGACCGGCGCCGGACCGGACGCGGTGCAGTGGCTGACCACCGGCTATTCACTGCCCATCGCCGTCGGGCTGATCACCGGCGGACGCCTCGGAGACCTCTACGGCAGGCGGAAGATCCTCCTCATCGGCACCGTCGTATTCACCACGGCCTCGCTGCTGTGCGGCCTCGCTGCCGGGCCGGGCGTGCTGATCGGCGCCCGCGGCCTCCAGGGCGCCGGGGTGGCCCTGATGATCCCGCAGATCCTGGCCACCCTCCATGTCACCTTCGAGGGACAGAACCGCAGCAAAGTGTTCGGCCTGTACGGGGCCGTCATGTCGCTCGCCAATGTCCTGGGCCCGGTGATGGGCGGTCTGCTGACCGAGGCGGACCTGTTCGGGCTGTCCTGGCGGCCGATCTTCCTGGTCAACGTGCCCGTCGGCCTCGCCGTGATCATCCTGGGACGCAAGTTCATCCCCGAGTCGACCGTGAAGAAGGCCGACCGGCTCGACCTCACCGGCATGCTGCTGTCCACACTGGCCATCGTCCTGATCGTCTTCCCGCTCACAGAGGGGCACCTCCATCACTGGCCGCTGTGGTGCTTCGCCCTGCTCGCCGCCGGCCTCCTCGTCCTCGGTGTCTTCCTGCGCCACCAGCAGCGCAAGCAGGACAACGCCCCGCTCGTACCCCTGTCCCTCTTCCGGAGCCGGCAGTTCTCCGGCGGTCTGGCCGCGCAGCTGATGCACGGCCTGCTGTGCGGGCTGTTCTTCATGACCTGGACGCTCTACCTCCAGCGCGGACTGGGCATGAGCCCCTTCCATGCGGCCCTGGCCTTCGTGCTGCTCTCCGTGGGAGAGCTGGCAGGCGCGACGGTCACGGCGAAGAGCGCCGGGCGCTTGGCCCGCCGCCTGCCGCAGGCCGGAGCCCTCATCACGCTCGCCTCGATGGCCGCCTACGGGCTCCAGATCGACGCAGGCCAGGCGGGCTTGACTCTGCTGGCGATGACCGCTCCGGTGGTACTGATCGGCTTCGGCCTCGGCATGGTCGGCGGCCCGCTGGCCGACATGTCGCTGGCCAGGGTCCCGCACGAGGACGCCGGGTCGGCCTCGGGCCTGTTCAATACCGTCATGCACCTGGGCATCGCCCTCGGTACCGCGCTGACCGCCCTGGTGTTCTTCGCCACCACCGGCAGCTCACCCGACCCCGGACTCAACCGCGACGCGTTCATCACCGTGCTGTGGTGGGTCGGTAGCCTCCTCGCCCTGATGTGGGCCCTGATGTTCTGCCTGCCCAAGCAAGCCAACAACCACGCCGACTGAGCCACTCCCAGGCTCCGGCCACGACATCGTCCGGGGCCTGGGCCCTCAGCCTTCCTCGATCTCGCCGCCTTGGGCAGCGTCGCGAGTGCGGAAAGCGCGCAGGTACCGGACCGAGCCGCGCGGCGGTGACGTTGACCAGGTAGCGGCCCAGGAAGTTGATGCGCCGGTCCTTGAACGGGAGGCGGGCCACGTCCTCGTCCCTGATATCGCGGGTCTTCGAAGTTGAGCGGTGCGGAGGTGTCCGCGAGCTCGTCGTTTCGTGACACAGCGTGTCCGTAGACGCTGACTGTCAGCGTTGCGGAACCCGAACGCGTTGCGGGCGACGAGCTTGGTCACGCGTTGATGCCCTCGC